>JBFMCW010000001.1:0-219162 GCA_040754275.1 Pseudomonadota bacterium
AACTCAACCATCTATTAAAACGGTCTTCATTCAAGTGTGAGCATCTATGCTAGTTGCCACCCCAGCCTAAACCAGGACAGCTACCGCAAAAATACCCACACCTATCGGCTGTTAATTGTTAAAGATCAATCGATTAGCAACACATTCGGCGTTATGCCGGGCGCGCCGCGTTTCGAGAAGGTGCGCATTCTACAGAGCCCAGAAAATCCGTCAACACTTTCGCGGAATTATTTTTAAATAATTGTGACGCGTGCGAATTTGCGCTTGCCCACCTGGGCCACGACGGTCGCCCCGACAGGCACACTCAGCCCTTTGTCCACAACGCGCTCGCCATCGAGTTTGACACCTCCACCCGCAATCTGGCGGATTGCGTCCGAGGTACTTGCAACGAGGCCCGCGAGTTTGAGCAGTTGCGGGACGGGCAGCGCGCCGTTGCTGCCGGTCAGACTGATTTCCGGCATGTCCTCGGGCAGCGCTCCCTTCTGGAAACGCGCCTCGAAGTCAGCCAGCGCCTGCTGCGCAGCCGCGGCACCATGGAAACGCGCCACGATTTCCTGCGCAAACCCAACCTTGATGTTGCGAGGATTGGCGCCTTCCGCCACTTGCCGCCTCCAGCCCTCTATGGTCTGCAGGGACTCGAACGACAGCAATTGGATGTACCGCCACATCAGTTCATCGGAAATCGACATCAACTTGCCAAAGATTTCCTGAGGCGACTCATTGATGCCAACGTAGTTGCCGAGCGACTTGGACATCTTGTTGATGCCGTCGAGCCCTTCCAGCAAGGGCATGGTCAGAATGCACTGCGCGGGCTGGCCGTGCTGCTTCTGCAATTCACGTCCCATCAGCAGATTGAATTTCTGGTCGGTCCCTCCCAGCTCGACATCCGCTTTCAACGCCACCGAGTCATATCCCTGAATCAGCGGGTACAGGAATTCATGAATCGCGATCGGCTGCTGGCTGGCATAGCGCTTGTGAAAGTCGTCCCGCTCCAGCATGCGTGCAACGGTATGCGAAGCCGCCAGCCGAATCATGCCGACCGAACCCAAGCCCTCCATCCATTCGGAATTGAAACGCACTTCAGTCCGGGCAGGGTCGAGAATCTTGAAAACCTGCTCCTGATAGGTCTTGGCGTTCTCGGTCACCGCCTCCCGGGTCAGGGGGGGGCGCGTCGCATTTTTTCCGGTAGGATCGCCGATCATGCCCGTAAAGTCGCCAATCAGGAATACAACATGGTGGCCAAGTTGCTGAAACTGCCGCAACTTGTTCAATAGCACCGTGTGCCCCAGATGTAGATCCGGGGCAGTGGGATCGAATCCCGCCTTGATGCGCAGCGGGCGGTTGGCTTTGAGTTTTTCGACCAATTCGGCTTCGACCAGAAGCTCGTCCGCACCGCGTTTGATTTCCTGCAAGACCTCCTGCATCTTTAATCCTCCCTGACGGATCAAGTTTGGGTGTTTTCAGCCGATATACTGAAACGGGGTTGGCCCGGCACGCTGCAACATGCTGTTTGGATTGAAGAATGGCCCCGGAGGCGATGTGTGTTAGACTCCAGGCTCGATTACGGAAGGGAAACGGTCCATGCCGCTTACCAAACTGAGAATCTTAACCGATCGCCTGACCGGAGCGGAACGCCGTTTCAGTCTCCGGACGCTGGTTGCAATCTCCAGCCTTCCCCTGTTTGGCGTGGTTGCCGCCTTCGGCCTCTCGCCCGACACCAACACCCTCGATATCACGCCGGAAACCCTCACCGAGGCACTGGCGTTGCCCACACTGGCCTCTGCCGGCAATACCGGTACATTCCTGCGGGATAGCATTGTCCAGTCCGGCGACACACTATCGAGCGCCCTTTCCCGCCTGAAAATTGACGATCTTGACATCCAGCGGCTGCTGGCCACTGATGCCGTTCGCCAGTTGGCTTCCGGCATCCGGGCCGGCAAGCGCATACAGGCAACAACCGCTTCGGATGGCAGCCTGCAGAGCATCGCGTTCGAACGCGTCAACGCACCTGCCCTGCTGGTCCGCCGGGTTGGCGACGGGTTCGTGGCCGAAGAACAGGATGAATTGCTGGAAACCCGCGTTGTCATGCGCTCTGGGCGCATCATTTCGTCGCTCTACGGCGCAACCGACAGTGCCGGCATACCCGACAGGATCGCCGACCAGATGGCGGAAACCTTCTCGACCAGTCTCGACTTCCGCGAGGACCTGCGGCGCGGCGACACGTTCTCGGTGATCTACACGGTCAACTACCGCAACGGCGAACCGGTTGCCGCAGGCAAATTGCTCGCCGCGGAATTCGTCAACGCCGGCAAGCCCTACCGGGCTGTTCTCTTCCGCGATCCCTTCGGTACCGAAGCCTATTACACACCAGAAGGCGAATCCCTGAAAAAAGGCTTCCTGCGCTCGCCGCTGGAGTTCTCCCGGGTCACTTCGAGTTTCAGCAACTCGCGCAAGCATCCCGTCTACGGTTTTCACCGTGCACATACCGGAGTGGATTTCGGCGCGCCGACCGGCACACGCGTCAAGGCCACAGGCGACGCAGTCGTCGCTTTTGCGGGACGAAAAGGCGGGTATGGCAATCTGGTCATCCTGCGCCACCCCAACGGCTACGAGACTTACTACGCCCATCTCAGCGCTTTCGCAAGCGGAATCAAGCGGGGGCGCACAGTCAACCAGGGGCAGGTCATCGCCTATGTCGGCTCGACAGGCGCTTCGACCGGTCCGCATCTGCACTATGAAGTACGCATCGCAGGCAAGCCGCACAACCCCATGACCATCAAACTGCCCGGCTCGCCGCCCCTCGCTGCTGCTCAGCGTACCCGCTTCCTGCAGCAAACCGCCAGCTGGAGCGAGAAACTCGACCTGCTCCGGGGCACCAATCTCGCCGCGCTCGATTGAGCGGCGATACAGTACATGAGGCCGAACTCTATGTCGGCCTCATGTCCGGCACCAGCCTGGACGGAGTAGACGCAGTCCTTGCCGAATTTTCTCCTGGCAGGATCCGCCCCCGGCTTCTCAAGACACACTACTTGCCCTACGACGAAGCGCTGCGTGCGCGCCTGCTCGCGCTCCATACCCCATCAAACGACGAAATCCATCTGTCGGCATGTGTGGCGAACGAACTTGCGCATCTCTATGCACACGCTGTCGAAGCGCTCATCCCGGCACATGCCCCCGGCTCCATCCGGGCCATCGGCTGCCATGGCCAAACCGTGCGCCATCGGCCAAATAGCGGCTACACGCTCCAGATCGGGAATGCCGCACTACTGGCCGAACTCACCGGCATCACCGTCGTAGCCGATTTCCGCAGCCGTGACATCGCTGCGGGGGGCCAGGGTGCACCGCTGGTTCCGGCCTTTCATGCCATGGTCTTGCGCACCCCCGCACGGCATCGCGTGATCGCCAACATTGGCGGCATTGCCAACATTACGGATCTACCCATCCACGACGAGGTACGCGGCTGGGACACCGGCCCTGGCAACATGCTGATGGATGCCTGGATTCAGCGACACCGCAATACCGGTTTCGACCGGGACGGGGAATGGGCTGCCAGCGGCAGGGTCTCGCAGGACTTGCTGCATCAATTGCAGGCGCATCCCTATCTCGCCGCCCCACCGCCCAAGAGCGCCGGACGTGAACAGTTCCATTCCGCCTGGCTGGATGATGTTCTTGGCGCGTTGCCCGTCCGGCCCGAGCCTGCCGATGTTCAGGCAACCCTGCTTGAGTTCACCGCGCGCAGCCTCGCGGAATCCGTGCTGCGGGAATGCACGCGCGCACAGGAACTGTATGTCTGCGGCGGCGGCGCACATAACACTGCGCTCATGAACAGGATACGCGCCCTTCTACCCGGCATTACCGTTGAAACTACCGCGCTGCTCGACATCGACCCGGACTGGATGGAAGCCTTGGCCTTCGCCTGGCTGGCACACCAGACCATGCAACGCAAGCCCGGCAACCTGCCCTCGGTAACCGGTGCACACGGGCCACGGATACTGGGTGCCGTCCACCAGGCCTGACCGCTTCCCCTGCAAACAAAAAAGCGGCCGAAGCCGCTTTTTTGTTTGGGCTGTCGTGAGGGCGATCAGGCCGAGAAAGACGAGCCGCAACCACAGGTCGTGGTGGCATTCGGATTCTTGATCACGAACTGCGCGCCTTCCAGACCTTCGCTGTAATCGATCTCCGCACCCACCAGATACTGGAAGCTCATCGAATCGACCAGAAGGGTCACGCCGTTCTTCTCCATCACGGTGTCGTCTTCGTTCTGCGATTCATCAAAGGTGAAACCGTACTGGAAGCCCGAGCATCCCCCGCCTGAAACAAAAACACGCAGTTTCAGATCGGGATTGCCCTCTTCATCGATCAGGCTTTTGACTTTGGCGGCGGCACTGTCGGTAAAGATCAGCGGCGATTCCATTTCGGTGGCTGCGTTCATGGCGTGCTCCTAAAAAAGTGTGAGGTGATTATCCGCTTCACCTCTCTGGCGTCAAGCAAAGACCCCAGTGCGGAAGCGGAGTTCCGGCTTCACGGCAACATGCCGATATCGGCCAGCGCGGTGTCTTCCGCCAGTCCGAACAGGATGTTCATGTTCTGTACCGCCTGGCCTGCCGCACCCTTGACCAGATTGTCGATCACCGACAATACCACGACCGTGTCGCCGCCCTGTGGACGATGCACAGCAATGCGACAGACATTCGCGCCGCGCACCGAACGCGTCTCCGGATGCGCCCCGGCCGGGAGCACGTCCACAAAAGCCTCGCCCGCGTAACGTTGTTCGAACAGCGTCTGCAAATCGACGTCCTTGCTGACTTTGGCGTACAGCGTGGCGTGGATGCCTCGAATCAGGGGAGTGAGATGCGGCACGAAGGTAAACCCCACCGGCTTGCCGGCGAAGCTTTCCAGCCCCTGCTTGATCTCCGGCCAGTGGCGGTGGCCGCCGACGGCATACGCCTTGAAATTGTCGGCCGCCTCGGCGAACAGGATGTGCGTCTCCGGCTTGCGGCCTGCGCCCGATACGCCCGACTTGGCATCGGCCACCAGAAACCCGGCATCGACCGCCCCGGATTCCAGCAGCGGCAGAAAGCCCAGTTGCACCGCCGTCGGGTAGCACCCCGGATTGGCGATCAGGCGTGCGCCCCTGATCCTGTCGCGGTTGATCTCGGGCAGGCCGTACACCGCCTCGGCCACCAGGTCGGGGCAGGCGTGTTCCATCTTGTACCATTGCTCCCACACCGAGATATCCCTGATGCGGAAATCCGCCGCCAGGTCGATCACCTTGACGCCAGCATCGAGCAGCGCGCGCGTCTGCTGCATCGCCACGCCATTCGGGGTGGCGAAGAACACCACATCGCAGTTTTCCAGGCCGGCTTCCTCCGGCGTCGAGAATGCCAGCTTCACACGCCCGCGCAGGTTCGGAAACATCTCGGCGACCGGCATGCCGGCTTCCTTGCGCGAGGTGATTGCCTTCAGTTCCACCTCTGGATGGCGCGCCAGCAGGCGCAGCAACTCGACCCCGGTATAGCCCGTGCCGCCTACGATACCGACTTTGATCATGCGAAAATTCCTTGCTGAGAAGTTTGGCTATTTTATGCCAGTGCAGATGACCGCCATAAAAAAAGCCGCCCAGACGGACGGCTTTTTTGCACCCGGCGCGCTTAGCGCTTGGAGAACTGCTTGCGGCGGCGCGCCTTGTGGAAGCCGACCTTTTTACGTTCAACCTCGCGGGCATCGCGGGTCACCAAACCCGCCGCCTTGAGCACGGGCTTCATCTCCGCCGAAAAATCAATCAGCGCACGGGTGATGCCGTGGCGCACCGCACCGGCCTGGCCCGATTCACCGCCCCCGGACACGTTCACCATGATGTCGAACTTGTTCAGGCTGTCGGTCAGCACCAGCGGCTGGCGCACGACCATGCGACCGGTTTCGCGCGAAAAGTACTCGTCCACGGGCTTGTCGTTGACGACGATCTTGCCGCTGCCGGCCTTGATGAACACGCGCGCAACCGACTCCTTGCGACGACCCGTACCGTAGTTGTAATTGCCGATCATGGTGTGACCTTATTGAGCGTTGAGTTCCAGGGGCTTGGGCTGCTGCGCCTCGTGCGGATGGTCCGCGCCCGCGTAGATTTTCATTTTCTTGATCATCGCGTAGCCGAGGGGGCCCTTGGGCAGCATGCCCTTGACCGCCTTTTCCAGCGCGCGGCCGGGAAAGCGTGCCTGCATCTTGTCGAAGTTCGTTTCGTAGATGCCGCCGGGGAAACCGGAGTGCCGATAGTATTTCTTGTCGAGGCCCTTGTTGCCGGTCACAACCATCTTGCCGGCATTCACGACGACGATGTAGTCGCCGGTATCGACGTGGGGCGTGTATTCGGGCTTGTGCTTGCCGCGCAGACGGCGCGCGATCTCGGAAGCCAGGCGGCCCAGCACTTTGTTGTCGGCGTCAACCACGAACCAGTCGCGTTTGACTTCAGCGGGTTTGGCGGAAAAGGTTTTCATGACCCTACCTCTATGAAAAAGAGGACAATCTCGGAAAGCCGGGCATTTTAACCGCCCCCGCAAGGCAAAGTCAAACATCGCGTAGGCCTGTCTTGCCGGCTGGCATACAATCGTCCCATGACCGCCTGGCTTGTCACCAACCTGATCGCCGCTGCCCTGCTGCCTCCGCTGTCGCTGGTCCTGCTGCTGATCGCCGGGCTGATTCTTCACCGCCATCGTCCCCGCCTGGCCATGTCACTCGTCCTGCTGTCCGCCGCTGCACTGTACGCCCTGTCCACCCCCTGGGCCGGCGGCCTCCTGCTCAAAACCCTCGAAATCTCGACGCCGCTATCCCACCAAGACCTCGAAACCGCAGACGCCATCGTCGTACTGGGGGGCGGCCGCCGGATCGGGGCCGCCGAATACGGCAGCGACACCCTCAACGGCATCAGCCTCGAACGCCTGCGCTACGCCGCCCACCTGCACCGCGTCAGCGGCCTGCCCGTGCTCGTCACCGGCGGCATGCCGGGGGGCGGCAGCCTCGCCGAAGGCGAAATCATGCGGCGCATCCTGCACAGCGACTACGGCATCCGGGCCCGCTGGGTCGAAGCGGATGCGTTGACCACCTGGGACAACGCACGTCATTCCGCGGCGCTGCTCAGGCAAGACGGCATACGCCGGATCGCGCTCGTCACCCATGCCTGGCATCTGCGCCGCGCCGCGCCGCTGTTCGAGGCGCAGGGTCTGGACGTGCTGCCCGCCGGCATCCAGTTTTCCCGCACCGAGCTCGATTCCGTGTTCGGCATCCTGCCCACGCCGGCCGGCCTGCGCGACAGCACCTTCGCCCTGCACGAATGGCTGGGCATCCTGTGGTACAAACTCCGATCGCATTTCAACCAGGAACGATAAGCCATGAAAGCCCGCGTCAAACTCATCGAAGGCGTCAGTTTCGCCGGCCAGAGCGAATCCGGCCATACCGTCGTCATGGACGGTCCGCCCGACGGCGGCGGCAGGAACCTCGGCGTGCGCCCCATGGAAATGCTCCTGCTCGGTCTCGGCGGCTGTTCGGCCTACGATGTCGTCCACATCCTGCGCAAGGGCCGCCAGCAGGTCACCGACTGCGTTGCCGACCTCGAAGCCAGCCGCGCCGACAGCGACCCCAAGGTATTCACGAGCATCCACGTCCACTTCACCGTCACCGGCAAGGCGCTCGATCCCAAGCGGGTCGAGCAGGCGGTGAAGCTCTCCGCCGAAAAATACTGCTCGGCCTCGATCATGCTGGGGAAAACGGCCGAGATCACGCACGATTTCGAAGTCGTGGAGGACTGACAGCCCTGCTGCCACATGGCTACCACGCTCACAGAGGCCATTGAGCTCGCCCGGCAAGGCAATCTGGCCGAGGCCCGGCAGCTTGCCGGTATTTTGTTGGCAGACTCACCCCTGGAAGCGGAAACGCATCATTTCCTCGGGGTACTCGACAATATTGAAAAGCGCCCCCTTCAGGCCATCGTCCGTTTCCAGCAGGCAATTGAGCTGGAGGGAGGAGTGGCAAAATATCATTCCAATCTTGGTAACGCGCAGTTGGCAGTCGGGCGTGTCGAAGCTGCAGAGGCCAGCTACCGCCAGGCACTGGCCCTGCAACCTGATTTCCTGCCTGCAGGCTACAACCTCGCCTACCAGTGGTTCAGAGCGGATCGCCCCAGCGAGGCGCTGGCCTTGCTGGGGCAATTCGCCTCCTGCGAGGATGCCGACACTCAGGCCCTGCTTGCCAGACTCCACCTCCGACTCAACCACCCGGCAGAGGCCATCTTTCACTACCACAAGGCCCTTGCGGTGGATGGAAACCAGATCGACGTGATCGCCGAACTGGCCAACCTGCACGAAACGCTCAATGACATCGACGCTGCCCAGCGGCGGGTGGACCAGGGGTTGGCCATCGATTCCGGTCATGCATTCCTGCGTGTCATCCAGGCCCGCTTGATGCGACGCCGCAAAGAATTCGAAGAAGCGGCGAACCGCCTGTCCAACATGCCTTACGACCGCTTGGACGACCGGCTGGCTGCCGGTGCACTCAACGAATGGGGACTCGACCTCGACGCCCTCCATCGGCCGGGCGAAGCCATGGAAAAATTCGCTGCGGCGAAGTCCAGACAGGCCAGGCTCTATCCCGACCTGCCCCGGCACGCCGCAGAGTATCGCGCACAACTGGAGACGACACTGCGTCTCGACTGCCGCGCGTTGCATGAGCAGTCAGTCGGAAATATGGAACCCACGCCCGTATTTCTGGTAGGTTTCCCTCGTTCCGGCACCACGCTGCTCGAGCAAATCCTGGACAGCCACCCGGATATTCAGGCACTGGAGGAAAAGCCGCTCATTGAAGCCCTCATCGCCGCGCATCCGGAACATTTCAATCAAACCGGGGCGGCCCTGCCACTCCCTGCCCAGACGCGGCAAACCTTGCAGTCCCTGTATTTCGATCTCGCTGCACAGCACCTGATCCACCAACCCGGGAAAATGTGGTTGGACAAGTACCCCCTCAACCTCACCCGCATCCACCGCATCCTGCAGATTTTCCCGGCTGCCCGCTTCATCCTGGCCCTGCGCCACCCCTGCGACATCATGGTGAGCTGCCAGATGCACCTGTTCGATCTCAATCCCGCCATGGCGAATTTCCACAGCCTGCACGACAGCGCACGGCTGTATGCGCTGGCCATGCACTTGTGGGCGAAATTCAGGGACGAACTGCAGCCGTGTTACTGGACGGTGCGCTATGAGAATCTCGTGCGCCAGCGCGACGACGAAATCGCCGCCCTGCTCGACTTCCTGAGCCTGCCCTGGCACGACGGCACCCGCTGTCACACCGAGCACGCCCGCACGCGTGGCCACATCAACACCCCCAGCTATCATCAGGTCGTCGAACCAATCCACACACGCGCATCGGGACGCTGGCTACGCTACCGAGCCGAGCTTGCTCCCGTCTTCCCTCTGCTCGCCCCGGCCATGGACATCGCTGGCTATCCTGTGCCCACAGCCTGAATCCATGCACAAAAAAAACGGGCTCCCGAAGGAGCCCGTTTCAGCTTCATGCTTCAGACCGGGTTGCCCCGGCGTGAATTAGAAGACGTGCTTGACGCCAAGCGTGAAGGTCGAGGGATCATCACCACCACTAGTGTTGGTCGAGTCGCTCACACCCTGGGCACGGCCGAGATCGAACTGAGCATTGCTGTCGTTCTTGATCTTGGCATAGAAGCCGTAGACGGTGGTGCGCTTGGACAGATTGTAGTCGGCACCGATGGTGTACTGCTTGGCGCCGCTGTCGTTCACGCCTTCGTAGTCGTCCACGGACAGGTAGTTCGCCTTGAGCACGATGTTGCCCATGGTGTAATTGGCGAACAGGCCCCAGCCGTCACGCTCGGCAACCGCGAGCGCAGCGTCGGCCGAACCGTCTTCGTACAGAGCACCCAGCTTCAGATCGCCGATTTTGTAGCCGGCAACCAGACGCCACATGCTGCGATCGATATCGTTCGCACCGTTATCCACATTGTGAAGCTCGTAACCCAGACCCAGCATCAGCGGGCCATTGGCGTAGTCGGCGGTCACGCTCCAGCCATCGGTTTCGTTACAGTCAAGGCCGGAGGCGCATTCGGCGGCATCACCAGTCTGGTTGTGGTCAGCCACGTAAGCAGCGGTCACGGTCACGCCGCTCAGGTTGGGCGAGATGTAGGCGATGGTGTTGTCGGTGCGCAGATCGAACATCGAGGTGGCAGCGATAGCGCTGGTACCCAGCAGGTTGCGGGAGTCAGCCAGGGTGTCGCCGAAGTTGTCGACCTTGCGGTGCAGAAGCTTGAAGGGGGTGTCGTGCTTGCCGATCAGAACGGTACCGAAACCGCCGCCCAGACCGACGAAGGTGTTGCGGCCGCTGCCGAAGCCGCCGCCTTCTTCACCGTTGACGGTGGTTTCGATCTGCCACAGGGCCTTCATGCCGCCGCCCAGGTCTTCCGAACCCTTGACGCCGAAACGGCTGGCGTTGGAGGACACGCTGGTGCTGCGGTCTTCACCGGACACATCGGAGTCGATGCTGCTGACGGACAGGTTCAGCACGCCGTAGACGTCAACGTTGCTGGTGGCAGCAAAGGCGGGAGCGGCGAAGGTGCCGGCCACAGCCAGAGCGATCAGGGATTTTTTCATTGCTTTCTCCTAAGAAAGTAAAAAAGTAAACCTTGTTGGTTTGGAGCTCTGCAGAGCTGTCCTACACGAATGTGTATTGATGGACAGGGCCGATTATCCGGGCCCGCTGGTCTCCGGCAAAGGAAAACGTTGCTTTTTTTGCCACACCCCTGCAAAAGTGTTGTTTTGTTGCACGGCAGCAACAGGCCACCATCAAAACCGATCGACTCATCCGGTTTTGGGCCTCCGGATACTAGCGGCCGACCCGCAACCCCAGGTCGGCAATACTGTGCCGACCCATCGACCGTTGATACAACAGCCGCAGAGCGGGAATGCTTGCCCACTGCAATGGCTCGTGGCGTGGCGGTCACGTCGGCAAAGTATTGCCGACCTGCGGTGCTTCGCCGATCGGGGGCCACCGGGCGCCATGGAGCTTAGAATGCCAGGCAGGAATAGCCGACAGGAGAGGGCCATGCGCTGGGAACGCGGACGACGCAGCGACAACATCGAGGACCGGCGCGGCATGCGTGTGGGTGGCCGCAGTCTGGCAGGCGGCGGCATCGGGGCCATCGTGCTGGCGCTGGTGGCGCTCTATTTCGGCGTGGACCCCGCAGTGGTGCTGAACCAGGCGGGCGGGCTGGCCGGTTCGCCGCAGGAGGCTGCGCAGCCGGCGCCCTCCGACCCGAACGAGGATCGGCTCAAGGCATTCATGTCGGTGGTGCTGGCGGATACGGAGGATGTGTGGGGCAGCCTGTTCCGGCGTTCGGGCAAACAGTACGTAGAGCCCAGACTGGTGCTCTTCTCCGGCGCGGTGGAGTCGGCCTGCGGCCACGCCAGCGCGGCGATGGGACCCTTTTATTGCCCCGGCGACCAGAAGCTGTACCTGGACATGTCGTTCTTCGACGACCTGGCCCGCCGCCACGACGCGCCGGGAGATTTCGCGCAGGCCTATGTGGTCGCGCACGAGGTGGGCCACCATGTACAGACGCTGCTGGGCATATCGGAGAAGGTGCATGCGGCGCGGAGCCGCGCGGGCGAAGCCGAGGGCAATGCGCTGCAGGTGCGCATGGAACTGCAGGCGGACTGCTTCGCCGGGGTGTGGGCGCACCACGCCAACCAGCAGCGGCAGGTGCTGGAGCCGGGCGACACCGAGGAGGCGCTCGCCGCCGCAGCGGGTGTGGGCGACGACCGCCTGCAGCAGCAGGCGCGCGGCTATGTCGTGCCGGAATCCTTCACCCACGGCTCGTCGGAACAGCGCATGCGCTGGTTCCGGCGCGGCATGGAAACAGGCGATCCGGGGCAGTGCGATACGTTCAAGTCGGCGCGGCTATAGCCCACATCTGCGATGCAATTCATGCAAGGACGCAGAGCGGGAATACTTTCCCGCCGCACGGGGCGGGTCCGGGGCAGCCGGGCGCGTCGGCAAGGTATTGCCGACCTACGGGTGGCCAGGAGCAGGTCGTGACCAAGGACGAGGGTTTCGTCATCCGCGCTTCGGCTAGGGACGTAGGGCGGGAATACTTTCCCGCCGCACGGGGCGGATCCGGGCAGCCGGGCGCGTCGGCAAGGTATTGCCGACCTACGGGTGGCCAGGAGCAGGCCGGAGATACCTTGCCGACGCGGCAGGCCGATTTTTCGCCTATGCGTCACACCCAACGTCCCCCACCCGCCAGACCAACCATTGCCCGCACGGCACCGTAGGCCAGCCACGACAGCATGCGGCGCGGCCAGGGGCGGCGGCGCCAGTCGGCGGGGTCGAGCGCCGGCGCTGCGTCGAAAGCCTGCGCCAGGCGCTGCCGCAGGCCCTGCGCGAACGCCCGGTCGTCCATCACCACGTTGGCTTCGCGCGCCAGCAACAGGCTGAAGGGATCGATGTTGCTGGAGCCGACGGTGGCCCAGCGGCCATCGACGACGGCGACCTTGGCGTGCAATTCGCTCGCGTGGTGCTCGTGGATGCGCACGCCGGCAGCCAGCAAATCGCGGTAGAGGGCCCGCGCGGCGGCCTGGAAGAAGGGATGATCGGTATGCCCCTGCACCAGCAGAAGCACGCGTACGCCACGCGCCGCGGCATGCCTGAGCAGTTTGCGGAAACGCCGGCCGGGCAGGAAATAGGCGTTGGCGATGCATATTTCCTCGCGCGCGAGCGCGAGCGCTGCAAGGTAGCCACGCTCGATGTCGCGGCGGTGGGCGAAATTGTCGCGCACAACGAAGGCGGCACGCACGCGGCCGCTGGTGGGCCAGGCCGGTTCGACCGTGGCTTCGCGACGTGCCGATTTCAGTTGCGTCAGGGCCACCAGCCGCCACAGGCGGCGCACGTTGGCATGAATGTCGGCCAGCAGCGGGCCGCGCACCTCGACGCTGAAATCCAGCCTCGGCTCGGGCAGGCGCACGGGTTCGTAATCGTCGATCAGATTGATGCCGCCGACGAAGGCCACGGCGCCGTCCACGACCGCGACCTTGCGGTGCAGCCGGCGCAGGCTGCGCGGGTTGGCGCGCCAGCCGGTGACCAGCGGCCGGTACACCAGCACGACGGCGCCGGCTTCGGCCAGGGCCGCGCGCCAGTCCGGCGGCAGGTCGCGCGAGCCGATGCCGTCGATGAGAAGCTTGACCTGCACGCCGCGCCGGGCCGCGCGGATGAGCGCATCGCGCACCGCCAGGGTGCTGGCGTCGGCATTGAAGATGTAGGTTTCGAGATGGATTTCAAAGCGCGCCGCGTCGCACGCCGCGATCAGCACGGGGAAGAATTCGGTCGCACCCTGCAGCAGCCGCACCTGGTTGCCGGGCGTGGGCTCGACGCCGCGGAACACCCGCCGCCAGGCGTTGCGGCGGGTCATCCGGCGAGCTTGAGCTTGGCGGTCAGCGCGGCGTGGTCGGAAATGCGATGCCAGGCGTTGCCGGTATGCACGCGCGCAGCCTGGATCTGGAAGCGGCGCACGTAGATGCGGTCGAGCTGGAACATGGGGAGGATGGACGGGTAGCTGCGCGCCGGCTGGCCGTGGTGGGACTCGAACACTTCGGCCAGCCCCAGCTCATCCTCGAAGAAACGCCCGGCGCGCACCAGCCAGTCGTTGAAGTCACCCGCCAGGATGAGCGGTGCGTCGTCAGGCACCATGGCGCGCACGCGCGCGGCGATCATTTCCAGCTGGCGCTTGCGCCCGCGTTCGGTCAGCCCCAGGTGGACGTTGATGCAGTGCACCGGCCCGTCCACGCCCGGCACCTCGACCTCGCAGTGCAGCATGCCGCGGCTTTCGAATGCGTGCGCGGAGATGTCCTCGTTTTCCCAGTTGAGGATCCTGTAGCGCGACAGGATGGCGTTGCCATGATGGCCGGTGTCGTAGACGCAGTTCTTGCCGTAGGCGAAATCGGTATAGACGTGGCCGGCCAGGAACTCGTGCTGCGGCTTGCCCGGCCAGTGCTGGAAGCGGCTGGCGCGCTGGCCGTGGCTGCCCTGCACCTCCTGCAGGAAGACGATGTCCGAACCAAGCAGCCCCAGGCGGTCGCGCAGCTCGTGCACGGTCAGCCGCCGGTTGAACTGCGACAGGCCCTTGTGGATGTTGTAGCTGGCGATGGAGAGCACACTCATGGCAGCGAAATTATAGGCGCGTCGGCAGCAAGCGGATGGCCGCCGCGTTGGACGGCGAGAAGCAGGCTGCGGCGGCCTCGCCCCAGGGCAGCCAGCGAAACGCTGTGTGTTCGCGCGGGGCGAGCACGGGCGACAGCGGCTCGGGAAGGCACAGCCCGAAGACATGCTCGGTGTTGTGCGTGATGCCCGGCGCGTAGCGGTGACGCCAGCGCGGGTATATCTCGTAGCGATTCTCGATGTCCCAGGGCGCGAGCCGGAATTGCCTCGCATCGAAGCCGGTTTCCTCGGCGACCTCGCGGATCGCGGTCTGTTCCGGCGTTTCACCGGCGTCCTGCGAGCCGGTCACCGACTGCCAGAATCCCGGTGCATCGGCACGTTCCAGCAACAGTGCCCGGCCGTCCGCCGTGTGGATAACGACGAGGACGGAAACGGGAATCTTGTAGGCAGTCACGCGATGCGGGCGTGGAGCGTCTCGCCGGAGAGCATGAGCCCGATCAGGCGGTCGATGTTGGGATGTCTGCCCGGATTGCGGCTGGCGTCCTCGGTGTGCTCGGCGTAGAGGGCGAGCCCTTCGGCCGCGGCCTCGGCGTTGATCGCGCCGTACTTGTCGGCAAGATAGGCGTAGACGCGAAAGGAGCCTGCCGTGCCGGGCGCGTTGGCGATGACGGCTACTTCGGCGCCGGTTGCGTCGGTGAGTGCCAGTGTCTCTCCCGTGAACTCAGGCAGGGTTTTAAGGATATCGGCGAAGGTCATGACGAGAATACTCACAAGGTGGACAGGAGAAACAGCATTCGAAGGGGGCTGCACGGTAGAAAGCCGGTTTACTCCCTTGCCTCTCCTGCCGTCCTGTAAATAAAAATGTCTCCTGTCCTCATGTCCTCCTTGTTCAGGAACACACTCAAGCCACCTTGTCCGCAGCGCCTGGATTACGCAGACGGATGTGCAGTTCGCGCAATTGCTTCTCGTCCACCACGTTGGGGGCGTTGGTCATCAGGCAGGAGGCGCGCTGGGTCTTGGGGAAGGCGATGACGTCGCGGATCGACTCGGCGCCGGCCATCAGCGTAACCAGGCGATCCAGGCCGAAGGCCAGGCCGCCGTGCGGCGGCGCGCCGTATTGCAGGGCTTCGAGCAGAAAGCCGAATTTTTCCTGACGCTCGGCCTCGCCGATGTTGAGCGCGGCAAAGACCTTGTCCTGAACGGCCTGCTTGTGGATACGCACCGAGCCGCCGCCGACTTCCCAGCCGTTCAGCACCATGTCGTAGGCCTTGGAGAGACACTTGCCGGGATCGGTCGCGAGAAAGTCCTCGTGCCCCTCCTTGGGCGCGGTGAAGGGATGGTGCAGCGCGTCCCAGCGCTTCTCGTCCTCGTTGTATTCGAACATGGGG
Source organism: Pseudomonadota bacterium (assembly GCA_040754275.1). GTDB lineage: Bacteria > Pseudomonadota > Gammaproteobacteria > Burkholderiales > Thiobacillaceae > Thiobacillus. The sequence continues at coordinate 15,606 of JBFMCW010000001.1, forward strand.
AAGTCGACCACCCACAGCGGCGCCCAGGCACGCCCGTCGACGTAGCCCTTTTCATGGCCAATCTTCAAGCGCAACGCACCCAGCGCGTCGGTGACGATTTTGGCCTTGTCCGCGCCGAAGAAGATCAAGTCGCCGTTCTGCGCGCCGGTACGCTCGATCACGGCCTTGAGCGAAGCCTCGGAGAGGTTCTTGACGATGGGCGACTGCAGGCCCGCTTCGTTCAACTGCGTCACGTCGTTGACCTTGATGTAGGCCAGGCCCTTGGCGCCGTAGATCTTGACGAATTCGGTATAGCCGTCGATCTCTCCGCGCGACAGCGACGCGCCGCCGGGAATGCGCATGGCAGTGACGCGGCACTTGGGATCGTTGGCCGGGCCGGAGAAAACCTTGAACGCCACTTCGCGCATGCAGTCGGCCACGTCCACCAGTTCCAGCATCACGCGCAGGTCGGGCTTGTCCGAGCCATACCTCGCCATCGCCTCGCCGTAGGGCATGCGCGGGAAGGGATCGGGCAGCTCGATGCCCTGTGCCTTCTGCATCATGTCGCGGATCATGCCCTCGACGATGCCCATGATCTCGTCCTCGCCAAGGAAGGAGGTTTCCAGGTCGACCTGGGTGAACTCGGGCTGGCGGTCGGCGCGCAGGTCCTCGTCGCGGAAGCACTTGGTGATCTGGAAGTAACGGTCGTAGCCGGCGACCATGAGCAGCTGCTTGAAGAGCTGGGGCGACTGCGGCAGGGCGTAGAACATACCGTCGTGCACGCGGCTGGGCACCAGGTAGTCGCGCGCGCCCTCGGGCGTGGAACGCGTGAGCATGGGCGTCTCGACTTCCATGAAGCCGTGGCTGTCGAGGTAGTCGCGCATCAGCTTGGACACGCGATAGCGCAGTTTCAGGTTCTTCTGCATCGGCTCGCGACGCAGGTCGAGGTAGCGGTACTGCAGGCGGATATTCTCGTTGATGGTCTCGTCGTCGATCTGGAACGGCGGCGTAAGCGCCGCGTTGAGGATCTCCAGTTCCTGTGCGAGCACCTCGACCATGCCGGTCGGCTGGTTCGGGTTTTCGGTGCCGGCTGGACGCGCACGCACGCGGCCGACGATGCGCAGGACATATTCCGAGCGCACCTCCTCGGCCGCCTTGAACGCATCCGGCGTGTCGGGATCGATCACCACCTGGACGGTACCCTCGCGGTCGCGGAGGTCGATGAAGATGACGCCGCCGTGGTCACGCCGCCGGTGGGTCCAGCCGCAGAGTTGGACGGTGTTGCCGATGTCGGCGACGGTGACGCCGCCGCAGTAATGCGTACGCATGCTCAGGTTTCCTATTGAACGCCCCTGGGGACATCGCCGCCGACGACGCCCATCGAGACGATGGTTTTGAGCGCACGATCGACCGACATGTCGAGTTCGATCGTCTCGCTTTTCTTCACGAAAAAATAAAATCCGTTGACCGGGCTCGGTGTGGTTGGGATGAACACCGCCACGTGTTCGTCGGGCAGCTTCGCCATGATCTCGGCCGGCACGTTGGTCTGGAAGGCGAGCGACCAGGCCTGTGGATGCGGATAGCGCACCAGCAGCACCTTCCTGAATGCCTGTCCGCTGCCCGAGAGCAGGCTGTCCGACACCTGCTTCACGCTGCCGTAGATCGACTTCACCACCGGAATGCGTTCGAGGAAGGCCTCGATCGCATCGATCAGCTTCTGCCCGAAGAAATTGGCGGCCAGCACGCCGGTGAGCAGGATCACCAGCGCCGTCAGGATCACGCCCAGCCCGGGAATGCGCACCCCCATCCAGGCCTCGGGCTGCCACTCGACCGGCAGCAGGGTGAGGCTCTGGTCGAGCGTGCCGATGAGCAGATCGAGCACCCAGAGCGTGATGCCCAGAGGCACCCAGATCAGGAGGCCGGTGACGAAATAGCGTTTCATGCGATTCACAAACAAAGAAGCGGACGGCTTGCACCGCCCGCTTCCCGTCGCGGCTGGATCCTGTTAATTACACGCGGGACATGCACCCGTACCGCAGGCAGGCGAAGGGGCATCCGGCTTCTCGGCCGGCTTGCTGCCGCCCTTGAAATCGGTGGCGTACCAGCCGGTGCCCTTGAGGGCAAATCCCGCCGCGGTCAGTTGCTTGGCGTACTCGGCCTTGCCGCACGACGGGCACACCGTCAGCGGCGCATCGGACACTTTCTGCATTTCGTCGGCGGCGTGGCCGCACGCCGCACATTTGTAGGCATAGATTGGCATGAAAATTCTCCGACAATCAAGAAGTTGCGCAATTATACCCACTGCGGGCACAAGTCCCCAAGTACCGGCAGGGGCGCTCTACCAGGCGAAACTCAGGCTGCCGTATACGCGACGGCTGAAGACGTTGGTGTCGCGGAATTCGGCGTAGTCTTCGCCCAGGTTCTGCCCCACCAGCGCGGCCTCCATTCGGTAACCGCGCCAGGTCCAGTTCCTCGACAGCCGGGCATCGATCCGGGTGAAAGCCGGCGTCGTGTCGCCGTCACCAAGCCAGATCATGGCGTCCGAATGGTAGATCCCCACGCTGGCAGCCCAGCCGCGCCCGAGACCGTAGCTTGCCAGCAGGCTGTAACTGTTCCTCGGCGCCGACTCCTCCACGTCCTCGTCCAGGATGTCGTCGCCCGAGTCGAGAGCCACATGTGCATACTGCGCAAGCAGGCGGATGGCCGGGGCGGGGCGCCACTCCAGCTGCAGCTCGGCGCCCCGGAAATCCACGCTGCCCCGGTTGATGTGGTGGCGCGCCTCCCCCGGTCCGCCGCCGGATACGAGTTCTGCGCCAACCGGCAGCGCAAGCTCGGTATTGCCAATGTAGTCATCCACCCTGTCATAAAAAAGTTTGGCATCCACGCGCAGCTTCAGGGGCCTGTACTGTCCGACGTAACCGATTTCGTGCGAACGCATGCGTTCTGGATCCAGGCTTGAAGGCACGAATATGACGTCCACCGGCAGGCCGCCCGTGCTGCGGTATACGTAGGCGCCATCCTGTTCGAAGAAGGTGGGGGTGCGATAAGCCTGCGAAACGCTCAGGCGCAGGGTGTGGTCGGGCACTGGACTGAAATTGACCGCGACGCGGGGCGAAACATCGAAGCCGGAATAATAGTGGTGCTCAAGCATGGCCCCGCCCTGCAGCAGCCAGTCCGGATGGGCTCTCCACTCCAGGTTGGCATTGACTCGCCCGAGCACGCCATCCTGGCTGGCCGAGGTATCGAAATACAGGGGGCTTTCCGCTGATTCGTGCCGCACTTCTGCACCCCAGGCCATGCGCAGCGTGGGGCTCAGCTGCGTGTTGGCCTGGAATTCAAGACTGGTGCGCGTCTGAAGGGTGTCCTGGTCGCCCAGAACGGTCAGCCCGAAGATATCCAGATGGCTGGGGGCGTCGATATCGTGCCTGCTGTGATAGAACTGCATGGACCACTCGTTATCGACATTGTGCACACGCCTGAACCGGAACTGCAGATAGGCATTGCGCACGTCCTGCTGGCGGGGTTCCAGTTCATGCTCCGGATCGGGCGGGTCTGCCAGGCGGCCTGCCTGCCAGTCGCCAGCCGTCAGGCCGAACTGTGCGGAAAGCTCGTCTTTCGCGGACACCCGGTAGTCCGCCCTGCCGTTCAGCATGTATGTCCGCGTCTCCTCGAAGAGCCGGATCGGATCCATCGAAACATTGTAGAAGGCGTCTGTCTCGAAACGGTCCCGATCCTGCGCCGAGAAAGTCAGGCGATAGTTCAGATCGCCAGCCTGGCCGCCATATCTTGCCGTCAAACCGGCCATGCCCTGCTCGCCATACTGCAGGGATGCAAAGCTGCCCGATACCTGCACGGCTTCCTTGGTCACGATATTGATGACGGCAAGAAAGGCATTCGAGCCGAAGGTCGCGGCGTTCGGACCGCGCACCACCTCGATGCGCTCGATATCGTCGATGGACAGCGGCAACTCCTGCCATTGCACGGCCCCGAATGCCGGGCTGTAGATGGACCGCCCGTCCACCAGTACCTGGAAACGTCGCGAAAAGGCATCGGCGAGGCCGTGATAGCCCACTGCCCAGGTATTGTCGCGGGTGTACGCAATCGAGAAACCGGGCACCAGCCGCAACAAATCCGGTATGTCCCGAAAGCCCGACGCCCGGATCATGTCCTGATCGATGATCGTGACGGCAGCGGGGGCTTCATTCGAAGGTTGCGAAAGGCGCGAAGCCGACAACACCACCGGCAGTTCGTCGAGGAAGTCGGTTTCGGTCACGGCGGCACTGGCCGCACCGGCACACAGCCCACCCAGCACCATATGGAGCAGGCACCTGAGTCCAAGGCTGCGCGTGCGACGCACGGTCCGGCTCACGGGATTACGGGGGCAGGAAACGGAACTGCACTCAGAACGGGATGTCGTCGTCCATGTCGTCGAAACCGCCGGACGGTTTGGGCGCCGATCCACCACGCGGGGCGGAAGACGGGCTTCGGGACGGAGGCGCCTGGTTGTAGTCGTCCATGTCGGCCATGCCGCCGCCGGCACGGCCGCCCAGCATCTGCATGCGGTCGCCGCGGATTTCGGTGGCGTATTTCTCGACACCGTCCTTGTCGGTGTACTTGCGGGTGCGGATGCTGCCTTCGACGTAGACCTGGCTGCCTTTCTTGAGGTACTGCCCGCACACCTCGGCGGTGCGCCCGAAGAAGCTGACACGGTGCCATTCGGTGGCTTCCTGCATGGCGCCGCTCTTGTCCTTGAATTTGTCGGTGGTCGCCACGCTGAGGTTGACGACGGCCTCGCCGCTCGGCAGATAACGCATCTCCGGGTCGCGTCCCAGATTGCCGACGAGAATCACTTTATTGACGGATGCCATGTTTTCCCCTGAACGTATGTGTCTGTCGCACGGATTCTATCAGGCCGCCCCGAGCAGGTTTCTCACCTGTACCTCATCCCAGCCCTGAATGCTGACCTTGAGCATGGCGACGCCTTCCTCGGCCAGGACCGCCACCTCGACCACACCCGCGACGGCGGCCAGACGCTCCTTCAGCAGGGCGGCCTGATCGGGCGCCATGACGCCCACCCGGAACATGCGGGTCTTGATTGCCGGCGGCGCGACCATGGACAGGGATGCCAGCAGCCAGACCGACACCAGGCCGACGCAGAACACGAACACTGCCTGAAAACCGTAATGTTGGGCCAGCCAACCGCCCAGCGCGCCCCCGAAGAAGAGCCCGAGCGCCTGCGCCGTGTTGTAGACGCCCATCGCGGTTCCCTTGGCCGAGGCCGGCGCCAGTTTGGAGATCAGCGACGGCAGGCTGGCCTCGAGCAGGTTGAAGGCGACGAAAAAGGCGAACAGCGACCAGACGATGGCCCAGAATGCGGCAATGCCCCACGCCAGGCCCAGCAGCGAAACCAGCAGCAGGCCGATCGCGGCCACGAAAACGGGTTTCAGTCGGCCCTTCTTTTCGCCATAGATGATGGCAGGCACCATCAGCACGAAGGAGCCGAGCAGGACGGCCAGATAGACCATCCAGTGCCGGTCCGGCATGAGTCCGGCGTCGCGCAGGGCCACGGGGACCACGACGAACATGGCCATCTGCGCGGCATGCAGGGCGAAAATGCCGAAATCCAGCCGCAGCAGCTGCGGGTTGCGCAGCACGTCGCCCAGCGTGGCCGGGCTCGCCTGGGCGTCGGCGTGGAAGAGGGTGCTCGCCGGATCGGGCACCCAGGCCCTGATCACGCCGATGGCCGCCAGTGCCAGCACGCCCGTGAGGGCGAAAATTCCAGGCACCCCGATCGCCTGGTCGAGCGCAGGGCCCGCCACGAGGGAAATCGCGAACGTCAGGCCGATGGTCGAGCCGACCATGGCCATCGCCTTGGTGCGGTGTTCCTCGCGGGTCAGGTCGGCGAGCAGGGCGGTCACCACTGCCGACACGGCGCCCGCACCCTGCAGGGCGCGGCCGGCGATGGTCCACCAGATGTCGGTCGCCGCCGCGGCCAGGAAGCTCCCGGCGGCGAACACCACCAGCCCGAAGACGATCACCTGCTTGCGTCCGATGCGGTCGGACGCCATGCCGAAGGGAATCATCAGGATGGCCTGGGTCAGACCGTAGATGCCGAGGGCGAGGCCGACCAGGGTATGGTTGTCGCCGCCCGGAAGGTGCTGTGCGTAAAGCGCGAACACGGGCAGGATGAGGAACATGCCCAGCATGCGCAGGCCGAAGATGGCCGCCAGTCCCGAGGCCGCGCGCTTTTCCTCGCGGGTCATGTTCTCGGAAAGATCGATCTGGGCCACGGTGTCATTCGGCTGGGTGCGGAAGTCCGTTATATTAGCAGGTTGCGAAATACGCCCCCGGCCCCATGGACAGCATCCGAATACGCGGCGCACGCACGCACAATCTCAAGAACGTCAACCTCGACCTGCCGCGCCACAAGCTCATCGTGATCACCGGGCTGTCGGGCTCGGGCAAATCCTCGCTGGCGTTCGACACCCTGTATGCGGAAGGCCAGCGCCGCTACGTGGAATCGCTCTCGGCCTACGCGCGGCAGTTCCTGCAGCTGATGGAAAAGCCGGACGTGGACCTGATCGAAGGCCTGTCGCCGGCGATCTCCATCGAGCAGAAGGCCACCAGCCACAACCCGCGCTCGACCGTGGGCACGGTCACCGAAATCCACGACTATCTGCGCCTGCTCTACGCCCGCGTCGGCGACCCACGCTGCCCGGAGCACGGCATCACGCTCGCCGCGCAGACCGTGTCGCAGATGGTGGACGCCGTTCTGGCACTGCCGGAAGATACCAAGTTGACGATCCTCGCCCCGCTGGTCATCGGGCGCAAGGGCGAGAACGCCGATCTATTCGTCGAACTGCGCGCGCAGGGCTTCGTGCGCGTGCGCGTCGACGGCAAGGTGCACGAAATCGACGCCGTGCCCAAACTGGACAAGAACAAGAAGCACACCATCGAAGTGGTGATCGACCGCCTGAAAGTCCGCGCCGACGCCAAGCAGCGCCTCGCCGAAAGCTTCGAGACCGCGCTGCGCCACGCCGAGGGCCGCGCGCTGGCGGTGGAGATGGATACCGGCAAGGAACACCTCTTCTCCGCCAAATTCGCCTGCCCGGTGTGCAGCTACGCGCTGCCGGAACTCGAACCGCGCCTGTTTTCCTTCAACAACCCCATGGGCGCGTGCCAGACCTGCGACGGCCTGGGCCAGATCACCTTCTTCGACCCGGCGCGCGTGGTTGCCTTTCCGCACCTGTCGCTCGCCTCGGGCGCGATCAAGGGCTGGGACAAGCGCAACCAGTTCTTCTTCATGATGCTGCAGTCGCTGGCGATGCATTACGGCTTCGACCTGAACACCCCATGGGACCAGTTGCCGCCGCGCATCCGGGACGTGATTCTCAACGGCTCCGGCAAAGAGGCCATCAAGTTCCAGGTGCTCGCCCCGCGCGGCGGCTTCACCACCCGCGCCTACCCCTTCGAGGGCGTGCTCGCCAACATGGAACGGCGCTACCACGAATCGGATTCGATCGCGGTGCGCGAGGAACTCGCCAAGTACCAGAACCACAAGCCCTGCCCCAGCTGCCATGGCACGCGGCTGCGCGAGGAAGCGCGCCACGTCCTGGTCGGCGGCCTCGCCATCTTCGAAATCAGCGCGCTGCCGCTGCGTGAAGTGCTGGCCTTCTTCGAAGCGCTGCAGCTCGACGGCCACCGTGCGCAGATCGCCGACAAGATCGTGAAGGAAATCGTCGCCCGCGTCGGTTTCCTCAACAACGTTGGCCTCGACTATCTTTCCCTCGACCGTTCGGCCGACACGCTCTCCGGCGGCGAGGCGCAGCGCATCCGCCTCGCCTCGCAGATCGGTTCCGGGCTGACCGGCGTGATGTACGTGCTCGACGAACCCTCCATCGGCCTGCACCAGCGCGACAACGACCGCCTGCTCGCCACGTTGAAGCACCTGCGCGACATCGGCAATTCGGTACTGGTGGTCGAACACGACGAGGATGCGATCCGCGCCGCCGACTATGTGGTTGACATGGGCCCCGGCGCCGGCGTGCACGGCGGCGAGATCGTGGCCGAAGGCACGCCGGAGGAAATCCGGCTGTCGAAGACGTCGCTCACCGGCGCGTATCTCTCGGGCAAGCGCCGCATCGCGATTCCGAAAAAGCGCCGCGCACGCGACCCGGAACGCATCCTGGTACTGAAGAACGCGCACGGCAACAATCTGAAGAACGTCACGCTGGAACTGCCGGTCGGACTCTTCGCCTGCGTCACCGGCGTATCGGGTTCGGGCAAGTCCACGCTCATCAACGACACGCTCTACACCGCGGTGGCGCGTCACCTGTACGGCTCCAGCGCCGAACCTGCTGCCCATGATGAAATCGAGGGCCTGGAATTCTTCGACAAGGTGATCAATGTCGACCAGAGTCCCATCGGCCGGACGCCGCGCTCCAACCCCGCGACCTACACCGGGCTCTTCACGCCGATCCGTGAGCTCTTCGCCGGTGTCCCCGAAGCACGTGCGCGTGGCTACGGGCCAGGGCGCTTCTCCTTCAACGTCAAGGGCGGACGCTGCGAGGCCTGCCAGGGCGACGGCGTGATCAAGGTCGAGATGCACTTCCTGCCTGACATCTACGTACCCTGCGACGTCTGCCACGGCGCCCGCTACAACCGCGAGACGCTGGAAATCCAGTACAAGGGCAAGACCATCCGCGACGTGCTCGAAATGACCATCGAGGCCGCCGCCGAATTCTTCGACGCCGTGCCGGTCGTAAAGAAGAAACTGCAGACACTGATCGACGTGGGCCTCGGCTATATCCGCCTCGGCCAGTCGGCGACCACACTGTCGGGCGGGGAGGCGCAGCGCGTGAAGCTCGCGCTCGAACTCTCCAAGCGCGACACCGGCCGCACGCTCTACATCCTCGACGAGCCGACGACGGGGCTGCACTTCGCCGACATCGACCTGCTGCTGAAAGTGCTGCAGCGCCTGAGCGACGCCGGCAACAGCGTGGTCGTCATCGAGCACAACCTCGACGTCATCAAGACCGCCGACTGGCTGATCGATCTCGGTCCCGAAGGCGGCGCCGGCGGCGGCGAGATCGTCGCCACCGGCACGCCGGAGGACGTGGCCGCCAACCCGGCGAGCCACACCGGCAAGTACCTGCTGCCGGTACTGGCACGACGCTGATGGGCGAGCCTGTCCGCCTGTCCAAGCTGATGTCCGAGCGCGGTCTGTGCTCGCGTCGCGAGGCAGACGCCTTCATCGAAAAAGGGCTGGTATACGTCGACGGGAAGCGCGTGTCCGAACTCGGCACCAGGGTCGATCCGGATTGTGCGATCCGGCTGGATGCACAGGCCAGCGCACGCCAGGCGGATCGCGTGACGATCCTGCTGCACAAGCCGGTCGGCTACGTATCCGGCCAGCCCGAGCAGGGCTACGAGCCGGCTGTCGCACTGATCCGGCCCGACACGCGCTGGTCCGGTGACCGCGATGCCCGGCGCTTCGATCGGGCGCAACTGAAGGGCCTGGCGCCGGCTGGCCGGCTCGACATCGATTCCACCGGGCTCTTGGTCCTGACGCAGGACGGCCGCATCGCGAAACAGTTGATCGGCGACAATTCGGAAACCGAGAAGGAATATCTCGTGCGCGTGGAAGGCCGGCTCGACGAGCGCGGGCTTGCCCTGCTCAACACCGGCCTGTCGCTCGACGGCAGGAAGCTGCGGCCGGCCCGCGTGGTTTGGCAGAATGCCGACCAGTTGCGCTTCATTCTCAGGGAGGGCCGCAAGCGCCAGATCCGCCGCATGTGCGAGCTGGTCGGCCTGAAGGTTGCGGGACTGAAACGCGTGCGCATCGGTCGCGTGCGACTCGGCGACCTGCCCCCCGGGCAATGGCGCTATCTGCGTAAGGACGAAGGTTTCTGAGATCGCATTTGTAAAATTCCGCACGCCGGTTGGTCCCCGCCCGGAATCGGCGTATAAATATCGAGACGCGCTGCCAGACTGCGCGTTCCTTTTACTGCCATCCACGAGGGACCCACCCATGCAATCAAAACTGCTTGTTGCCCTGTTCGCCGCACTGGCGCTGACTGCCTGCCAGAAGGCAGAAGAAGCCGCCGCCCCTGCCATGGAAGAAGCCCAGGAGGCCGCCGGCGCGGCCGTGGAAGCCGCAGGCGATGCTGCCACCGCCGCGGGCGAAGCGGCTGGCGATGCCGCAGCCGCCGCAGGAGAAGCCGTCACCGATGCCGCCGCCGATGCTGCGCAAGGTGCGGCTGACGCAGCCAACGCCGGCGCCGAGAAAGTGCAGGAAATGGCCGATCAGGCAAAGGACGCCGCCAAGGAGTAAGCCATCCCCCGCAACCGGGAACGGCCGGGCTTGCCCGGCCGTTTTTTTCGATAACCGATCAACAACGCGACAGCAACATTTTCCGGGGGAGGTCGTCGCTACAATGCTCTCACCCTGTCAGCATCCGTTCGCCATGCGTCTTGCCACCCTCCTACTTGTATTCGCCTGTGCGCCGGTTTTCGCGGCCCCGCCTGCCGCCGTGACGCTGCGTCCGTTTTCTGAAGTCGCACTTCATCCGCTGCGCGAGGCGTCCGCCCAGGTGGTGTCGCTCAACCTCGCCAGGCTGTCGGCCGAACTCGCCGCACGCATCGAACGTATCCCGGTCGAGCCGGGCCAGCGCATCGCACAGGGCACGACAGTGGCCGTACTCGATTGCGGCGACGCGCGCAGCGCCGCCGAACGTGCACAGGCTGCGCTCGAATCGGCCCAGGCCCGCCACAAGTTGGCGCAACAGCAGTTGCAGCGCAGCACCGAACTGGCCGCGAAGAATTTCATATCCAGTGATGCGCTGGATACGCGCAAGACCGAGCTTGCCGTCATCGCGGCCGAGGTCAGACTGAATCGCGCCGTTGCCGCGAGCGCCCAGCGCGACGTGACGAAGTGCACGGTGAAGTCGCCATACCCGGCGATCGTCGAGGCGCGGCTGGCGCAGGTGGGCGAATGGGCCAGCCCGGGCACGCCGCTGGTGCAGGTATGGGATACATCGCGCATGCAGCTGAGCGTGCAGCTGCAGCCAGGCGATGCCGATACCCTTGCACACGCCCCGGCGCGCTTTGTGAGCCAGGGACGCGAATATGCGGTGAAACTCCTGCGCGTGTCGCCCGCCCTCAACCCCGCCGCGCGCACCCGCGAGGCGCGCTTCAGCTTCGCCGGTCCCCTGCCGCCCCCCGGCAGTCACGGCGTGCTGCGCTGGACCGATCCGCGCGCCTTCGTGCCGGCAACCTACCTGGTGCGGCGCGGCAATGCGCTGGGCGTGTTCGTCGCGGAGAAGCGAATCGCACGTTTCGTTGCCCTGCCGGGCGCGCAGGAAGGGCGGCCGGTGCTCGCCCCCCTGCCCGCACAGGCCCGGCTGATCGACGATGGGCGTTTCGCACTGCAGGACGGCATGGCGATCGCACCGCGCTGATGACCGCAGCATGAGTCTCTACGCCCGCTTCATCACCAATCACCCTCTGGCGAACGTCAGTTTCGTGGTCGTCCTCCTGCTCGGTCTGCTGGGCTATCTGGGCATGCCGCGCGAACAGGATCCCGAGATCAATTTCAACTGGCTGGTGGTGAACACCGTGCTGCCGGGCGCATCGGCCGAGGATATCGAGAAGAAGGTCACCGATCCGCTGGAAGAAGCCATCCGCACCCTGCCCGACCTGCGCTTCGTGTCGTCCACCAGCCGCGACAACTCCTCGATCATCCTGGTGCGCTTTCGCGACGTATCGGAGCGGCAGTTCGACAAGCACGTGACCGATCTGCGCCGCCTGGTACAGAACAAGTACAACAGCGACCTGCCGGACGACGCGAAGGAGCCCGACGTTCAGGAAATCACCACCTCGAACGGCTTCCCGACGGCCATGGTCTTGCTCACCGGCCCCGCGGCAGACGAACGCCTGCGCCTTGCCGCACGCAAGCTCAAGGACGATCTGGAGCGCCTCCCCGGCGTGGACAAGGTGCTCTCCACCGGCCAGGGCGACCCCGAGCTGCGCGTCGAGTTCTCGCCGCACGACGTCGCGGCGCGGGGGCTCAGCGCGGCGCAGGTCGCAGATGCCGTGGGGGCCTGGTTCCGCGACACCTTCGCCGGCCGTGCGCGCGTAGGCGATACGGACTGGCTGGTGCGCGTCATCGGCCAGGAGGCCGACGCCGACTATCTGGGGCGCATCACGGTCCTCTCCCCACAGCTCGGCTCGCCCATTCCGCTCTCTGCGCTGGCAAGGGTGGAGACGGCGCGCACGCGCCCGTCCAGCCTCGCTTCGTCGAACGGCCAGCCCGCGGTGATCCTGGCGATCACCAAGAAGAGCAAGGTCAACACCCTGAATCTGGTGACCGACATCAACCGTCTCATCGCAGATCGCGTGCCCGCCCTGCAGCGGGACGGTTTCGGCCTGATGCTGTTCGACGACCAGACGGTGCCGACAAAAACCGCCATCGGCGTGATGGAAAGCAATGCCCTCATCGGGCTTCTCATCGTGCTCGGCCTGTGCTGGCTCTTTCTCGGCAGCCGGCTCGCCGTACTGGTCAGCCTGGGTATTCCCTTCGCACTGGCGGGTGCCTTCGCGATTCTCTACGCCTTCGATTTCACGCTCTCGATCCCGGTCCTGCTCGGCATCGTCATTGCGCTGGGCATGCTGGTCGACGACACCGTGGTCATATCCGAGGCGATCTACTACAGGGTTGCGCGCGGCGCGGACGCGCTGGCCGCGACCCTCGGCGCGGTGCGCGAGGTCGGCCTGCCCGTGCTGGCGGCCGTCGCCACCACCATCGCCGCTTTCCTGCCGCTCATGCTGATGCCCGGCATCGTCGGCAAGTTCATGTTCCTGGTGCCGCTGGTGGTGACGCTGGCGCTGCTGGCCAGCCTGGTAGAAGCCTACTGGATGATGCCGGCGCATGTGACCGGCCTGAAGCTCAATTTCGACAAGCCCTCGCGGCTGCAGCCGCTGCGCGAGCACACCACGCACACGCTGCGGTTGAAGTACACGCGGCTCCTGACGCGCTTGATGCGCCATCCGTGGATCAGCGGACTCGGCATACTCATCCTGTTCGCGGGGGCAGTCGCACTGGTGGCCAGTGGAGCTGTGCGCACGCAGTTCTTCGCCTTCGACCCGATCCGCCTCTTCTACGTCAACGTCGACATGCCAAGCGGCAGCGCCATCGACGTGACCTTGCACGAGGCCGAACGCGTCGAGGCCGTGGTGCGCCGGCACCTGCGGGATGGAGAGGCCCGCGGCGTCACCAGCTACGCCGGCGTCAAATGGACCGACACCGAACCGCTCTACGGCGAAGCCTACGGACAGGTCAGTGTCTCGCTGAATCCGCGCACGGGCGACATGCGCGATGTCAGCGAGATTGTCGAGGCAATGCGCCGCGACGTGGAGGCCCTGCCTGGGCCGGGCAGGCTCTCCTTCACCCAGCTTTCCGGCGGCCCGCCTGCACAGAAGCCCATCAAGCTGCGCCTGCTCGGTGACGATGTCGACGAACTGCGGCGTGCGGCCGGGGCATTGAAGCAGGCGGTAGGCGCCCTCGAGGGCACGCGCGACGTGAGCGACGACGACCTGCCCGGACGCATGCAGCTGGTACTGCACCTGGACGCCGAGGCGGTGAAGGCCGCTGGGCTCGATGCCGCCACCGTGGCGCGCCTGGTGCGCCTGCATACCGAAGGCGAGATCGTCACCGAAACGCGCGCAGGGGGCGACAAGATCGAGGTACGGGTACGGGGTGCGACCGCCAATGGCAACGCCCTTGACGACATCCAGCAACTGCTGGCCGACCCGGTATCGCTGCCCGGCGGCGGCACCGCCACGCTCGGCGCTCTGGTGCATGCCGATACGCGTATCGGCTCGGGCGGTATCAAGCACTACAACCTCAAGCGCGCAATTACCATCGAGGCCGATCTCGACAAGACACGGCTCGATACGGTGCAGGCGAACGCATGTATCGGCGATGCATGGCAGAAGATCGCGCCGCGCTTTCCGAATACCCGCATCGATTTTTCCGGCGAGCTCGACGACATCAAGGAAAGCCTCGACGCCATGCAGATGCTGTTCCTGCTCGGCGTGGGCCTCATCTATCTCATCCTCGCTGCGCAGTTCCGTTCCTACTGGCAGCCGCTGCTGATCCTGCTGACGGTCCCGATGGCCTTTACCGGCGTCGTGTTCGGGCTGTTCATCACGCAGAACCCGCTGAGTCTCTACACCCTCTACGGCGTGATCGCGCTCGCCGGCATCGCGGTCAATTCCGCAATCGTGCTGATCGATGCCGCCAATGAGCGGCTGCACGCCGGGATGGGCCTGCTGCATGCCACGCTCTACGCGGCACGCCGACGTGTCGTCCCCATCCTCATCACCACCTCGACGACCATCGGCGGCCTGTTCTCGCTTGCCGTCGGGCTGGGCGGCAAGTCGCTGGTCTGGGGCCCGATGGCCTCCAGCCTGGTGTGGGGGCTGCTCGTTGCCACCGCGCTTACGCTGTTCACCATGCCCCTGTTGTACCGTCTGTCGATGCAGATCGGCCCGAACATGCGTGCCGGGCTGATCCGGCGCCTGCGCCGCGTCACATGAATCCGGCTGCGGCCTTGCTCGCGTCGTTTCATGCCGCAATTGCCGCGGCTGACCCGGCCATCGTCCTGCCGCCGCATCTGCCTCAACCGCCACGCGGGCGCACACTCGTCGTAGGCGGCGGCAAGGCAGCCGCGAGCATGGCTACCGCAGTCGAGGCGCACTGGCCGGCCGGGGCGCCCCTCTCCGGTCTGGTCGCCACGCGCTATGCGCATGGACTGCCCACGCAGTACATCGAGGTTATCGAGGCCAGCCACCCGCTTCCCGACGGACGCGGCGAGGCCGCTGCCCTTCGCATGCTGGCACTGGCTGCCACGCTTGGCCCGGACGACCTGCTGCTGGCACTGATCTCCGGTGGCGGTTCCAGCCTCCTCGCCGTCCCGGTCGAAGGCGTCAGCCTGAAGGAGCTGCGCCAGGTGACCAAGGCCCTGCTGGGTGCGGGCGCGACCATCCACGACATCAATACCGTGCGCAAGCACCTGACCCGCCTGTCGGGTGGCCGGCTGGCACGCGCAGCCAACGGCGCCCAGGTGCTGGCGCTGGTCATCTCCGACGTCGTGGGCGACGATCCGGCGGTCATCGCATCCGGACCGTGCGCGCCCGACCCGACGACCTGCGCGGATGCACTCGCCGTGCTGATGCGCTTTGCCCTTTCCGTTCCGGACAGCGTGAAGCATTACCTGGAACGGCATGTCGGCGTCGACGATACGCCCAAACCCGGCGACGCCTGTTTTGCGCGCACGCAGAACCACGTCGTCGCCAGTGCCCGCGCCAGCCTCGATGCGGCTGCCCGCGTCTTCGAAGAGGCAGGCATTCCCGCGCTGGTGCTATCGGACTGCGTGCGCGGCGATGCGCAGATGGTCGCCCGCCAGCACGCCGCCTTGGCAGGGGCGACCATGTGCCGGCCGCTCGCGCTGATTTCCGGCGGGGAAACCACCGTCAGCCTGCGGCCCCGCCACGGGCGAGGCGGACGCAATGCAGAATTCCTGCTTGCGCTGGCGATCGCACTCGACAGCACACCGGCGTGGGCGATTGCCTGCGATACGGACGGCATAGACGGCAGCGAGGACAATGCAGGGGCACGCATCGCACCGGACACGCTGGCGCGCGCACGTGCTGCGGGGTTCGACGCGGCCTCGCACCTGGCGGCGCAGGACAGCCACGGTTTCTTCGCGGCGCTCGACGACCTCGTCGTCACTGGCCCGACCCGCACCAATGTCAACGACTACCGCGCCTTGCTGCTCGCGCCGGTTGGTGCAATCCCTGCGCCGGCGACAAGGCCGGCTCCGAGTACGGCGGAGCCAGGCTGACGCCCCCGTTGCACAGGTGTGACGGAACACGGAAGCGGATGTGCTCGAAGCGGCCTGCTCCTGCGGCTTGATACCGGAAAGTTGTGAACAGCGCGAACAGGCCCTAGTTCAGGCGCTGCACCTGCACCGGGTCGCCCACCTTGAGGCCGTAGGTCGTGGCCGCACTGCCACGATTGACTGCTAGTTCGAGCAGGCCCACGCTGTTGACGAACCAGAATCCCTCTCCGCGACCGACGAAGCCAAAGCTCTCGCTGTGTCTGAAACGCTGCCCAGCAGCACTGACATGCGCATCGGACGGCACCCTGCGTACGCCCGTCCAGGCATTGCCGTAATGGTCGATATAGATGACGCGCGCCAGGTCACCGGCATCGAATTCGACCGCGAGCCGGTCCTGTGCTGCAAGCTTGCCGGACGGGAATTCCCCGCGTGCAATCTCCGCGGCTATCACCGCGAAAAGGTCGCGTCCATGGAAGGTGGACGAGAGGGCCTCCGGTCGCCACGCGATCCGCCAGACCTTCGCATCGCCCGAACGGGCGGCGAGAACCGACATCAACCCGTTGTCGGGCCCGACGAACCAGTGCCCGCCCGCGGCCACCACCACGCTCTCACGCGGCGTACCCACACCAGGGTCGATCACGGCAAGGAACACGCTGCCCCGCGGAAATTCCGACGCGAATGCGGCCAGCAGATGCGCGCCGGCATGCGGGTTGAAATCAGGGACCTCATGCAGCAGATCCACCACAGTCTGCCCGGGCGCATGCTCGGCCAGACGCGCCTTGACCTGACCGACATAGGGATCGCGCGTGCCGAAATCGGTAAAGAGGACAATCATGGCTGCCCCGCAGCATGGGTGGGACTGCGACTATGCCTGCGCCGGCTTGCGCCGGCAAGCCTCTCGAACGAACATGAAAAAAGCCGGGCATGACCCGGCTTTCTTTCGGCAAGCGTCGCGTAGCGCTTACTCGGCGTCGACAGCCTCGGCCGTCTCGGGACGATCCACCAGCTCGACCAAGGCCATCGGTGCATTGTCGCCTACGCGGAAACCGTACTTCAGGATACGCAGGTAACCGCCGGGGCGCGCCTTGTAGCGCGGGCCGAGTTCACCGAAGAGCTTGACGACCATTTCACGGTCGCGGAGGCGGTCGAATGCCAGGCGGTGATTGGCAAGCGTTGGCTCCTTGCCCAGGGTGATCAGCGGTTCGACGAAGCGGCGCAGTTCCTTGGCTTTCGGCAGCGTGGTCTTGATGACCTCATGACGCAGCAACGAGTTGCTCATGTTGCGGAACATGGCCAGACGGTGGCTGGTCGTGCGATTGAGCTTGCGGTTGGATTGACGATGACGCATGGCTTTTCCTTTCTGCGGTTTTTTTCTTGGGCCAGGCCGCCTGCCACGGCGACCCGCACTTTATTGATTGCGGGGTTCGACAAAAACAGATCAGGGGCGCTCGAGGCCGGCGGGCGGCCAGTTCTCCAGCTTCATGCCCAGGGACAGGCCCTTGGAAGCAAGCACATCCTTGATTTCGTTCAGCGATTTGCGACCCAGGTTCGGGGTACGCAGCAGCTCGGTTTCCGAACGCTGGATCAGATCGCCGATGAAGTAGATGTTCTCGGCCTTCAGACAGTTGGCCGAACGCACGGTCAGTTCAAGGTCGTCGACCGGACGCAGCAGCAGTGGATCGACCTGCGGCGAGCGCGGCGACTCGGATTCGGCCGGGGTGCCTTCCAGGTCGGCGAACACGGACAGCTGGTTGACCAGGATACGGGCTGCGGTGCGCACGGCCTCTTCGGGCTCGACGACGCCATTGGTCTCGATGTCGATGACCAGACGGTCAAGGTCGGTACGCTGTTCGACACGCGCACTCTCGACCGAATAGGCAACGCGCCGCACCGGGCTGAACGAAGCATCGACCAGAATGGAACCAACGGCACGGGTCTCATCCGAAACCTTGCGTGCGGTTGCAGGCTGATAGCCGCGACCGGCTTCGATCTTGATTTCCATGTCGAGTTTGCCGCCCTTGGTCAGGTGGGCAATCACATGGTCGGGATTCAGCACCTCGATGTCGTGGCCGATCTCGATATCGCCCGCAGTGACGACGCCCTCGCCCGACTTGGCGACCTTGAGAATCGCCTCGGATTTTCCATGCATCTTGAAGGCGATGCCCTTGAGATTGAGCAGGATGTCGACGACATCTTCCTGAACGCCTTCAATGGTCGAATACTCGTGCACGACACCGCTGATCGCGACCTCGGTCGGGGCATAACCAACCATGGAGGACAGCAGGATACGGCGCAACGCGTTGCCGAGCGTATGGCCGTAGCCGCGCTCGAAGGGCTCCATGATGACCTTGGCATGCAGCGGGGAGGCACGATCGACCTCCACGATACGCGGCTTGAGAAATTCCGTGGCGCTTTGCATAGAGTGCGATTCCTTAGGGCGGGCTCAGGCTTACTTGGAGTAGAGTTCGACGACCAGCGACTCGTTGATGGTCGACGGCAGATCGGAACGCTGCGGCGCCGATTTGTACGTGCCCTTGAGCGCCTTGGCATCGACTTCGATCCACTCGGGATAGCCGCGTGCTGCGGTCGCTTCGGCGGCAGCCTTGATGCGCAGATGCGCCTTGGCCTTGTCGCTGACCTCGACCACGTCGCCCGCACGAACCTGATACGACGGGATGTTCACACGGCGACCGTTAACCAGAATGCCGTTGTGGCGCACGACCTGACGCGCCTCGGTACGCGAGGCACCAAAGCCCATGCGATAACACACGGAATCCAGCCGCGACTCCAGCATCGACAGCAGGTTTTCGCCGGTCACACCCTTGCGACGATCGGCCTCCTTGTAGACCAGACGGAATTGGCCTTCGAGAACGCCGTAGATGCGACGGATTTTTTGCTTTTCGCGCAGTTGCACGCCGTATCCGGAAAGTCGGGCACCGCTCTTCTGGCCATGCTGACCAGGCGCGTAGGCGCGACGTTCGATGGCGCACTTGTCAGTGAAGCACTTCTCGCCCTTCAGGAAAAGCTTCTCGCCTTCGCGGCGGCACTGACGGCATTTGGGATCAAGATTACGAGCCATGGATATAGAGTCTCTACTGTTTGGACGCGACGTTCCCGGAAATCAGATACGACGCTTCTTGGAAGGACGGCAACCGTTGTGCGGGATCGGGGTCACGTCGGAAATTGCGGTGATCTTGAAGCCCAGCGCGTTCAATGCGCGCACGGTGGACTCGCGCCCCGGGCCAGGGCCCTTGATGCGCACTTCCAGATTTTTCACGCCGTATTCCTGCGCCATCTTGCCGGCATTCTCTGCAGCGACCTGCGCTGCAAAGGGCGTGGACTTGCGCGAGCCCTTGAAGCCTGCGCCGCCCGCGGTCGCCCAGGACAGGGCATTACCCTGACGATCGGTAATCGTCACGATGGTGTTGTTGAACGAAGCATGAATGTGCGCGATACCCTCGGCAACATTCTTCTTGACCTTTTTGCGAACACGCGCTGCGGTTTTCGTAGCCATGATTAACCTTTACTTTTTGATGGCCTTGCGCGGGCCCTTGCGGGTACGCGCATTGGTGCGGGTGCGCTGGCCGCGCACGGGCAGCCCCTTGCGGTGGCGGAAGCCGCGATAGCAGCCCAGATCCATCAGGCGCTTGATGTTCATGGTGATTTCGCGACGCAGATCGCCCTCGACCGTGAACTTGGAAACGCCCTCGCGCAGCCGCTCCATTTCCGCCTCGGTCAGATCCTTGATCTTCGAGGTATGGGCGATGCCGGCCGCGTCGCAGATCTTGCCGGACGTGGTACGGCCAATGCCGTAGATGGCGGTCAGGGCGATAACCGCATGTTGGTGATTCGGGATGTTTACCCCAGCAATACGAGCCATTCGCAAAGCTCCGAACGGAAAACTACAAATTATAACACGTCTGCAGGAATTCCTGCGACACGAATCAACCCTGGCGCTGTTTGTGGCGCGGATCGTCGCAAATCACGCGCACGACGCCCTTGCGGCGCACAATCTTGCACTTGCGACAGATTTTCTTGACAGAAGCCTGCACTCTCATGGTTTTCTCCATTTACGCCGGCAATCGCTTGCCAGCCAACAACATCACTTGGCGCGAAACACGATCCGGCCCTTGGTCAGATCGTAAGGTGTCAATTCAACCGTCACCTTGTCACCGGGCAGAATGCGGATGTAGTGCATCCGCATCTTTCCGGAAATGTGTCCCAACAGCACATGGCCGTTTTCCAGTTTCACGCGGAAGGTCGCGTTGGGCAGGTTTTCCAGAACCTCGCCCTGCATCTGGATCACATCTTCCTTCGACATCAGCGTCCTACCAGGCCGTTCTTGAAATTGGCTTTCTTCAACAAACCTTCGTACTGGTGCGACATTACATACGCCTGGACCTGGGCCATGAAATCCATCGCAACGACCACGATGATCAGCAGGGAAGTGCCACCGAAGTAGAAAGGGACGTTCCACTTCAGGATCAGAAATTCAGGCAGCAGGCACACCAGGGTGATGTAAATCGCACCCACCAGCGTCAGGCGCGTCAGGATCTTGTCGATGTAGCGCGCTGTCTGATCACCCGGCCGGATACCCGGCACGAAGGCTCCGCTCTTTTTCAGGTTGTCCGCCGTTTCCTTCGAGTTGAACACCAATGCGGTGTAGAAGAAGCAGAAGAAAATGATGGCAAGCGCATAAAACAGCACGTAAACCGGTTGTCCAGGCGAGAGTGTCGCCGCGATGTCCTTGAGCCAGGACATGTTGTCGCTTGTGCCGAACCAGCCCGCCAGGGTCGCGGGGAACAGAATGATGCTCGAAGCGAAGATTGGCGGGATGACACCCGACATGTTCAGCTTCAGCGGCAGGTGCGAGCTCTGGCCACCGACCACCATCTTGCCGACCTGGCGCTTGGCATAATTCACCAGAATCTTGCGCTGACCGCGCTCGACAAATACCACCAGCGCCGTCACGAGAAGCACACCGACGAACAGCATCAGCACCAGCGGAATCGAGAAGGCACCGGTACGTGTCAGTTCCAGCGTACCGCCGATCGCCGAGGGGAGCCCTGCCGCGATACCGGCAAAAATGATGATCGAGATGCCGTTGCCAAGGCCACGTTCGGTAATCTGCTCGCCGACCCACATCAGGAACATGGTGCCCGCCGTAAGCGTCACCACGGCGATCAGCCGGAAGGCCATGCCGGGGTCAAGCACGAGACCCGCCTGGGATTCGAGGGCGATCGCGATTCCCAGCGACTGGAATATCGCCAGCCCCAGAGTCCCATAACGCGTGTACTGGGTGATCTTCCGGCGTCCGGCCTCACCCTCCTTCTTCAGCGCTTCGAGTTGCGGCGATACCGAAGTCATCAGCTGCACGATGATGGAAGCCGAGATATAGGGCATGATGCCGAGCGCAAACACGCTGAAGCGCGACAAGGCCCCGCCCGAGAACATGTTGAACATGTCCAGGATGCCGCCCTGTTGCGACTTGAACAGCTGTTCCAGCACGACCGGATCGATCCCCGGCACCGGAATGAAGGTTCCGATCCGGTAGACTATCAAAGCGCCGAGCAGGAACAGCAGTCGGCGCTTGAGATCGCCGAACTTGTTCATACCGGTTTTAGGCGTGGCCAAGACAAATCCCGCCTGAATTACTCGGCGACGCTGCCACCAGCAGCCTCGATCGCGGCGCGCGCACCCTTGGTCACGACCACGCCTGAGAGTTTGATCGCCCTGCCGATTTCGCCTGACAGGTAAATCCGTGCGGCACGCGCACTGCCACTCACCACGCCCGCCTGTTTCAACACCAGCAGGTCGATCTGGTCCGCGCCGATTGCGGCCAGCTCGGACAGGCGCACACGCGCCGTATCATCCTTGGTAAGCGACACGAAACCGCGCTTCGGCAGCCGGCGGTGCATCGGCATCTGGCCGCCCTCGAAACCGACCTTGTGAAAGCCGCCCGCACGCGACTTCTGGCCCTTGTGACCGCGACCAGCCGTCTTTCCCAGGCCGGATCCGATGCCTCGCCCGACACGGCGCTTGTCCTTCTTGGCGCCGTCAGCCGGCTTGATCGTATTCAGTTCCATTTAAGCCTCGCACTTCACCAAATAGGCAACCTTGGTAATCATTCCACGGTTGGCCGGGGTATCCAGAACTTCAACGGTATGGTTCAGCCGGCGCAGCCCCAGACCGCGCACGCAGGCACGATGCGGAGCCTTGGTACCGATCAGGCTCTTGACCAGCGTCACCTTGATTTTCTTCTGCTCGCCCATGACTTACCCCGTGATGTCTTCGACTGACTTGCCGCGCTTGGCAGCGATTTCAGATGGCGTCGACATCTTCATCAGGCCATCGATCGTCGCACGCACGACGTTGTAGGGATTGGTCGAGCCCAGACACTTGGCAAGCACGTTCTGCACGCCCATCACCTCGAACACCGCACGCATCGCGCCGCCCGCGATGATGCCGGTACCCTCGGAGGCCGGCTGGATCAGCACGCGCGACGCGCCATGCTGCCCGACCACGGTGTGATGGAAGGTCCCGTTCTTGAGGCTGATCTTGACCAGCTTGCGACGCGCTTCCTCCATGGCTTTCTGCACGGCCACCGGGACTTCACGGGACTTGCCCTTACCCATGCCGATGCCGCCTTCGCCGTCGCCGACCACGGTCAGCGCTGCAAAACCCATGATCCGGCCACCTTTCACCACTTTGGTGACGCGGTTGACCGAAATCATCTTCTCGCGCAAGCCGTCGCCGCGCTCTTCGTTACTCGTAGGTGCTGTACGGGCCATCTTGAGTCTGCCTCGTTAAAATACCAAACCGCCTTCGCGGGCCGCATCGGCCAGGGCCTTGACGCGCCCATGGAACTTGAAGCCAGACCGGTCGAAAGCCACTTTTTCAATGCCCAAGCCTTTGGCCTTTTCCGCCAGACGCTTGCCCACTGCCGCCGCCGCAGCCGTGTTGCCACCGTTCGCCAGCTGGCTGCGCATGTCCTTGTCGTTGGAGGACGCGCTGGTCATCACCGTGCCGCCATCTGCCGAGATGATCTGGGCATAAATGTGGCTGTTGGTACGATGGATGGCCAGGCGAATCGCCTTGACGGCCGCGATTTTGGCGCGGGTTTTGCGCGCTCTGCGAATCCGTGATTGCTTGGTGTTCATTGTCTGTCCTTAAGCCTTACTTCTTCTTGGTCTCTTTCTTGATGACCACTTCGTCGCTGTAGCGAACGCCCTTGCCCTTGTAGGGCTCCGGCGGACGATAGGCACGCACGTCGGCCGCGACCTGGCCGACCGCCTGGCGATCGATGCCCTTGATCACGATTTCGGTCTGCGACGGCGTCTCGACCTTGATGCCGGCCGGCATCTTGTGCACGACAGGATGCGAGAAGCCGAGCGTGAGGTTGAGTGCATCGCCCTGAGCCTGGGCACGATAACCCACGCCAACGAGCGTGAGGCGTTTCTCGAAGCCCTTGGATACACCTTGCACCATATTATTGACCAGCGCCCGCATCGTGCCGGCCATGGCGTTGGCCTGGATGCTCTCGCCCACAGGCGCAAACGTCAGCACGCCATCGTTGAGCGCAACGGTGACGTTCGGAGAAGAGGCCTGACTGATCGAACCCAACGGCCCTTTCACAGCGATATCAGCACCCAGCGTCACCTCGACGCCCTTGGGCAGGGTAATGGGATTTTTTGCTACTCGTGACATATCTGTTCCCCCTTACGCAACCACGCAGAGGATCTCGCCGCCCACGCCCTTGGCGCGCGCATGCCGGTCCGTCATGACGCCGCTCGATGTGGACACGATCGCAACCCCCAGGCCGTTCATCACGCGCGGCAATTCCTGGGCGCCCTTGTAAATGCGCAGACCGGGCTTGCTGATGCGCTCGATGTGCTCGATCACCGGGCGACCTGCGTAATACTTCAGCTGGATCTCCAGTTCGGGCTTGCCGGTCTCGCCACGCACGGCGAAATCGTCAATGTAACCCTCGTCTTTCAACACCTTGGCGATTGCCACCTTAACCTTGGAAGAGGGCATCGACACCGTGGCCTTCTCCACCGATTGCGCATTGCGGATGCGGGTCAGCATGTCCGCGATGGGATCACTCATACTCATGTCGTTCGCCCTTTACCAGCTTGCCTTGACGATGCCGGGGATCTCGCCCTTCATCGCGTACTCACGCAACTTGCCGCGCGCCAGCCCGAATTTGCTGAACACGCCGCGCGGACGCCCCGTCAACTGGCAGCGGTTGCGCTGGCGGACCGGGCTCGCATTGCGCGGCAGGGCCTGCAGCGCCTGATAGGCAGCCATGCGCTCTTCATCGGTGCTTTGCGAATTGGCAATCACCGCCTTCAGAGCCGCGCGCTTGGCCGCGAATTTCTTCACCGTGCGCGCACGCTTTTCTTCACGATTGATCAAGGATAACTTGGCCATGCCTACCTCAATTCTTGAACGGGAAACTGAAGGCGGCCAGCAGGGCACGCGCTTCGTCATCGGACTTGGCGGTGGTTGTGATGGTGATGTTCATCCCACGCAGCGCATCGATCTTGTCGTACTCGATTTCCGGGAAAATGATCTGTTCCTTGACGCCCATGTTGTAGTTGCCACGGCCATCGAAGGATTTGCCGGACACGCCACGGAAGTCGCGGATGCGCGGCATGGCAACCGTAACCAGGCGATCCAGGAATTCATACATCTGGCCGCGGCGCAACGTCACCATGCATCCGACCGGATAGTTCTCGCGAATCTTGAAGCCAGCAATGGACTTCTTCGACTTGGTGACGACCGGCTTCTGGCCGGCGATCTTCTGCATGTCGCCAACAGCGTGCTCCATCACCTTCTTGTCCGCCACAGCTTCGCCCACACCCATGTTCAGGGTGATCTTCTGGATGCGCGGGACCTCCATGACGGACTTGTACCCAAACTGCTCAATCAGCTTCGGCACCACGTTGTCACGATAAAATTCTTGCAAGCGCGCCATGATTACCCCTGTGCGTCGACCATTTCGCCGTTCGACTTGAACACCCGCACCTTGCGGCCATCCTCGAGCAGCTTGTAACCCACCCGATCCGCCTTCTGCGTCGCAGGATTGAACAGCGCGACATTGGAAGCCTCGATCGGCATTTCCTTCTCGACGATCCCACCCTGAATGTTGCGCATGGGATTCGGTTTCTGGTGCTTCTTGACGCGGTTGACACCCTCAATCACCAGCGCACCATCGTCAAGCACGCGTAGAACCGTACCGCGCTTGCCTTTGTCTTTGCCGGTGAGCACGATCACCTGGTCGTTTTTTCGAATACGAGCCATGATTCCCTCTTACAGAACCTCGGGTGCCAGCGAGACGATCTTCATGAACTTCTCGGTACGCAGTTCACGCGTCACAGGCCCGAAGATACGGGTCCCGATCGGCTCCAGTTTGTTGTTGAGCAGCACGGCGGCGTTGCCGTCGAAGCGCACCAGCGAGCCGTCGGGACGGCGCACGCCCTTGGCAGTGCGCACGACGACCGCGTTGTACACGTCGCCCTTCTTCACGCGCCCACGTGGCGCCGCATCCTTGATGCTGACTTTGATAATGTCGCCCACGCTCGCGTAGCGACGATGACTGCCGCCCAGCACCTTGATGCACATCACCGAGCGCGCACCCGTGTTGTCAGCCACGTCCAATACGGACTGCATCTGAATCATTTGTTTGCCTCCAACTTAACCCACCATGCGGTGGCCAGTTTTGGAACCCGTTCGGGAGAAGTTCCGCCAAAGGCGGAACGGTATCTGGTCAGCGAACCGGTCCATGCCCGGCCAGCCAACCGGAAAACCCGGCACTATACCGGGTCTAGCTACCCAACGCAAGCCTTATACGCGAGCGCGTTCGATCAACTTGCTGACAGTCCAGGCCTTGGTACGCGACAGCTTGCGCGATTCCACGATCTGCACAGTGTCACCCTCGTGAAACTCGTTGTTTTCATCGTGGGCGTGGTACTTCTTGGACAGGCGGATCACCTTGCCGATGACCGGGTGCTTCACCCGGCGCTCGACCAGAACAGTGACCGTCTTGTTCATCTTGTCGCTCACCACGCGTCCGGTCAGCGTGCGAACCATCTTCTTGCTTTCAGTCATGCTTGACCTGCCTTCTCGCGCATTATCGTCTTGACCCGGGCGATATCCCGGCGCAGCTTGCCGAGATCGGCCGTCTTGTTGGACTGCTGCGTCGCCACCTGCATGCGCAGCGCAAAGTGCGCACGCAGGAGCGACTCGAGTTCCTGCTTCAGTTCGGCGGCATTCTTGCCGCGCATTTCCTTGGTATTCATCGATCAGCTCCCGATCATGCGGGTCACGAAGGTGGTGGCGATCGGCAGCTTGGCCGCAGCCAGGCGGAAGGCTTCGCGTGCCAGCTCCTCGTTCACGCCATCCATTTCATACAAAACCTTGCCCGGCTGGATTTCGGCGACGTAGTACTCGGGGGCGCCCTTGCCGTTACCCATGCGGACTTCAGCCGGCTTACGCGAGATCGGTTTGTCCGGGAAGATGCGAATCCAGATGCGACCGCCGCGCTTGATGTGGCGGGTCATCGCGCGGCGGGCCGCTTCGATCTGACGCGCAGTCAGACGACCGCGTCCCACGGCCTTGAGGCCGAAGTCACCAAAGCTCACACTCGCGCCGCGAGTGGCCAGACCGGTATTGCGGCCCTTCTGTTCCTTGCGGTATTTTCTTCTAGCTGGCTGCAGCATGTTTCACTCCCGATTTCTTGCCGCGCTTTTCCTGTTCTGCGGCAGCAGGCTGCTCGCCGCGGTTCAGGGCGTCACCCTTGTAGACCCAGACCTTGATGCCGATGATGCCGTAGGTGGTCTTCGCTTCGGCAAAACCGTAGTCGATTTCCGCACGCAGGGTGTGCAGAGGCACGCGGCCTTCGCGATACCACTCGGTACGGGCAATTTCGGCACCGTTCAGACGACCCGAGCTCATGATCTTGATGCCCTGGGCACCCAAACGCATGGCGTTCTGCATGGCACGCTTCATGGCGCGACGGAACATCACGCGTTTCTCGAGTTGCTGGGCGATGCCATCAGCGATGATCTGCGCGTCGGTTTCAGGTTTGCGCACTTCCTCGATATTCACATGCACAGGCACCGACATCATGCGCGCCAGTTCGCCGCGCAGCACTTCGATATCTTCGCCCTTCTTTCCGATCACCACGCCGGGACGGCCGCTGAAGATCGTGATGCGTGCGTTCTTGGCCGGGCGCTCGATCAGCACCTTGGAAACCGAGGCATGCGCGAGCTTCTTCTTGAGATAGTCGCGAACCTTGATGTCCTCCAGCAGCGTGCTGGCAAAGTTGCGGTTCGAACCGTACCACTTGGCCGTCCAGATGCGCTGGACCCCCAAGCGGAAACCAGTCGGATGAATTTTTTGTCCCATCGCGCTTCCTTAATCGCCCACGGTCACGGTGATGTGACAGGTCGGTTTGCTAATACGGTTGCCACGGCCCTTGGCGCGCGCAGTGAAGCGCTTGAGCACCGGCCCTTGGTCGACATAGATCGTCTTCACTTTGAGGGTGTCGATGTCGGCACCTTCGTTGTGCTCGGCGTTGGCAATGGCCGACTCGAGCACCTTCTTGATGATGCCGGCGCCTTTCTTGGGGCTGAAGGCCAGAATATTCAGCGCCTTTTCCACGCGCAGGCCGCGGATCTGGTCGGCGACCAGACGGCCTTTCTGGGCAGACAGGCGGGTACCACGCAAAATCGCAGAAACTTCCATCATGCGCTCCTTATTTCTTCGCCTTCTTGTCCGCGACGTGCCCCTTGAAGGTACGCGTCAACGAGAACTCGCCCAGCTTGTGGCCAACCATGTTCTCGGTCACGAAGACCGGAACGTGCTGGCGACCGTTGTGCACCGCGATCGTCAGACCGATGAAATCGGGAAGTATGGTGGAACGACGCGACCAGGTCTTGACTGGACGCTTGTCGTTCGAGCCGCGCACCGCCTCGATTTTTTTCAGGAGATGGGCGTCGACGAACGGACCCTTCTTAATTGAACGTGCCATATCTTTCTACCTCAATCAGCGCGCGTGACGGCGGCGGACGATCATGTTGGAGGTGCGCTTGTTGCTGCGGGTCCGATAGCCCTTGGTCGGCGTACCCCAGGGGCTGACCGGATGGCGGCCTGCCGCGGTACGACCTTCGCCACCGCCATGCGGGTGGTCGATCGGGTTCATGACCACGCCGCGCACGGTCGGGCGCACGCCACGCCAGCGCATCGCACCGGCCTTGCCGATCGAACGCAGACTGTGCTCTTCGTTGCCAACCTCGCCCAAGGTGGCACGGCAATCGACGTGTACCTTGCGAATCTCGCCCGAGCGCAGGCGCAGCTGCGCATAAGCCCCTTCGCGCGCAAGAAGCTGTACGGAGGTACCCGCGGAACGCGCGATCTGCGCACCCTTGCCCGGCATCATTTCGACGCAGTGAATCGTCGAACCGACCGGAATGCTGCGCAACGGCAGGCAATTGCCGGACTTGATCGGCGCATCGGCGCCATTCAGCAGCTGCTGGCCGACCTCGACACCGCGCGGCCCGATGATGTAACGACGCTCGCCGTCGGCGTAGCACAGCAACGCCAGGTGCGCGGAGCGGTTGGGGTCGTACTCGATGCGCTCGACGCGCGCCGGGATGCCATCCTTGTTACGACGGAAATCCACCACACGGTAGTGCTGCTTGTGACCGCCACCCTTGTGACGGACCGTGATGTGACCGTTATTGTTGCGACCCGAGCCGCGCTTCTTCGGTTCGAGCAGTGCCGCGACCGGTTTGCCCTTGTGCAGGCCCGGAGTCACGACCTTCACTACCGCACGACGACCGGCGGAAGTGGGTTTGACTTTAATCAGTGCCATGGTTGTTCTCCCTTACTGGCCGGACGCGAAGTCGATGTCCTGACCCGGCTTGAGGGTGACATACGCCTTCTTCCAGTTATCGCGACGGCCCATGACACGACCCGCACGCTTGACCTTGCCTTTGACGTTCAACACCTGCACGCCGGTCACCTCGACCTTGAACAGGGCGGCGACAGCGGCGCCGATTTCCTGCTTGGTCGCATCCGGCAGCACACGGAACACCACCTGGTTCATCTTGTCGGCCACTCGCGTGCTCTTTTCGGAGATCACGGGCGCGAGGATGACTTTGAGCAGACGCTCTTGACTGATCGCACCCATCACACCATCTCCTCGAATTGCTTGATCGCCGCCTTAGTGATCAGCACGTTACCGAATTTGACCAAGCTCCACGGGTCGGCCTGATGCGGCTCGACCACATAGACATCACGCAGGTTGCGCGAGGACAACCAGAGATTGTCGTCCACGCTATCGGCGATGATCATGACCTTGCCGTAGCCCATGGCCTTCAGCTTGCCCGCCAGTACCTTGGTCTTGGGCGACTCGATGCCGAGGCTTTCGACCACCTTCAGCTTGCCTTCGCGCGCCAGTTGCGACAGTACGGTGGCGAGACCGGCGCGGTACATCTTGCGGTTCACCTTGTGAGTGAAGTTTTCGTTCGGCTTGTTCGGGAAAGTCACGCCACCGCCACGCCAGATGGGGCTGGAAGTGCGGCCCGAACGCGCACGGCCGGTACCTTTCTGACGCCACGGCTTGTGCGTGGAGGCCGTGACTTCGGCACGCGTCTGCTGCGCACGGTTGCCGCTGCGGGCGTTTGCCAGGAACGCAGTGACCACTTGGTGCACCAGCGCTTCGTTGTAATCGCGACCAAAGGTGTCGTCAGCCGCGCTGACGCTGGCCACCTGCTGACCCTGATCGTTAATGACTGCCAGATCCATCAGGCACCCCCTTTCACAGCCGGACGCACCACCACGTGACCACCCTTGGCACCCGGGACGGCACCCTTCAAAAGCACGAGGCCACGCTCGGCGTCCACCCGCACCACTTCAAGATTCTGCTTCGTGCATGTCACCGCACCCATATGGCCGGCCATTCGCTTGCCCGGGAACACGCGCCCCGGATCCTGCGCCATGCCGATGGAACCGGGCACGTTGTGCGAACGCGAGTTGCCGTGTGTCGCACGCTGCGAACCGAAATTGTGGCGCTTGATGGTGCCGGCAAAACCCTTGCCCTGCGTCACGCCCGTGACGTCGACCTTCTGGCCCGCCTGGAACAGATCGACGGAAACGACGGCGCCAGGCTGGTATTGCGCAGCCTCTTCCGCAGACACGCGGAATTCGCGCAGCAGTTCGCCGGCGTCGACACCCGCCTTTGCGAAGTGACCGGCTTCTGCCTTGTTGACGCGGCTATTGCGGCGGCTGCCATAGGCGACCTGCACGGCGGTATAGCCGTCGTTTTCAGAGGTGCGCACTTGCGTGACACGATTATTTGACATTTCCAGCACCGTCACCGGAACGGACGCACCGTTCTCGGTAAAAATGCGGGTCATGCCGACCTTGCGGCCAACGAGCCCGATACTCATGTTCGTATTTCCTATCTCTGGCCGGAGGCGCAGCGCCGCCAGCAAGGGTTGTAGGTGCCGATTACAATTGACCGGCGACTAATGTATACAACTGAAGGGGCGGCATTATACGCATGCCGCCTGCTTTTTACAACTTGATCTCGACGTCCACGCCAGCCGGCAGGTCCAGCTTCATCAGGGCGTCCACCGTCTTGTCGGTGGGATCCATGATGTCCATCAGACGGCGATGGGTGCGGATCTCAAACTGGTCGCGGCTCGCCTTGTTGACGTGCGGCGAGCGCAGGATATCGAAACGCTCGATCGAGGTCGGCAATGGGACCGGCCCCTTGACGACGGCGCCGGTGCGCTTGGCGGTCTCGACGATCTCCAGCGCGGACTGGTCGATCAGTTTGTAGTCGAACGCCTTCAGGCGAATGCGGATTTTCTGGTTTTGCATGGGGTTCGCCTTACTCTTCGATCTTGGCCACGACGCCGGCGCCGACGGTACGACCGCCTTCGCGGATCGCGAAACGCAGGCCTTCGTCCATGGCGATCGGCGCAATCAGGTTCACCTTGATGCTCACGTTGTCGCCAGGCATAACCATTTCAGTACCCGCAGGCAGCTCGATGGCACCCGTGACGTCAGTGGTCCGGAAGTAGAACTGCGGACGGTAGCCGTTGAAGAAGGGGGTGTGACGACCACCTTCGTCCTTGGACAGAACGTAGATCTCGGCCGAGAACTTGGTGTGCGGCTTGATGGAACCCGGCTTGGCCAGAACCTGGCCGCGCTCGACTTCTTCACGCTTGGTGCCGCGCAGCAGAACGCCGACGTT
Organism: Pseudomonadota bacterium; assembly: GCA_040754275.1. Lineage (GTDB taxonomy): Bacteria > Pseudomonadota > Gammaproteobacteria > Burkholderiales > Thiobacillaceae > Thiobacillus. Next base: position 46,758 of record JBFMCW010000001.1, read on the forward strand.
GTCGCCCGCCTGACCCTGGTCCAGAAGCTTCCTGAACATCTCGACGCCGGTGCAGGTGGTCTTGAGGGTGGGCTTGATGCCGACAATTTCGATTTCTTCGCCAACCTTGATGATGCCGCGCTCGACACGACCCGTCACAACGGTGCCGCGACCAGAGATGGAGAAGACGTCTTCGACAGGCATGAGGAAGGGCTTGTCGATGGCACGCTCGGGCTCGGGGATGTAGCTGTCAAGGGCTTCGGCCAGCTTGAAGATGCTGGGCTCGCCAATGTCGCTCTGGTCGCCTTCGAGAGCCTTCAGGGCAGAACCGATGATGATGGGGGTGTCATCGCCCGGAAAGTCGTACTTGGACAGGAGTTCACGGATTTCCATTTCGACGAGCTCGAGCAGTTCGGCGTCGTCGACCATGTCGGCCTTGTTCATGTAGACAATGATGTAGGGCACGCCAACCTGACGGGCAAGCAGGATGTGCTCGCGGGTCTGGGGCATGGGGCCGTCGGCGGAGGAAACAACAAGAATGGCACCGTCCATCTGGGCCGCACCAGTGATCATGTTCTTGACGTAGTCAGCGTGGCCAGGGCAGTCAACGTGGGCGTAGTGGCGATTGGCAGTCTCGTATTCGACGTGGGCGGTGTTGATGGTGATGCCGCGCGCCTTCTCTTCGGGCGAGGAATCAATCTCGTCGTACTTCTTCGCCGCACCACCAAATTTCTTCGCCAGAATGGTGGTGATCGCCGCGGTCAAGGTGGTCTTGCCGTGGTCAACGTGCCCAATGGTCCCTACGTTTACGTGCGGTTTGGTCCGCTCGAACTTTTCCTTAGCCATTTCTCTTACCCTATCAATTCAAAAAATCTGTCTGGATCGGCTTACTTCTTGGCAACGATCGCTTCGGCGATGTTTTTGGGAGCTTCCGAATAGTGCTTGAACTCCATGGAGTAGGTCGCACGGCCCTGCGACATCGAACGCAGGTCGGTGGAATACCCGAACATCTCGGCCAGCGGCACTTCAGCGCGAATCTGTTTCACGCCGTTGGCATCTTCCATGCCCTGGATGATGCCGCGACGACGGTTCAGGTCACCCATGACATCGCCCATGTAGTCTTCCGGGGTCTCGACTTCGACTGCCATCATCGGCTCGAGCAGTACCGGGCTGGCCTTGCGCATTCCGTCCTTGAACGCGAGCGAGGCAGCCAGCTTGAACGCCAGTTCGGACGAGTCGACGTCGTGGTACGAGCCGTCGAACAGGGTGAACTTGACGTCGACCACCGGGAAACCGGCGAGCACGCCGTTGTTCATGGCCTCCTGCAGACCCTTGTCCACGGCCGGAATGTATTCGCGCGGTACCGTACCGCCCTTGATGGCGTCAACGAACTCGTAACCCTTGCCCTGCTCGTTCGGTTCCATCTTGATCCAGACGTGACCGTACTGGCCCTTACCGCCCGACTGCTTGGCATGCTTGCCTTCGACCTCGACCGATTTGCGAATGGCTTCGCGGTAGGCCACCTGCGGCGCACCGACGTTCGCCTCGACGCCAAACTCGCGCCTCATGCGGTCGACGATGATTTCGAGGTGCAACTCGCCCATGCCCGAGATGATTGTCTGACCCGATTCCTCGTCGGTTCGAACACGGAACGACGGATCTTCCTGGGCAAGACGGCCCAGCGCCAGACCCATCTTTTCCTGATCGGCCTTGGATTTCGGTTCCACTGCAACGTGGATCACCGGTTCCGGGAATTCCATGCGCTCGAGGGTGATCGGCGAGCCGAGGTCGCACAGGGTATCGCCAGTCGTGACATCCTTCAGACCCACGGCAGCAGCGATGTCGCCAGCCCGCACTTCCTTGATCTCTTCACGGTTGTTGGCGTGCATCTGCAGGATGCGGCCGATGCGTTCCTTGCGCCCCTTGACCGGGTTGTAGATGGTGTCGCCCGAATTGACCACGCCCGAATAGACGCGGAAGAAGATCAACTGGCCCACATAGGGGTCGGTTGCGATCTTGAATGCCAGCGCCGAGAACTTCTCGTCATCACTCGCCTTGCGGGACGCCGTGCTGCCGTCTTCTAGCTCACCCTCGACCGGGGGAATATCGACCGGCGAGGGCATCAGCTCGACCACCTTGTCGAGCATGGCCTGCACACCCTTGTTCTTGAACGCCGAACCGCACATCATCGGCACGATTTCGCTGGCAATGGTGCGCGCACGCAGGCCAGCCAGGATATCCGCCTCGGAGAGGTCACCCTCTTCGAGGTACTTGTTCATCAGATCCTCGGACGATTCCGCCGCGGCCTCGACCATGGCTTCGCGCCACTTCTTGCAGGTATCGACCAGATGGGCCGGGATGTCGCGCAGCTCGAATTTCATGCCCTGGCTGGCATCGTCCCAGAACACTGCCTTCATCTTGACCAGATCGACGACGCCCTCGAAATTGTCCTCGGCCCCGATCGGCACCTGCACGGGCACCGGATTGGCCTGCAGGCGGGTCTTCATCTGCTCGTAGACCTTGAAGAAATCGGCGCCCGAGCGATCCATCTTGTTGACAAACGCAATACGCGGGACACCGTACTTGTTGGCCTGACGCCATACGGTTTCCGACTGCGGTTGCACCCCACCCACCGCGCAGTACACCATGCATGCGCCGTCGAGCACACGCATCGAGCGCTCCACCTCGATGGTGAAGTCAACGTGCCCCGGTGTATCGATGATGTTGATGCGATGCTCGGGGTACTTGCCGTCCATGCCCTTCCAGAAACAGGTCGTGGCTGCGGACGTGATCGTGATACCACGCTCCTGCTCCTGCTCCATCCAGTCCATGGTCGCCGCACCGTCGTGCACCTCGCCGATCTTGTGCGACTTGCCGGTATAGAACAGGATGCGTTCGGTAGTCGTCGTCTTGCCGGCGTCGATATGCGCGGAAATGCCGATGTTGCGATAGCGTTCGATGGGTGTCGTGCGTGCCACGTTAAGTACCTGCTGTGCGATGCGTTGGGTTTAGAAACGGAAATGCGAGAAGGCCTTGTTGGCTTCAGCCATGCGATGAACTTCCTCGCGCTTTTTCACGGCGCCGCCACGACCTTCGGCCGCATCCAGCAACTCGCCCGCCAGACGGGCGCCCATGGATTTCTCGCCGCGCTTGCGCGCAGCATCCTTCAGCCAGCGCATGGCCAGCGCGGTGCGGCGGCTTGCGCGAACCTCGACCGGCACCTGATAGTTGGCACCCCCAACGCGACGGCTCTTGACCTCGACCAGCGGACGGGCGTTGTTCAACGCGGTACTGAAGACCTCCAGCGGATCCTTGCCGGACCTGCTGGTGATCTGCTCGAACGCACCGTAGACGATGCGCTCGGCGACCGATTTCTTGCCGCTGGACATGACAACGTTCATGAATTTGGAGACTTCCTGGTTGCCGAATTTGGGATCCGGCAGAATCTCGCGCTTGGGGACTTCGCGACGACGGGGCATGTTTCCTGTCCTCTATCTAGTTAAGCTTGCGCCTGATCAGGCCTTCTTGGGACGCTTGGCGCCGTACTTCGAACGCGCCTGCTTGCGGTCTTTCACACCAGCGGTATCCAGGCTCCCGCGCACGGTGTGGTAACGCACGCCGGGCAAGTCCTTGACACGACCACCGCGCACCAGCACCACCGAGTGCTCCTGCAGGTTGTGCCCTTCCCCGCCGATGTAGCTGATGACCTCAAATCCGCTGGTGAGCTTGACCTTGCAGACCTTGCGCAGTGCAGAGTTCGGCTTCTTGGGCGTCGTGGTGTATACGCGCGTGCACACGCCGCGGCGTTGCGGGCAGGCCTTCAGGGCCGGAACCTTGCTCTTTTCCACCGGCGCCTGGCGCGGCTTGCGGATCAGCTGGTTGATGGTTGGCATGTCAGAAATTCCGAATAAGCGTAATCGTTTCTAAAACAAGCGGGACGGCGTCTCGCCGTCCCGGACTAGGTCCTGCACTTCCGGCACTGCTGCGGCCGGAAAAAGACGCGTGATTTTAGGAGAGTACCCCCCTGCTGTCAAGCAACTTCCTGATTCTCGGCGGGATTCGCGTCCTCCCCGCCCTCGATCAGGTGCTCGGCCCCGAGGTCCTCCCCGGCGGCCTGGCGCCGCCGGGTGTTGTGGTAGGCCAAGCCGCTGCCAGCCGGGATCAGACGGCCGACGATGACGTTTTCCTTCAGGCCGCGCAATTCGTCCCTCTTGCCCATGATTGCGGCTTCGGTAAGCACGCGGGTGGTTTCCTGGAAGGACGCTGCCGAGATGAAGGAGTCCGTCGACAGCGAGGCCTTGGTGATGCCGAGCAGGATAGGATCGTACGTGGCAGCCTGCTTGCCCGCAGCGAGCATCTCGTCGTTGAGTTGCAGCACCTCCGACTTTTCGATCTGCTCGCCCGGAATCAGACCGGTATCGCCTGGATCCGCCACGGTGACGCGGCGCAGCATCTGGCGCACGATCACCTCGATGTGCTTGTCGTTGATCTTCACACCCTGCAGACGATAGACGTCCTGCACCTCGTCGGTGATGTAGCGTGCCAGCGCCTCGACCCCCTGCAGACGCAGGATGTCGTGCGGGTCCACCGGGCCGTCGACGATCATTTCGCCCTTCTGGACGATCTGGCCGTCGTGGGCGGTCACATGCTTTTCCTTGGTAATCAGATACTCGTGCGGCACGCCGTCGAGATCGGTAATGACCAGACGCTGCTTGCCCTTGGTGTCCTTGCCGAACGACACCGTTCCGGTGACTTCCGCCAGCACGCCGGCGTCCTTGGGCGAACGCGCCTCGAACAGCTCGGCCACGCGCGGCAGACCGCCGGTGATGTCGCGGGTTTTCGAGGTTTCCTGCGGGATGCGCGCGAGCACATCGCCGACGGATACGTCCTGGCCATCCTTCACGGTGATGATCGAACCGATCTGGAAGGTAATGTTCACCAGCGTATCGGTGCCGGCGATCTTGATCTCCTTGCCGGTCTCGTCGAGCAGCTTGACCTGCGGGCGCACACCCTTGGCGCTGGTCCCCTTGCGCTTGGGATCAATGACCACCAGCGTGGAAAGGCCGGTCACGTCGTCCACCTGCTTGGCCACGGTCACGCCCTCCTCGACGTTCTCGAAGCGCACGTGACCGGCGTATTCGGTGATGATCGGACGGGTATGCGGATCCCAGGTCGCCAGCACGGCGCCGGCCTTGATCTTGGCGCCGTCGGTCACCATCAGGGTCGCCCCGTAGGGCACCTTGTGACGCTCCCGCTCGCGACCGCTGTCGTCGGCGATGAGGATCTCGCCGCTGCGGGAGATTGCAACCAGTTCCTTGCGTGCATTGGTCACGTAGCGCATGGCGGCGGTGTATTGCACCGTACCATTCGACTTGGCCTCCAACTGGCTGGCTGCAGCCGCCCGCGACGCAGCACCGCCGATGTGAAAGGTCCGCATGGTGAGCTGCGTGCCCGGCTCACCGATCGACTGTGCAGCGATGACGCCGACTGCCTCGCCAACGTTGACCAGGTAGCCACGGCCCAGGTCGCGGCCATAGCACTTGGCGCACAGGCCGTAACGGGTTTCGCAGGTCAGCGGGGTGCGCACCTTGACCTCGTCGATGCCCAGTGCCTCGATGGTATCGACCACGTCTTCGGACAGCAGCGTTCCGGCCTCGAACACGGTCTCCTGCGTTTCGGGATTGATGATGTCACTCGCGGCAACGCGGCCAAGGATACGCTCGCGCAAGGGCTCGACGACTTCGCCCCCCTCGACCAGCGCTTTCACGGCCAGACCGTTCTTGGTACCGCAATCCTCTTCGGTCACGACCAGATCCTGAGTCACATCGACCAGACGGCGGGTCAGGTAGCCGGAGTTCGCGGTCTTCAGCGCGGTATCGGCGAGGCCCTTGCGCGCGCCATGTGTGGAGATGAAGTACTGAAGCATGTTCAGGCCTTCGCGGAAGTTCGCCGTGATCGGGGTCTCGATGATCGATCCGTCCGGCTTCGCCATCAGGCCGCGCATGCCGGCCAGCTGACGGATCTGTGCGGCAGAACCCCGTGCGCCGGAGTCGGCCATCATGTAAATCGCATTGAAGGATTCCTGCGTCACTTCCTTACCGGTACGGTCAAGGACCTTCTCGCCGCCCAGCTGCGCCATCATCGCCTTGGCCACGGCATCGCCGGCGCGGCCCCAGATGTCGACCACCTTGTTGTAGCGCTCGCCCTGGGTCACCAGGCCGGAGGTGTACTGCGATTCGATTTCCTTCACCTCGGCCTCGGCGGCATCGAGGATCTGATCCTTCTCGCCCGGGATCAGCATGTCCTTGATCGCGATCGACATGCCGGCGCGGGTGGCGAAAGTGAAGCCGGTGTACATCAGCCTGTCGGCGAAGATCACCGTCTCTCGCAGCCCGCAGCGGCGGAAGCTGGCATTGATGAGCCGGGAGATTTCCTTCTTCTTCAGCGCCTTGTCGACGTAGCTGAACGGCAGGCCCGGCGGCAGGATTTCGGACAGCAGGGCACGGCCCAGCGTGGTCTCCACACGCTTGATCGTTTCGACACGGTTGCGGTTCTCATCCAGGGTGACTTCCTTGATGCGCACCGTCACCCGGGCGTGCAGCTCGGCCTCGCGGTTGTCGTAGGCACGGCGCGCCTCGGTGACGTCGGCGAACAGCATGCCCTCGCCCTTGGCATTCACCTTCTCGCGCGTCATGTAGTACAGGCCCAGAACGATGTCCTGCGACGGCACGATGATCGGCTCGCCGTTGGCCGGCGACAGCACGTTGTTCGATGCCAGCATGAGGGTGCGGGCCTCGGCCTGGGCTTCCAGCGACAGCGGCACGTGGACGGCCATCTGGTCACCGTCGAAGTCGGCGTTGAACGCGGCGCAGACCAGCGGGTGCAGCTGGATCGCCTTGCCTTCGATCAGCACCGGCTCGAAGGCCTGGATGCCCAGGCGGTGCAGCGTCGGCGCGCGGTTCAGCATCACCGGATGTTCGCGGATGACCTCTTCCAAGAGATCCCACACGATCGGTTCCTCATCCTCCACCATCTTCTTGGCGGCCTTGATCGTGGTCGCCAGGCCGAGCACCTCGAGACGGTTGAAGATGAAGGGCTTGAACAGCTCGAGCGCCATCTTCTTCGGCAGGCCGCACTGATGCAGCTTCAGCGTCGGGCCGACCACGATGACCGAGCGGCCGGAATAATCGACGCGCTTGCCCAGCAGGTTCTGGCGGAAACGACCGCTCTTGCCCTTGATCATGTCGGCCAGCGACTTCAACGGACGCTTGTTGGCACCGGTCATCGCCTTGCCGCGGCGGCCGTTGTCCAACAACGAATCGACCGCTTCCTGCAGCATGCGCTTTTCGTTGCGCACGATGATTTCCGGTGCCTTCAGTTCGAGCAGGCGCTTCAAACGGTTGTTGCGGTTGATGACGCGACGGTACAGATCGTTCAGGTCTGACGTGGCGAAACGGCCGCCATCCAGCGGCACCAGCGGACGCAACTCGGGCGGCAGCACCGGCAGCACTTCGAGGATCATCCACTCGGGCTTGATGCCGGATTTCTGGAAGCCCTCGAGAATCTTCAGGCGCTTGGAAAGCTTCTTCAGCTTGGTGTCGGAGCCGGTCTTGCTGATTTCCGAGTGCAGGCTTTCGACCTCGGTATGCAGGTCGATGCCGCGTAGCAGTTCGCGCACGGCCTCGGCACCCATCAGGGCCTTGAATTCGTCGCCGTACTCTTCCAGTTTGGCGAGGTAGTCTTCCTCGGTGAGCAACTGGCCCTTGTTGAGCGGGGTCATGCCTGGCTCGACCACGACGAAGCCTTCGAAGTAGAGCACGCGCTCGATATCGCGCAGCGTCATGTCGAGCACCATGCCCAGACGGCTCGGCAGGCTCTTCAGGAACCAGATATGCGCGACCGGGCTGGCCAGTTCGATGTGGCCCATGCGCTCGCGGCGCACCTTGGAAAGCGTGACCTCGACGCCGCACTTCTCGCAGATCACGCCGCGGTGCTTCAGGCGCTTGTACTTGCCGCACAAGCACTCGTAGTCCTTGACCGGACCGAAGATCTTGGCGCAGAACAGGCCGTCGCGTTCCGGCTTGAAAGTACGGTAGTTGATCGTCTCCGGCTTCTTCACTTCGCCGTACGACCAGGAACGGATTTTCTCCGGCGACGCCAGGCCGATCTTGATGGCGTCGAATTCTTCCTCGTGGGTGGCCTGCTTGAATAGATCCAACAGTGCTTTCATGGCTGTGTCCTCACCCCTAAATTAATAACGTTCCAGATCGATGTCGATGCCCAGCGAGCGGATTTCCTTCACCAGCACGTTGAAGGATTCCGGCATGCCCGCCTCGATCTTGTGGTCGCCCTTGACGATGTTCTCGTACACCTTGGTCCGGCCATTCACATCGTCGGACTTCACCGTCAGCATTTCCTGCAGCACGTAGGACGCACCGTAGGCCTCCAGCGCCCACACTTCCATTTCGCCGAAGCGCTGGCCGCCGAACTGTGCCTTGCCGCCCAGCGGCTGCTGGGTAACCAGCGAGTACGGGCCGGTGGAACGGGCATGCATCTTGTCGTCGACCAGGTGATGCAGCTTCAGCACATGCTTGTAGCCCACCGTAACTTCGCGGTCGAAGGCTTCGCCGGTGCGGCCGTCGTAGAGCTGCACCTGGCCGCCTTCGGGCAGGCCGGCGAGTTTCAGCATGCGGCGGATTTCCTCTTCGGAGGCACCATCGAACACCGGCGAGGCGAAGGGCACGCCCTTCGACAGATGCCGTGCAAGCTCGATGATCTCGTCGTCGCTGAAATCGTCGATGTCCTCGGGTTTGCCGGACTGGTTGTAGATGTCCTTGAGGAAGGCACGCAGCTCCTTGACCATGCTCTTGGTCTGCGCCGCCAGCATGCGACCGATCTGCTCGCCCAGGCCTTTTGCGGCCCAGCCGAGGTGGGTCTCCAGGATCTGGCCGACGTTCATCCGCGACGGCACACCGAGCGGATTCAGCACGATGTCGACCGGACGGCCGTCGGCCATGAAGGGCATGTCCTCGACCGGCACGATCTTGGACACCACACCCTTGTTGCCGTGACGGCCGGCCATCTTGTCGCCGGGCTGCAGGCGGCGCTTCACCGCCAGATAAACCTTGACCATCTTCTGCACACCAGGTGGCAGTTCGTCGCCGGCAGTCAGCTTCTTCTTCTTTTCCTCGAACATGGCATCGAACTCGACACGCTTCTGCGCGAGGCTGTCCTTGATGGCTTCGACCTGACGGCTGGCTTCATCGTCGGCCAGGCGGATATCGAACCAGTCGTGGCGGTTGAGCGACTCCAGATATTCCTTTGTCACCTTGCTGCCCTTGGCGAGCTTCTTCGGGCCCCCGTTGGCGACCTTAAGGTGCAAGAGCTTCTCCAGGCGGGCGAAGGTATCGTCCTCGACGATCCGCATGCGGTCTGTCAGGTCTTTCTTGTACTCGGCAAGCTGGGTATCGATGATCGACTGGGCACGCTTGTCACGCTCGATGCCCTCGCGGGTAAACACCTGCACGTCGATGACGACGCCGGACATGCCCGACGGCACCTTGAGCGAGGTGTCCTTCACGTCGGAGGCCTTCTCGCCGAAAATCGCGCGCAAGAGCTTCTCTTCCGGCGTCAGTTGGGTTTCGCCCTTGGGCGTGACCTTGCCGACCAGCACGTCACCGGCCTCGACCTCGGCACCGATCGCGATGATGCCGGACTCGTCCAGACGCGCGAGCTGGCGCTCGGCGAGGTTGGAGATGTCACGGGTGATTTCCTCGGGCCCGAGCTTGGTGTCGCGCGCCACCACCGAGAGCTCCTCGATGTGGATCGAGGTATAGCGGTCCTCGGCAACGACCTTCTCGTTGATGAGAATCGAGTCTTCGAAGTTGTAGCCGTTCCACGGCATGAACGCGACCAGCATGTTCTGGCCCAGCGCAAGCTCGCCCATGTCGGTCGATGCGCCGTCCGCGATGACGTCGCCGCGCGCGATGACATCGCCCACCTTCACCAGCGGACGCTGGTTGATGTTGGTGTTCTGGTTGGAACGGGTGTACTTGATCAGCGAATAGATATCGACGCCGACCTCGCCCGATTTCGCCTCCTCGTCGTGCACGCGGATCACGATACGGCCCGCATCGACGTAATCGACCACGCCGCCGCGGTACGCGGTGACGACCGTACCGGAATCGACTGCTGCGGTGCGTTCGATGCCGGTGCCCACGAAAGGCTTCTCGGGACGCAGGCAGGGCACGGCCTGGCGCTGCATGTTCGAACCCATCAACGCACGGTTCGCGTCGTCATGCTCCAGGAACGGTATCAGAGAAGCGGCCACCGAGACGATCTGCGCCGGCGCAACGTCCATGTATTCGATCTTGTCCGGACTCGACAGGGTGAATTCGTTCTTGTGGCGGCAGGACACCAGGTCATCCTTGAACCTGCCCTTGGCGTCGAGTTCGGCGTTGGCCTGCGCGATCACGAACTTGCTTTCCTCGATCGCGGACAGGTAATGAATCTCGTCCGTCACCTTGTTGTCGACGACCTTGCGGTACGGCGTTTCGATGAAGCCGTACCAGTTGGTGCGGGCAAACAGGGCCAGAGAGTTGATCAGGCCGATGTTCGGGCCTTCCGGCGTTTCGATCGGGCACACGCGGCCGTAGTGCGTCGGATGCACGTCGCGCACCTCGAAGCCTGCGCGCTCGCGGGTCAGGCCGCCGGGGCCCAGCGCCGAGACGCGGCGCTTGTGCGTGATCTCGGACAGCGGATTGGTCTGGTCCATGAACTGCGACAGTTGCGACGATCCAAAGAACTCCTTGATCGCGGCGGACACGGGCTTGGCGTTGATGAGGTCGTGCGGCATCAGGTTGTCGGACTCGGCCTGCGACAGGCGCTCGCGCACCGCGCGCTCGACGCGCACGAGGCCGGCCCGGAACTGGTTCTCCGCCAGTTCGCCCACCGAGCGCACGCGGCGGTTGCCGAGGTGGTCGATATCATCGATCTCGCCGCGACCGTTGCGCAGCTCGACCAGGATCTTGATGACCGCAACGATATCCTCGGTCGACAGGGTGCCGGCACCGGTCAGCTCGTCGCGGCCGATGCGGCGGTTGAACTTCATGCGGCCGACGGCCGACAGGTCGTAGCGTTCCTCGCTGAAGAAAAGATTGCCGAACAGGGCGTTCACCGCATCCTCGGTCGGTGGCTCGCCCGGGCGCATCATGCGGTAGATCGCGACCTTGGCTGCGTATTCGTCGGTGGTGTCGTCGGTACGCAGGGTCTGCGAGATGAAAGGGCCGTGATCCAGGTCATTGGTATACAGCGTCTGGAACTTGTCGATGCCGGCTGCGGCGAGTTTCTTCAGCAGATCCTCGGTGATCTCGTCGTTGGCGCGCGCGACGAGTTCACCCGTGCCCTTGTCGATCACGTCATGCGCGAGCACGCGGCCAACGACAAATTCGGCCGGCACGGCCCACTTCTTCACGCCTGCCGCATCCAGCTCGCGAATGTGTTTGGCGGTGATGCGCTTGTCCTTGGCCACGATGACGTGGTCATCCTTGCCGCAGATGTCGAAACGTGCGATCTCGCCGCGCAGGCGCTCGGGCACCAGTTCGAACTGCACGCCCTGGCTGTTGATGTAGAACGTATCCTTGCTGAAGAAGGCATCAAGGATCGTCTCGGGCGTATAGCCCAGCGCCTTCAGCAGGATGGTCACCGGCATCTTGCGGCGGCGGTCGACGCGGAAGAACAGGATGTCCTTGGCGTCGAATTCGAAGTCCAGCCACGAGCCGCGGTAGGGAATCACGCGCGCCGAGAACAGCAGCTTGCCCGAGCTGTGGGTCTTGCCGCGGTCGTGTTCGAAGAACACGCCAGGCGAGCGGTGCAGCTGCGAAACGATCACGCGCTCGGTGCCGTTGATGACGAAGGAGCCGGTCGGCGTCATGAGCGGAATTTCACCCATGTAGACTTCCTGCTCCTTGACCTCCTTGATGGTCGGCTTGGAGGCTTCCTTGTCCATGATCACGAGGCGCACCTTGGCGCGCAGGGGCGCGCAATAGGTAAGACCGCGCTGCTGGCATTCCTTGATGTCGAATACCGGTTCGCCGAGCGTGTAGTTCACATACTCCAGGCGCGCGTTGCCGCTGTGGCTGACGATGGGAAAGATCGAGGTAAACGCAGCCTGCAGGCCTTCGTTCAGACGCTCTTCCTTCGAGCGCCCCTCCTGCAGGAAGGCTCGGTAGGATTCAAGCTGTGTCGCCAGAAGAAACGGCACCGGAAGGGTGTTGGTCCGGCTAGCAAAGCTCTTGCGCAGACGTTTTTTCTCGGTAAAGGTATAAGCCATGGGATCTCCTTGACGATCAGGGGCCAACGGGCACGCGGGTTACGGCCTGGCGATGTGATAGGGCACACGCAAAAAGCAAACGACCCGGAAGCCGATTCCGGGTTCCGGGTATGTGCTGCTTGCGTGTGCCGCGGGTTTCCCCGCGGCAGGCGGTCGAACTCAATCTGTCTCCGGAAACGGACGGCACACATGCGCACCGTCCTGAAAGCCGATGACTTACTTGACTTCGACCTTGGCGCCCGCTTCTTCCAGCTGCTTCTTCAATGCCTCGGCGTCTGCCTTGGCGATGCCTTCCTTCACCGGCTTCGGCGCACCGTCGACCAGGTCCTTGGCTTCCTTCAGGCCCAGGCCGGTGGCAGCACGCACGACCTTGATGACTTCCACCTTCTTCTCGCCGGCAGCGGCCAGAACGACGGTGAATTCGGTCTGCTCTTCAGCAGCAGCGGCAGCACCGCCACCGGCGGCCGGAGCAGCCACGGCAACCGCGGCAGCGGCGGCAGAAACGCCGAACTTCTCTTCCATTTCCTTGATGAGCTCGGACAGCTCGAGGACGGTCATGTTGGCGATGGCGTCCAGAATGTCAGCTTTTGCAACAGCCATGTTTGTTACTCCTGTCAAATGTGCTTCAGATTAAAAAACAATATCGTCGATTCGGTTGTCGACAGACTGCGTCACCCGCAATACGGGTTTAGGCAGCCTGCTTGTCGCGGACCGCAGCCAGGCCGCGCACGAATTTCGTCGGCACCTCGTTGAGGGTGCGGACGAATTGCGCGACCGGGGCCTGCATGGTGCCCAGGAGCTTGGCGAGCAGTTCTTCGCGGCTGGGCATGCTGGCCAGATTCCCCACGTCCTTGGCGGACATGACGAAGTTGGGCATGGCACCGGCCTTGACGACGAACTTCTCGTTGCCCTTGGCGAACTCGTGCATCACCTTGGCGGCGGCCACGGGATCCTTGGAAATGCCGTAGGCAAGCGGCCCGACCAGTTGGTCGGAAATGCCCGCGAACGGCGTATCCGCAATCGCGCGACGTACCAGCGTGTTTTTCAGCACGCGCAGATAGACACCTTCCTTGCGCGCTTTCACGCGCAGCTGGGTCATGTCTTCCACGGTGATGCCACGGTACTCGGCAACGACAACCGTCTGGGCACCCGCAACCTGCGCGGAAACCTCGGCAACGACGGCTTTCTTTTCTTCAAGATTCAGACTCAAGGTCTTGCCTCCTTCTCAGTTACAGGGCGTTGCCCGCCCCGGCTGGCGACCTTGACAGGAAAATCCTGCTGGGGAACGCCATCTGCGTAGGTTCCGGCTGACGAAAAACAGAGGACGAGTCACCCATTTCCCGCTCGCCGGAATTAAACCCCTGCGAGTGCCTACGGTCTTTGACAACCCGCCGCGCCCCAACTGCAGACACGGCGGCCCAAAGTTCTTGTTGCCGGATAGCCAGCTGGCTGTCCGGCGTGATCATTACGCGTTGACGCTGGCCTGGTCGACCCGCACGCCCACGCCCATGGTGGACGACACCGACAGACGCTTGAAATAGATTCCCTTGGAACTTGCCGGCTTGGCGCGCTGCAGCGCATCCAGCAGCGCCACCAGATTTTCCTTCAGGTCTTCCACGCTGAACGAAGCGCGGCCGATGGTGCAATGCACGATGCCGCCCTTGTCGGTGCGGTACTGCACCTGACCGGCCTTGGCGTTCTTCACGGCGCCGACCACATCGGGCGACACGGTGCCGACCTTGGGGTTCGGCATCAGGCCGCGCGGGCCCAACACCTGGCCAAGCTGGCCGACGACACGCATCGCATCCGGCGTTGCGATCACCACGTCGAAGTCCATGCGGCCACCCTTGATCTCGGCCGCCAGATCGTCGAAGCCGACGATGTCAGCGCCAGCGTCCTTTGCCTTCTGGGCATTGTCGCCCTGGGCGAAGACGGCGACGCGTACAGTCTTGCCGATCCCTTTGGGCAGGACTACGGCACCCCGCACCATCTGGTCGGATTTGCGTGCATCGACGCCAAGGTTGATGGCGACGTCGACCGATTCGTCGAATTTGGCGGTTGCCGTCTCCTTGACCAGTTGCAGCGCATCGACCACCGGGTAGTTGCGAGTGCGGTCGATCTTTTCCTTGATTGCGCGCATGCGCTTGGATACGTTAGCCATGTCAGACACCCTCCACGATGATGCCCATGGAACGCGCGGTACCGGCGATCGTGCGCACGGCGGCGTCCATGTCGGCGGCGGTCAGGTCGGGTTCCTTGGTCTTGGCGATTTCTTCCAGTTGCGCGCGGGTGATCGTGCCGACCTTGTCCACGTGCGGCTTCGAACTGCCCTTGTCGAGCTTGATAGCCTTCTTGATGAGCACCGTCGCAGGCGGCGTCTTCATGATGAAGGTGAAGCTCTTGTCCGCGAAGGCGGTGATCACCACCGGAATCGGCAGGCCGGGCTCCATGCCCTGCGTCTTGGCGTTGAACGCCTTGCAGAATTCCATGATGTTCAGGCCGCGCTGACCCAGCGCGGGACCGATGGGGGGCGACGGGTTCGCTTTACCCGCCGGCACTTGCAGCTTGATGTAGCCGACAATCTTCTTTGCCATGATGGCTCCTAAAATGTGAGTACCAACGCGCGTTCGGTTGCCCTACTTACGCTCCTCTCCGGCGAACCGGAACTGCCCGCCGTTTCCGCCGTGACGGAAATCAGCTCTTCTCGACCTGGCCGAAGCCCAGTTCGACGGGCGTCGCACGCCCGAAAATCATCACCGACACGCGCAGCTTGCTCTTGTCGTAGTTCACTTCTTCGACGTTGCCATTGAAGTCGGTAAACGGCCCATCGATGACGCGCACCGTCTCGCCAACCTCGAACAAGACCTTGGGCTTGGGCTTCTCCACACCCTCGCGCATCTGATCGAGAATGGCCTGCACCTCCTTTTCGGAGATGGGCGCCGGCCGGGTTGCCGTTCCACCGACGAAGCCCGTGACCTTGGGCGTGCTCTTCACCAGATGCCAGGTATCGTCGTCCATTTCCATCTGGACCAGCACATAGCCGGGGAAGAACTTGCGCTCGGCAGTTTTTTTCTGCCCCGCCTTCATCTCGACCACTTCTTCCACCGGCACCAGGATTTCGCCAAAGCGATCCTTCATGCCGGCGCGCTCGATCCGCTCGGCCAGGTTGCGCGCCACGCTTTTCTCGAAGCCGGAATAGGCATGAACCACATACCACCGCATGCTCAACTCCCCTGTCCCATGGCCAGCTTCACCAGCCACAACAAAATGCCGTCAACCGCCCACAGGAACAAGGCCATGACGACAACGAACGCCATCACGACACCGGTCATCTGCAACGTTTCCTTGCGCGTCGGCCAGACAACCTTCTTGGCCTCGTCGCGCGATTCCAGCGCGAACTTGTAGAAGCGCTTGCCCGGCGAGGACAGGCCCGCCACCACGCCACCCAGAACCAGACCGCCGATCACCGACAGCACGCGCACCACGGTCGGCGCGTCTGCAAAAAAATAAAAGCCGGCCACCCCTGCGATGACCAGCAGTACCGCAACCAGCAACTTGATTTTGTCAGCCATGAATGCTGTGCGCCTGGGCGCTTATCCTGTGGCAGGCCAAGAGGGTCTCGAACCCCCAACCTTCGGTTTTGGAGACCGACGCTCTACCAATTGAGCTATTGGCCTGTATTACTACAGGCGGGCAAACGACGCCCGCCTTGAGGCTCTCGCCTTACTCTTCGATCTTGGCCACGACGCCGGCGCCGACGGTACGACCGCCTTCGCGGATCGCGAAACGCAGGCCTTCGTCCATGGCGATCGGCGCAATCAGGTTCACCTTGATGCTCACGTTGTCGCCAGGCATAACCATTTCAGTACCCGCAGGCAGCTCGATGGCACCCGTGACGTCAGTGGTCCGGAAGTAGAACTGCGGACGGTAGCCGTTGAAGAAGGGGGTGTGACGACCACCTTCGTCCTTGGACAGAACGTAGATCTCGGCCGAGAACTTGGTGTGCGGCTTGATGGAACCCGGCTTGGCCAGAACCTGGCCGCGCTCGACTTCTTCACGCTTGGTGCCGCGCAGCAGAACGCCGACGTTGTCGCCCGCCTGACCCTGGTCCAGAAGCTTCCTGAACATCTCGACGCCGGTGCAGGTGGTCTTGAGGGTGGGCTTGATGCCGACAATTTCGATTTCTTCGCCAACCTTGATGATGCCGCGCTCGACACGACCCGTCACAACGGTGCCGCGACCAGAGATGGAGAAGACGTCTTCGACAGGCATGAGGAAGGGCTTGTCGATGGCACGCTCGGGCTCGGGGATGTAGCTGTCAAGGGCTTCGGCCAGCTTGAAGATGCTGGGCTCGCCAATGTCGCTCTGGTCGCCTTCGAGAGCCTTCAGGGCAGAACCGATGATGATGGGGGTGTCATCGCCCGGAAAGTCGTACTTGGACAGGAGTTCACGGATTTCCATTTCGACGAGCTCGAGCAGTTCGGCGTCGTCGACCATGTCGGCCTTGTTCATGTAGACAATGATGTAGGGCACGCCAACCTGACGGGCAAGCAGGATGTGCTCGCGGGTCTGGGGCATGGGGCCGTCGGCGGAGGAAACAACAAGAATGGCACCGTCCATCTGGGCCGCACCAGTGATCATGTTCTTGACGTAGTCAGCGTGGCCAGGGCAGTCAACGTGGGCGTAGTGGCGATTGGCAGTCTCGTATTCGACGTGGGCGGTGTTGATGGTGATGCCGCGCGCCTTCTCTTCGGGCGAGGAATCAATCTCGTCGTACTTCTTCGCCGCACCACCAAATTTCTTCGCCAGAATGGTGGTGATCGCCGCGGTCAAGGTGGTCTTGCCGTGGTCAACGTGCCCAATGGTCCCTACGTTTACGTGCGGTTTGGTCCGCTCGAACTTTTCCTTAGCCATTTCAAGTACCCCTCAACAAGTAACAAGTAAATGATGCGTCGATCCCGACAAGTGCCAATCAATCAAAGCTGACGCTGCCTCGCAGCGTCTTGCAACACCGGTGCGCCCCAGGGTCGGGCAACACCATAACTGGTGCCCATGGGCAGGATTGAACTGCCGACCTCTCCCTTACCAAGGGAGTGCTCTGCCACTGAGCTACATGGGCCTATGGACCAACAACCGTCTAGCCCATATACAAAAACTGGAGCGGGTGAAGGGAATCGAACCCTCGTCTTAAGCTTGGAAGGCTTCAGCTCTACCATTGAGCTACACCCGCAAGGAGTAGGCCGTGGTAGTGAAAGCCGCTAAAGCGTCAACAACCACGCTCCACCCGCTTCGCCCTGCTCGAACTGCAAATAAATCTGGTGGTGGGGGAAGGATTCGAACCTTCGAAGGCAGTGCCGTCAGATTTACAGTCTGATCCCTTTGACCGCTCGGGAACCCCACCCAAACGAAGCGCGAGATTATAGGGGGCTTACGGAAAGCCTGTCAAACACCGCCTCACACATTGAAGAGGAAATTCATGACATCGCCGTCCCGGACGACATACTCTTTGCCCTCGGCGCGCATTTTCCCGGCTTCCTTTGCCCCCGCCTCGCCCTTGCAGGCGATAAAATCCTCGAAGGCGATCGTCTGGGCACGAATGAAACCGCGTTCGAAATCAGTGTGGATGACACCGGCCGCCTGTGGCGCAGTGTCGCCCTTGTGGATGGTCCAGGCACGCACCTCCTTCACCCCCGCGGTGAAATAGGTCTGCAGGCCCAGCAGATCATATGCGGCGCGGATGAGGCGGTTGAGTCCGGGCTCATCCCAGCCCAGCTCCTTGAGGTACTCCACGCGGTCTTCGGGCGACAGTTCCTGCAATTCGGCTTCCAGCGCCGCGCAGACCGGTACGACGGGCGCCCCTTCCCTGGCCGCATGGGCTCTGAGTGCTTCGAGCATGGGATTGTCATGGAAACCGTCCTCGCTGACATTGGCCACGTAGAGTGTGGGCTTCAGGGTCATCAGGCACAGCGGCTTGATAGCCGCCAGCCCGTCCCTGTCGAGTCCGGCAGCGCGTGCTGGCCGCCCCTGGTTCAGCGTCTCGACCACGGGTTTCAGTGCGGCGACCATCTTCTGCGCCTCCTTGTCACCGGCACGAGCAGGTTTTTCGTACCGCACGAGCGCTTTCTCGGCACTGGCGAGGTCGGCAAGCGCCAGCTCGGTGGCAATGGTCTCCACGTCCGAGAGCGGGTCGATCTTGCCCGCAACATGTATGACATTTTCGTTGTGGAAACAGCGCACAACGTGGCAGATCGCATCCGTTTCACGGATGTTGGCGAGGAACTGGTTGCCCAGCCCTTCCCCCTTGGAAGCGCCCGCAACCAGGCCGGCGATATCGACAAACTCGACGATGGCAGGCACGACCTTCTGCGGCTGGATGATGTCAGCCAGTTGCGCAAGGCGCGGATCGGGTACCTCAACCACGCCGGTATTGGGTTCGATGGTGCAGAAAGGATAGTTCTCCGCCGCGATGCCCGCCTGGGTCAACGCGTTGAAAAGCGTGGATTTGCCGACGTTGGGCAATCCGACGATGCCGCATTTGAGACTCATGGGGTTTCCTGTGTGGGTTTTGCCGGGGCGGGCTTGGGGGTGGTATTGGCACGCTGCGCCGCGGCGTTCCAGTCGCCCCTCTCGATCAGCGGCCAGAGCTGCAACGCGCGACCAATGGCCGCGTCGATCTCGGACTGCTCCTCACGGCGCGGCGGCTTCAACACGAAATTCGCGACCTCGCTGCGATCGCCCGGATGGCCGATTCCGATGCGCAGGCGCCAGTAATCCTGCGTGCCGAGGTGGGCGGTAATGTCCTTGAGGCCATTATGCCCACCCATGCCGCCGCCGAACTTCAACCGCAAGTGGCCGGGGGGAATGTCGAGCTCATCGTGCACGACCAGGATTTCGCTCGGCGCGATGCGATGAAAGCGCGCCAGCGCACCGACAGCCTGTCCCGAGCGGTTCATGTAGGTCTGCGGCAACAGCATCCAGAGCGCTCCATGCCGGCCCACGATGCCGTGAAAGCGCGATTCGTGGGCGAGCGCTGCCCGCCAGTCCTGCGCTAGGCGCGCGCAAAACCAAAACCCGGCATTGTGCCGGGTTTCTTCGTAGTCGCGCCCGGGGTTGCCGAGACCGACGATGAGGCGGGGCGCTGGCGCAGTCATGCCGCACGCGATGCACGCGCCGGATCCGACCGGCGACGCGCAGTCGCCTTAGGCCTCGGGCGCAGCGGGCGTTTCTTCGGCCGCACCGCCCTTGGGCGCGTTGATCGACGCGACCGCGGGGTTTTCAGCCTTGAGGTGCGGCACCAGTTCAACGCCGGCAGGCAGCACGAGGTCGTTGGCGTGGATGGAATGTCCGACTTCAAGCTTGCCCATGTCCACTTCGATGAATTCTGGCAGGCTGCCGGGCAGACACTGCACATCGAGTTCGTTCACGATGTGGTGCGGCTTGCCGCCACCCAGCTTCACGCCAGGGGCCGTCTCGGCGTTGAGGAAGTGCAGCGGCACCTTGACGTGGATCTTGTGGTCCTTGTCGACGCGCTGGAAGTCCACGTGCAGCACCTGCTGCTTGTAGGGATGCCACTGGGTGTCGCGCAGCAGGACAGATTCCCTGTTGCCGTCGACGGTAAGCGTCAGCACGGAGGCATGGAAGGCTTCCTTGCGCAGGGCATGGTAGAGGGCGTTGTGATCCAGCTCGATCTGCATCGGCGAGGCGGTGCCGCCGTAGACGATGCCCGGGACCTTGCCGGCGCGGCGCAGGCGGCGGCTCGCACTCGATCCCTGCGCTTCGCGTTTGAAAGCAATGACTTCGATTTCCATGAAATTTCTCCAAAATTGACATAAAAGCCCCCGCGACCAGGGGCATTCAACCAGTTCGCTATTCGATGAACAGCGAACTGACGGAATCCTCGTTGCTGATGCGGCGGATGGTTTCCGCCAGCAGTTCAGCCACCGACAATTGCCGGATTTTCGTGCACGCACGCGCATCATCACGCAGCGGAATGGTGTCGGTCACCACCAGTTCGTCCATCGCCGAGCCCGCAATGCGTTCCGCCGCCGCGCCCGAAAGCACGCCGTGCGTGCAATAGGCCATGACTTTCTTGGCGCCGTGCTCCTTCAGGGCATTGGCCGCCTCGCACAGCGTGTTCGCGGTATCGACCATGTCGTCCATTATGATGCAGGTACGATCCTTCACGTCGCCGATGATGTGCATCACCTTCGCCACGTTGGGCTTGGGACGCCGCTTGTCGATGATCGCCAGATCGCATTCCAGGCGCTTGGCGATCGCCCGCGCCCGCACTACCCCGCCCACGTCCGGGGACACCACCATCAGGTTGGGATGGTTACGCTTCCAGATGTCTCCCAGCAGGATCGGGCTGGAATAGATGTTATCGACCGGGATGTCGAAAAAGCCTTGAATCTGGTCGGAGTGCAAGTCCATCGTCAGCAGCCGGTCGATGCCCACGCCCTGCAGCATGTTCGCCACCACCTTGGCGGTGATCGCCACCCGTGCCGAGCGGGTGCGGCGGTCCTGTCGCGCGTAGCCATAGTAGGGGATGGCCGCGGTGATCCGCCCGGCCGAAGCCCGCTTCAGCGCATCGACCATCACCATTACTTCCATCAAGGTATCGTTGGTCGGCTGGCAAGTCGATTGCAGCACGAACACGTCCTTGCCGCGCACGTTTTCCAGGATCTCGACCATCACCTCGCCGTCCGAGAAGCGCGACACCGTGGCGCGTCCCAGGTGGATATTGAGATGGCGCACCACATCGCTGGCCAGACGGGGGTTGGCATTCCCCGTAAACACCATCAGATTGTCTATGGACACGCGAGTCTCCGGCGGTTGGGCGAGACAACAACAAAAACAGCCGCCTTCCCGGCGGCTGCTGATTCAATCTTGGCTGGGGAGGTAGGGATCGAACCTACGAATGTCGGAATCAAAATCCGATGCCTTACCACTTGGCGACTCCCCAACGGGTGCTACTCGGCGCAGAAATCGTACAGAGGATGCCTGTCCAGACCCTGCGCCACAAAGCCTCGCATCGTACCGGGCAATCGGCGGAGCACGTCACGCGCCGCGTCTTCCGTGTCGAACGATGCGAACACGCAGGCCCCGGAACCGGTCATTCGCGCCTCGCCGAATTGCGCCAGCCATGCGAGATGACGGGCCACTTCGGGATACCGCTTGACGACCACCGGCTCGAGGTCGTTCCGACCCATGCCTGCGGAAAAGGGCGCTATTTTGAGGGGCGGCGTGTCGCGTGTCAATTCCGGTGCGGCAAAAACCGACGCGGTCGGTACATGCACAGGGGGTGTCAATACCACATACCACGCAGGCGCCGCCGCCGCCGCATGCAGGATTTCCCCAACGCCTTCGGCAAAGGCCGTGCGACCAAACACGAAGACCGGCACGTCGGCCCCGAGTTGCAAGGCCAGAGACTGCAGTTCGCCACGCGACAGGTTCACCTCCCACAGGCGGTTGAGTGCCAGCAGCACGGTAGCGGCGTCCGAACTGCCGCCACCCAGCCCACCGCCCATGGGCACACGTTTGTCCAGCCGGATGTTCACGCCTGCCCCATCCGGGGCACGGGTTTGCAGCAGACGTGCCGCCCGCACGGTGAGATCCTGCGCCTCCGTCACGCCGGGCACGTCGCCCTGGCGGGCGATCACGCCGTCATCGCGCGGCTCGATGTGCACGACATCGGCACGGTCGATCAGCCTGAACACGCTCTGTAACAGGTGATAGCCGTCCGCGCGCCGGCCAACGACATGCAGGAACAGGTTGAGTTTGGCGGGCGCCGGAAAGGAGAGGCTCATTCCGCCTGCCATTCGTCCGCCACGAGACGAATCTCCAGGCCTTCGCGATTCAGCGTCAGCTTGCGCGGACGAGTATCGACGTATTGCAGGTAATCGATGGTCCAGCCATCCTGCTTCAGGCGCTCCAGCCGCCCTGACGCATCGCGGTTGGCCTCGAACGGCCGGGCGGGATCGGGCAGGGCCTGCACCCACCAGACAAGGCCGGCGAGCGGCAGAGCGTAGCCCAGCGCATCGCGGGTGAGGGCTTCGGCGTCAGGCGCCATCCGCAACGCCTCTCCCGGCACGTCGAGCATCACACCGTTGTAAGTGCGCTCGATGCGGGCGACCCCCTGTCCGAGCGGCGACGCCAGCAAAAGCTCATCGAAATCGGGGCGGTGCTGCCAGCGCAGATTGCCGGACAGGCTTTGCGCTTCGCTCTGGATGCCGATGCGGCCCGCAAGAGTCCAGCGGGAGGCCGGTGTGGCGGACGGCAATGACGGTAGCACGGGCACGGATGTACACGCGACCAGCAGCAAGGCCGGCAGCCATGCGGCCAGAAGGGAGCGCATCAGGGTTTCAGCCGGCGCAGGGTTTCCAGCAATACTTCGTTCTGCGGATGGGTCTGCAGGCTCGATTGCCACAGCCTGCCCGCTGCGTCGTGCTGACCGCGCGCCCAGAGCACTTCGCCCAGATGGGCGGCAATTTCGGGGTCGGGCCGCATCTTGAAGGCACGTTCGAGGTACTCCTGCGCGCGCGCCAGGTTGCCCGAACGGAATTGCGCCCAGCCGACGCTGTCGAGAATGAAAGGATCGTTGGGCGCCAGCGCCAGCGCCTTGTCGAGCAGCACCACGGCTTCGGCCAGCCGGTCAGTGCGGTCTGCCAGCGTGTAGCCCAGCGCGTTGTAGGCTTGCGCATCCTCCGGGCGCAGCGCGATCACGCGACGCAGATCGGCTTCCAGCACATCCAGCTTGCCGAGCTTCTCGGCCGCCATCGCACGGTCGTACAGCAGGTCGGGGGCGTCCGGGAAACGCTTGAGGCCCTCGCTCAGGGTATCGAATTCCACGCTGTGCTGCTTGTCATTGCGCAGCAGTTCGGCCTGGGCCTGGATCAAGCGGATGTTCTGGGCGTCACTCTCACCCCGGGTTGCGGCGAGCAGCGTACGCGCTTCGTCGAGTTTGCCGGCACGTGCGAGGATACCGGCCTGGCGCGCACGCGCGGACACCAGATAATTACCACCCTGCACCTTGGCGTAATGCGCTCCTGCGGTAGCGGGCTGCTTCATCTGTTCGGCGGCCTGGCCAAGATAGTAGTAGACCGTATCCGGTTCACGCGGATTGTAGTCCAGCGTTTGCGTCAGCAGGTCGCGCGCGGCGGCCACATCACCCATCTGCAGGGAAAGCAGTCCTGCGGCAAAGCTCACTTCGGCATTGCGCGGGAAGTCCTGCGTGAGCCGGGTGAACTCGGCATGGGCTTCCGGAAACTGATTGGCGTTGACCAGGGTACGCGCGTAGGCGAGCCGCACCTCGCGTGCGCCGGCATGGACGGCAAGGAAATCGCGCATGAAGGCCAGCGCATCGGCACGCGAGGTTTTAGCCAGGATCTGGGCACGCAAGAGCGCAGCGGGTTCCCAGCCGGCACGTAGGTCGTCCGCCCGTTTCAGGGCCTCGACGGCCATGTCGAGACGCCCGGCGTTGGCCGCAGCCTGGGCCACCGCAAAATGGGCTTCAGGCAGGGACGGGGAGTCTGCCGCCAGGCGCTCCACAAGCTCCAGGGCGGCCTTGGTGTCGCGTGTCTTGCCCATCATGGCGGAAAGATGCAGGAAGGCATTGCCCCCCTCCGCCTTGAGCAGGTCGTGCAGGATGGGTTCGGCCTCCTCCAGCTTTCCCTCGTTCAGCAGCAGTGCGGCCAGGGTCTGACGCGCACGCTCGGATTCGGGTTCGGCACCGGCCCAGAGGCGGGTGGCTTCCAGGGCATCGGCCTGGTTGCGCGCGAACATCGACACTTCGGCAGCACGGCGTGCGATGCGGGGATCGCGCGTCTGGCGGGCAAGATCGAGATAGGTGGACTGCGCAATGCCGATTGCACCACGCTGGCCCGCCACCTCGGCGACCAGAAACTTGAACAGGATATCCGGTGTCAGCGGCTGCTTGGGCAAGCCCGCTTCGGCATGGGCCTTGGCCGTTTCCTCGGCCTCCGGCGCGACCGTGACTTCCGGCTTGGCGGGTTCGGTTTCCACCGCTACGGGCTGCGAAGCACGTACCCCGGTCTGGCCGCACGCGCTCGCAAGCAACAGAGCAGCGGTGATAGGAAGGAGTTTGAACGCTTTCATGGATGGCCTGACGTGGGTTGCTGTGACGATTCTATGCTTTCGAGGGCAGCCTGCAAGCAAGGTTCACGGTCGGGCTAGAATCCCGGCATGCCCGAATTGCCCGAAGTCGAAACCACCCGCCGCGGACTGATACCACAGCTCGCGGGCCGCCGGCTCGCGCGCGTGATCGTCCGCAATCCGCACCTGCGCTGGCCGGTGCCCGACGACCTGACGGCCCAGCTCGGCGGCCGCAACCTCGATGCCATCAACCGGCGAGGCAAGTATCTGCTGTTCGATTTCGGCAGCGCGACCCAGATCGTGCACCTCGGCATGTCCGGCAGTTTGCGCTTGACCCGGCCGGAGGAGCCGCCAGGCATACACGACCACGTGGACTGGCTGTTCGAGGACGGCATTCTCATGCGTTTGCGCGACCCGCGCCGTTTCGGTGCCGTGCTGTGCACCGACGCACCGGCGATCCACCCCCTGCTCGCGCACCTTGGCCCCGAACCCCTGACCGACGCCTTCGATGGCAGCTATCTCCACGCACAGTGCCAGCGTCGCGGCAGCGCGATCAAGCAAATAATCATGGATGCCAGCGTCGTGGTCGGGGTTGGCAACATCTACGCATCGGAATCCCTGTTCCACGCCGGGATTCGTCCCGGCACCGCTGCACGTCGCCTGTCGCGACCGGCCTGCGCCCGTCTGGCCGCTGCCATCAAGAAGGTACTCGCGGCCGCCATTGCTGCCGGGGGCAGTTCCTTGCGCGATTATGTCGCCACCGATGGCGAGCTCGGCTACTTCCAGCTCCAGACGCGCGTGTATGACCGTACCGGCCTGCCCTGCAAGATGTGCGGTGCGCCGATCCGGCGCACCGTACAGAGCCAGCGCGCCAGCTTCTACTGTCCCGTCTGCCAGCGCTGAACGACCGGGGCGACCATAAGGTCGCCATTCGTCAAGTTTGTCATTAACATGTCGTTAAATATCCGAGCCTTATCCGCGGGACGGCCCATGATTTCCACCACGCTGGTCGACGAGTTCGAGCATTACAGTGCTTGGCGCGATGCGCTCTTCGTGCGCGTGGAAGCCTTGCGTGCCTGGCTCGCGGCGCAGGGTCTCGACAATGGCGAATCCGACCTGCGTCTTGACCAGGTGCTCGGCCGGCTGCAGGAGGACACCCTCAATGTGGCTTTCGTCGCCGAGTTCTCGCGTGGCAAGTCCGAACTCATCAACGCGATCTTTTTTTCCGACTACCGCCAGCGCGTGCTGCCGTCGTCGGCGGGGCGCACGACCATGTGTCCCACCGAGCTGTATTTCGATCCGCGCCACCGTCCAGCGTTGCGCCTGCTGCCGATCGAGACCAAGACACGCGAGGGCAGCATTGCCGATTTCAAACGCGACCCGGATGCCTGGACCGAATTTCCGCTCAATCTCGATTCCGCCGAGGAGATGAGCACCGTGCTGATGCGACTCGCCGACACCCAACCGGTCGATGCCGCCACCGCCGAGGCCTACGGTCTTATCGATCCGCAAGACGAGGAAACCGCCCGCACACTGGGCCGCGATGGCACCATTGCCATTCCACGCTGGCGCCATGCCCTCATCAATTTCCCCCATCCGCTGTTGAAGCAGGGCCTGGTCATACTTGACACACCGGGCCTGAATGCCATCGGGACAGAGCCCGAACTCACGCTCAGCATGTTGCCGAGCGCACACGCCGTACTGTTTCTGCTCGCAGCGGACACCGGCGTGACCAAATCCGACATCGAAATCTGGCGGCATCATATTGCCCCCGTCCTCGGTGCCAGCCGCGCACGTCTGGTAGTACTGAACAAGATTGATGGCCTGTGGGACGAATTGAAGACCGATGATCAGGTCGATGCCGAGATCGCCAAGCAGGTTGCAGCGAGCGCAGCCCTGCTCGATCTGCCTGCCAGTCAGGTCTACCCGGCTTCCGCGCAAAAGGCCCTGGTCGCCAAGGTGCGTCACGACGATGCCTTGCTGGCCAAAAGCCGCCTGCCTGAACTGGAGGCCGCCCTGTCGCAGGAACTGATCCCCTGCAAACAGGCCCTGGTCGGCGAATCGACGCAGACCACCGTGGAAGACGTAGTAGTCCGGACGACCGAACTGCTGGAGGCCCGCCTCGCGACGATCCAGGACCAGGTGGACGAACTGGAAAGTCTGCGCGGCAAGAATCGCGACGTGATCCAGCACATGATGGTGAAGGCGAACGAGGACAAGCAGCAGTTCGAACGTGGCCTGCAGCAATTCAACGCCCTGCGCACCGTATTCGCGGGACAGGTGGACAGCCTGCGCCAGCGATTGGGCATGGATACGCTGCGCCGGGAAGTGAAGCAGACCCGGCTTGCCATGGAAAAGAGCCGTTTCAGTGCGGGGCTGCGCGAATCGATGACGCATTTCTTCCGCCAGCTGAACGACAACCTCGACGCATCCGCGCTGACCATCCAGGAAATCCGCGCCATGATGACGGCGATGTACCAGAAGTTCAGCGACGAACACGGGCTCGCGATGGTCAATCCGCCCGAGCACAGTCTGACCAAGTACCGCAAGGAAATGGCGCGCCTGGAACGCATCTTCGATGAACGCTTCAACACGCTGTTCAGCATGCTGACGGTCGGCCAGCATCAGCTGACCGCCCGCTTCTTCGAAACGCTGGCCAGCAAGGTGGTGCAGATATTCGAGTTCGCCAACAGCGAAACCGAATCCTGGCTGAAGGCGCTGATCGCGCCGATGGAAACCCAGGTGCGCGAACACAAGATCCAGCTGAAGCGCCGTCTGGACAGCGTGAGCCGCATCCATGCGGCGACCGAGACGCTGGATGAACGCATCGCCGAACTCGATGCCGCGATGGGTACAGTGAGCGATCAGATCGAGCAGCTGGCGCGCATCAACGCGCGCATCGCCGACGCACTGGCCGACAATCTCGCCAGCGCGCCTCTGGCAAGAACCGCCTGAATCGGCCGGGACTTACTTGCCCGTAGTCAGGCGCAGGAATTTCTCCTGCAACTGTTCCTTGGTTTCCGGGTAGTCCGGATTGAACGGAATGCAATCGACGGGGCACACCTCGACGCATTGCGGCGTGTCGAAATGGCCCACACACTCGGTGCATTTGTTCGGATCGATGATGTAAATCTCGTCGCCTTGGGAAATGGCATCGTTCGGGCATTCGGGCAGGCAGACGTCGCAGTTGATGCATTCGTCCGTGATCATCATGGCCATGGCTTTCTCCGGGTTATATCAGCTTTTACTTATTTTCTCACCTAATCGCGCCGCGACCAATGGGTGGACGAAGGGCGAGACATCGCCGCCCAGCTGTGCAATCTCACGGATCATGCTGGCCGAAATGAACATGTACTGATCCGACGGCGTGAGAAACAGGGTTTCAATATCCGGCTTGAGGTTGCGGTTCATGCCGGCAAGCTGGAATTCGTACTCGAAATCGGACGCGGCGCGCAAGCCGCGCAGAACAGCGACTGCGCCCTGCGCCGCCACGAAATCGATCAACAGGCCGGAAAAGCCCTCCACCTGCACCTTCGGCACATCGGCGAGCACCTCGCGTGCCATCGCAACACGTTCTTCCATTGCGAAATACGGGCGCTTGTTGCGAGATTCGGCCACCGCGACGATCACGCGATCGAACAGGCGAACCGCGCGCCGCACCAGATCCTCGTGCCCCCGGGTGATCGGATCAAAAGTACCAGGATAGACTGCAGTCAACATGCGGATTCCTTTGCCAGCAGGGCGAAATGCGAACGCCCAGCGCGCCCGCTGCGGTGCATGATAAACCCGGGTGGCGCCGATACCGGCGTCCCCTGCTCGACATACACCTGCCCGCCGGTCGCAAGGTGCACATCCAGTGTGGGCAGCAGGCTTTCGGCGAGGCCGCTGTCAAAAGGAGGGTCGAGAAAGATCAGATCCCAGGCGGTGCGGTCGCCAGCCAGCCAGGCCTGTGCGTCGGCACGCACCACCTCGACCACCGTGATGCCCAGTTCGGCACGGTTCTTTTGCAGCGCCGCACAGGCGGCGGCCTCGCGCTCGATCATGCAAACCCGGGCCGCCCCCCGCGAGGCCGCCTCAAAGCCGAGCGCACCGCTACCCGCAAAGAGATCGAGGCAGGTCCAGCCGGGCAAATCCTGGCCGAGCCAGTTGAACAGGGTCTCGCGCACGCGATCCGGCGTCGGTCGCAGACCAGCGGTAACCGGAAACGTCAACAGACGACGCCGGTACTGGCCGCCGATGATACGTACGCGGTTGGCCGCTCCATGCGCACGTTGTGGCGCCGCGTGTTTAGCGCGCACCCGGCCCCACCACCACGGTCGTCAGCCGGGCCGGATCGAGCCGGCGTGCGAAAGCCTGTTTCACGCCTGCGACGTCCACCGCATTGACCTTGTCGACCCAGGTATCCAGATAATCCAGCGGTAGCCGGTAGAAACCGATCACCGACAGGTAATCGAGGATTTTCCTGTTGCTGTCGATGCGCAACGGGAAGCCTCCGGTCAGATTGTCCCTCGCCTGCCGGAGCTCGGTCTCGCTCGGTCCCTTTGCGACGAAATCGCGCAGCGTCTCAATCGCCACCCCGAGGGCATCATCGGCCTGTTCAGCCTTGGTCTGCAAGCCCAGCTGGAACGGCCCGGCCTTACGCATGGGCAGAAAATAACTGTAGGCGCTGTAGGCATAGCCGCGCCTGTCGCGCACCTCGCGCATCAGACGCGAATCGAAACCGCCGCCGCCCAGCACGTAGTTGCCGACGAACAGCGGAAAGAAATCGGGATCGTCACGTGCCATCCCCACTGTGCCCACCAGCACGTGGCTTTGCGCAGAGGGAAAATCGATGCGTTCACTGCGTGCCGCACCGGATACGGGCGCCGGCAGCCCTGCCAGCGCCTTGCCTGCGGGCAGGCCGTCAGCGATGCGTGCGGCGATGGCCTCGGCTTCGGCACGGCTCACGTCGCCGATCAACGCGATGACGGCATTGGGTGCACTGTAGTGGGTACGGTAGAAGCTTTGCAGGTCCGCCCGGGTGAAGCTGGTGATCGCATCCGGTTCACCTGCCTCGTCGTGCGCATAGGGATGCGTGCCGTAGAGCGCACGGTAAAAAGCCTTTTCGGCAATCGTGCCGGGATCGGCCTCGGCTTCGCGTATACCCGCGATCAGGCGCTTTTTTTCCCGCTGCACGACGGCCTGCGGGAAATCCGGACGCTGCAGTACGCGCATGAACACATCCAGCGCCTGGGTTTTCTCGCGCGCAGAGGTCAGCGTACGCAGGCTGACGCCTGTACGATCGCGGTCGAAGCTGCCGGACAGCACCGCGCCGACATCGGCGAGGCGGTGCGCGATCTCGGTATCCGACCAGCCTCCCGCCCCCTGATCGAGCAGGCCATGCGTGAGTTGCGCAAGCCCGGGCCTGGCCGCGGGATCGCGCGCACTGCCAGCGGGGAAGCTCACAGCGAGATCGAGCATGGGCAGACTGCGGCTCTCGACGAAATAGACGTGCGCACCCTGCGGTGTCTGCCAGTGCTGGATGGCGAGCGCAGCCTGGGCACCGAATGGCAGGCACAACACGAGGCAGGCCAGAAAATGCTTAATTGACATGGCGCATACCCTCTACCCCGGCGCGGCGCGCCTGCTTCTGGATGGGTTGAGGCGCCAGTTCTGCGACACTCAACCGGTCGTCGTTCAGCCATTTCCGGGCAGCCGCACGCACCTCCTCGGCAGTCACCTCGCGCAGCTTGTCGACCCGCCGCGCCAACGCCTCGGGCGGCAGGCCGGCGGTAACGTATTCGCCCAGCTGCATGGCTTGGTAGAACAGCGAGTCGCGTTGATATACGTCCGCCGCGATGACCTGCGCCTTGACGCGTGCAAGCTCTGCCTCGCTGACCCCGTCTTTCTGGATGCGCGCAATTTCGGCACGTATCGCCTTTTCGAGCTCGGCGACCGTCTTGCCGGTCGCGGGCGTCGCATCGATCATGAACATGCCTGGTCCGCGCGCAACGCTGTCATACCCGGCGCTTGCATTCACCGCAACCTGGCTGGTCTTGACCAGCGACTTCTGCAGGCGCGCCGAATCATTCCCGGAAAGCACGCCGGCAAGGATCTGCAATGCATAGGGTTCGCGATCCTGCTCCCAGTTTCCAAGCCGGGGGGCGTGCCATGCCATCAACAGGTAGGGCAGCTTGGCTGGTGCCTTGACCACGATGCGCTTGCCACCGAGCTGTTCTACCTCCGTCTGCGGCTTGCGCAGGGGTAACGGTCTGGCAGGAATCGGGCCGAAATGCTTTTTGGCCAGCGCGATCACGTCGTCGGACTTGACGTCGCCCGCCACCACGAGTGTGGCGTTGTTCGGGGCGTACCAGCGCACATACCAGTCGCGCGCGTCCTGTGCAGTCATGTTCTGCAGATCGTCCATCCAGCCGATAATGGGACGGCGGTAGGGATGGGTCTGGTAAGCCGTGGCCATCAGGCGCTCGTAGACCACCGACTGCGGCTGGTCGTCCGTCCGCAGTCGGCGCTCCTCCATCACCACCTGGATTTCCCTGGCAAAGAGTTCGTCGCTGATAACGAGATTGGCCATGCGGTCCGCTTCTAGCTGCATCGACAGCTCCAGCCTGTCTCTCTGCATCTGCTGGAAATAGGCCGTGTGGTCACGGCTGGTAAAGGCATTCTCGCGCCCGCCTGCTGCGGCGATGCGCCTGGAAAACTCGCCCGGCGGCACGTCCTTGGTGCCCTTGAACATCATGTGTTCCAGCACGTGCGCCACACCGGTCGTGCCGTTGAATTCGTCGATGCTGCCGGCGCGATACCATACCTGCGACACCATGACCGGCGCACGCCGGTCCTCCTGCACGATCACGCGCATGCCGTTATCCAGCGTGACATCGGTCACGGCTGCCTGCACACCGGCAGCCGCCACAGCCAGCAGAATTCCCCATAGGCTCCGCATGTTTACACCTCGGTTGGTTAGAGTACGAATGATAAGATAGGTCTGTCTGTCAAACTGCTGTCCTGACCGCCCGAATCCGTGTTTAGTTTCTTCAAGTCCAAGCCGCCTGCCGCCGATGCGAACGCGACTGCGCCCGACACATCCTCAGTTGCCCCCTCTGTGTCAGCCGCAGCCGAACCTACGGCCGCCGCCAGGCCAGGCTGGGCGCAACGGCTGAAGCAGGGCCTCGCCAAGACACGCGAGAAGCTGGGGGGCCAGCTTGCCAGCCTGTTCGGCGCAGGCCGCAAGATCGACGCCGAGCTGTTCGAGGAACTCGAAAGCATCCTGCTTACTGCTGACGTCGGCGTGGACGCAACGCAGGCCCTGCTTGATGCCCTGCAGAATAAAGTACGTCGCGAGGGCCTCACCGAAGCCGCCGACCTGCAGGCCGCGCTCAAGCAGGCGCTGGTCGATCTGCTCGCTCCGCTGCAGGCACCGCTGGACGTCACGCCGCGCAAACCGTTCATCCTCATGCTCGCCGGCGTCAATGGCGCCGGCAAAACCACGACCATCGGGAAGCTTGCCAAGCTGTACCAGTCGCAGGGGCTGTCTGTCCTCCTCGCCGCGGGTGACACCTTCCGTGCGGCCGCACGCGAGCAGTTGCAGGTCTGGGGTGAACGCAACAACGTCACCGTCATCAGTCAGGAGAAGGGCGACTCGGCAGCAGTGATCTTCGACGCCATCGCCGCCGCACGCGCGCGCAACATCGACGTGGTGCTGGCCGACACCGCCGGACGCCTGCCGACCCAGCTGCACCTGATGGAGGAGATCCGCAAGGTCAAGCGGGTCATCGAGAAAGCCATTCCCGGTGCCCCGCACGAAGTTCTGCTGGTGCTCGACGCCAATACCGGGCAGAACGCGGTCACCCAGGTCAAGGCCTTCGACGACGCGCTTGGCGTGACCGGGCTCGCGCTAACCAAGCTCGACGGCACGGCCAAGGGTGGTGCCATTGCCGCCATCGCCCACGCCTGCGCGGCACGTTCACGATCCATCCCTGTGCGCTACATCGGTGTAGGCGAAAGTCTCGACGACCTGAGGCCTTTCGACGCCCGCGATTTCGTCGAGGCCATTTTCAGCATCTGAGTGCATGATCCAGTTTTCGCAGGTCACCAAACGCTACCCCGGAGGGCACGAGGCACTCGCCAACGTCGACCTAGCGATCGACAAGGGCGAGCTGGTGTTCCTTACCGGCCACTCGGGAGCGGGCAAATCCACCCTGCTCAAGCTCATCGCCGCCATCGAACGGCCCACCTCGGGCATGCTCACCGTCAACGGCCAGAACGTCGGGCGGCTGCCGTACCGCGCAGTTCCCTACCTGCGCCGCAATATCGGTCTTGTTTTCCAGGACCACAAGCTGCTGTTCGACCGCAACGTCATCGAGAATGTCGTGCTGCCGCTCGACATCGTCGGCCTGGACCGGCGTGAATCCTTCAAGCGGGCGCGCGCCGTGCTCGACAAGGTAGGCCTGCTCAAACGTGAAAAGGCCAACCCGATCAGCCTGTCGGGGGGCGAACAGCAGCGCCTGTGCATCGCCCGCGCCCTGGTCAGCCGTCCCGCCCTTCTGCTCGCCGACGAGCCGACCGGCAACCTCGATGCCGGCTACGCAGCCGACATCATGGCCATGTTCCGGGACTTCCACCAAGTCGGGACGACTCTGGTTATCGCAACCCACGACGACCGCGCTCTGACCGCGCTGGGCGGGCGCATCCTGCGTCTCGACCACGGCCACGTAGGGGAGACGGCCATATGAGAACTTGGTTGCGGCATCAGAGAGCTGCCTTCCGCAGCGCCCTGGCGCGCCTTGCCACCCAGCCATTGGCGAGCATGCTGACGGCACTGGCCATGGGCGTGGCGATCAGTCTGCCCGCCGGACTCTACCTCGCATTGGGCAATTTTGCCCAGCTGGCGGGCGAGATGCCTGCCCAGCCGGAAATCAGCCTCTATCTTGCTGCCGACGCCACCCCAGCCCAGGAGTCAGCCCTGGCCACCCGGCTGAAGCAGCCTGATGTCGCGCATGCGCGACGTGTGGACAAGGATGAGGCACTGGCTGCCCTCAGTTCAGCGCAGGACCTGACCGACGTCACCGCCGGCCTGCCCGGCAATCCTTTGCCCGATGCCTGGATCGTTCAACCCAGGGACACCTCACGGGCGGGGCTTACACAGCTCGCCCAGGCACTCGGCGCACGTCCCGGGGTGGCTGAGGTACACATCGACAGCCAGTGGGCGGAGCGCCTTGCCGCGGCACTCGCTATCGGCCACACCGGGGTATGGTTGCTCGCCGCCCTTTTTGCGGTTGCGCTGGTGGCAATCTCGGGCAACGCGATCCGTGCTCAGGTGCTGGCCCGTCGCGACGAAATCCAGGTCAGCCGGCTGATCGGCGCAACCGACCGCCATATCCGCCGGCCTTTCCTCTTCGTGGGGACCTTGCAGGGCCTGCTGGGCGGTGCGGTCGCCCTGGGCGTACTCGCCGCTTCCGGTGCCTTGCTGCAGGGGCCGGTCACCCATCTCGCGAACCTCTACGGCTCGGCCTATCAGCTGGCACCGCCCACACTTGCCGAACTGGCCGTGGTTCTGGGCTTGCCTGCGCTTTTTGGCTGGCTGGGCGCCTGGCTATCCGTGACCCGTGCACTGGGCCAGGTCGAGGCCGGACACTGATTTTTCCCGATTCAGGGAACCGGTTGCAGATTTAGCACTCTTATATCGCGAGTGCTAAAATTAGATTTAAAGGGGGTAATAGAAGCATGAATCAAGCGATGACTTTGCCCGTTCCGGCAGCCTACAGTCTGGATAGCTATATCCAGACCGTCAACCGTTATCCGCTGCTTTCCCTGGAAGAGGAACAACGCCTCGCGCGCGACTGGCGCGACAAGCAGGATGTGGATGCCGCCCGCCAGCTGGTGCTGTCGCACCTCCGTGTGGTCGTCAGCGTGGCACGTCACTATCTCGGTTATGGCCTGCCGCATGCCGACCTGATCCAGGAAGGCAACGTGGGATTGATGAAGGCGGTGAAACGCTTCGATCCCGAGCGGGGTGTGCGGTTGGTGTCGTTCGCGCTGCACTGGATCCGCGCAGAAATCCATGAATACGTGCTGAAGAACTGGCGTCTTGTGAAGGTTGCCACGACCAAAGCCCAGCGCAAGCTGTTTTTCAATCTGCGCAGCCTCAAGCAATCCCTGAATGCGCTCACGCTGAAGGAAGCCGACGCTGTAGCCAAGGAACTCAACGTGTCGCGCGAGGAAGTTCTGGAAATGGAAACGCGGCTGTCTGGCCACGATGTTTCCATCGATCCCGCGCTCGAAGACGGCGAGGAAAGTTACAGCCCCATCGCCTACCTGGCGAGCCCGGACGAAAATCCGGCACAGAAGCTGGAGCGCGAGCAAAGCGAGCAGTTGCGCCATAGCGGCCTTGCAGCTGCTCTGGAAAATCTGGACGAACGCAGCCGGCACATCATCAAGGCGCGCTGGCTGACCGAAGGTGAGGTGGCGACGCTGCACGAGCTGGCCGCGGAATATGGCGTGTCGGCGGAACGCATCCGCCAGATCGAAGCACGTGCACTGCAGAAAATGCGTGCCGCGATTCCCGCCTGAACCCGGACGCTCGCCCAAAGCAAAAAGCCCCGCTTCGCGGGGCTTTTTGCTTGAATCCGTGACACTTCAAAAAAGGGAGCCAATCAGGACCGAGAGAATGCTGATCCAGGACCAGATGATCAAAGCGACAACGACGACCATGGGGAAACCCTGGAAGGTCAGTAACTGTTTCATGCTGTTCTCCAAAGAATGTCGAAGAATTTTAATTCAATCGTCGTCCCCGCTCAAGCGACGTGAGGGCAGGCGCGGATCGTCGTCGTCCATCAGGATGCGCTCGGCCGGCCCTTCGAGGTCGTCGAACTGGCCATTGCGGATCGACCAGAACACCCCCGCCGCAATCAGCAGGACGAACACGCCGGAAAGAATGAACAGAAAGGTCAGAACCCCGCTCATGGCAGATTGACCTCGTGCGTGCTGTGATAGCGCACGGCGGCGTTCTGCCTGAGCCGGATCTCGACCAGCCAGCGCCCGCCTGCCGGCAGGACCAAGGCGCCCTGGTAGACGCCTGATTCGGTGCGCGCCAGCGTGAGCGTCCGCTCCGGCACCAAGGCCCCGGGGCGCCGGACTTCGAGTACAGCCTGGGCATCTCCGACCGGCAGGCCGGTGCGATCCCGCACCCGGATACGGATTGGCAGAGTCGTCCCAGTCGCGTCCAGCCCCTTGGTCTCGACCTGCCAACCGAGCAGGCCTTCGCGATGCGCTTCGGACAGTTCGGAGGACACGGCCTTGGCCGCGCCCCGCCCGTGTGCCACGACACCCGAAAACCCGCTGTAGACCCGTCCTCCATCGCCCCCCAGCCACCAGCGCCCCAAAGGTTCCGGCAGCCCGGAAGTCGCGATATACAGCAGGATGCCGTTCAGCACGGCGAGCCCTACGAAGAAGCTGATCAGCAGCTTGGGCACCCAGTGCATGCGTCCTCCACGGCGACGCAGTTGCGAACTCGCGAACAGCACCAATGCTGCAGCAAGGAATACCGAGATATGGATCGCCGCGACGTCGAGCCCCGGCCAGCGCCCGATGGTAAGAATGAAATACGCCGCCAGAGGAATCAGGCCTGCCAGCGCAGCGCGCAGCATGAGCGGCATGCTGCGGACCAGACCGCCCAGCCCGTACAGCACCAGCACTCCTACAAGACCGCCGAACAAGGTGACGAGCGTCATGTGCGTTGTCCCGGACTGTCGAAGCGCACGGCCTCCCTGCGCGTCTCGGCAGGCCTGCCCTTGGGCATGATGATCAGTTCGAACTGTCGCGTGTTTATTGCAGCCTCGGGCGAGAGGCGCACGCTGGCCTGGACCAGCCCACTATGACCGGGCTTGACGGTAATCTCCCGGAAATTGCCAAGGTCGAGTGCAGTCTCAGGTATGCCGCGCGCACTGATCTGGTAGGTCTGCTTCGAGCCCGCCTTGTTGGTGATGCGGATCTGGTAGCGGTTGCGGATATCGCCGTTGGACAGCACCACGTACAGAGGCTGGCGAATCTGGTTCACCGCCCGGTCGAAACTCCCGCGGGTGGCAATGCTGTATGCAAGGTAGCTGCTCATCAAGAGCAGCGATACACCGTAACCGATGATCTTGAGCCGCTTCCAGTGCAGCTTCGGAGGCTTGGGCTCGGCCGAGGCCAGGTTCTTCTCGGAATCGTAGCGGATCAGGTTTCGCGGGAAGCCAAAGGAGTCCATGATCGTGTTGCAGGCATCAATGCACAGGCCGCACGAAATGCATTTGTATTGCAGGCCGTCGCGAATGTCGATCCCGACCGGACAGACCTGGACGCACAGGCCGCAATCGACGCAGTCGCCGTAGCCCTTCTCGCGGCGCTCGGCGAGTGCGCGTTCCGCTATCGATAGCGTGATGCGCCGGCGTTCGGTCGCCACGCCCCCTTCCCCTGCGGTTGCGCGCCGCCGCTCCGTCACGATCCCCCGCCCGGCTCGTACGACCGCGCGCCCCAGCGTGCCGTCACCGCGTTTGACGTCATAGTGGACGGCAAGGGTTTCGGGTTCGTACATCACGCTCTGGAAGCGCCCGTAGGGGCAGACGTAGGTACATATCTGCTCACGCATCAAACCGGCGGCCACGTACGTCGACAGCGTGAGGACGGAAACCGTAATGTACGCTGCAGCGGCAGCCTGCCCGGTGAAAAAATCCATCACGAGTTGCGGTGCATAGGCAAAATAGGCAACGAAAGTCAGCGCCGTCCAGAACGAGGCCAGCAGCCACAGCGCGTGTGTGGCGCCGATCTTCAATGCCTTTTCGTGATCCCAGGGTTGGCGGTAGAGACGCACGCGCGCAGGGCGCTCGCCCTGGACCCGATGTTCGATCCAGATGAAGAAATCGGTCCAGAGGGTCTGGAAGCAGAAGTAGCCACAGAACGCGCGCCCGACCAGCCCCGTGACGAAGAAAAGCAGGATGGCGGCTATGAACAGTAGCAGCGCCAGCCAGATCACATCCTGCGGATAGACCGTCAGGCCGAAGATCAGGAAGCGGCGTCCTGGCAGGTCGAACAGCACGGCCTGCGATGGCGCATCGAGCCGCGACCAGGGCAGCCACGGCAACAGAAAGTAGACGGCATAGGCCAGCACCAGCACCGACGTCTTGAAACGACGAAATGCGCCCTTCACCGAACGCGTGAAAATCGGGATGCGCTTCTGGTAGAGCGCGACTTGGTCTTCTAGGCCTGTCTGCATGGTATGCGCATAAAGGGTGCGGGAAGCAAAAGCCCCCGAAAACGGGGGCTTCGCACGTCAAATCCGCTCAGGTTTACTGCCCGCCACCCAACTCATGAACGTAGACCGTGAGAACCTTGATCTGTTCAGGCGACAGGCGGCCTGCCCATGCCGGCATCACACCCTTGTTGAGGCCATTGGCGATCACGCCGCGAATCGCCGAAAGCTTGCCATCGTCATTCTCGGCGCCGGGCACGTTGGCCCAGAGCCAGATGTTATCGGTTAGGTTCGGGGCACCGATGTCCTTGCGGCCCTTGGCGTCACCGCCGTGGCAGTAGTAGCAGGCAGCGGTCTCGCTGCGAAACAGCGCGTCGCCCTGCCGGGCCTTGGCTGCCTCGTGGGCGATACCCGCCTTGCTCGCGACATAGTGGGCAAGTTGATCGATCTGTTCGACGGAGAGTACCTCGCTGAAGGTCGGCATGTAGCCGCGGCGTCCCTCCATCAGGGTCTGGTGGATGGCCTCGAAGGATCCCCCGTACAGCCAGTCGTCATCGGTCAGGTTGGGAAAGAATTCCACCACGCCCTGACCACCGGCCTGGTGACAGGGCGCACAGTTGTCGGAGAACAGCGCCTTGCCTGCGGACAGGATGAAGCCGTTCATCTCCGGATCCTTGGCAATCTGCTCGTAGGACATGGAGGAAACCTTGTCGAAATAGGGTTTCTGCTCGGCAGCAGCGGCATTCATGTTTTCCAGCAGCAGGGCGCGCGTGTTCCAACTGTGCGTCTTGGTCTCGCCTTCGCTGTTGACGTAGGTGATGTCGGACAGGCCACCAATCCAGCCCTTACCCATCGGCCACGAGGGATAGATGGTCCAGTAGATCAGGGCAAAGACGACGGTCGCGTAGAAGGTGTAGACCCACCAGACCGGCAACGGATTGTTGTACTCCTGCAGGTCGCCATCCCAGGCATGGCCTGTGGTCTGAACAGTCTGGGATTGTAGTTTTTGATCACTCATTGCTTGTCCTTCGCGTCCGCCTCGTCGTCAAGAAACGGAAGGTCCCGATACGACTCGAGTTTTCGGCTTCGCTTCTTGCTGCCGTAGACGTAGATCACGATACCGATAAAGGTGACGAAAAAAATGACCAGGGCGAGCGGCTTGGTATTCCGGGGTTCAGAAAACCACATCAGCCACTCCATGTGCCCACCCCGGCTTGTCGGTCAGCGATTGTCGACGAACGCGTCGTCGGCGTACTTGCTGAAATCCACCATGGTGCCCAGTACTTGCAGGTAGGCAACCAGCGCATCCATTTCCGATACGCCGGAACGGTCGCCATCGTAGTTGCCGAAGTTGGCCTGCTCAACCAGATTCTTCTGGGCATCCGGGATGTGGAGTTGCTTCGCTGCAGCCTCGCCAAACTTGGCCACGTTGGCGTCAAATTCGGCCTGTGTCGTCGAATAGGGAACCCCGACGGCACGCAGCGCCCGCATCCGATCCGCCACGTCCGAGATGTCGAGCGGAGTGGACAGCAGCCAGGGATAGTTCGGCATCACCGACTCGGGCACCATCGAACGCGGCGCCACCAGATGCTGCACATGCCATTCGTTGGAGTACTTGCCGCCCACGCGCGCCAGATCCGGTCCGGTGCGCTTGGAGCCCCACTGGAAGGGATGGTCATACTGCGACTCGGCCGCCAGCGAGTAGTGGCCGTAGCGCAGCTTTTCGTCGCGGAAGGGACGGATCATCTGCGAGTGACAGGTGTAGCAACCTTCGCGGATGTAGATGTCGCGACCGCGCTGCTCGAGCGGCGTGTAGGGACGCACGCCCTCAACCTTCTCGATCGTCTTGTCGATGAAGAACAGCGGGGCAATCTCCACCAGGCCGCCGACGCTGATCGCGAGCATGGTCAACACCGCCATCAGGCCGATGTTGGTTTCGATCCATTCGTGTTTGAAGTTGAAGTTCATCGTACGTCTTTCCGGTTATCAGGCATGCGCCATCTTGGCTGCCAGCTTCGCTTCGAGCGCAGCCGCCTCACGCCTGCCCTGGCGGATGGTCATGAACATGTTGTACGCCATCAGCACCGCGCCGGAGAGGAAGAACATGCCGCCGATCGCACGCATGGCGTAGAAGGGCATCATCGCCGCGACGGATTCGACGAACGAATACTGCAGGTTGCCGAATTCGTCGTAGGCGCGCCACATCAGACCCTGAGTGATGCCGGAAATCCACATCGCAACGATGTAGAGCACGATGCCGATGGTGGCCAGCCAGAAGTGCCACTCAACCAGCTTGCGGCTCCATATTTTGGTGTCCCAGAGTTTGGGCATCATGTGGTAAAGCGAGCCGAAGGAGATCATCGCCACCCAGCCCAGGGCACCAGAGTGCACGTGCCCCACCGTCCAGTCGGTATAGTGTGACAGCGCATTGACTTCCTTCAGCGACATCATCGGGCCTTCGAAAGTCGACATGCCGTAGAAGGACAGGGCCACGATCATGAACCGCATCACCGGGTCGGTGCGCAGTTTGTCCCAGGCACCCGACAGCGTCATGATGCCGTTGATCATGCCGCCCCAGGACGGCATGAGCAGCAGAATGGAGAAGGCCGCAGCCAGCGACGAAGTCCAGTCGGGCAATGCGGTCCAGTGCAGATGGTGGCCGCCGACCCACATGTACATGAAACCCAGCGCCCAGAAGTGGACGATGGACAGACGGTAGGAATAGATCGGGCGACCGGCCTGCTTGGGCACGAAGTAGTACATCATGCCGAGGAAGGCCGCGGTCAGGAAGAAGCCCACAGCGTTGTGGCCATACCACCACTGGGTCATAGCATCCTGCGTGCCGGCAAACAGGCTGTAAGACTTCATCGAGAACAGGTTGACCGGCATGGCCAGGTTGTTGAAGGTGTGCAGCAGCGCGGTCGCGAGAATGAAAGCCAGGTAGAACCAGTTCGCCACGTAGATGTGCGGCTGCTTGCGACGCATGATGGTGCCGACGAAGAGGATCAGGTAGGTCACCCAGACAACTTCGACCAGCAGGTCGATCGGCCATTCCATCTCGGCGTACTCGCGGCCTTGCGAATAGCCCGCCACATAGGACAGCGCTGCCAGCACGATGACGGTCTGCCAGCCCCAGAAGGTGAAGCTCGCCATGCCGTCCGAGATCAGGCGGGTCTGGCAGGTACGCTGGACGACGTAATACGACGTGGCGAAGAGCGCTGAACCACCAAAGCCGAAGATCACCGCACTGGTGTGAACCGGGCGGAAACGGCCGAAGGAGAAATACGGGCTGTCGAAGTTCAGGAAGGGCCAGGCGA
This sequence comes from Pseudomonadota bacterium, assembly GCA_040754275.1. GTDB lineage: Bacteria > Pseudomonadota > Gammaproteobacteria > Burkholderiales > Thiobacillaceae > Thiobacillus. The sequence continues at coordinate 87,718 of JBFMCW010000001.1, forward strand.
GTTCCGAGGCAATGTAAACGCCGGCAAACATCCCGACGACCGCCCACACAAGCGCCATGACGGAAAATTTCTTGACGATATCGAAGTTGTACTGCTCAGCCCCGGAATAGGTAGTTACCGCCATCGAACACTCCTGTTGCGCCGCAATCGCCCGCCGCCGCTCAACCTGCCACGCACGCCACGAGCAGCATATGCTTATATTAAGAACTGCAGGATTATATTCCAGCCCGCGACGGAGCCGCAAGCCGGTGCACGGCTCAGGATGTCGTGAGCAGGGTTTTCAGGTCCTGCACGATCATGTCCGGCCCGCTGCCGTAAGGCACCAGCAGGCGCAAGCGTCCCTCGGGATCATAGACATAGGTCCCAGCACTATGGTCGACCAGGTAATCGTCCGGCGCCTTCTCCGCTGTCTTCTGGTAGACCACCTTGTATTCCTTCGCCAGTTGCCTGAGCGTCTCGTCATCCGTGTACATGCCGAGGAAACGCGGATCGAAGGCCGGAACGAACTGCCGGAGCATCTCCGGCGTGTCGCGACGGGGATCGACGGTCACGAAGATCACCTGCACCCGGTCGGCAAGCGGCCCCAGTTCACGGAGTGCAGCCGCAAAATCCGAGAGCGTGGTCGGGCAGACGTCCGGGCAATGCGTGTAACCGAAGAAGATCGCCACCACCTTTCCCCTGAAATCCGCAAGCGTGCGCACCTGGCCGTTGTGATCGGTCAACCGGAAATCGCGTGCGAATTCGGCCCCCGTGATGTCGGTTGCCTGGAATACGGGCGGCTGAGAGGCAGGCTGGCAGCCCGCCAGCGCGAGGACCGCCACCATTGCGGCCAGCAGCCGCTTCATGCCTTGACTTGTTCGAACAGCTGGCCCGGAACATCGGCCAGACGATACTTGCCTGATTCGACTGCCTTGGCCAGCTTCTCCAGCGTGGTTTCCTGCAGCAGATCGATGATTTTCTTCTTCACCGGAATCCAGCGGAAATGCAGGGGACACGCCGTCTCGTCGCTGCATTTCTTAAGACCGAGCAGACAGCTCTGCGTGAACGCCGGCCCCTCGGTCAGGAGCAGGATCTGCATCAGCGTGATCTTGTCGCCCGACTCGCGCAGACAGAACCCCCCCAGCCTGCCACGGAAGGAAAACAGCAGGTTGCCCTTGGCCAGACTCTGCAGGATTTTGGCGAGATAGGGAGCCGGCACACCCAGCTGGGCGGCGATATCCTTGTTGAGGACCGGCGTGGCGCTGGGCTGCGTGGCCATGTAGATCAGCGCTTGAACGGCATACTGGCTGGTTCGGGAGAGAATCATCTCGCGCCCCTGTTAACGATCCGAAACGAACCCGCACGAAACAAGCGGGCGGCCCTGGCCGCGTGAGACTATCGAGGCCGCGCCCTGTTTCGGATCAATAACGATCGGCCTCGGTGTCGTGGAGAGCGCGTCGAAATCAACCCCCTCCATGACGGACTGGACACAATATAAAACAATCCAGTCCGAATATCCAGATAGACCACCAGACAGCCAGGCACATCACACCGGCAGGTGCCAGTAATGATCGACCAGCATCACCGCGAAGAGCGCGCTCAGGTACCAGATCGAGAAGCGGAAGGTTTGCCTCGCCAGCGCGTCGCTGTAGGCCCGCCACAGGCGCCAGCCGTACTGTATGAATCGCGCGCCCAGCGAGGCCGCCCCGAGCAGATAGATCATGCCGCCCATCCCGGTCGCCACCGGCAGCATCGTCACGGCGAACAGCAGCACGGTATACAGCAGCACCTGCAGGCGGGTGTAGGCCTCACCGTGCGTCACGGGCAGCATGGGCAGGCCCGCCCTGGCATATTCCTCGCGGCGATACAGGGCCAGCGCCCAGAAATGCGGCGGGGTCCAGGCAAAGATGATAAGGAAGAGCAGCAGCGCATCGTGGTGCACCTCACCGGTCGCCGCGGCCCAGCCGAGGACGGGTGGCATCGCGCCGGACGCCCCGCCGATCACGATGTTCTGCGGTGTCATCGGCTTGAGAATGGCAGTGTAGATCACCGCATAGCCGACGAAGGTGGCCAGTGTGAGCCACATCGTGAGGGAATTGACGAAGACATGCAGCAGCAGCAGGCCGATGCCGCCTACCACGCCGGAAAAGACTAGGGTCTGGGCGCTGGTCAGTTCGCCGCGCGGCAGGGGGCGGGCACGTGTACGGGCCATGAGCGCGTCGATCTTCTGTTCGATCAGACAGTTGAATGCCGCGGCAGCGCCCGCCACCAGCGCGATCCCCAAGGTGCCGGCCCAGAGGACATTCCAGGACGGCCAGCCTGGCACAGCGAGAAACATGCCGATCACGGCCGTGAACACGATGAGGCTGACCACGCGCAACTTGCACAGGGCGAGAAACTGCTGGCAACGGCAGGCGGCCCCCTGGATCATCAAGGACTCCATGCTCATCTCCTGCGTACGCGGAAATTCAGCCAGACCAGGGCAGACAGCAGCAAGGCCGCGCCCGCGTTGTGCGCCACCGCCACTGCCAGAGGCAAGCTGAACAGAACGTTGCTGATGCCGAGCGCAAGCTGTAATGCCAGCAACACAAGAAGCGCCAGGCCGAGCCCTGCGTAGCCCGGGGCGCGCAGCAGTTGCCAGACCAACCACAGTAGGTAAACGCTCACCACGAGTGCCATCAGGCGGTGGGTCCAGTGAATGGCGGTCAACGCTGCCATCGGCAGCAGGTCGCCCGTTGCGGTCTCACCGAGTTCGCGATGCAGGGTGAAACCATGTTCGAAATCCATTGCCGGCACCCAGGCGCCCTGACAAAGTGGAAAATCGGTGCAGGCAAGCGCCGCATAGTTGGTACTTACCCACCCGCCCAGTGCGACCTGCACGGCCACCAGCACCAGGCCGATCGTTGCCGCCCTGCGCAGATGTCCTGCATGTGCATGATAGGCGTGCGCAACCCGGCTGCGCTCACGCAGCCAGAGCCACAGCAGCAGGGAAATCGTGGCCATGCCGCCCAGGAGGTGCGCGGTGACGATCAGGGGTTTTAGCAGTTCTGTCACGGTCCACATGCCCAGCAAGGCCTGGAAAACAACCAGGCCGAGGAGCAGCAGGGGCAAGCCCGGCCCACCCTGGATCTCGTGGCGCCGGAGCCACCCCGCCACGGCAATCGCCAGAACCAGCAGGCCGAGCGTGCCGGCAAAATAGCGATGCGCCATTTCCTTCCAGGCCTTCTCATGCGACACCGGTCCGTCAGGACGCAAGGCAAGTTCCGCCTCTATGGCATCCGCGGCATGGCGCGGGGTGAGGTGTCCGTAGCATCCCGGCCAGTCGGGGCAGCCCAGCCCCGCATCGGAAAGCCGTACGTACGCTCCCAGGCACACTACACCGAAGGTCAGGATCAGGGCTGCGAGGATGAGCGCGCGGTAAGAGGTCATGGTCAGCCGATCTGTGACGCCTTAAGCAACAGCTTGAGGTCCTTCATCATGCGCTTAGCATCCGGACTGGCAGGAAACCGCAACATGAGATTGCCCAGCGGATCGATCAGAAAGATGTGAGTGTCCACGGCATCGGCTGCCGGAAACTGCGAGACGAAGGCCGCATTGCTCGGCCGCCACACATGCATCCCGTGATACTCGCCCAGCAAGGCCGGATCAGGCAACCCTGAGCCGCTTAGGACCCACAGGCGCTCGATGCGCGATTGTTCCCTGCCTTGCGCGATCCGCGTCTGGCGCATCAGGTACAGCTGCTGCCGGCAGGCCGCATCGCAGACCGGCTCGTCCACATGCACCATCACCCACTTGCCACGCAGTTCGGAAAGATCGAATGGACGCCCATCCCAAGTCGCTCCGGACGTGTACCGCAGAGGTGTCACGGTCAGCAGCTCACCGTAGTTGGTATGCCCGGACGGACGCCAGCCAAAGTAGGCAATCCAGGCCGCCACGACCGGGACCACGAAGACGCCGACCAGCAGAAGTAATTTTGCGCGGGGTTTCAGTTGCATGTACTTATCGGTTCATGGCGCCTTCGGCCGCGCATCTTCAGCACGCACGCGCCTCACATTCGTCACCAGCCACAGCACTGCCAGCGTCGTTGCCAGACTGTACCACTGGAACGCATAGCTGACATGCATCGCGACGCCGGCATCGGGTCGCGGCCAGTCGCGCACCAGTCCGTCGGGCTGTTCGCTGGTCTGCATCAGCAGCACGGGCTGCAAAGTCAAATGAGTCGTGCGAGCGTAACGCGCCATGTCCAGGTTCTGCCAGACACGCCCCTGCGGCGCGGCATCACCGAGCTCGATGTAACGGGTCTGCGGACTCGCCGCCATACCCTCCACGTCCACCTCCCCGGGGGGAATGCGAGGCACCGGCGGCACCGCACGCGAAGGGCCCGCGCCGACCCAGCCACGGTTTACCAGAATGGCCATGCCTCCGCGGTCGAGGACAAGCGGGGTCAGCACATGATAGCCTGCCCTGCCCGCGTGCACACGGTTGTCGAGCAGGATGGTATGCGCATCGTCGAAACGCCCCCTGGCCTCGATGCGGCGATGCAGCACGCTGTCAGGTTCCAGCGCCACCGGGCCGACATGGATGGGCGCTTCCAGCATCGCGGCATCGTAGCGCGCCTGGAGCGTCCGCTTATCTTCCGCGCGCCCGCTCTGCCAGTTGCCGAGCCACAGGGTCAGCGCAAAAAAGAAAGCTGCAGCCAGAGTAGGCCACAGGCCGGGGGCAAAGCGCCATCGCCCGACACGCAGATCCATCAAGTGCATGGGCGATGCAATCCGGTTAGACTGAAATTTTGCCGAGCGTCCCGTGTCATGCGCCTACTTGCCCTGCTCTTCATCGTCCTCATCCTGGCAAGCCTTGCCAGTGCACTCTACTACCTGATCAAGGATCGCGGCCAGACCGATCGCACCGTGAAAATGCTGACCGTGCGGGTCGGCCTCTCGCTCGCGCTGTTCATCCTGCTGATGGCAGGCTACTACTTCGGCATCGTGCCGCAAACCGGGCTGCGCTGACGCAACGCCCAACAAAAAGCCGCCACAGGCGGCCTTTTTTGGGACACCCTGGCGTTCAGATCAGCCAGTACACCAGCACAAACAGCAACACCCACACCACATCGACGAAGTGCCAGTACCAGGACACCGCCTCGAAGGCGAAGTGGTGCTCGGCAGTGAAATGTCCTGCGATCGAACGGCCGAGCATGACGATCAGCATGGTGGTCCCGACCAGCACGTGAAAGCCGTGGAAGCCGGTGAGCATGAAGAAGGTCGCACCGTATACGCCTGCGCCCAGCGTCAGCCCGAGCTCGCTGTAGGCATGGATGTATTCGTACACCTGCAGCCCAAGGAACACGCTGCCGAGGGCCACAGTCAGCGCCAGGCCGAGGACCAGCTGGCTGCGCGCCCCTTTCTTCAGCCCCCAGTGCGCCCAGGTCACGGTCACCCCCGAAGACAGCAGCAGCAGCGTGTTGATCGCCGGAATCCCCCACGCACCCATGGGCGTGAACTGGAAGCCGTCGGCCGTGAGGCCTGGCCCGGCGGTTGGCCAGGTTGCCTGGAAGGCCGGCCACAGTTGCTGCATGGTGTCGCCCTCGGCCAGCCAGGGCACCGACAGCACCCGAGTGTAGAACAGCGCACCAAAGAAAGCCGCGAAGAACATCACTTCGGAGAAGATGAACCAACTCATCGACCAGCGGTAGGAACTGTCCACCTGCTTGTTGAAACGGCCCGCCTCGCTGTCGCGGATGACTTCGCCGAACCAGCCGAACATCATGTAGAACAGGATCGCCAGCCCGGCAAGCAGGACCCAGCCACCATGATCGATTTCCCGCATCGTCATGGTGCCGCCCACAGCCATCAGCAACAGGGCGACCGAGCCGACAAACGGCCAGATCGAAGGCTGCGGTAGGTAGTATTTATCGGTTTGCGCCAAGCTCATCTCATCCCCTTCCTCTCTGTCATTGGTTTCAGGAATCGGTTCACTGCAGGAACTGCATTGCCAGATACACCACCAGCAACATCGTCAAAATGAACACCACACCACCGATCAGACCGGCGAGGATGATCTGGGCCGGCGTCAGGGTCTGCGCGTCGTCGTCGTAATCGCGCCGCTTGCGCACGCCGAAGAAGCTCCAGAAGACGGCGAGCGCAGCCTTGAGATTGCTGCCTGCCACCATTCACCCCCCGCGCACAAGGCCTGCGAGCGCTCGCGCCTGCCGGCCAGTCTCGAAAAAGGTGTACGACAGCGTCACCGTGTGCAGGTCGGACTCGATCGCGGGATCGAGAACGAACAGCACCGGCATGCGTCGCGTCTCGCCCGCAGCAAGTGTCTGCGGCGTGAAGCAGAAGCATTCGATCTTTTTGAACGCCGAAGCGGCACGCGCCGGACCGTAGCTCGGCACCGCCTGCCCCACGATCGGCTCATCGCTGGTATTGGTGACCTCGTATTCCACCTGCACCAGTTGTCCGGGGTGCACTTTCATGCTGCGCACCGCAGGCTTGAAGCGCCAGGGCAGCGCCTCGTTCATGTTCGCGTCGAATTCCAGCGTCACCCAGCGGCTGGCATCCACCTGCGTATTCCTGGCAAGACTCTGCTCGGCGCCGGAATTGATGCCGGTCACCTCGCAGATCTTGTAATAGAAAGGCACCAGCGCGAAGCCGAAGCCGAACATTGCCAGGGTCGCGACGGTCAGCTTCGCCAGTGTCCTGCCGTTCCCCGCGGCCATGGTTCAGCGCAACCCCGTGAAGAGCGTGAACAGAAACAGCCCCAGGGCGAACAGCGCGAGCAGGGCCGCAGTCAGGTACTTGTTGCCGCCGCGCTTGTCGTTCACGCACGCCACCCCTGAATGGCCACCGGCGCTCACTTGATCACCGGTGCGGTTTCGAAGGTGTGGTAGGGCGCGGGCGAGGGTACCGTCCACTCCAGGCCCTCGGCGCCTTCCCATACCTTGGTCGTCGCCTTCACGCCGCCCTTGATCGTCTTCAGCACCACCCACAGGAAGATGAGCTGAGAGAAGCCGAAGATGAAGGCGCCGACCGTGGCGATCTGGTTGAACTCGGTGAACTGCAGCGCATAGTCGGGAATGCGGCGCGGCATGCCGGCAAGTCCGAGGAAGTGCATGGGGAAGAACACGATGTTCATGCCGATGACCGACAGCCAGAAGTGCCATTTGCCGAGCGTCTCGTCGTACATGTGGCCAGTCCACTTTGGCAGCCAGTAGTAGATGCCCGCGAAGATCGAGAACAGCGCACCCGACACCAGCACGTAGTGGAAATGCGCGACGACGTAGTAGGTATCGTGCAGTTGGATGTCCACCGGCGCGATGGCCAGCACCAGGCCGGAGAAGCCGCCGATGGTGAAGAGGCAGACGAAGGCGATGGCGAACAGCATCGGGGTCTCGAAGGTCATCGAGCCGCGCCACATGGTGGCAACCCAGTTGAACACCTTCACCCCTGTGGGCACGGCGATCAGCATGGTCGAGAACATGAAGAAGAGCTGCGCCGCGACCGGCATGCCCACGGTAAACATGTGGTGTGCCCAGACGATGAAGGACAGGATCGCGATCGAGGCCGTGGCATACACCATTGACGCATAGCCGAACAGCGGCTTCCTCGCGAAGGTGGGAATCACCTGGGAGATGATGCCGAAGGCCGGCAGGATCAGGATGTAGACCTCGGGATGGGCGAAGAACCAGAAAATGTGCTGGAACATCACCGGGTCGCCGCCTCCGGCGGCATTGAAGAAGTGTGTGCCGAAGTTGCGATCGGTCAGCAGCATGGTCACCGCGCCCGCCAGCACCGGCATGGTGGCGATCAGCAGATAGGCCGTAATGAGCCAGGTCCAGCAGAACAGCGGCATCTTCATGAGCGTGAGGCCGGGCGCGCGCATGTTGAGGATGGTGGTGATGATGTTGATCGAGCCCATGATCGACGACAGGCCCATGATGTGCACGGCGAGAATCGTCAGGTCGTACGAAATGCCGCCCTGGATGTAGAGCGGCGGATACATCGTCCAGCCGCCCGCGACAGCGCCGCCAGGCAGGACGAACGAAACCATCAGCAGGATGGCCGCCACCGGCAGGATCCAGAAGGCCCAGTTATTCATGCGCGGGAAGGCCATGTCGGGCGCCCCCAGCATGAGGGGCACCTGCCAGTTCGCGAAGCCCGAGAACGCGGGCATGATCACGCCGAAGATCATGATCAGGCCGTGCATGGTGGTGAGCTGGTTGAAGAAATCCGGATTGGTCACCTGCAGGCCGGGCTGGAACAGCTCGGCACGGATCAGGAGTGCCATGGTGCCGGCCGCGAACAGCATGATCAGTGCAAACCACAGGTACAGGGAACCGATGTCCTTGTGGTTGGTAGTGGTCAGCCAGCGCATGATCCCCGTCGGGTGCGCATGATGTCCGTGGTCGTCGTGGCCGTGGGCGTGTGCAACATCAGACATGGTTATGCTCTCCTCTCGGTGATTTATTGTGCGGCGGGGGCCGCGGCTTCGGCGCCGCCGCGTGCGGCTGCAATCTGCGCAGGCTGGGCGGCATCGCCCGTCTTGTTGTCCCAGGCGTTGCGCTGATAGGTCACGACGGCGGCGATGTCCGCATCCGACAACTGGCCGCCGAAGGCAGACATCGCCGTACCTGGCTTGCCGTTCAGCACGATGTCGATGTGCGCATCGATCGGGCCGGTGGCGACCTTTGAACCACTGATGGCCGGGAAGGCGCCCGGCAGGCCCATGCCATTGGCCTGGTGACAGGCCGCGCAATTGGCACCGTAGATCTTTTCACCGCGCGCGATCAATTCCGCCGTATCGAATGTCCGGGTATTGTCGGACGCAGCCGTATCAGCTTCGCCCTTCTTCTTCGCAACCCAGGCCTGATAGTCCGCCTCGGAGACCACCTCGACGACGATGGGCATAAACCCGTGGTCCTTGCCGCACAGTTCCACGCACTGGCCGCGGTAGGTGCCGATCTTGTCGGCCTGGAACCAGGTGTCGCGGATGAAGCCGGGGATCGCATCCTGCTTGGCGCCCAGCGCCGGAACCCACCAGGCGTGCAGCACGTCGTTCGCCGTGATCAAGAGGCGTACGCGCTTGCCCACCGGCACCACCATCGGCTCATCGACTTCCAGAAGATAGTGCTCGCCCTTCGCCGCGGTGTTCTCGATCTGCTCGCGCGGCGTGGAGAGATTGCTGTAGAAGCTGACGTTTTCGTTGAGGTAGTCGTAGCCCCATTTCCACTGATAGCCCGTGACCTTGATCGTCATGTCCGGGTTGGTCGTGTCCTTCATGTCGATCACCACCCTGGCCGCCGGGTAGGCCATGCCCATGAGGATGACGAAGGGGATCACGGTCCAGATGACCTCGATGGTGGTGTTCTCGTGGAAATGCGCAGCCTGGTGACCCGCCGACTTGCGGTGCTTGATCAGCGAGTAGAACATCGCGCCGAAGACCACCACGAAGATGCCCAGGCAAACCAGCATGATGAGGTTGTGCAGCTGGAACACATCCTGCGCCACCCGGCTCGCCGGCTCCTGCAGGTTGTATGCGTAGTCCGCCCACGCCGCCTGGCTTGCCATCAGCGAAACCACCGCAGCACCTGCCCGTTTACTCATGCTCTTCATCGCGCCCCCGTCCTCTCTCTTTGGTTATTGATCTGTTCGGTCTCGCTGCGGATCGTGCTGCCCGCTAGGTCTGCAGCCTGTGCCGCAGGGTGGCGGCCAGTTGCAGGCGCGCCTCGTCACTCAGAAACTGCCCCACCTCGCTGCCACGCCCGTGCGAACGCACGCTCACCCGGCAGTTGCGGCCCGGCGCCGCGCAATCGAGTTCTACCCGCATCCACTGCCGGTTCATCTCGCGCCGTCCGCAGCTGCGGCCACTGCTCCATTCCAGCACCACAGCATCCCCATCTATGGTAAGCGTCTCGAAATCGCCTTCGCGTCTGCGTACAGCTTCGAATGCCCAGGCCAGGATGCCGACTTCAAGCCCGGCAAAGGGCAGGATCATCCAGTACCCCAGCGCCGAGAACGCGATCGCTACGCCGAAACTCACGCCCGCAAGCGCCCAGAACATCCCGCGCGCCTGGGTGCGCGTCATGGAACAACGCGGACGCGAATGAAAGACGAACGCGCCGGTTGCCCCGCATGCAGTCCCTTCCATGTCACTTGGTTCCATATCGGGCAGCAGACGTTGTGCGGCAATCTGTCGCAGACAGTACACGCGTACGCGCACGCAGGCAAGCGATTTGAATCGCTAACCCATTGATTTGATTGTTGAATATCGTTATTACCGACTATTCTAAGATGCTAATTCTTCAGGCAGTGTCAGACAGTGCGCCACGGCGCCAGCATCCGCATCGGGCATGAACGGCAGGATACCGAGGCAGGGGCCGGGCAGGCGTGAGCCCAGCGTCGCAATGTTGGCTTCCGCCTGCGCCATGGCCGGGTTGATGCGGTTGCCGATCCAGCCGGCCCACGCCACCCCGCGTGCACGGATTGCCTCGGCCGTGAGGATGGCATGATTGAGGCAGCCCAGCTTGAGCCCCACCACCAGGATCGCCGGCAGCCCGAGCCGGGCTGCGAGATCCGCCATGTCGCACGCACCGGACAGGGGCACACGCCAGCCGCCCGCCCCTTCCACCACCACCACATCCGACGCTGCGGCCAGCCGTGCGTAGGCCGCTGCGATGCGCTCGATGTCGATGACGACGCCGGCCGCCGCCGCCGCGATATGGGGCGCGACGGGCGCATCGAAGGCATAGGGATTCATGTCGCGCAAGGCGACCTCGACATTGCAGGCCGCACGCAAGGCCGCCACGTCCTCGTTCAGTTCGTCCGGCACCGCGCCCGCGGAAACCGGCTTCATCGCCGCCACACGCAGGCCCTGCGCGCGCAAGGCATGGATCAGCGCAACCGCGGCGCGCGTCTTACCCACGCCGGTATCGGTACCGGTGACGAAGATGCCGCGCGCGTTCACGCCAGGCCCGCGCGGCGACGACGCGCGCCGATCTGCATCTGGATCACCTGCCGGCCGTCCTCGCGGCGGGTTTTGTCGCCTGCCCAGGCATGGCCGTAAATCACCTCGAAGGTGGCAGGCAGGCGGCCATCGCTGCGATGCGCCTCGTACGCCTGCTGCAGCCGCATCCAGGCCGCTTTGCCGAGCAGTCCGCGCCGGCGCGCCGCCGCTGCATTGTGTGCGCCAATGCCCTTGAGATCGCCCATCAGGGACCTGAGATCGGCATAGGTCAGCGTCAGCATTTCCATCTCCATCACCGGATTGGCGAAACCCGCGTGGATCAGCATGTCGCCGATGTCGTGGAGGTCGACGAAACGGTTGACGTGCGGCGCGTCGTCGACCGCGGCGAACGCGGCACGCAGCTCCTTCAGCGTATCGGGGCCGAAAGTGGAAAACATCAGCAGGCCGCCGGGCGCGAGCACACGATGGAACCCCCGCAGCGTCGCGTCGAGATCATCTGCCCATTGCAGCGCCAGGCTGGACCAGACGAGCTGCATGCTGCTGGCGGCGAACGGCAGGTGCGCCATGTCCGCACACACGCAGTGGCTGAGGGGCGCAGTGCCGGACACCAGGCGGGTCACCGCGCGTTGCAGCAAGCCGGCCTGTGGAAGCCGGCGTCGCGCGGCATGCAACATCGCCGGCGCGATGTCGATTGCCACCAGTCCGGCCTGCGCATAGCGCCTGCGCAGGTGCTCGAATCCGTAGCCGGTCCCCGCCCCTACATCGAGTACGCGGGCGGGCTGCAGATTCATGAAATCCAGTCGTCCCAGCAGGCGGTCGCATACCTCGCGCTGCAACACGGCATGCGCATCGTAGTTCGCCGCGGCGCGGTCGAAGGCTCGGCGGACCTCGGTGAAGTCCAGCGCCTCATCCATGCAGGAAACCTTCGATGGCCTCGGCCACTGCGTCGGGATGCGAGAGATGGGGCGCATGTGCGGCACGCGGAAAAGTGTGCAGCCGGGCGTCAGGCAGCCGCTCAGCCAGCGTCGCCCCGGCGCCTGCCGGCGTCAGCGTGTCGAGGGTGCCATGCAGAACCAGGGTGGGCAGGCGCAGTGCGGGCAGTTCCGCCCGCAGGTCCGTGTCGCGCAAGATATCCAGCCCGGCCGCAAGCGTATCGGCATGCGGCTGCGCCGTCGTCTGCAGGTTCTGGCGCAGCGCCTGCAGGAGGGATTTCTGGTCCGGAGCACCGCGCGTCTGCAGGCTCAGGAAGCGCAGCAGCGTGGCGTGCGGATCGGCCCGCAGGGCTTCGCCGAATGCGCTCAGGGCGGCCATCTCCATGCCGTGCGGCCAGTCGGGCGCCGCAACGAATCGGGGCGTGGTCGCCAGCAGGATCAGGCGCGACAGCTTGTCCGGCTGGTCGAGTGCCGCCCGCATCGCCAGCTGCCCGCCCAGCGACCAGCCCAGGAGTGCGCTGCCGTCCGGGAGCGCGCGCAACAGGTCGTCGGCCCAGCTAGACAGCGTATTCCCGGCCAGCGGCGCGCGCCCGCCGTGGCCCGGCAGATCCAGTGCGCGCACGTCGAAACGGAGTGCGAGCCTGTCCGAAAGCCCATCGAATATCCGCGCGTTCATGCCCCAGCCATGCACCATGGCAAGCACGGGTCTAGTCAATTTCATGCAGGGCCTCGACGAGTTGCGCGATATCTTCCACTGAATGAGCGGCCGAGAGCGTGATGCGCAGGCGTGCGGTGTTGGCCGGCACGGTCGGCGTGCGGATCGCCGGCACCAGCAGGCCGCGCGCGAGGAGCGCCTCCGAAAGGCGCACCGCATCGGCATTCGCGCCAACGATCACGGGCTGGATCGGCGTATCGGACGTCATCAGGCTGCCGCCCTTCAGGTCCGCAAGACCGGCGCGCAGCTGTGCGACATGACTGACCAGCCGCGCCCGTCTTGCCTCACCCGTCTCGATCTGGCGCAGGCTTTCCAGCAGGCAGGCGGCAAGCAGCGGCGGCGAGGCTGTGGTGTAGACGTAGGGCCGCGCCTTCTGGATGAGCCAGTCGATTACGCTTTCGTGTGCTGCCACTGCGGCACCCGACACGCCCGCCGCCTTGCCGAGGGTCGCCAGATAGATCACGCGATCGCTGGCGCGCGCACGTTCGGTGAGACCGCCGCGACCGCCGTCGAGCACGCCGAAGCCGTGCGCATCGTCGAGATACAGCCAGGCGTCGAAACGCCCGGCCAGATCGAGCAGCGCATCGACCGGAGCAAGATCGCCGTCCATGCTGAACACGAGATCGGAGACGATGAGCTTGTCCAGGGCTCGACTGGCCGCGAGCTGGCCTTCGAGCTGCGCCAAGTCGCCATGGCGGTAGCGGGTGAAGGTAGCGCCGGGCAATTGCGCGGCATCGACCAGCGAGGCGTGGTTGAGTTTATCCGCGAACACCTCGCCGCGGCGCCCGACGAGTGCGCTCACCACGCCGAGATTGGCCATGTAGCCGGTGGAAAACAGCAGCGCGGCGGGCTTGCCGACGAAACGCGCGAACGCGGCTTCGAAATCGTGATGCAGACGATGATGGCCGGTGATGAGATGCGCTGCGCCCGCGCCGACGCCGCAGGCATCGAGCGCGGCATGCGCCGCGGCGACCAGCGCCGGGTCGGCGGCCAGCCCGAGGTAATCGTTGCTGCAGAACGATACGACGCGCTGACCGTCGATCTGGATGTGCACGCCCTGCGCGCTTTCGAGCAGGCGGCGCCGTCGTTCCAGATGATCGGCCCTGAGCGCCGCCAGCCCGCCCTGCAGGCGGGACAACGCAGCAAAGGTCACAACGGCGCCAGTCCCAGCTTGTCGAACAGCGCCTGGTCGCGATCCCACTCGGGGTTGCCGGTGGTCAAGAGCTTCTCGCCGTAGAAGATCGAGTTGGCGCCGGCAAGGAAACACAGCGCCTGCACTGCGTCGCTCATTTGCTGGCGCCCGGCGGAGAGACGCACGAAGCTCTTCGGCATGCAGATGCGCGCGACCGCGATGGTGCGCACGAACTCCAGCGGATCGAGCGCTCCGGTGCCGGCGAGCGGCGTACCCTCGACCTGCACCAGCAGGTTGATCGGCACCGACTCCGGCTGCGGATCGAGCGAGGTCAGCTGCGCGATGAGCCCCGCCCGCTGGGTGCGCGACTCGCCCATGCCGACGATGCCGCCGCAGCAGACGTGCAGATCGGCGTGGCGCACGCGCTCCAACGTGTCGAGCCGGTCCTGGTAGTCGCGCGTGGTGATGATCTCGCCGTAGAACTCGGGCGCAGTGTCGAGGTTGTGGTTGTAATAGTCGAGCCCGGCCTCTTTCAACTGCTCGGCCTGACCGTCCTTCAGCATGCCGAGCGTGGCGCAGGTTTCCAGCCCCAGCGCTTTCACTTCGCGCACCATTTTCAGCACAGGTTCGAGATCGCGCTGCTTGGGGCCGCGCCAGGCGGCCCCCATGCAGAAGCGCGAGGCGCCGGCAGCCTTCGCGGCCTTCGCGGCTTTCAGCACGTCGTCGATGTCGAGCAGACCCTGGCTCTCCACGCCGGCGTCATAGCGCGTCGACTGCGGGCAGTAGCCGCAGTCCTCGGAACAGCCGCCGGTCTTGATCGATAGCAGGGTCGAGAGCTGCACCCTGTTCGGATCGAAATGCGCGCGGTGCACGGTCTGCGCCTGGAACATCAGGTCGGCAAAGGGCAGCGCGAACAGCGCATCGATATCCGCGACCGAACGGCGCACGGGCGGCTGAACCAGATCATTCATTTATCGCAACCTCGATCGTCATGTCTTGCCACGGCTCGCGCGCGGCCTTGAAAATGTCGTAAAGCGCCCACGGCACGATGAACGCGACCGCCAGTCCCAGCACCAGCATCAGCCCCTGCCAGCCTCCGAGCAGGCCGTAGATCGGCTGGCCGATCACCACAAGGCTGCCCATCACGCCATAAAAACGGTAACCGGCCCACTTGTTGTAATGTGCGGTGCGTGCATTGGGATGGTGGGCGATGCCGGCATAGACGAAGATGGAGGCGCCCAGCCAGATCATCACGGGCGGCAGGGACAGCACGAAAGGCAGGAAACCGATCTTGTGGCTGGCCAGCAGCTTGCCGAGCAGCAGGGCAGTCAGCGAGATCATCAGCGCGACAACGGTGAGGATGTTGAAAAGCTGTGCCGCAAAACGGGAGGACGAGGCGGAGATGACGCGTTTGGCTTTCATGGGCGGAATTGTCGAGGGCTGTCCGGCCACTGTCAAACCGGGCCAGCAAGAAAATTGAACATCCGCTCAATATTTAATCGCATCCTGCCGCCAGCCTGTCCGCTCTGTGGCAGCCCCGCAGACCGTGCACTCTGCCCGGACTGCCGCGCCGGGCTGCCTTGGCACACGCTGCAGCGCTGTCCGGCCTGCGCCCTTCCCACGCCTGACGGCGCACTCTGCGGCGCCTGCCTGCGCCGTCCGCCGGCCTTCGTCCGCACGCACGCCGCGCTGATCTACCGGTTTCCGCTCGACCGCATGATCCCGCGACTGAAATACCACGGCCGGCTGTCCCTCGCCCCTCTGCTGGGCGACTGCCTTGCCGATGCGCTGGGCGACGCGCCGTCCCCGGACTGCATCGTTCCCATGCCGCTCCACCCGGCACGGCTTCGCGAGCGCGGCTTCAACCATGCCACCGAGATCGCCCGCAGCGTGGCACGGCGCACGGCCTTGCCGCTCGAAACGGGGCTGTGCAGCCGGATACGCGACACGCCACCACAGATGCGCCTGAAAGTCGATGCGCGGCGGCGCAACGTGCGCGGTGCCTTCGCCTGCGAAAGCACCGTCGATGGACTGCATGTCGCAATCGTCGACGACGTGATGACCACAGGCACCAGCCTCGACGAACTGGCGGCAACGCTCAGGCGCGCCGGCGCACGCGAAGTGAGCTGCTGGGTCGTTGCCCGAGCCCTGCCGCCGGGCGACTGAGCCCTTCAGGCCGCCTGAGCGTATCCCGGCGTGGCGGGCGCGGGAAAGCCTTCCTCGATCGGCAGCGCCGGATCGCGCGACCATTCGTTCCACGAACCGAAATAGATCTTCACGTCGCGGATGCCGGCTTCCTTCAGGATCAGGTAGGTATTGGAGGCGCGCGCGCCCTTGAAGCAGTACACGATCACCGGCGTGTCCGGCGTGATGCCCACGGTGAGGCACTCCGCACGCACTTCATCGGCCGCTTTGAAGACCGGCCCGTCAGCGCCCGGCTTCATCAGGCGGTACCACTCGATCCAGCGCGCGCCGGGGATACGCCCCTTGCGAGGACAGAAATCGGGGCCGTAGGGCGAAGAACTCGCGCCGATCCATTCGTCCACGTCCCGCACATCGAGCAGCACCGACCCGCCGCCCTTCACCGCAGCCAGCATCATGTCCCGGTCGATCAGAACGTCGCCAGGCGGCATTGCAGGGAAGGCCGCCGCCGCTGGCACCGCGGGCTCAGTGCTCACCGGAAGGCCTGCGCCCACCCAGGCCCGGTAACCGCCATGCAGCACCTTGATCTTCGGATAGCCCAGATAACTCAGGATGAAGTAGCCGCGGCACGACTGGCCAAAGCCAGTGTTCATCGCATCCTCGTACAACACGGCCGTTTCCCTGCCAGACAGGCCCGCCGCGCCAAACAGGGCGGCGAATTTTCCCTTCAGCGTCTCGATCCCATCCGGATCGGTGGTCGCGAGAAAGGTGAAGATATCGCGCACGTTCACCGCGCCGGGCAGATGCCCCTTCGCGTAGGTCTCGGGATCGCGGGTGTCGATGACCACCACGGGCTCGGTCTTCGTCAGGGTTTGCAGGTCGGCAGGTTCGATCAGGACGCTCATGGGGACTCCATCGGGGTAAATGCGCTCCCTTGCCCTCTGCAGCATGCATGCCATGTCAGCGCCAGCCCACCAGACCAATGAAATCGGGCCCTGCGGGCATCCGGACAGATTTCAGCAGAGCCCCGCCGTCAACAAAATGCTGACAGTTTGCGTACCTTCATGGCGCGATCGCCATGCCGCGGATACGCTCCTTCTTGCCGATGCTCGACAGATAAGTCGCCTCGCCGCTTTCCAGATTCACGCGGAACAGATGCGTGCGCGTGTCGCCCACCCGGCTGGCAGCGAGGTAGGCGCTGTTGTGTACATCCGAAATATCGAAGGACACAGCAGTAATCGGGCCCGTCTTCAACGAACCGACCGTGAAGACTAGTCCGCCGTTGGGCGACACGCTCGGCTCGACGCCCTCGCGGCTGCCCATGGTGACGAGGTTGCCGCGCGCACCATCGATGGCGAAGTTGGTGGTGAGCTCGTCGTTCTTCTGGTTGTAGGTGTAGGCCACGCCGTTGACCAGTGCGGGCCAGCCGGCGTGGGTATCGCCGGGTGCATAGATCAGCACACCATCGCGCTGCACGCTGTCCGCCTTGGGGTCGGAATCGACCTGTCCCCCGGTGACGGGATGCGCCCGCAGGTTGGTCGCGTCCGCCAGCGCCACGCGCATGCGGTCGACCGCGGGGTTGAAATCGAAACCGGTTTCCACCGTCGGCAGGGCGAGCGCCGCATCGCCCACCGGTTTGGCCTGCGCCGTTTCCGTATCCAGGGTGTAGAGGCGGCCGCTGGCGCCCAGCACGAACAGCGCACCGTGCGACACCCGGAAATCCATGCCGCGCACATCCTCGTCCAGACCGGCGATTTTCTTGCGTGAAAGGATTTTATTGGGTGCCCCCGCCCGGAAATGCAGGAGTTCGCCGCGCTCGTTGATGGCAAAGAGTGATTCGTTGCCCGGCGCCTGCCTGGCTTCCAGCACTTGCGCGGCGGACGTTCCCGCAACGAGGGTGACAAGCAGCGCCGAAAGGGCGAGTGGACGACACAGGTTCATGGCGGGGCTCCGCAAGCTGGCAATGCGGAGGTTTACGGCCCGGCCGCGGGACGGCTTTACCCTGAAGCCTGCACGGACTTCAGATCTCCTCCACCGCAAAAATCCGCCGGTGTTCGCGCATGGCGTAGCGATCGGTCATGCCCGCGATGTAGTCGGCCACCGCACGCGCGCCTTCCAGCGACTCGCGCGCCTGGTGCTCGGGCGGCAGCAGGCGCGCATCGCCGATGAAGGCGGTGTAGAGATCGGTGACGATGCGCGTGGCCTTGGCGCTCATGCGCTGTACCCTGTAGTGCCGATAGAGCTGGTGCAGCAGGAAACGCTTGAGCTCGCGATGTTCTTCCAGCAACGCCGGGCTGAAGGCGACGAGTGGCGGCGCGGCGCGTACCTCATCCAGCGAGGCGACACCGGCACGTTCAATGTTGCCGCGCGTGGTCTCGACCAGATCGATAATCAGCGTGTTGATCATGCGGCGCACCGTCTCGGTGACCACCCGGCGTCCCGCGAGCCTGGGATATTTCGCGCGCACTTCGTCCAGATGCCGGGCGAAGATGCGCACTTCGGACAGTTGCTCCAGCGCAATCAGACCGGAACGCAGGCCGTCGTCGACATCGTGGTTGTTGTAGGCGATCTCGTCGGCGAGATTGGCAATCTGCGCCTCCAGGCTGGGCTGGCGCTTGTTCAGAAAACGCTCGCCAAGCTCGCCAAGCTTTTCCGCATTGCCGAGCGAACAGTGTTTGAGAATGCCCTCGCGCGCCTCGAAGGTGAGATTGAGGCCGTCGAACTCGGCGTAGCGTTCTTCGAGCAGATCGACCACACGCAACGACTGCAGGTTGTGCTCGAAGCCGCCGTGTTCGCGCATGCAGGCGTTGAGCGCATCCTGCCCGGCGTGGCCGAAGGGCGTGTGTCCGAGATCGTGCGCCAGCGCCACCGCCTCGACCAGATCCTCGTTCACCTTGAGCAGGCGCGCGATGGTGCGGCCGATCTGCGCGACTTCGAGACTGTGCGTGAGCCGCGTGCGGAAGAGGTCGCCCTCGTGGTTCACGAAGACCTGGGTCTTGTATTCCAGCCGGCGGAACGCGGTGGAATGAATGATGCGGTCACGGTCGCGCTGGAACTCCGAGCGCGGTGCCGCGGCCGGCTCGGCATGCTGGCGTCCGCGCGTCTGGGCGGCATGCGCGGCGTAGGGGGCGAGCGCGTCCATCAATGCGGTGCCGTCAACACGCCGGCCAGTACTTCCTTGGGCACGTCGCCAGTGACGACGGCCGCCCCCAGCGTTTTCAGCAGCACGAAACGCAGCTTGCCCGACTCGACCTTCTTGTCATGCCCCATGTAGTCGAGCCAGGTTTCCACACCGAGGTCCGGCGCCACGTCCGGCAGGCCGGCGGCACGGATCAGTGCCCGCGCACGCGCCACGTCGGCCTCCGTAATCCAGCCCAGGCGCTGCGAGGTCTGCGCCGCCAGCACCATGCCCGCACCGACCGCCTCGCCGTGCAGCCAGGTGCCATAGCCCATGCCGGTCTCGATGGCATGGCCGAAGGTGTGACCCAGATTCAGAATGGCGCGAATCCCCCCCTCGCGCTCGTCCTGCGCGACGACCTGCGCCTTGATCTCGCAGGAACGGTAAATCGCGCGCGTGACTGCTTCGGCGTCAAGCGCACGCAGCTTGCCCATGCTCGCTTCCAGCCAGGCCAGGAATTCGGCATCCCAGATGAGGCCGTACTTGATCACTTCGGCCAGTCCAGCCGAGAGTTCGCGCGGTGGCAGTGTCTTCAGCGTGTCGGTATCGGCCAGCACCACTTTCGGCTGATAAAAGGCGCCGATCATGTTCTTGCCGAGCGGGTGATTGATCCCGGTCTTGCCGCCCACTGAGGAATCCACCTGCGACAGCAGCGTCGTCGGAATCTGGATGAAGGGCACGCCGCGCTGATAGCAGGCCGCCGCGAATCCAGTCATGTCCCCGATCACGCCGCCCCCCAGCGCGATCAGCGTGGTCTTGCGCTCGGCGCGCCAGGTCAAGAGCGCGTCGAAGATCAAATTCAGCGTCTCCCAGTTCTTGTATGCCTCGCCGTCCGGCAGCACGATGGGATGCACCGCCACGCCGGCCGCCGTCAGCGTATTCGTCAGACGTTCGAGATACAGCGGTGCCACCGTGGTGTTGGTCACGATCGCCACCCGCTTCTGCGCGAGGTGCGGCACGATCAGATCGGCGCGGTCGAGCAGGCCGGCGCCGATGTGGATGGGGTAGGAGCGATCGCCGAGATCGACCATCAAGGTTTGCATGGTATTCGTCTCACTGAACCGATTGGGACTTTCTTACCCTGAACATTGTACTCATAAGAGATGACATGTATTTCTGGAATCGGACAAGGATTTCCCTTTAGGCGGCAAGGCATGTGCAACCCGAAAATAGCTCCATTCCATCGAATTCGTATTGTTTTATGCGGCTCCATTGGCGTTCGGATGGCAGAATTGAAGATTGAAGCCCGCATGGCCGTTAGGTTGATCAATGAACGGTGTCGCGAAGCAATTCCTGCAAAGATGCGACTCCGATCAAACTGGGAGTAGGCGCTCGTTTAGGTCAGTGGTACCGGTGCCAGCACTAAAGCGATTGGTAGCCGGAAATCCTTTCCACCCCCGCATGTTTAACGCAATACGACTGCCACCGTGGATGTTACCGGTGAAGTAGGCAGTGGCTTCAGGAAATCAGAAGGGAAACCTGGACGGCATGCATCCCCGTTTCAACACTTTTTTGCCGATCTGGCGTCTCAAACGACTCTGGCATGATCGGGCTGCACTCGCCGAGTTGGCACGCCATGAAATGGAATCCCCCTGTAGCAAGCTGTTTGGTCTGCAAGAAAGACTGGATTGCTGGATACATGGGTTTCTAAGTGAATCGCGCCTGATTTACGACTTCGAGAATAATCCCAGAAGAGACTATCTGACCGATTATGCCCGTTACACCAAAGCGGATATAAACGGAATTTACACATCCCTGCTTTCCAACAAGGTGATGTTCGACGCCATCATGCGTCCTTTCAGGGCGAGCCTTCCCAAGCTTCATGCAATACAGTTCGGCAAAAGACTGATCCGTATCGCCCCTGAACCGGGACCTCTCTCTTGGCACGATGTCCTGCAACTCTGCCGATCTGGAAATAACCTCGTACTCAAGCCGCAGGATGGCGGAGGTGGCAAAGGTATCAAGGTGATCACATCAGCCGGTGGGGAACTCCACCTGAACGGCATACCCTTGCATTCTTCAGCAATTGTTTCGGAGCTTGAGGGCCTGAAGGGCTATATCGTTCAGGAACTGCTCGAACAGGCAGAGTATGCGCAGAGAATCCAGCCTCAAACGACAAACACGATACGCATTCTGACCATGTGGGACGACAAGGCTGGCGAGCCTTTCGCTGTTGCAGCAATCCACCGTTTTGGAAGCATCAGATCACATCCTGTCGACAACTGGACCCAAGGTGGACTGAGTGCGGCCATTGACCTCCAGACCGGAGAAATGTCCATGGCTGTTTCCTATCCATCCAAGGGCGCACTTGAATGGCATGAGAAACATCCTGATACGGGGGAATTCATAGCCGGAGTAAAGATTCCAAACTGGCATGATATCTTGCGCCGCCTACTCGACATTGCCCGTGTATACCCGTACTTGCGATATGTCGGTTGGGACATCATGCTGGATACCCGCAATGAACTCAAAATCATTGAGGGAAACCATCGTAGTGACGTCAATCTCATACAGGTGCACACCCCTCTTCTCCGCGATCCTCGAGTGCGAGAGTTCTATCGACAGAATTGAAGGATCCTGGACTCGATATTCACCACCATGACATCCTATGGTAATGAGCTGGGCCAAAAGGCTCATGAAACATCAGGTGCGCCAGACTGCCACTCTCTTCTTGCATGCGCCCAAAATAGTGCGTCCCGGCTTCAACCGCCGGCTTGACTGATGAAGCAGCCCGACCATGAAGAGCGCAGATTACAAGGTCACCTACTGGAATGTACTTGCCGATTTCAAGAATGGCAGATTCAGCAAGGCTGTCTCCGCAATTCTTGCTTTCTTCGGTCTGTACCGACTCGAAGAATTTTTCCATTCGAACCTGGCACACAAGAGGGCATATGGCCGATGGCCTAATCTCATCCGGCCTCAACGATTCCGCGACCATTTGCTCAGAATAAAGCTCTCTCCAGACGGGCATGCCGCCCTCCGCATGCGGATAACCGACAAGGAGCTCGTAAAGGAATACATACGAGACAAAGTCGGGGATGGCTACACTGCTCGAACGTATGCCGTATTACACAACGACTCTGAAATTCGTGGATACACTTTCCCGGATGATTGCGCCATCAAGGCAACGCACGACAGTGGAAGCATCATCATCCGGCGTTCAGGCAACCCCATCGAGCTGAAAAGAATCGAGAATTGGCTCAAAAGGGACTACTACTGGCTTCTGCGTGAGCCCAACTATCGCCATCTCAAACCCAAGGTAATCGTCGAGGAATTATTGAGTGGAAAATCTGATGATCTGGTCGACTACAAGATATTCTGTTTCCATGGCGTGCCCGCATTCATCCAGGTTGACGCTACTAGATTCACTCACCATGCCAGAGCCATGTACTCACCCGGCTGGAAGAAACTGAATTTTCGAATCAATCACTTCGAGTGGCTCGAATCTTCACATCCGGCACCACCTGGGCTTGCGGAAATGCTATCGATTGCCCGCATACTATCCAAGGATTTTTCTTTTTTGCGTGTTGACTTCTTTCAACTTGATAATCAAATCATCGTAGGTGAGCTCACCAATTTCCCGGCGGGCACCATGAATCAATTTCACCCGGACCAGGCTGACTTTCTGGCAGGAAGTCTGTTCCGCAACCCCCATGCCGATGTCGAATCCCTGTTCGGTCTCGCACCCTCCGAGTACGCGCACCCTGCGGATCCCTTGAAGCATTTCGACATTCCGAATACCCGGCACGACTGAATCTCAATCCGGCCATGGACGGCTGGCACAGGTTTCGCTAGGTTCAGCCTGCCATATCTGCATCCGTCGCGAACGCGCAGGACAAGCCGAAATCCCGTCATTCGTGTCGGAAATCCGTCGAACCCAGTCATGCACACATGTCACATATGCGGCAGCCAAGCCGAGCACGCCGAATATCAGCCGCGAGAACGCATGTTTGGCTGGAACACCCAATTCGACTATTTCATGTGTCGAGCCTGCGGGTGTCTGCAGATCGTCACGATCCCGGCCGACCTGTACAGCTATTACCCCGAAGACTATTACGCCCAGGACAGCCAACCTGAATCTCTGCCCGCCGGCCCCTTGCGGCAAATCAACTGGCTGCGATTGCGCTACCGTCTGACCGGACGTGGCGCCTGGGCAGAGAAGCTGACCTGGAGACTGGGCCCGCTCTCCCGTGCCATCCAGAGGCAGATCCCCTACCTCGAGCGCATTCCTGATCTCGACCGGGACAGTCGTATCCTCGACATCGGCTGCGGCGAGTACTCTGCCTGGCTGGCCTCGCTGGCGTACTGCGGTTTCCGCAACCTCACCGGGGCGGATCCCTTCATCAAGCATGCAGGCTTTCGTGATGGCATCCGCTATCTCTGCATCGAACCCCGGGATTTGCAAGGGCCGTACGACCTGATCACGCTCCACCATTCCCTTGAACACATACCCGACCAGCATGCCTTGCTACGCACGCTGGAGCGGCTGCTCGCAGCGGATGGCGCGTGTCTGATCCGCATCCCGCTTGTCGACAGCGAGGCATGGGATGAGTACGGGCTCGACTGGGTCGAACTCGATGCCCCGCGCCATCTCTACCTCCACTCGCGAAACAGCCTTGCAGGTCTCGCTCAGGCCCATGGGTTCGAAATCTTCGACACTCTGTGCGATTCAACCGCCTTCGAATTCGCGGGGAGTGCACAGTACCGCATGGGCATTCCCCTGATGGCCCACGATTCCTTCTGGAACGGCAGCGGGCCCTTCGATGCGGATGCCATGCGGCTTCATTCCCACAGGGCACAAGCTGTCAATGCTGCAGGCCGCTGTGGGCGGGCCGCCTTCTTCCTGCGCCGGAGCGCCGCGTGAGCCAGGCGCCCTCCTTCCGCCGCGGCGTCGCCTGGATTTTTGCCGGCAACACCGGCAGCCAGGCGCTGTCCTTCCTGTTCGGCGTGGCGCTGGCACGCCTGCTGGCACCGGAAGCCTTCGGCATGCTGCTGACCATCCAGATTTTCACCGGTCTTGCCGGTTTCGTCTCGGGGGCCGGAATGGGGCAGGCGCTGGTACGTGCAAGGACGACCGTTCGCGCCGACTACGACGTCGTGTTTACGCTCCAGCTGGCGATCGGCGTGGCCATCTATGGCGTTTTCTTTCTGGCCGCGCCATGGTTTGCCGCCTGGTACGACACCCCCCTCTACGCCGACCTGATGCGGGTTTCCGCGCTGACGTTCTTGCTGCGGCCCTTCAACAACATCCCCGCCAGCATGCTCTACCGCGCCATGCGCTATCGGGAGCAGGCTCTGCTGAACATTGCCTCGCTGGTGGTCGGCAATACCCTGAGCATTGCCATGGCGCTCGCCGGCTACGGTGTATGGAGCCTCATCCTGAGCGGCCTCATCGGTACGCTCTTCACAATCCCCATCCTCATGCTGCTCGCGCGCTGGCGCCCCCGTTTTTCGGGAGACTTCGCACGGGGGCGCGAGATCGTGCGCTACGGCATTCTGGTCACCGCCAACGACCTCGTGCACTACCTGCGCAGCCAGGCCAGTCTTTTCATTCTTTCGCGCGCTTTCAACCCGGCCAGCGTGGGTCTCTTCAACAAGGGCAGCAGCCTTGCGCACATGCCGCATGCCTTCATTACCGGGTCGGTATACCACGTGCTGTTCCGCTCCATGGCGGCCGAGCAGGACGATCTCGACAAGTGCCGCTACATGTTCTATCGCAGCGTGACTCTGGTGGCGCTCTATGCCACGCCGTTCTATGTCGGGCTGGCATGGCTGGCGCTGCCTCTGGTGCGCGGAGTGTACGGCGAAGCCTGGAGCGAGGCGGCTGTGCCGCTCGCCATCCTGACGCTGGCCTGGCCATTCTGGCTGATGGACAACCTCTCCGGCGCGGTGCTCGCTGCGCACGACTGGCTGGATCGCGAACTGCCTATCCAGATCGCCGCACTGGTGCTGCTGGTATTGAGCGTCTGGGCGGGCACCCGTTACGGCTTGGCCGGCGCCGCGGCAGGCGTCGTCCTGACGGCAGTCTTCAGCGGACTCGCGCTGCATCGACTGGCTATCCAGTGCCTGCACGCACGCTGGCGCGACTTCGCCCTGGCGCTGGTGCCCTCCGCAGTGCTCAATGGCATACTCGTCGCCACGCTGTATCTCGCGGACATGGCTTACGCAGGAGTGCACGACCTCGTCTATGTCGCCGCGATGACCTGCACCGGCGGCGCGGTATACGGGCTGGGCTTCCTGTATCTGCCGCTCTCCGCCCTGCAAACCGAGCAAATACGCTGGAAGGGCAAACTGGGCCTTTTGCGTGCCACATCATGAACCGAGCCGATCCCGTCTCCTATCTGCTGCATCGTGCCGGCCGCGCACATGGTCCGCTCATGCTCATGTATCACGCGGTGGCGGCGGGAAAGGGTGCCCCGGACTGGCCATGGGCCGTGTCGATGCAGCGTTTCCGCACCCAGCTCGATTTTCTGGCAGACGCCGGCTACCGCACGCCAACCATGCGCGAACTCGTCGAGGCGCCCGAGCGTTTCGCCGGCACACGCACCGCCGTGATCACCTTCGATGACGGCTACGTTGACAACCTGTATGCCTGCGAGGCACTTGCGTCGCGCGGCATGCGCGCCTCGTGGTTCATCGTCGCCGGCTCGATCGGCCGCCCCCCCGGATGGCCGGACGACGGCCGCCCGCGTGGCCGCATGCTCAACGCCCGGGAGTTACAGGAGATGCGGGAAGCGGGCATGGAAATCGGCTCGCACACCGTCAATCATGTCCGCCTGACCGAAGCCGACGACCCCACCCTGGCCAATGAACTGACCGACTCCAGACACCAGATCGAGGACGCCCTGGGGCATCCGGTTTTCAGTTTTGCCTATCCCTACGGTGCCTGGGACACACGCTGCGCCGACGCCGTGGCCGCCGCAGGCTATGCGGCCGCGTGCACGACCCGAACAGGCTGGGCGATGCGGGACGGCGACCCCTATCGCCTGCGCCGGCTCACCGTATTCAATGTCGACACCCTCGGCACCTTCGCGCGCAAACTTGCCTACGCCAGCCATGCCGTGTCCTGGCCGGAACTCGCCCGCTATTACAGCGGCGCACTGGTACGCAGGCTGCACAAATGACCCGCCCCTCGCTTGCCATTCTGTTCTGGTACTACCGGGCCCCGGAGCTGTGCTCGGGCCGCCTGCGCGAACTTGCACGCCTCAACCCCGGAGTACCGATTTTCGGTCTCTATGGCGGCGACCCGAAGTCCTATCCCCAGTTTGCCGGACTCGGCACCTTGCTCGATGACGACTGGGTTTTCGAGGACGTCCGGGATGCAGACTGGAAATGGCGGCACGGCGATCAGATGCTCAGCCGCTGGTTCGAGGCCCGTGGCCATGCCCTTGCCTGGGATCGGCTCGTCATCGCGCAATGGGATCTCCTGGCGTGCGCGCCGATGGCGCGCTACTTTTCCGGCTTGCAGAAAAACGAGGTCTATCTCCCCGGGTTGCGTCCGATCGAGCCGCTGCGCGCACGCTGGTGGTGGACCCGTCCGGGCACACCGGAGGGCGCGGACTATCTGGCTTTTGTCGACCATATGGCGAGGCAGTACCGCTACCGCGGGCCATTCGAAGCCTGCCAGTTCATGACGGCCGGATTGCCGCGGGCATTCATGGCGGCCTATGCCCGAGCGAGTTCACCTGAACCGGGTTTTCTGGAATACAAGCTGCCCGCCTACGCGCGTGCCCTGGGGTTCTCGCCCGTCGACCTGCCACATCTGCACGTTGCCTGGCCCGGCGAAACGCCCTCCGGTCGCGTGGTGCTGACGGCCGCCAAGCGCGATATCGACGATCTCGACATCGCCGCCGAATTGCTGCGTCCGGAGGGTGCGCGGCTCTTTCACCCCGTGACACGTACCATGCCCATCGGTGCGCGCGCATGGACGACATTCGTCGCGCGCCGCCTGCCGCGCCTCGCGTCGCGCAGCCTTCGTTCCAGGATGCGCACATGAAAAACCTGCTATCCCGCCTGCGTCCGCCCACCCATCTGTCCATGCCGGTTGCACGCCGCCGTTGCGACCTGGTATTCGTCATGGCCGTGGCCGATGGCGAATGGCTTGGCGTTGAAGACCTGCTCGACAGTTTGCATACCTATCTCGACTGCGACTGGGAAATGGTCGTGGTGGACGATGCCACCGGCGACGGAACATACGAGAAACTGCTCGACTCCGGCTGCTGGGTTGTGCGCAACTCCGAGAAGCTCTATCTTGCAGGCGTAGATCTGACGCTGAGGCGCGGCTTCCGGGAAGCATTGCGCCTGTTCGACTGCCCCATCATCGTGAAGATCGACCCCGATGCGCTCGTCATCGGCCCTGGACTCGACCGCGCGCTGGCCGACGCTTTCGCCGCGCATCCGCGTTGCGGGCTGCTCGGTACCTTCCGCATCGACTGGAACGGCGAGACACGCGACCTGAGTTACTGGCGTGAACGCATGGAGCGGCGTCGCAGCGATCTGGGCAAACCCCTGGAGCGTGCCCTGGCCAACGGTTACGTCCTCGGCGAAGGCGTTCAGGGCGGCTGCTATGCCCTGCACCGACGCTGCCTGGATAGAATCGGAGAGGCAGGATGGCTCGAGGGTGCAGAGGGGTATCGTCCCTCAACCGTGCACGGCGAACATGTTGCAGAGGACAGCCTCATCACCATGCTCACCTATGCGGCCGGGTACGAAACATGCGAATTCGGTGGCCCGGGACAGCCGCTTGGATTGTGGGATCGCGGCCTGCCCATGCTACCGGAGCAGTTGCGTACTCAAGGCCGACTCGTCACCCATGCCATGAAGTACATCGATTCCGAATCGATGTCCGCGCGCGCTTTCTTCAGAGCGTATCGGCAGCAGGATCAGTCAAGTTCGGGCTGAACCGCAAGCAGACATGGCATCGATCAAACTCAAGCGCCTGCACTATGACCTTGATGCTGCCCATGTGCAGCAACGGATCTTCTTATGGCATTGACCATGTCCGATACTGCAACCCTGCTTTTTCTCAACCCCGACCCGCGCGCGTCCGCAGGGTGCAACATTTCGATGCTGCGACTGATCGAAGGGCTGGACCGTACGCGTTTCGCCCCGATTGTTGCTGCGCCCCGCGATTGCGGCTATGCGACCACATTAAAACAGCTCGGTGTGCCCTTATTCGACTACACCGCAAATAATTGGTGGTTTCCCGAAGTACGGCACTTTTACCGGCATTTGGCCGGTCTGCGCGCGCGCGTGGAAAGCCTGATCGAACTGATCGAATCTCAACGCGTTGAGCTGGTTTACACCAACGCCGAGTACGCCTTCGAAGGCGGATTGGCCGCGGCATTATCCGGCAAACCGCATGTGTGGGCACAACGTGTACGTTTCGCGAACGACCTAGACGTGCTAGCGCATTTTCCGTTGTCCAAACAAGCCTTGTTCGAGTTGATGATCGATCTGTCGGATCGCATCGTTCCGAACTCCAACGATGGCCGATCAAGTTTTCCCGATGCGGGAGCCGACAGGCGATTTGTCGTCATCGAGTCAGGTATAGCTCTGCCCGAGTCACGCTTTTCCCATGCAGAAGCACGTGCCGCTCTGTGCGACAGGATTGGCATCAATTCGGATAGCCGTATCGTGCTCACCGTGGGGCGCGTCAGCCCGGAAAAGGATGTACACACCTGGCTGCGTGCCGCTGCACGCGTGTTGCAAATGCCTGACGCCTCGAATGTGCACTTTGTCCACGCAGGCGGAATCACCGTCCCACCGTACTTCGCTGAGCTCCAAACCCGCGCGCATGCCCCTGACCTGTCAGGGCGTGTCCATTTCATCGGTTCGATCGCTCATGAGACCATGCCCGATCTCTACCGGGCAGCCGATATATTCACTCTCACCAGCACGCGTTTCGAAGGCTTTGCGCGCGTCGCGGCAGAAGCCATGCTGAGCGGTTTGCCAGTGGTCTCCACACGCTGCGGTGGCGTAGAGGATTACATTGTTGACAGCCATACGGGCTTCCTGTGTGAAGTAGGGGATGAAACTGCATTGGCAGACCGAATCACGCAGCTGCTCAATGACACTGCACTTGCCCAGCGCATTGGCGAGACGGCTCGGCAGACATTTCTGGACCGATATGCGGAATCCACGCTCAATGCCAAATGGGATGCACTCTTCAGTGAGCTTGTCGGGACCCCGCCCTCCCAGCGTCCGCGACTCAAATACGAGATCGCTCTCAATATGCTCACGCATCTTGGCGAACTGGGTTTGCAGGTATCCATCGCTGCCAAACCGTCACTCTGGAAACGCTTCAGGCATGGAATCCGCACTCGACTCGCATCACGGCGAGACAACCCATAGTTCAGGCAATGTCGATCCGCACTCCACGCATATCCATCATCATGCCCTGCCACAACGCAGCGGGTCACCTGCCTGCCAGCGTTGCGAGCGTGCAGGCGCAAACCCTTGGCAACTGGGAGCTCATTGCCATCGACGATGGCTCCACCGATTCGACGCTGGCCTGGCTACGCGCCCAGCCGGATCCACGCATTCGCGTGCTGACACAGGACAACCGGGGGGTGTCGTCTGCACGTAATGCCGGGCTGGCGGCGGCAACCGGCGACTTCCTTGCATTCCTCGATGCTGACGACACATGGGAACCGGGCTTTCTGGAAAAGATGCTGGCAGCGCTCGATGCCCGCCCCGAGGCGGTGCTTGCGTATTGTGGCTGGCAGAACGTCGGCCTGGCCGGCGGACGCGGCGAGCCCTTCGTTCCTCCGGAATACGAGAATGCCCGCAAGGCTGAAACGCTCTTCGCCGGGTGCCGCTGGCCGATACATGCCGCAGTGGTGAAGCGCCAGGCGGTGATGCTCGCTGGCGGTTTCGATGCGACGCTGAAGAATGCCGAGGACTATGCGCTGTGGTTGCGCGTCGCGCTCGGCGCGCCCATCGTCCGCGTACCCGAAGTGCTGGCCTATTATCATTTCCATGGCGGTGCACAGGCTTCCGCCAACCACGCACGCGCTGCGCTGCAATTCTGGCGGGCGCAGCGGCGCTTTCTTGCTGCGCACGGCCAGCTTGCCGGCGAACTCGGGTCCAGGCGCATTCGCGAACTGACGACCGGAGCCTTGTTGCACAAAGGCTATGAATGCTACTGGCAACGCGACCTGCCCGCCGCACGAGCGATTTTCCGCGTCGTCATGCAACAGGGTTATGGCACACTCCGCGACTGGCTCTACATGCTGCCGGCCTGGCTGCCAGAATCCTGGCACCGCGGCCTGATCGCGCGAAGAAACCGATAATCAGGGACGGGCATTCCATGGACATTTTCGATCCGGCACGCGTCACGGTCGTCATGCCCTGCCGCAACGCCGCCGCTTTCATCGATGAGGCAATCGCCAGCGTACTTGCGCAAACGTATCCCGAGGTCGAACTGATCGTGGTGGACGACGGCTCGACCGACGATTCGGTGTCCATCATCCAGGAACGGTCAGCCGCGCACCCTGGAAGAATCACCTTGCTGCTGCAGTCCAGTGGTGGTCCGTATGTCGCGCGGAATCATGGTCTCGCGCACGCCACCGGCAATTTCATTGCCTTTCTCGACGCCGACGACTACTGGCATCCGGACGCCCTGGCGCACATGCACGCCGCCATGCTGGACACCCAGGCAGACGTCGCCTACTGCGGCTGGCAGAACGTGGGCGCAGCGGCGCGCGACACGCAACCCCACGTTCCCCCCAATTACGCTTCCGCGGATGCCGCCGCGCTGTTCCTGAAGTCCTGCCCCTGGCCGATCAACGGCGTGCTGATCCGCCGTCAGCTTCTCGACAGTCTGCACGGATTCTCGGAACGCCTGCCGACCGCCATGGATTACGACCTGTGGTTACGCCTGCTGGCTGCCCAGCCCACGGTCGTCCGCGTGCCCGAGGTTCTGGCTTACTACAGGCATTATCCCCGGGGGGCGGCACGCATACCGCGCTGGCGCCAGGTGCTCGACGCCGTGTCGGTGCGCGAGGATTTCGTCCGGCATCAGCCCGGGCTGGTCGCCCACATTCCTGCCGGGTCGTTGCAGACACTGATCTACGGCAGCCTTCTTGATGAGGCCTATCGCTGCCACTGGCGGCGTGACATCGATTCGTCGCGCCGCCTGTTCAGGCGCGCTGCGCGCAAGGGACGCTGGCGGGCGAAGGATGCCAAGTACCTTCTGGCAAGTTTCTTGCCTGCCCGCCTGTTCGACGGACTGATCCGCTTCGTCGACGCGCGGCGCGCCGCGCGCAACTCGCTCCCGAATTCATGACCGCTCTCACCATCGCATTCTGTACCTACAATCGCGCCGACCGGCTTGCCGGTCTGGTCTCGGCGCTGCGCCGGCAGCGCGCGCCGGTGGATTTCGATCTTCTGGCCGTCAACAATGCCAGCGCCGACGCCACCCTGGATGTGCTCGCCACCCTGCGGGCGCAGGCTGGCGCGCCCCTTCGGGTCGTCACCGAGACTGCACCCGGCATCGTGCCCGCCCGCAACCGCGCTATCGCCGAATCGCTCGATCGCGATTGGCTCGTGTTCATCGATGACGACGAACTGCCGCAGCCCGGATGGCTCGCCGCCGCGCACGATGCGCTTGCCCGTGAAGGAGCCGACTGCGTGGGGGGGCGCATCGACATCGATTACGGCGATGCCGCGCGGCCGCGCTGGCTCGACGATGAAATCGCGGCTTTTCTCGGCCGCCTCGATCATGGCGCGGAAGCCTTCTGGATCCGGGACGACAGCACCCCGTTGTGGAGCGGCAATATCGGCTACGCCATGCGCCTCTTCCGGGACGATGCCGCCCTGCGCTTCGATGAGCGTTACAACCGCACCGGCGAGGGTGTAGGCGGGGGCGAGGATGCGATGATGTTCCGCACGCTCGTCGCTCGCGGAGCGCGCCTGCGATATCGTCCCGACATGGCCATTCTCCATGGCGTGGAGCGCTGGAAGCTCAAGCGCACCTATTTTCTGCGTCTCCACTATCTGGCCGGCCGACGTGCCGGACGGCACACGCTGCCCGACTACCCGCGTACGCTCTTCGGCATGCCGCCCTTTCTCCTTGGCCAGAGCATGCGCCACATCGGGCGCGCGCTCGCCCTGCATGCCGCAGGCCGTCCCGGTGCGCTGCGACAGGCGATGAACGCTGCGCACGCCCTGGGCTGTGCGACCGGCTTCCGGCAGCGCGCATGAACACCCTCACCATCCTGATCTGCACGCACAACCGGGCGGCGCTCCTCATGCGTGCGATCGCCTCGCTCAATACTGCGCGACGTCCCGACCTGCCAATCCGCATCCTGGTCGCTGCCAATGCGTGCAGCGACGATACCGGCGCGCGGCTCGAAGCGTACCGGGCGGAACAGACCTCGCAGGGCTGGCTGCCGCTGGAGTGGTTCGATGTCCCCACACCGGGCAAATCGCACGCGCTCAACGCGGCGATTCCCCGTATCGAGACCACACATGTCGCTTTCGTCGATGATGACCATCGCGTCGATCCAGGCTACCTGGCCGGAATCGAGGCCGCGCTGTCCGCCTGGCCTGACGCCGGCCTGTATTGCGGGCGCATCCTCCCGGACTGGGATGGCGGCGAGCCTGCATGGGTGCACGATGAAGGCCCCTACCGTATCTACCCGCTTCCCGTACCGCGCTACGACCAGGGCGACACGCCCAGGACGATCAACGCGGATGAAGGCCCGATTCCCGGAGGCGGCAATCTGGTGGTGCATCGACGCGTATTCGACCTGACCGGTCTGTTCTCGACCGAGCTCGGTCCGCACGGACACGATCTCGGCGGCGGTGAGGACAGCGAGTACGTGCTACGCGCGCTCGAACGCGGCGAACGCTGCCAGTACTCGCCCGGCATCGTGCAGCACCATTACGTTGACAATGAACGCCTCAAGCTCGGCTACCTGCTGAAAAAAAGCTATCAGCGTACCCGCTCCACCTCGCGCATCCATGGCGGCGGCGGCGTGCCGTTGTTCATGTGGCGCAAGCTTGCGGAATACGCATTCCACAGCCTGTTCAGTCTGGGCTGGGCCAAACGGCGCTTCTTTTGGGTGCGGCTGGCAGCCGCACTGGGCGAAGTGCGCGGCCGTAGCGAATCAGGGTTCCGCGACAAGCGCCTTGATCTGCCGCCCGATCAAGGCATGGTCGTCGCCGAAATCGCAGCCCTGGTTGCGGTGGCGGGTGCTGTGCTTGCCTGGGTATTCGCCGGCGCGACGCGCGAGCCCTTCCTGGCGGCGGTTGGGGTGCCTGCGCTGCTGGGCGCCCTGGCCCTGCTGACCAAATCTTCACTCGACTTCACCCAGACCGGCCCGAGAATAAGGGAAGAGGTCCTCACGCATTACCGCCGCTATACCCTGTTTGCGCTGATCCGGCTCACCCTGGCCGCTCTCGCGATCCTGCTGTGGCTTGCCGGCCTCGGTGTGGCAATCTATTTCGGCATGGGCGCAGTATTCGGCTGGGCCTGGTCAGGCCTTGCGGCCGGTCTGGCAGGCGTCGCCGCAATCCTGGCCGGGGTTGTCTTCCAGCTGATGTGGAAGCTCCGCTTCAACCCCGGTCTGCTTGTGGCGTCGATGCACTACCGCATAAGCCGCCTCTATCCTCTGTGGCGCCAGGCCACGCCCGTGCGGCTGCGGGTACTGCGTGCAGTCGCCACCGGCACACTGGCTATGCTGCTTGTTGCAGCACTGTGGCAACTCGCGCGCACGCAGCGCCTCGGCGATGTCATCGCACTCTCCGCGCTCGCCTTGTTCTATCTGGGCAGCCTTGTCTGGGCCTCCTGGCAGCCCGAGGCGCGTCCGGTTGCATCGCGCAGGCCACGCCCCGACGGCACGCCTCCCAATATCGTGATGATCGGCTCTGACACCCTGCGTGCCGACCGCCTGGGCGCGCTCGGATACCGTCGTGCACTGACGCCGCACATCGATGCGCTGGCCCAATCGGGCGCCCTCTTCGCCAACTGCTATGTGCCCTGCGCACGCACCGCACCCAGCCTGATTTCCATGATGACCGGCACCTGGCCACGCACGCACGGCATCCGCGACAATTTCGTCGGGATCGACGAAACGCGGCTCAAGGCCGATGCGCTCCCCACCCTGCTCAGGAGTGCTGGCTATCGCAGTGCAGTTATCTCTGACTGGTGCGGCGCCGACATGGGCAAGTTTTCGTTCGGTTTCGACCACACCGACCTGCCGGAAGACCAGTGGAATCTCAAGTTCCTCATTCGCCAGGGACCCAAGGATCTGCGGCTCTTCATTTCCCTGTTCGCGCACAACCGGTTGGGGCGGCTCCTGCTGCCCGAGCTCTATTACCTCGGCGGCGTACCGCTGACCCAGCCAATGGGCAAGCGTGCCCGACGACTGCTTTCGCGGCTTGCCCAGGGCAGCGAGCCTTTCTTTCTCAATATCTTCTATTCGACAACGCACCCGCCCTTCGCCACCGAGTGGCCCTGGTACACGCGCTACGCTGATCCGGATTACGACGGGGAATCCAAGTTCGCCATGGCCCGGCTGACAGACCCGTTCGAGATCATCCGGCGCCAGGGGGCACCGCGCGAGGAATTCGATCTCGACCAGATCCTCGATCTGTACGATGGCTCGGTTGCGGAGTTTGACGACGAGGTTGGCAAACTGCTCGCACATCTGGATGAGTGCGGTCTTGCCGACCGCACCATAGTCGTCGTGTATTCCGACCATGGCATGGAGTTCTTCGAACACGACACCTGGGGCCAGGGCAATTCCGCGGTCGGCGAGGCCAGTCCTCGTATCCCGCTCGTCATTCGCGATCCACGCCTGCCCGCGCAGGGGCGCATCGACCACGTCGTGCGTTCGATCGATCTCGCGCCGACGCTGCTCGACCTCGCCGGGATAGAAACCCATGCACCGATGGATGGCGTCTCGCTTGCCGGCTGCCTGGCAGATGCGGCGCAATGTCCCGAACTCGATGCCTTCAACGAGACCGGCATATGGATCGCAGACGTTCCGGGCCTGCCTGACAACCATCTGCGTTATCCGGATCTTCTCGAATTGATCGAAATCCCGCAACGCGAACACGGCACGCTCGCCATCAAGCACGCCTACTGTTCCTCGATTCTGGCGGCGAAGGACCGCATGCTGCGGCGCGGCCGCTGGAAGCTGGTCTACCAGCCACTCGCCGACGGCGAACGGCTGCAGCTGTTCGATCTTCAGACCGATCCGGAGTGTCGAGTCGATCTGAGCGCCAGCCACCCTGACATCGCCAGGTCTCTCAGACAAGCCTTGATCGCGTGGGTCGACGCCCCCTCTTCGACGATTCCGCCCGGCCTCCCGTACCAGGCAGACGAACTGTAATGACCGTCCCCACCGTTTCCATCATCGTCCCGACCCACAACCGGCCAGCCCTGCTGGGCGAAGCCCTGGCCAGCCTGCGTGCTCAGGACTTCACGGACTGGGAAGCGATCGTCGTCGACGATGCTTCCACGCCACCCGTGGCGCCCGTTCACGGCGATGCGCGCATCCGCGTGGCGCGCCAGTTCCCCGGTCGCGGCGGCGCCGCCGCCAAGAACCGGGGCATTGAGGAAGCGCACGGTCGCATCATCGCCTACCTCGACGACGACGATCTTTACGACCCGGCCTACCTCGCGCGTGCTGTGGAGGTGATCGAACGTTTCCCGGACATCGACGTGGTCTACATGGGCGTTGCCTGGTTCGGCAGCAGCGGCGCCTGGGGGCAGGACAATTACGACAGGGCCATGGCACGCTTTCTCGCCGATGCCGGCGGCGAACGCACGGGAGATGTGAGCCTGTTCGAAGCAGCCCTTCTGCCCGCCCTGCTGAAATCCGTCCCCATGGCCTTTCAGCGTCCTGTTGTCAGACGCACGGCACTCGATCGCATCGGCGGCTACCGTCCCGAATGCCTGCTATGGGACTGCGACTGGGCCATCCGTGCGGCGCTGGAAACCCGTGCAGCACTGATCCACGCCGGTCTCTATCGTCAGCGCGCGGAAGGGCAAGGCTATTCCTCCCGCCGTGACCGCACGCTGGAGCATCTCCATTCCGGCATCGACATCATGGAGAGTCTGCTGCACGGCAGCCGGCACGCTGAACATGCCGCTCTCTTCCGGCGCGCAGCAGCAAGGAGCTGGTTCGATCTGGCCTGGTATCACCACCAGAACGGGCAGACCCGCGCCGCTCTCCGCCCCCTGCTGCGGAGCGCTCTGCGCAAACCCGGGCTTGCGCATCTCAAACTGCTGGTGCGACTGGCTCTCAAGCCGTCCGAAGGCGCCGATGCGTAAGCAGGGCCTTCCCATCCCCCCGGTTTATCAGCCATGAACCAGAGCCCACGCAAAACCATCGCATTCTTTCTTGGCACGTTCGAGGATTGGGGCGGCGCGAGCCGGGCCTTGCTTAACTTCGTACGGGGGATCGACCGCGCGCGTTATCGTCCGCTCGTCGTGTTGACGCGAGAAGGCACGCTATCCGCGCAACTCGATACGGAAGGCATCGACTGGGCGATCTGGGAGAATCGCGACAGCAGCAAGAATGTCCTGGGCTACGCCTGGTACGTTTTCCGTGCGTATCGCTTCCTGCTCAAGCAGGGCATCGACTTGATCCACATGAACTGCGGTGCAACCGGCTGGAAACCGGTCGAAATTCCTGCTGCGCGGCTGGCCGGAGTACCGATCATCAGCCACATGCATATCACGGTCGACAAACCCTCCCCATTCGTACGTCACTCGAGCGCAATCATCGCGGTTTCCGAATACATCGCCCGACACAGCCACACCTTTGGCCTGCCCACCTACGCAATACACAATATTTCGCATCTGGAGCGATTTGCCTGCGGGCATGACATCCGCGAGGAACTGGGCTACGGACCTGAGCATGTGCTTACGGTGTTCATGGGGCAAATGATCCGGCAGAAAGGTATCGAAATGCTTATCGAGGCTTTCTGCAAGGTGCCCAACCAGAATGCCCGCCTGCTACTCGCAGGCGGGATTCGCGCTACCGAGGGTGCCTATACCGAGGACGAGGTACGCGCACTTGTGACACGCGACCCCAGAATCCGTTATCTGGGTTTCCGTACCGACGCGGAGAACCTCTACCGGACAGCCGACATCATGGTGATGCCTTCGCAGTGGGAGGAACCCTGTGCCATGATTCTTTTCGAGGCCGCCGCCGCGGGCAGGCCTCTGATCGCCACAGCGACCGGCGGCACACCGGAAATCCTGCGCAACGGCGAGACGGGTTTTCTGATCGACCGCACCGATACGCAGGCACTGACACAGCATCTGCAACGACTGATCGACGACCCCGTACTGCGTGGTGAAATGGGCCACCGGGCAGCGCAGGTCGCCCGGGATGAATATGCACACGGGCCGATCGAAAAGGTACAGCATCTCTACGACAGTCTGTTGTGAGCAATCGAGCCCATCCCGATTACCCCATCACCGTTGCCTTCGTCACCGGCAGCTCGGGCGACTGGGGCGGCGCCAGCCGGGTACTCTTCACCATGCTGCGCATGCTGGATCGCACCAGGATCGAACCGGTGTGTCTGTTGCCCTGTGATGGCCCCATCGTGCCCGAACTCGATGAACGCCGGATCCGCCATGTTAACTGGGGCCGCTTGACCGAGCCGGGCCGGCCTTACGCTTATCTCAAGTCCATGTGGCGCATGGCGCGTTTCCTGCGGCGCAACCGCATCGATGCCATCCACATCAATCATTCGAATGCCTGGCGCCCGGCTGAGCTGCAGGCCGCCCGGATACTGGGCATACCCATACTGACGCATTACCATACGGTGAACGATGCGCCTGCGCCGGCCATTTCCCTCTCGACAGGAATCATCACGGTGTCCGACTATGTGGCGCAGCATTCGGAACCAAGGGATATCCCCAAACACACCATCCACAACCCTGTCGATCTGGCGCGCTTCGACTCCGCACGTGACATACGCACCGAACTCGGCTACGGCCCCGACGAAGTGCTGGTCAGTTTTCTCGGCCAGGTGCGCGAGATCAAGGGGGTAGGCGACTTCATCGCGATGGCGCATCGACTGCCGCACCGGCATGTACGTTTCCTGATCGCGGGCGAATGCCGCGACCCGGAAAAATTCGAAGGTTCGTATTCCCCGGCCAGCCTCGAAGCCGCCTTCGGCGGCGACTCGCGCCTGCGCTATCTTGGCTATCTCGACCGCGTCGAGGATCTTTACCGGGCCTCGGACATCGTCGTCGTGCCTTCGCGCTGGCAGGAACCGCTCGGCCTCATCAACCTGGAAGCCGGCGCCTGCCGCACCCCGGTCGTGGCCACCCGCTCGGGCGGTATCCCGGAAATCGTGCGCGATGGCGAAACCGGGTTCCTGGTCGGCATTGGTGACGTCGAGGCGCTTGCTGCACGCGTGGCCCAGTTGATCGACAACCCTGCACTCAGGGGGCGTCTGGGAAATCAGGCCCGTGCTGCCGTCGAAAGGGATTTCACGACGCGCCCGGTACGCGCGTTCGAAGAACTGCTGATGACATGCACACATCGCTCCCGCACATGAGTGGAACGCCCACCTCGCCGCCCGCCATTGAAGCAGCCTCGCGTTTGGGCAGGGTAGATGCCGTGCGCATACTTGCCGCGCTATGCGTGGTTTACCTTCACGCCAAACCTTTCGTCAGCGCAAGCTACACGGGCACGGCATATTCCGTGCTGCGCGACGGAATCATTCTGTTCACCCGATTTGCCGTGCCGTTCTTTTTCATCGCGGCGGGATTTTTTCTGAGCAGGAAACTCGTGGCGGCAGAGCGCCCCCTTGATGCCGTCAGCCCTTACATTCGGCGCCTCGCCATCCTGTATCTGGCCTGGTCTGCTTTCTATTTTTTCTTCCCGATCAACTGGCTCTCACTGCTCCTTGCTGGAGAATGGAAACCCTTCTACTGGAAGGCCACACATGCGGTCACGCATCTGATGAGCAACCCCTTGGTATTTCTGTTCAAGTCGACGAGCATTCATCTGTGGTTCCTGCC
Source organism: Pseudomonadota bacterium (assembly GCA_040754275.1). Classification (GTDB taxonomy): domain Bacteria; phylum Pseudomonadota; class Gammaproteobacteria; order Burkholderiales; family Thiobacillaceae; genus Thiobacillus. Next base: position 126,757 of record JBFMCW010000001.1, read on the forward strand.
TGCACTCGCGATCGCATCCTACGGCTTGGCGCTGGCAGTTCGATACGGCAAGGAATGGCTGTTCCTTTCTCTTGGCTTTTGTCTCTATCTGTCCGGCGCCCTCTCTGATGCCTACGGCAAAGCAGGATGGGGACTGCAAATCGATCCGCTGCTTGTGCTGGGCCTGTGCTACGGCCCGCTCCTCGTCGGGCTGGGCTGGGTGATCGCCAGACACGCACGCCATTCCTTCACTCATGCAGCCCTGCTGATCATTTCGGGTTTCTCCCTGCAGTATCTGGAGGCCTCCTGGCTCTTGCATGTGCATGATGTTCCCTTGATTTCGCCTGCCTATCTTGTTGGAACCCTTCTGTTCGGCACTGGCATGATGACGCTTGGCCTTGCTCTCCCGGCACCCCTCACCGGGAGGATGCTGCGTCACTTTGCCAGTCTTACGCTGGGTATTTATCTCATCCATATCTGGGTCAAGGGACTCCTGCTCCCTCTGGATGGCGTGCTCGGAGGCCCGCTATGGGAGCTTGGTTTCCCCGTGATGATCTTCATGGCGTCCTGGATGCTCGTCCTCGGAATCAGGCGCACGCCGTTCGGAGGCAAATTGCTCTGATTCGATGCCATGCAGCGATACTCTCCCCAGATCCGATCACCCTCTGCAATAGCGAGCGCATCGTGATGAGCCGCAGTACAACACAACCGACAGTACCGCTTGCAGGCGCCTGGCGCGAACCCCTGCTCATGCTGATATGGTCCAGCCTGGTCGTGGCCGCGCTCATCGTGATGCAATGGGGATTGAAGCATCCCTACGCCAACGACAGCGCAGGCTACATCCAGGAAGCGGTGAACCTGCTGGAGGGGCGAGGGCTCACACGGGCCGCGAGCTGGGATGCGACGAATGCGAGCTACGCCGCATTCCCGCTGTTTCCTCCGGGATTCTCCCTTGCCGCCGCGGGACTGGGGGTGCTTGGCGTACCCGCCCCATGGGCTGCACTCGCGATCAGCTGGCTTGCCTGGCTCGGCATCGCGCCGGCGGCGGCCTGGGCAATACGGCCACTCACCGGGCTGTGGCCTGCGCGAGCAATCGGGCTGCTGGCAGCGGCCTCGCCCGCGTTCGCCGAATGGGGCTTCCAGGCGCTGTCGGATGCGCCGATGGTACTCTTCTCCGTATTGTCGCTGGGCGTGCTGGCGCGGGCCGACGCACTCCCGGCGCTCTCCCTGCGCGCCTGGGTTTTCTCGGGGCTGCTTGCAGGCATCGCATACCTCTTCCGCAACGCGGGTGCGGTGCTGCCGCTCACCGTCATTGCATTGCTGGCGCTTGCCTTGGTAATGCGTCGGCTCGCCTTCGTGGCGACTCTCCGTAGCGGCCTGGCATGGGGCACCGGATTCGCGCTGCTCGCCTTCCCCCTGTTCGCCTACAACTTCTTCACCTTCGGCAGCATCCAGCCCTATTTTGCCGCGCACGGTACGGTGGACTACGGTTTGCTGCACGCCGCACGCATCAGCCTGTGGAGCCTGCTGCTGGACATGACCGGATGGCGCTTCATGGCCGATCTGGCGTGGAACGGCAAACTGCTGGTGGCTCTTGCGCCGTTCGCGCTGGCCGCCGCCTGGCTGGTCGCCCGCCGTCGCGATCCTCCGTTTCCGCTTGCCGGCACGCTGCTCCTGCTCTACAGCCTGATCGGCTGCACGCTGGTGGTATGGGGACGCAGCCGCTTCGACTGGGTGGAAACCACGCTTACCCGGCAAATGATGCCGTATGCCTGGGCTCTGCTTGCCCTGGCTGTCTGGGCATTGCGCAGGCTTTCTGGAAGAGCCTGGCTGGGGGCGGCCTGGATCGCACTCATCTTCCTGGCCGGCGGACGGGGGTTGCATCTGTCGCAGGACATCGCACGCGAACGCGCCATTCTGGATGCATCCCGCACCCTGGGATACGCGGAAACGGCACGCCAACACCCCGATTGGGTCCTCACCCAGCGCATCAAGCTCGACGCTGTCGCGGATACCCGACTGGTCGAGCGTATCCGGGCGCTCCCGCCGGATGCACATGTCGTCTCCAACCAGGCCGGACTCCTGAGCGTTCCAACGCATCGCGCCATCCGTGCCGTTACACTCGCTCCAGCCGACCTTGCGGCCTTGCGTGCGCTGCGGCCCCGACTCGGCAAGCGTGAACGAGTGCTGATCGTCGTGGCCACCAACGCGCGCTTGCACGAGGCCGGCGCGGCGCACTGGCAGGACGACTTTCTTGCTGACTTCGGACACGATGCCAGCGTACTGCATGCCAGTCCGCTGGTCTTGATGGTGCGTATGCCATGAGCAGCCTGCTGATCCAGTTTTCGCGTTTTGGCGCCGTCGGCGCAATCGGGACCGCCGCGCACTACGCACTCTTCCTTGTGCTCGTCGAAGGTGCAGGCACGGATCCCGTCGCAGCCTCCACGGCGGGCGCCCTGCTCGGCGCATTGGTCAACTATGTGCTCAACCGCCGCTATACCTTCCGCAGCGCCCGGCGTCATCGCGAGGCGCTGCCGCGATTTCTCGCCGTTGCCGGCGCAGGGCTCGTTCTCAATGCAGGGCTGATGTTGCTTCTCGTCGACGGTCTGGGTATGCACTATCTGCCCTCCCAGGTCATCGCCACGCTTGGCGTCTTGTTCTGGAATTTCACGGCGAATCGTCTCTGGACCTTTGGAAAGGAAGCCCCTTGAATACAGATACGCGTGAACCCGCACCGCGTCCCATCGTATCGGTCATCGCGCCCGCCTATAACGAGGAAGCCGTGCTGCCCGAATTCCATCGCAGGCTGGTATCGGTATTCGAGAACTGCGACTGCGATCTCGAGATCGTTTACGTGAACGATGGCAGCCGTGACGGGACGATCGCCGTTCTGCGTGCCCTGCATGCGCAGGATCCGCGCGTCACGGTGGTCGACCTGTCGCGCAACTTCGGCAAGGAAATCGCCATGACCGCCGGTTTCGACCATGCCTGCGGCGACGCCGTCGTGGTGATCGATACCGACCTGCAGGATCCACCGGAGCTGATTCCCGACATGATCCGACTGTGGCGCGACGGCCATGACGTCGTGTACGCGCAGCGTACGGCCCGCGAGGGGGAAAGCTGGTTCAAGAAGGCGACTGCGAGCACGTTCTACCGCCTGATCCAGCGCATGTCGAGGGTACGCATTCCCGAGGATACGGGCGACTTCCGGCTGATGAGCCGACGCGCAGTCGATGCGCTCCTGCAATTGCGCGAGCAGCATCGCTTCATGAAAGGACTCTTCGCCTGGGTGGGTTTTCCTGCTGTGGCGCTGCCATACCGGCGCGATCCGCGCTTCGCCGGCGAAACCAAGTGGAACTACTGGAAGCTGTGGAACTTCGCCCTCGAGGGCATCACGTCGTTTTCCACCGTGCCGCTCAAGCTCGCCTCGTACCTTGGGCTCCTCATCTCCATCTTCGCCTTCGTCTATGCCGGCATCGTGATCTACAAGACCCTGGTCTTCGGCGAGCCTGTACAAGGCTACCCTTCACTGATGGTCGTCGTATTGATGCTGGGCGGCATCCAGCTCGCAAGCCTCGGCATCATCGGCGAATATCTGGGACGCATGTTCAACGAGACCAAGCAACGGCCGCTCTACTTTACCCAGGCCCTGCTGCCCTCGCGCCATGCTGTGATCAGTCAGGCACGAAGTCCTGCATCTGCCGATTCAGGGCGCGCTTGACGACTTCCCGGTCCGGAAACCACAACTTCTCGTCGTAGGGCCGGTTCAGCATGGTCACCGGCAATGCCGGATTGAACACGCTTGCCCAGCCGGACAGGAACGATGCGGTTCGTACCAGCGCATCGCACCGCGACAGCAACAGGGCATTGACCAGCGCATCGCGCGCCTTGTCGCGATTCATACCGGGCGCAGGCCGTACATGCAATGCATGACCGTCCCGGCTGCGCACGCGATCCTCATGGGCCATCACCAGCATGCCGGGAAAAGTCTCAGTGATGTACTCGATGAAGGCGGGTTCGTCGCTTGCTACGAAAAGTGCGTTCAGAGATGGCCTCGCTGACAGCGTCTCTTCCAGGGTACGTGCAAAACTGCTCCAGCACACGCGGGGGGCCTCAGTCGTCTTGTCGGTTCCCCTGAAGTGAATGCCCAGAACCTCTCGTCCGGCAAAATGCCGTGCGACATACGATTCGACATAGGCATCGATCTCCGGGCGCAGGCTGAAGGTTCGATTCCATAGTGCGTGCGCGCGTTCGAGCGTCATGTCACGCGCGTAATCAGCGGGCAGTCCGAGCTGGCTCAGATCACCGATGCGGCAGACGTGCCTCTCCGCCGCCACGGGCAGGCGCAAGGTTTCGCGCAAGTCGTAGAAATGTGCAAACCAGTCCTCACCGGGCGTATCGGCATAAAAGGGACCGGTCAACTCGATCCGCAGGTGCAGACCATACGCCTCGCAGTGTGCGACGATCATCAGGATCCAGTTCATTTGCGCAAAGAATCCCACACGCGCATGTATGCATACATCGAGTCGCCCGCCCCGCCCCCGGACGCGCCTGTTGCAGAGCCAGGGTTTCAGTCTGGCCTCGACCCCGGCCAGACTGCGACGGGCCGTTTCCCTGGCGTGCCAGAGACGATTGCGTAGCCCCCGCGAACTCATGTCCGTCCGTTGAGCAGGGTTTGTCGCACGCGTCCGGCATACACGCCCCGGCGAAACCTGCAGGTGCCGATGAAGTGCACGAAGCGTGTCCTGCCGGACTGCATTTTTTCGCAGTCGGCGTAATCGGGATGGGGCAGCACGATGGCGTTGGGCTGGTTGGCGACAACCAGATTGGACATGACCTGCTCGCTGCCCCACTCCATCCAGCGCGCGCCGATCAGGGCCTGCATCCGGGCGGACAGCGTACGCATGAGATCGAGTTTGCCGGGCCCCGGGGCAAATCCAGAAAACCCTGAACACCCGCGCACATAACGCAGTGTGGAAGCAGACTCGAAGTGGTCGAAATGCGCCTCAGCGAGCACCTGTACGTGTGGCTGAACACCCTGCAGATGTTTGCGCGCTGTGACGGCCCGTTCGAGCACCTCCTCGATCTGCTGACCATCCCATGTTCCTATCGAGAAAGATGCGTCATCACGCACTGCCGCACATACCTCAGGCAAGGCATCGAGCGAAAGCGTGTCGGCATCGAGCTGGATGACATAGCGCGACTCCGACAGACGGGCGATTGCGGCTAGGCGCTCCCATGTCCCGCCCGCTGGCAAATCCGGCTCGCGGAAATCGACGATGCGGTGGAGCGTCACGCCAGGCACATGGCGGGCAAGTGTCGCGTGATCCTGTGGCGTCAGACTTCCATCGTCGAGCACATGCACCCCGCCAACCGGTACCTGCCGCGCAAACGACTTGATCGCCGCGAGATACATCAGTACATCCCTGTGCTGCAGTTGAGAGAGAACCAGCGGCGCCCCCGGGTCGGAGGAAGGTGCCATAGCGGGCGTATCGTACATGCCGCGGATGGCGCGATCGAACCACCATCGCTGGAATTGATTTTTTTGCTTGTAGAACACGTTAAGGCTTTCAGACCTCAATCCGGGCAAAACCGGCAATAGGGATTCTTCGGTGAACCGATCTTGGGGTCGACCAGTTCGACGGGAGGCTTGGCGGTCGGCGGCGCTTCGGCCGCAGGCGAGGCGGGCACAGAGGGCTCTGCACTGGAAGGTGCTGTCGGGGTGGCCGGGCTTGCCGGCAGAATGGGGACGATGCTCGCCGCATCGCCGCCGAGTTCGGCGTAACGCCGCTTGAGTACCTTGGAATCGGGCTTGCGTTCGAGCGCACGCTTCAGCACGTCGAGTGCGTCCTGCTTCTTGCCAGCGGCCTTGTACAGATCGGCCAGTTCGACGCTCGCCGGGGTCAGTCCCGGATCAAGCTCCAGCGCCTTGGTGAAATCGGCGAGCGCCTTGCCATCGTGCCGCATGAATTTGTAGGCACGCCCGCGATTCAGGTGTGCTTCGGGGCGCAGATAGAAGCCAGGCGCCCAGCCATTGATCATGCCGGTGAACTCATTGACAGCATTGCCCAGATTTGGGCGCTGTTTGCCTTTGGCCGCGCGGTAATAGCGGTTCAATTCGATCAGACCACCGCAATAATGGTGCATGTGTATCCAGTTTTCATGCCCCATGCGTGCCCGCCAGTATTCGACATCTGCCGGATTCTGCCGTCCCATCTTGGCATCACAGTACGGTGGCAACATGGCAATTTCCTGTTGGGTCGTATTGTCGGCAGCTTGAGCGCCGCCCGTCAGAATTGCCGCCAGCACCCACCAATATGCTTGTCTCATTGCATCACCTCGCGCGTTCTGGAGGCCACCGCCTCCCAACTGAAAAGCCTGCCGACGCGGTCCAGCCCGGATTGTCCCAATTGCGTGCGCAAATGACCATCCTGGGCGAGCCGTCGCAATCCCGATACGACCTGATCGATCGAGGCTCCGTCAACCCGCAGCCCGGTTTCGCCGTGCAGAACCGCCGAACCGGTGCCCCCCGCCTCGCCGGCCAGGCTGGGTTTGCCGCATGCCGCCGCCTCGATGAACACCATCCCGAAGCCCTCGTTGTCGCCATCGATCTCGCGATTGGGCATGACGAAGATATCGCAGGTATTGAGCCAGCGCGGCAGATCTGCTTCGGAGACCGCCCCTATGAGGTGGACGCAGGAGGCAACACCCAGTTCGGCGATGAGCCCATCGAGGTAGGTCGCGTCCTCGCCGATGCCGCCAATCACGTAGCGCATGCGCAGTCCCTCCTCGCGCAGTCGCGCCACTGCCCGAATGGCCATGTCGAAGCCCTTGCGGCGGGACAATCGTCCGACGGAGAACAGCAGGAACTCGTCCTGCCCGATACCGAGGCTTTCTCGCAAACCGGCGTCGTCGAGCGCGGGACGAAAGACCGCAACATCGACGCCCGGATAGACGACCGCAATCCGCGCAGCCGGGATCCCCATGTCAAGCAGGGTGTCACGGGTATGTTCGCTGTTGGCGATCACCCGGTCGGCGTGGCGCAACGCAAAGCACATGGCCTTGTACTTGGCCCCGCGGCCCCAGGTCGTGAGTTCCTCGCCGTGTGCGTAGACGACCACGGGCCGTAAAGTCAGGCGTGCCGTCGCCCAGGCCACCAGGCCTTCAGGCAAGGCGCGAAAAGCATGGATTGCATCGAAGCGTCGCGTCAGTGCGAGCGCCATGGACTTGAAGAAAAAGCGGGCGTACATCGCGAGCGACTCCGGCTTGAGCCAGCCAACACGCGCAAGATTGAGCCGGTGGATGGTGTTGGGATGCCGCGCATCCACGTCAGTCGCGCCCGGGACATCTGCGGTCACGATATGGATCGCCCTGCCGCCCAGCCGCTTGTAGACTTCCGCCGCCCAGACTGCGGTGCCACCTTTGGTTGGAAGGAAGAGTTCGGTCAGCACGAGCAGACGGCTCACGCAAGCCCCTTTTCAATGAGTTCGCGAAAGTAGTCGATGGTACGCGGCAGTCCCTGCGCCAGTTCGATCGCGGGCTGCCAGCCCAGATGCCGGCGGGCCAGCATGATATCGGGCTGGCGCTGGCGCGGGTCGTCCTGCGGCAGGGGACGATCGACGAGTTCGGAACATGAACCGGTCAGCGCGACGACTTGTTCGGCAAGTTCGCGTATGGTGAACTCGTTCGGGTTGCCCAGATTGACCGGGCCGACGAGATCGGCGGGCGACGCCATTAGGCGCACCAAGCCATCGACCAGATCGTCCACATAGCAGAACGAGCGGGTTTGTACGCCCCCCCCATAGAGGGTGATCGACTCGCCCCGAAGTGCCTGCATGATGAAATTGGATACCACCCTGCCGTCATTGGGATGCATGCGCGGCCCATAGGTATTGAAGATACGCGCGACCTTGATCGCCAGGCCATGCTGGCGGTGGTAGTCGAAAAACAGGGTTTCCGCGCAACGCTTGCCTTCGTCGTAGCAGGCGCGGGGCCCGATCGGATTCACCCGCCCCCAGTACGATTCCACCTGCGGGTGCACCTCGGGGTCACCATAGACCTCGCTGGTCGAGGCCTGCAGGATGCGCGCCCTGGTGCGCTTGGCCAGGCCCAGCATGTTGATCGCACCGTGCACGCTGGTCTTGGTCGTCTGCACCGGATCGAACTGGTAATGAACGGGCGAGGCCGGGCACGCCAGGTTGTAGATTTCGTCGATTTCCACATAGAGCGGAAATGTCACATCGTGCCGCATCAGTTCGAAACGTGGATGCCCCAGCAAATGCACGATGTTCTCTCGCGTTCCGGTGAAGAAATTGTCGACGCACACAACTTCGTGGCCTTCCGCAAGCAGGCGCTCGCAGAGATGCGATCCTAGAAACCCGGCACCGCCTGTCACCAGGACACGTTTACGAAGGCTGGTTCGCATGATTCATCTCTCCCTGTTTTCATCGACACGATCGATCAGCTGCGCCAGTGCGTGGATATCGACCTGGAAGCTGCTGTGACGCCCTGACTCTGCCGCGCACAGTGCGTGATAACGGTGGCCCATCGCACGCGCCATGAAGTAGTAATGCGGCATGATCGCGGCGGTGGGATGCAGTTCGACGAGATCGATCGTTTGGGCAAACAGGGTATTGGTCAGCCCCGCACCATGGGGAGCGACCACGCACTCGGCGTCGTAGAACAGTTCGATCTGCGCAGCGATGTCCAGCGTTTCCATGAGGCAGACCTGAAAGCCGCGTGATTCAAGCAGATTCCTCACGGCATCCTCGTTGAGAATGCGGCGACCCCCCGGTGCCTGCCGGCGCGAAATATAGAGCCTGTGCCTGCGTTGTCGAGGTCTCTGTGGCAACACACGAGGCAGGAAGAAATCCAGGTACGCACGCGGTAAGGCTCCCGACATCTGGTCGCTCAGATAGTCCGCTACGACAACGCGCTCGGCGCGCCAAAGACAGCTCCGGTCAGCCTCGAAAATTTCTGCGTTGGGTGGCAACAGCCTTTTCAGGAACCACTCTTCCATCGCATAGGGCTTGCCAGATACCAGCACACGCAGCTTCTCGTCGCGAAGCGCCGGGTGGTGCAGCCAGAACAGGCGCGGGAGATTGTCCACCAGTGTGTGATAGTAGTTGTTGGCTGGCGAACGCAAGGCCATGACCGTACCGTCCACATCGCGGCGCGGACGCGTGTACTGATAGCGCCAATAGAAAAATTCGTGGAACGGGCGTCCGGGATGCTCCCGCCAAGTATTGTCGCTCTCGCGCAGTACACGGCCCGGGCGCGACAGCGTGACATTGCACCAGGCCTCGATCAGGGCATGGGGTACGACACGCGCCGTACGCGTCGAGAAGCGTCCTGCCTCGTCGAGTAAATAGTCCGCTTCATGGCTGAATATCGGAGCGTCGGCCGTAACTGCCGGGCGTTCAACCTCGATCCGGGCGTAGGGCTGCACGCGGGCGTACACGGATTCTGCGGAAACATCCCTGAGCAGCCAGTTCGCCAGCCATCCGCGCATGTTCACCCCCTGAGCATCGAAAGCACGTCGCGCATGCCGCGCCAGCCCGGCGACTCGATCAGCGAGGGCAACACGGCGCGTGTTGCTGCAAGGCGCCTGCCCTGCCTTGCAAGTGCGCTGCCGAGGTTGTAGCGGGCCGTGCGCATGCGCTTACTCACGCCCACGCGTACCGGCGCAGGAAAATTCCTCGCCAGTCGCTTGAGGTCGGTCAGCGTACGGACATTCTCGATCTGCGCAGCCACGGGATCGCGACGAGTGGCGCTTCCAGCGTGGATCACGTACACACCGAGATTCGCGCAAACCACGCCGACGCGACGGCTGCGTGCCACCAGCCGGGTGAGGAAGTGTACGTCCTCGCATACCCTGTAGCCGCCGGGGTAGCCGCCCAGTTCGACAAAGCATGCGCGCGGCACGGAGAGGGTGTGCGTGTCGCCGAAATGATCGGCGACATAGGCAGCAATCTCGTCCGGCCTGTCCATCGTGACCCGTGCTGCGCCGGCTGCCCTGGCCAGCAGCATTCGGCCCGCTTCATGCTGCGCCATCGAGGTACCGAGCAATGCACCCGTGTCATCGCGGTATTCGTAGTCACCGGTTAGGAAATCGAGTTCCGGGTCCTCAGCAATCCATTCGGCATGCCATTTCAGTCGATCCCGGGCATACCAGTCGTCGGCATCCAGAAAGGCCAGCCAGTCTCCACTTGCAGCCGCAGCGCCGGCGTTACGCGCCACGGAAACACCACTGTTGGCCTGCCGGATCAGTTTCACCTCCGTGCCGAACCCGGATGCGATCTCGGCGGTCGTATCGCGCGATCCATCGTCCACGACGATGATTTCGTGTGCTGGCCAGGTCTGGATGCGCACGGACTCGATCGCGCGTGCAAGCGTGGCTTCTGCATTGTATGCAGGAATGACGACGGAAAAATGCGGAGCGCTCATGCCAGCACCCAACCCAGGCCGCTCCAGCGTGCCGTGCGCGCGAAACGGGGGATTTCGGCAAGCCGCGCACGCAACGCACGCATGCGCCGGGATAATCGGTGCTCGATCCAGGCTGGGTCGCGCACGCGGATCGCCTGCGCAAGCTCGCGGGGCGCAAGGTAACGCAGGTCCGGATGACTGGCGTGCGCCGCAGCGAGCGCCATCCGGAGCGCTGCCAGACTCGCCTCAGGCTGTTCGAGGAAATTGAACCGGTGGGTTTCGACCAGGCAGGCCCGCCCCTGACGCGTGCGCATCGCGAGACCTTCGACGAGCCGCGTGGGCAGATGCCCACGCGCAGGTTCGAAATATACGTCGCGCACCAGATACATGAGGCCCGACGGGGATTCGTCCCCGGTCAGCATGGCTCGATCCTCGCAGCCTGGACGACCGGTCGCATCCCGGCATGTGGCACGACGCCCCGGCGTGATCACGGCTGCGACGCCGGCCTCGCGCCAGGCGGCCTCGACCATATCATTCCAGACGAAAGTAGTGGCAACCGCGACCTCGGGCGCCGAATCGAAGAGCGCACGCCAGCCCGCGGCTTCAGTCATCACGGCATGGCGGATCGAGGCCGCATCGAGCGTACGCGAGGGTAGCCTGGAAGCATCGACCCATCGGCTTTGCAGGTGCGAAGGCAGGGCTTCGCTGCATGCCGGTGCCGCGCCCGTCAGCCAGTCGCGCACGGTGGCGTCGCTTTGCGCCGCCTGCAGAACCGCACCAGGCCAGTAGTGGGACTGCCCATGCAGTTGCGGCACGAAGACGCCGGCGGCAATCCCCTCGTGCATCGCGATTCGCACCGCTTCGAACGACTGCCCGGCAAGCCCCGAACCGTGATAGCGGACGCAGCCTCCTGCCGCAATGCGCGGGCCGTCGGGCACCTCCATTACCACACCGAGCGTCATCAGGGCCGGGCGGCCGGCCACATCGCGCAAGCCGGCAAGCATGTCCTTGAGTTGCGCAAGTACCTCAGCCTGTGCAAGCGGCCCCGCTCCCCAATCGTCGCTCTCGATCGCGAGAACGGGACACTTCAGTACCGGCTCGCGCCAGCGCGCAGCAATAGGGCGGGCGAATGCAGCCAACACGCCTGCCCACACGGCGAGGATTACCAGAACGAATCCAAGCAACGAATTCACTGGTACCCCATGCGTGCGGCAACATCGGCAACACGCGGCAGCACACGCTCGATGCGTTCGCGGTTGCGGCCATCCTTCCACTTGTCGAGCCGGATCTCGGAGAAGGCGTTGTAGGGCACTTCGAGCGCACCCATGCAGCGCGCGCGTGTTGCGGCGTCGAAGCGCAGACCACAGGCTGCGAAAAGCCGTTCGAAGGTCGCTTCCGGAACACGCAGGAAATCTTCATAGCAGACTTCGACCCATTGCGCGGGCGGAATGCCTTGCCTGGCGTCAATAATCGCACGATTGATCGCCTCGTACTGGAACGCCGCGACTTCTTCCACCGCGGCTTCCAGATAATCGCGCCAGCCCTCGGCGAGGAAGAAACACCACTGATCGAGGGTGCCGCGCTCCACCGCCACTTTCGCCGGAAGGTTTCTTGACCAGGTGGCGAATTCATCCGGCTTCTGCCAGCCCTCGATCAGGGAATTGAGATTGTCGCCCGGACTGCGCTTGACGAAAACGAATACCGCATCGGGAAACAGCGCATGCAGGTAGGGCACGCACAGGCCATTCTGGTTGTTCTTGTCCACCCAGCGACGCTTCCCGGTCCATGCGAAAAAATGGCGGCTCACGGTATCGCGGTCGGTTGGCCGAACATCCGCCGCATCGAGCGCGTGGGTGGTCCAGCTCTTGTCGGCTGGTGGATGCAGCGCACTCCACCAGTCATGGGTTTCGCGTTGCAGGGTGCCGATTTCGCTCGACTCGGACAAAGCCTTGTAGACCAGCGTGGTGCCGGCGCGCGAACAGCCGACGACGATGATCGGACGATCGGCAGGACGCCGCGACAACGACCAGATCAGCCCGCGCAGGGCGCGCAGAGTGCGCTTCCCGTGCCACACCAGGGTTTTCTTGGCCTTGTCAATAAACTCGCTCAAATTCATGGGTAATCTGTCGTTATCATGGTGGTGCCAAGCAGGCGACCGCTGAATCCAGACTCGCCATACAGGATTCGTGCCAGGCACGATGCTCGCTTATAGTCACGCACCATTATCCCGCATCGATACGACACGACACATTATGGATGGCATTTTTGGCTGGTTGGGCGACCACGGTGCGCATCAGGACCTGGTCATGCACATGGCGCAGGCGGGCGGCATCTCGTCGGATAGCCAGTTGCACACCCATAGCAGTCAGTTGCTGGGGATTGCCGGCTGCTCGCGTTTTGGCAAGGCCGACATTCATGTCGAGAATGGCCTGGCGGCGGCCCTGATGGGCAGACCCCATTTCACGGACAGCGAGCTGGCCTTCATCGCCCGCGACCGCGGAGCGGCAGTGGCCGTTGCACATGGGTGGATGCGGCGTGGCGAGGATCTGCCTGGCCTGATGCAGGGTAATTTCGCATTCGCCGTGCTGGAGCCCCTCAAGAAAAGGGCCTGCCTCGTGATCGATCGCGCAGGTGCAGAACGCCTCTGCTATGCGCAGCGTGGGAGGCAACTCGTCTTCGGCACAAGCGTGCAGCAGGTCGCCAGCCACCCTGCCGTTGGCCACGATATCGACCCGCAAGCCATCTACGACTTTCTGTATTTCCATACCATCCCTGCGCCCGGAAGCCTGTATCGCGGCGTACGGAAACTCCTGCCGGGCCAGATGCTCGTCCTCAAGAACGGGCAGCTCGAAACCCGCTTTTACTGGCGCGCGGACTACGCACCGGTCGACTCCGATTTCGCCACACACAAGGCCACGTTCCGTGCCTTGCTCGACGAGGCTGTGCGCGACGCCGACGCGCCACATACCGCCGCGTTCCTCTCTGGTGGAACGGATAGTTCGACGGTGGTGGGCGCACTCACTGCCGTGCGCGGCTCACCTGTCGACACCTTCTCGATCGGTTTCGACGCCGATGGTTTCGACGAGATGGAGTACGCGCGCTGCGCAGCTGAACGCTATGCCAGCCGGTCCCACGAGTACTACCTCAAACCTGCGGACATCGTCACCGCCATACCCGTCATCGCGCGCGAATATGACGAGCCTTTCGGCAACGATTCAGCGGTACCCACCTATTTCTGCGCCAAGACCGCCCATGACGCGGGTTTCCGGCGCATGCTTGCGGGCGACGGCGGCGATGAAATTTTCGGCGGCAATGCGCGCTACGCGAAGCAGGGGTTGTTCGAGCTCTACGCCCGTCTCCCGGCTATCCTGCGCCGCGGGTTGATCGAGCCTGCGGCATCACTCCCCATCCTCTCCAACCAGTTTCCACTGTCGAAACTCAAAAGCTACGTACGACAGGCCAGGATGGGCCTGCCATTACGCATGGAAAGCTACAACTTCCTGCACCGCACGCCGCTGGACGAGATTTTCGAGCGCGATTTCATCCATTCCGTCGATCCTTCGACAGCCGACGCCGCCCTGGTCGAAGTCTACGAGCGCTCCGCATCGGACCACTACATCAATCGCATGATGCATCTGGACCTGAAATTCACGCTGGCAGACAACGACCTGCGCAAGGTCGGAACCATGACCGAAGCTGCCGGCATCGAGGTGTGTTATCCCCTGCTTGACGACCGTATGGTCGCCTTTGCCAACCATCTGCCAGTCGACTACAAGGTGCGTGGCCAGAAGCTGCGCTGGTTCTTCAAGGAGGCGCTTGCCGACTTGCTGCCCGAGAAGATCATCAACAAGCGCAAGCATGGTTTCGGACTGCCGTTCGGACTGTGGGCGACGCAATATCATCCGCTCGGCGAACTCGTTGGGGACAGCCTGTCGGACTTCAAGAAGCGCGGCTGGATTCGTCCGGCCTACCTCGACCACATGCTCGCCATGCAAAAGGGGCCACATGCCAGTTATTACGGCGTGATGATCTGGGTGACGATGATGCTTGAGCGCTGGTTGAGCGAACACGGCACATAGTACCAGCACCTGCCGGCACGCCTTGCTGCATCGATGCGCATTCAGCGCAGGCGTTTCTTGTAGGACCAGTATGCCTTTTTCGCGGTCTTGTGCAGCCAGCTCTCGTCCGAGACATACTGGCGAAAGATGCCCTCGGCGCGCTTCTCGAACGTCCACTTGAGATAGTCGAGCACGGCACGGTCGCGGTACTGGCGAAAGTAATCTTCAAGCTCCTCGCGCGATCTTGCCAGACCATTGTCGGCATATTTCGCGACGTAGGGCGTGAAATCGGGGTAGAGACGCGATGCGCTCCAGTCACCGTGCAGGGTCGTCTTCATGAAGTTGCCGATCAGCATGTCATCGAACACCTCATACCGTATCGCAGTCATGAGGCTGTTACGCGGCGCATCGAAGGTGACGCCCCGTCTGCAGGTTCGATCCGATAGCCTGATCGTGAAATCGGCACCGCCGACGCGCAGGGTAACGAAATCCATGTGCGTACCCAGATGCTCGATCGCCCTGAAGTAGCGCGATGCCAATGCGCGGTCTTGGGCGTCTAGTTTTTCGTCCCAGTCGTCTCCGAACGCCGAGGCAGGCAGGATGTTCACGGGCAGTTCACGCGGGCGGATTTCTTCCCAGGTATCGTCCATGCAGTCGTAGCGGATGTACGCAGGGAGCATCTCGCACTTGTCCGATGCGAAACCTTCACGGTAGTCGTCGAGACTGGTGTGATACGCGTTGGCCCATGCCGAGTCTTCGCGCTGGTAGGTATGCATGGAACTGAAGGGGATGAAATACCGGGCGCCGACCGTTTCGGTTCGGTGCGCGTTGCGCTTGCCGATGGCCGGTGTGACTTCCCTGGGCGGAATGCGGTTCCCGCCTTCGTCGAGGTAATTGATCATGTCGGCATCGCCGTAGCGACTCGACAGCCCCATCATGAACGAAACGGGATAGCGCTTGACGATGCCCCGTACATGGCTTTCCCAGCCGTGATCGGAAGCATCCGTCCGGTTGAACACCAGCCGGCCATTGATATCCGCCAACAGCACCGCGTCCTGGTTGAGATCCGAGATGCAATACACGCGAATGCGCTCCGAGAGCGTGTACCAGCGGCGATCCTGCATCACCTTCACGACATATCCCTGCCCTGCCAGATCATCGTGGATACGCTTGCCGACGTGGTCCGGCAGGAGGATCGTCTTGCCGGCGAACCGAGGCATGGATTCCGGGTTGAGATGATCAGGATGACCATGCGACAGCCAGACGTATTCGGCACCGTGAATTCCTGCCAGCTGCTGCGCGGGGATCTCGTGAGACTGGCCCCAACTGCCGAAATAGGCCTGCGGGGTGAACCAGGGATCGGTAACTAGGATGGGCCTGCCCTCGTCGTAGAGGGTGAGAATGGCATTGCCGATGGTTTCAAATCCGGTTTTCATGGGGGTTCCAGCGGGGCGATGCGGCCACGGGGGCGGGGACTGGCTTCTGGTCTTGGTCGAGCACACCCGAGAACTTTGCGGTGAGCAGCATGGTGGCCATCAGGTGGTAGGGCAGATCCCAGTAGGACAGTCCCAGGAACGCCCCCCCGGCTGCATATCCAACGAGGCTGACCTGAATCATGGCGGCCAGGTCTGCTGCCCATTTGCGTTCAGGGTCGGTCTTGCAGATCCGTATGACCTGACGGGCACGCAGCCAGGTGAAAATCCCGAGCGAGAGCCAGAGGGTGAAGCCGATGAATCCCTGTTCGCCGATCTGTTCGAAATAAATGCTGTGCACATCGTGGACGCGGAAAGGTTCGGGGGCATACTGCCGGAACACCGGTGCCTGGAACATTTCGTATCCGCCACCCGTGATGCGAGACTTGGCGACGTTGAAGGCGGTATGCCAGGCATTGATCCGCCCCAGTGCTGAATTGTCCTCCTGATAGGTTTCGATGGTATTCATGCGATCGCGCCATTCCTGCGGCATGATGGTCACCACCAGTGCAATGCCGATCGCGCCGTAGAAAAGCATCGCAAAGCGCTTGCGCGACTTCAGGATCAGGAACAGGCCCATCAACAGCATTGCCACGAGCGCACCACGCGACTGACTGCCGATGGCAGCCACTCCGGTGAGCACCATCGCCGCCGCCAGCCCCAATCTCTCCCAGCCCCGTCTGGCCTGGAGATGGAGATAACGGATAAGCGGTACGAGCATGACCAGTGCCAGCGCCATTTCATTGTTGCCACCGATGAAGGTATCCGCCGGGCCCTGTACCCGGAACTGACCTCCATGCATGATGGTGAATATCCCGCCCTTGACGCCGTAGTAGCCGAGGGAGAGTGCGATCACCCAGACCATCCAGTTGAGCTGCTCCTTGTTCCGGATGAGCATGATGACGAGAAAGATCATCAAATGGATCTTCCATACCTTGTTCCATTGCAGGGCTGCAAGATCCGGATAAAACGCAAATTGCGTGGTCAGGAACATCCAGGCGATGAAGATCGACAGAACAATGGTTTCCCGTGTCCAGAGCATCCTGTTCTTGTCGCGTGTCATCACGAATGTCGCGATTGTCACGAGACCGACAAGCATCGAGAACGGAAAATCGTACGCGGCCCCCCAGGCCTGGCGGTGCGGGTTCATGTAAGCCAGCCAGGTCCACAGCATGATGCCGACCCATGGCCGCTTGAAGACGAACGGCAGCGCGAAGAAGACGATTCCGAAAACAACCAGGTCACGTAAAGCCATGGATCAACCTCGTTGGGCGCACGGCATCGCCGCGACGCAGGATCGCGCATCGACATGACTGACCACATAGCGATGCTTTCCAGAACGCTCGGCCGGGATATGATCGGTGAGACGGAACGCTATGCGGCACTGCGGGCCGAGACGCGCACTCAGGCCCGAGACGATCGTTTGCCGGGATTCGTCGCGCCATGCCGCATCCGGAACGACGCGCACCTCTATATCATCGACCGCGTGCTGCTCGATCCTGAAACGTGCCACGCCTGGCGTTGCACGCAGGACATAGATCAACGCCAGCGCGTGCATGATGCGACCATCCGATGTCAGGATGAAGTCAGTCTGACGTCCGATCACGGCATCCAGCACGTCGAGTCCGCGCCCACCGGGATCGGCACGGCTGGAGCGGCGAACCATGTCTCCGGTCCGATAGCGGATGAAGGGCTGGGCCTCGGATACCAGACTGGTGATCACCGCTTCTCCCTCGTCTGCCGGCTTGCCCGCCTCGTCCAGCACTTCGAGAACGTGTGTCTCGTTCATCTGCAGCAATACGCCGTCGGGCGACTCGAGCGCCATCAGCCCGGCGTCGCGCGCACCATATTCAACGGCAGCCGGTACGCCGAAGACGTGTTCGATGATTTCGCGCTGGTGCGGAAACAGCGGCTCGCCCGTTACCGCCACCACACGCAATTCCGGCAGGTGCAGTCGTTGTCGGCGCACTTCCGCATGCTCCGCGAGGAGCGCAAGGCTGCTGGCATAGCCGTATATCGCCTTAGGCTTCCATGCTTTGATCGCATCCAGATATCTGTCCATGCGCACGTGCGACATCTCGAATGCATTCAGCAGCAATTGATTGACCAGCCGATCACGCAGCGTCTTGATACGGTCGGTTTTCGACAATTCCACCGGGGCGCCCCACAGATAGACCTCGCGATCACCGGGCCTGACGCCCCACCAGCGCCGTGCACGCAACCTTCCGGCCGCATCGGCGGCCTGGCGTGCGCGACCATAGCAGAAAATCAGGGGTTCTCCAGACGAGCCCCCCGTGGTGTAGGGAAACGCCCCCCCCGGAACCCCGCGCCAGACGATGGATTCGACATTTTCGCGTGCGTCACGCTTATCCATCGTCGGCAGTTTGGAGAGATCGGATATCGACATCGCCCCAGTGCGAACGGCGCCTTCGAGCCCCGCCGCACGGATGCGCGCCGCATGCCATGGACTGTGATCGAGCGCCGTGGCCATCAAGTGGTTGAGGCGCTGACGCTGAAGTTCAGCCATGTCGGAGGCAGACAGCCACTGGCTGGCTTCAAGTTCTTCGAGCACGCGCCAGGTCGGGCGCCGCAGGGCCGCTTCCTGTGCGCGAAAAACCGTACGTGCAAACCAGACCGGCACGCTCATCGCGTGACCCATTCGTGCGCCTGTGCACCCTGCGCGAATACCGCTTCGAAGGTACGCAACAGTTGTGCCACACGCCTGTCCCATTGGTTATCCCGGGCATAGGCAAGAATGGCCTCGCGATCCCAGTCCCGCACAAGCGCCTCGGCCAGCACGCGTTCCAGGGCCACACCATCTCCAAACGGCACAATGCCGCCGTATTCAGGGCGGCATATGACTTCGGCATTGCCGCCAACATCGGTGGTGACCACGGGAAGCCCGCATGCCATGGCCTCAAGAAACACGTTTGCCCAGCCCTCGTTGCGCGTCGAGAGCACAAAAACGTCAGCGGCCGACAGGGGCCACTTGAGTTCAGCTGGCGGCAGTGCCCCGAGAAATTGCACACGGCCCGCAAGCCCCAGCCGGGCGACCTGGGCCTCCAGCTCGGAACGCATATCGCCTTCGGGCCCGCCGCTGCCAACGATGAGATAGTGCAAACCGGGATGCGCGGCGAGCAGGGAAGGCAGGCAATCGATGACACGGTGCATGCCCTTGCGCTCGACAAGACCGCCAACGGAAATCAGCACCTTTGCGTCTTCGGGCAATCCGAACCGACGACGTGCCTCGCATTTGTCTACTGGATGGAATACGCGGATGTCGACCCCGTTGCCGACGACTTCGGTTTTTTCCGGGTCCGCGCCGAGTTCGAGCGCCAACCGCCGCAACGAATCGGACACGGAGAAAACGCGCGCGGCCGATTGAAGGGTATGGACAAGGTGTGGCCGCAATACCGGATCCCGGCTATGCGGCACTTCCGTTCCGCGCAGGGTCACGGTAACCGGCAGGCCCAGCCAGCGCCCAAGCCGCGTTGCGGCCTCCCCATCCGGATAGACGAAGTGTGCATCGATCAGACGGGCGCCCTGTGCCTTGAGCCGGCGCAGCAGGAAATAGCTGCCGAGTGCCATCGACCAGCCATCGAGCCGGCGCAGCAGGCCGGGCAGGGACAGGAAGCGCGGATGGTAAACAGCAATGTCCTGCTGCATTTCGATTGCAGGCGCCATCGGTCGATAGCCGGGACGCAACAGGCGGATCAGCCCCTGGCCGGGAAACCAGGGCTGCGGCGACACCACGACGAGCGACCGATGTCGCGCCACGCGGAACATGCGTTCGCGTATGAACAGCCCTGCGCCCGGCCGCGCGGCGCTCGGAAACAGGGAACTGAAGACAACCAGCTCAGCCAACTACGGCCTCCCTCAGCGGCTTCGCCAATCCGCCATAGACACCACGGTAACGCGCCACGCTCGCCGCCCAGTTACGCTCGGTCTCCACGAATTGACGACCGTTCCTCTTCAGGGCGTCCCAGCCCTGCTCGTACTTCAGCAGGGCCACCACCTTGCTTGCCAGGTCGCCCGCGCTTCCGGCACGGAACAGCACGCCTGTCTTGCCGTCCTGGATCAGTTCCTTGTGCCCCCCCACGTCGGATGCCACCATCAGCCGCCCCTGCGCCATCGCCTCGAGGGGCTTGAGCGGCGTCACCAGATTGGTGAGTCGCATCGGATGGCGCGGATAGACCAGCACATCGACAAGATCGTAGTAGCGATTGACCTCCGCGTGCGGGACACGCCCGGCAAAAATCACACGGTCCCTGAGGTCGAGCGCCATCACCTGCTGTTTCAGGGCGACATCCTGAGGGCCTCCGCCGACCAGGAGCACCTTCACATCCGGCATCTGCCTGAGGATGGCGGGTAGCGCGGCCACGAGCAGATCGAGTCCCTCGTAGGCATAGAACGAGCCGATGAAACCCAGAACACGGCTGTTGCCCAAGCCCAGCCTGAGCTTCAGCTCGGGATCGGAACGGCCGCCAACTTCGAATTTGTCGATATCGACTGCGTTCGGGATCACGAGGATCTTGTTGGGGTCGATACCGCGCGAGACGAGGTCGCCACGCAGGCCTTCGCAGATCACAGTAACCGCATCGGCATTCCGCACAGCCCAGGTTTCGAGCGCGCGTGTCAGCTTGTAGCGCAAGCTGCCTTCGCGCGTGGTGCCGTGGTCCACTGCGGCATCCTCCCAGAAAGCCCGGATCTCGTAGACCACCGGAATTCCGAGCTTGCGGCCCACGCGGATCGCCGGAATGCCGTCGAGCACGGGCGAATGCGCGTGGATGACGTCCGGCTGGAGTGTCCGCGCCAGCGGTAGCAGGCGCTTTTCGATGGCTCCCATCACTGCGAAGGGATCGCCGCCGGGCAGCCGTGCAAGCAGCCCGGCGGGCCTGGGGGTGCGATAGAAATGCAGGCCGTCGGCGTCTTCCTCGTCCACCGTGCAGTTCAGCTGCTTGGGACCGGACAGATGGAAGGTTTCCCAGCCGAGCTTGCTCTGCTCGCGCAGGATGGCCGCGCTGCGGAAAGTGTAGCCCGAGTGCAGCGGCAATGTGTGGTCAAAGACGTGAAGGATTTTCATGCCGCCTGTCGCTCCGCCTCGTCGATCCCCAGCACCTGGCCAAGGAAGGCATCGAACATGAGCACTGTCCACAGGATCACCGAATAATCGCGGCGCCCGGACTGGTGCGCCTCGACGACTTCGCGCAGATAGCCCTGGTTGAAGAGCCCGGTGGATGCCAGCCGTTCGCCCAGCACCACCTTGCGGATGGTTTCCGCGAGCGGGCCGCGGAACCACGTGGCGAGCGGCACCGAGAAGCCCATCTTTTTGCGGTACAGCACGTCGTGGGGCAGGTAGGGTTCCATCGCCTTTTTCAACAGGTACTTGCCTTCGGTGCCGCGCAGCTTGAAATCGGTGGGCAGGCCCGACACCCAGCCCATGAGTTCATGGTCGAGCAGCGGCTCGCGCACTTCGAGCGCGTGCGCCATGCTGGCACGGTCGACCTTGGTGAGGATGTCTCCGACGAGATAGGTCTTCATGTCGAGATACTGCACCAGAGAGAGCGGATCGTCGGTAGGGGCGACAGCCGCGTGGCGACGCAGCACTTCCACCGCCTCGTAACCCTGCAGTTCACGCCTGAACGCGGGTGAGAACAGCTGCCTGCGCTGGGCATCGGACAGGAGCGAGACGCCGTGGAAATAGCCCTCGACGGTGTCGCGCGCGAGCGCCTCGAAGGTGGTCTTGGCGCGAAAGACCTTCGGCGCCCAGTCGGCCTTGGGGTAGAGCCTGCCGAGGGCACCGAAGATCGGGCGGCGCAGCATCAGCGGCAGGGCGGAACGCATGCGCTCCTCGTAGCGGAACCAGCGGTAGCGCCGGTAGCCGGCAAAGTGCTCGTCGCCGCCGTCACCGGACAGCGCGACCTTCACGTGCTTCCTCGCCAGTTCGCACACACGGTAGGTCGGTAGTGCGGACGAGTCCGCGTAGGGCTCGTCGTACACGCCTGCGAGCTTGCCGACCAAGCTGAAATCGTTGGACGCGACGGTCTCGACGTGATGCGCAGTCTTGTAGCGCTCGGCGACCTGCTGCGCGAACTCGACTTCGTTGAAGGACGGGTCGTCGAAGCCGATCGAGCAGGTGTTCACCGGCGTCCTCGACTGCGTCGCCATCATCGCCACCACCGCGCTTGAATCGACACCGCCCGAGAGGAAGGCCCCCAGCGGCACGTCGGCGATCATGCGCAGGCGGATCGATTCCTGCATCCGCGCGACCAGCTCGGCTTCCGCCTCGGCTTCGTCCTTCACTGCCACGGGCGTGAAGGGCATGTCCCAGTACTGCTTTGGCAGCGCGCGCGGCTCGCCGCGCTTGAGCGTCATCGTGAACCCGGGCGGCAGCTTGTAGACGCGCCTGAAGATGGTGCGCGGCTCGGGCACGTAGCCGAAGGCGAAGTACTCCTCGACCGCCAGCAGGTCGATGTCGCGCGGCAGGCCGGGATGCGCCATCAGGGATTTCAGTTCCGAGCCGAAGATGAATTCGCCGGTATCGAGAAAGGCGTAGTAGAGCGGCTTGACGCCGAAGCGGTCGCGCACGACGAACAGGGTCTGCAGCTTGCGGTCCCACAGCGCGAACGCGAACATGCCGCGAAACCGCGCGACGCAGGCCTCGCCCCAGGCCTCCCAGGCATGGACGATGACCTCGGTGTCGGAATGCGTGCGGAACACGTGGCCCAGCGCTTCGAGTTCGGGCACCAGTTCCTGGAAATTGTAGATCTCGCCGTTGAACACGACGACGACAGAACCATCCTCGTTGAACAAGGGCTGCTGACCGGTGGAGAGGTCGATGATGGAAAGCCGGCGATGGCCGAGTCCGACGCCCGGCTCCAGATGCAGGCCGCCTTCGTCGGGGCCGCGATGGAGCTGGGTTTCGTTCATGCGATGAAGCAATTCCTGCGGGAGCTCGCTCGCTTCGCGGGTATCGAAAATGCCGGTGATGCCGCACATGGTTGTTGGTGTACCGTTCCTGTCGAGTTTTCGGGCTAGTCGGCGGTCTTCCAGCGCCCCAGCGTGAGATCGTAGACCGCGGCATAGGCCTCGGCCATCGCCGGAATGCTGTAGCGCCCTTCAGCCTCGCGACGGGCGCGCGCACCGTGTACCCGGATACGCTCGGGCGCCTCGCAGTAATCCAGCAAGGCCTGTGCCATGTCTGCTGCGTCGCCGGCCCTGACCAGCCTGCCGTTGACGTCGTCATCGACCAACTCGACATTGCCGCCCACGGCGGTGGCGACAACCGGCAGCCCGCTGGCCAGCGCCTCGAGTATGGTATTGGAGATACCCTCGTTTTTCGACGACAGAACGAACACATCGAAAGCACGCATCAGTTCAGCCACGTCGTGTCGTTCGCCGGGCAGCCAGGCCCGTTCCGCCAGACCGGCTGCATCGAGCAGGCGCTGGCACGCAGCGCGGGCCGGCCCCTCGCCGACGATGACGAGACGCGCCCGTTCGGCCCGGTCGGGCGCCTCGCGAACCATGCGAATGAACGCCTGCACCAGAAGCGGATAATCCTTGACTTCCACCATGCGGCCCACCGAACCGAACACGATGGTGGCGGGAACTGCAAAACCCGGCGGAAGGACCTCGGGCCGCCCGTTTTCGCGCGGATGGAATTTCTCGCCGTCCACGCCGTTGTAGATCTGGTGCAGCTTGCGTGGCGGCACGCCGATCTGCAGCCGCAGCCAGGTTTCGAGGTCGCGGCTCACCGCGATGTAGTTCGACACAAAGGGACGCGCTACTCGGCGCAGCAGGTTGTATTTCCAGTTCTGGCCATAGAGATCGAACACGTCGCGCCCGTGCTCGCCGTGCACCGTGGCGCGGATGCCAGCCGCTGCGGCCACAAACTGCGCCTCCAGTGCCGCGAGGTTGCGCGTATGCACCAGATCGGGCTTGAGCGTGCGCAGCAGTCGCCACAGGCGACGCATCCAGCCCAGATCGTGCCCTGCCGGCCGGTGCAGCGCGTGGAACTCGACCGGTTGCGCGACGATGCGGCGGCGAAAATCGCTGTAATCCGTCAGTGCGACGACGGTATGGCGAAACCGGGCGGGCGGCAGGACATTGAACAGGTTAACCATGCCGTTCTCCATGCCGCCGGTGTCGAAACTGTGCACCACATGCACGATATGTGCAGTCACGGTCCGTCAACCCGGTCGAGCGTCCGGTCGAATGCTGGCGCCATGTCGGCAGCGAATCGCGCCAGGGTCCCTTTCGCTGCATCGATGCTCGACTCGTCGTAGTCGGTGGCGATCAGCACGGAAAGGCCATCATCGCGAGAGAGGCGTACGCGATCCAGCGCGAGTACGAGCTTGGCGTAATGGTCGTTGACGGTGGGCGTGGCGCCAATGCGGTTCCACTGCCACACGAGCAGACGCTGTCCGTTGCTGCCGCGCAGCTTGGCCTGACGCACGGGATGCACGCTGCCGGCGATCTCGGCGGCGGTCAGCGTCTCGCCGACGTTG
Source organism: Pseudomonadota bacterium (assembly GCA_040754275.1). Classification (GTDB taxonomy): domain Bacteria; phylum Pseudomonadota; class Gammaproteobacteria; order Burkholderiales; family Thiobacillaceae; genus Thiobacillus. The sequence continues at coordinate 151,198 of JBFMCW010000001.1, forward strand.
GACCAAAGCGGATCCTTCTGCCGGATCATAAAATTCTGTGAGTTGACGAGCTCCGCATCCTGCCGCTGGGTGGCATAGTAGTTGAGTTCGACCAGCACGGCCTGTCCGTCCTTCACGAAGACCTGGCGCGCCTGGCGGTCCGCGCCGACCCAGTGCGGCACCCAGGTGGTGAAACCCGGCCCGGGCTGCCACCCGCCCCTGGCGTCAAGCTGCAAGGAAGGCATGTCGGGCAGCGGACGCGCGGCAAGCCAAGCCGCGTACAGCGGCCACAGTGCGGCGACGGCCATCACCCCCAGCGCGGCCGGCAACACCGCCGACTTGCCGGCAGGGGCCCGTTGCGCCGATGCTGCCTGCGCCGCCTCGGGTTCTGGCTGGTCATCCTCGCGCCAGAAGCTGCCGATCCAGAACAGCAGCAGCATCACCAGCCCGAAGAAGGCCCAGCCATAGATGTAGTGATCAACGCCCAGGGCAAGCTTCATGTCTGAGAGATGCGCGATCATTACGATCATGTAGGCGCGGCCGCTGTTGGCGAACACGGGAACGACCACGGCGGCAATCGAGAAGAGCATCCGGCGTTTCCAGGAGCGGTAGGTCAGGTAGGCGTAAAGCACGCCGAGCGTCACCGAGGCGATCAGGTAGCGCAAGCCTGAGCAGCCCTCCACCACCGACCAGTCTCCGCTCGGGATGCTGAAGAACATGCCCTCACGGTAGACGGGGATGCCGGTGAACTGCAGCATCGTGACGGTGAAATCCGCGGTCACGCCCATCAGGGGCTGAATCAGGAACTCGCCCACGGGCACGGCAAAGAACAGGAACATGAGGGGGAAAAACGTCGCCCAGACGAAAGTCCAGCCGAGCACCGCCCATACCGCCGCGATCAGCATGGCGATGAAAGCGTACTGCGCGACGACGTTGACGCTGCCGGCATCGGCCAGGAGCCAGCCTGCCCCTGCCGCTGCCAGCAGAAGCAGGCCGCGGCGGTCCGGGTGCGGGACGATGCGGGCGAGCGCCTCGCGGCGACGCCAGATCAGCCACAGGCTGATGGGAAAGATGAGATAGCCATGGGCAAAGGTTTCCGAGCGCTCCCACACTTCGACCATGGAATGGAAGGTCGGCCAGAAAAGCACGAACAGGACCAGCAGTGCAGCCGCAAGCGCAAGCGCCGGGGTGCGCCAGGCCGGGGGAGCGGATATGCGGAGGGATTCGGGGACGACGCTCATGCGGGGCAGCTTTCGAGGGCACCGCGGGATTCGGGTGCGGAGGCGAACAGCGGATCGAGGGCGGCGAGATTGCGCGCCCAGTCGTAGCGGGCCAGGATGGCCGCACGCGCAGGCGGGTTGCGCCCGTCCGCGCGCAGGCGTGCGATCACGGTCTGCGCAAAGCCGGCTTCGTCGGGTGCCAGCCAGAAATCCCGGCCGGGCTCGGCGCGTATGCCTTCGGCCGCCTGGCTGCTTGCCACGACCGGGCAGGCCATGGCCATCGCCTCCAGTACCTTGTTCTGCACGCCGCGCGCAATGCGCAGGGGAGCGACCGCGCATGCGGCGTGCGCGAGATACGGGCGCACATCCGGCACGCTGCCGGTCACAACCACACCCGGCTGCCGTGCGAGCTGGGTCACCGACCCGGTCGGCCGGCTACCGACGATGAAGAACTGCGCTTCCGGCACGGTATCGCGCACGGCAGGAAAGATGCGCTCGGCAAACCAGGTGACGGCATCGACGTTGGGCCAGTAGTCCATCGCACCTGTGAAGGCGATGCCGCGCACACCCGCCGGATAGGGATCCGGGTAGGCGCGTTCGGGCGAGAAATAGTCCGCATCGACGCCGTTCTCGAAGGCACTGATCCTGGCGCGTGCCCGCTGCGCCCGGCGCTGCAGGAGCGCCGCCTCGTCCATCGACACCAGCAGCGTGGCGTCGAAATCCTCGGCCACGCGCGCTTCCCAGGCCGCAAGCTTGCGGCCCTCGCGGGCGTACACCCAGGACAGCGGCCAGCGCTGTGTCGGTGCGTACTGGCTCCACTTGTCGGAATCGACATCGACCATGTCGAGCACGCGCCGCGACAGGCTCGCCGGCATGAATTGCGCCATGGCGGAGGAGAATGCGAGTCCGAGCGACACGGTACCGTCCCGTGCGAGGCCTGCGGCCCAGTCCTTGAGGGCTCCGCTGCGGTAATACGGCAGGGTGAGAGGCTCGCCCGTGAGCAGGCCGGCCAGGCTGAAGAGCCTCGCACGGCGCGGCCGGAGCGGCACGAGTTGGAACGAGGCGCAATACGGCTTCAGCGCATCGGCATATTGCCAGTCGTCCGGGTCATCGACGAAGGCACCGAGGTGCACATCGTGACGCTCGGCCAGATGGCGCAGCAGGTGGAAAGAGCGGATCTTGTCGCCCTTGTTGGGCGGGTAGGGGATGCGGTGCGCGAGGAACAGCAGGCCTTCCTTCACGCTTTACCCCAGATTCCTGACGATGTGCGGCCCGATCGCATTGGCCAACGCCAGCGGCATTTTCTTCCACGCCTGGATGAACAGACGATACTTCGGATTGAGCGGGTTGATCTCCGGCACTTCGCGGTCGCGCACGAGGAAATACTCGTAATGCAGCGGCGAAGGTTCGAAGCCCCAGTTCTTCTTGAAATCGAAGGAACCGGTGCCGCGCTTGCTGCGGCCGAAGTCGAAGACCCTGTGCCCGCGCTCGCAGGCACGGCGCATCAGGTCCCAGTACATGAAATCGTTGCCGGCGACCGCGCGGGCGGCATCGGTCCCGCCGCCGTAGTAGGGCAGCACCTCGTCGCGAAAGTAGAACGACATCACGCTGGCGACGATCCGGCCATCGAGCACGATGGTCAGCACTTCACAGTCATCGCCGAATTCCTCTTTCAGCAGCCGGAAATACTTTTTCGAGAACACCGGCGTGCCGAGCCGATGCACGCTGGACGAATAGGCCTTGAAAAATCGTCCGACGTCGGCGTCGATTTCCCCGGCAAGCCCCGCCTTGATGCCTTTCCTCACCATTGCGCGCTGCTTGCGCGGAATGGCATTCATGTTGGCCTCGACCTCGGGCAGGATCTCTTTCCTGAACGTGACATACAGGTCCTTGGCCGGCCAATCGGCATGCTGAGAAGTCAGACTGCGGTATTCGAGCGCGCCGACATTCAGTTCACGGGCCAGTGCCTGGGCGGCTGCATCGAGCAGGCGGCCCGCCTCGACGTCGTCGGCCACGATTCCGCCGTAGGCGCAGAATGGCAGCGACCCGAGGCTGTGGCCAAACAGGCGACTCCTGATTTCAGCCAGCGGCAGCACGCCGACGATGTCGCCCGCTCGCTCGGCAAGCAGATAGTGCGTGCGGTGACCGAAGGCCGCCTCGATCACGCGCTTCCACCCCACGCGATGGAAAAACGTGGCATCCGGATGCGTCATCACGAAGGCATCCCAGCGCACCCGGTCGGTATCGACCAGGCGGCGCACGTTCACGGGGGCCTGCGCGGGTACCGGCATGGCCAGGGGTTCAGCCTGCATGTTCATTGTTCGGGAAGAAACACGCGATCCACGCGGTCCCATTCGAAATCCTTGAGCAATTGGCGCAGTCTGCCCGGCATGCGTTGCAAATTGACGTAATGGCGGAAGCGCGTTCTGGCGGAGATGCCACGCTGCCGCGGCTGCCCGGCATCAACTTCCCAGGGATGGAAATAGAACATGCAGGGCGCCTGGTCGTTTTCGTTGACGCGGCGCAGCATCCAGCGCGAAACGGCATACGGCAAGAGGCGGAACCAGCCTCCGCCTGCAGCGGGCAGGTTGCGGCCCATCAGCGGCAGCGTGGTCGGCGGCAGTTCGAGAATGCCGGATTCGCCATGGGGCCGGTGCGGAAAGCGCGGCGCATCCGGCATGCCGTAGTGGTCGTGTTTGACGGGATAGATGCTGGAACTGTAGAGGTATCCGGCCGCCTCCAGTTCGTCTATCGCCCACCAGTTGGCATGGTTGATCGAGAAGCTCGGCGCACGGTAACCGCGCACGTGGACGGCACCCAGATCTTCGAGAATGTGCTTGGCGCGCACGATGTCGTCGCGGAACTGCTCCGGGGTAAGCTCGCTTGCGCGCTGGTGGCCATACCCGTGGCTGGCAAGCTCATGCCCGCCCTCGACGATGCGGCGCACCACCTTCGGGTAACGCTCCGCGATCCACCCCAGGGTGAAGAACGTGGCCTTTGCATTCGCTTCGTCGAGCAGGGCAAGGACATGGTCGACATTGCGCTCGATGCGGCACGGCAGGGTATCCCAGTCCTCCCGCCGGATGTGCTGTGCGAAAGCCGACACCTGGAAGTAGTCCTCGACGTCGATGGACATGGCGTTCTTCATCGGCACGGTGCGTCCAGCCTGCTGCCTCATCATGCGGCCCGGGCCCCTTTCTGCACCGGCAACCAACCCTTGAGGGTGTGCGCGATGCGCATGGCCGCGCGGCCATCCCAGTATTCGGGAATGCGCCCGGTCTTGCCCCCACCGCTCATGACGTCGGCAAACGCGGTCCGAATCGCGTCGGGGTGTGGCCCGACCAGGGTATTCGTACCCTCCTCGATGGTGATCGGGCGCTCGGTATTCTCGCGCAGGGTGAGGCAAGGCACGCCAAGTGCCGTCGTTTCCTCCTGAATGCCGCCCGAATCGGTCAGGACGAGCCTTGCATCACGCATGAGACCCAGCATTTCCAGATAGCCCACCGGCGGCAACACATGCAGGCCGTCGAGCTTCGCCGAGAAACCGAACTTCTCGATATTGCCGCGTGTGCGCGGGTGCAAGGGCATCGCCACCGGCAGGATGCGGTTGATCTCCCTCACCACGTCGAGCAGGGCGGCAAGCGTGTCCGGATCGTCCACGTTGGACGGCCGATGCAGAGTCAGCACGGCATACTGGGCAAGCGCCGTGCCGAGCGTCCGGTCCGAAGGTACCGCACGTTCGAGGTTGCGATGCAGGGTGTCGATCATGACATTGCCGACGAATTCGACCCGCGCGGGATCGATGCCCTCGCGTACCAGATTGGCCATCGCGCTCTTTTCAGTCGTGAACAGCAGATCGGATATCTGGTCGGTCAGCACCCGGTTGATTTCCTCGGGCATGCTGCGATCGTAGCTGCGCAACCCGGCCTCGACGTGGATGACGCGCACGCCGCGCTTGGCGGCCACCAAGGCGCAGGCAATCGTGGAATTGACATCGCCCACCACGAGGACGGCCTGGGGCTGGACGCTTTCCAGAACAGGTTCGAAACGCTTCATCACTTCGGCGGTCTGCACCGCGTGCGTTCCGGAACCGACCTCGAGGTGATGATCCGGGCGAGGGATGCCGAGGTCGGCAAAAAAGCCGTCGCTCATGGCCGCATCGTAATGCTGGCCCGTATGCAGCAACTGCGCGGCAATGCCGGTTTCAGCCAGTGCGGCCATCACCGGCGCAATCTTCATGAAGTTGGGGCGCGCACCGGCGACGCACAGAACCTGGGTCATGGCAAGAAGCCTTACATGCGATCAGTGCGTGATGCCGAGCGTATCGGGCTGCTCGCCGGGTTCGCCGGAGGCGGTGCGCTCGCTCACGGTAAACAGAATCTTGCGCACGATGGGCAGGATGCGGTTGACCGATCGCTCGAGTTGCTCGATGCGCTGCGAAAGCTGGGCGAGCTCCTCGCCCCCCAGCGCGCCGGGAGCGGACGCACGACCAGGCAGACCGGTTGCGCCATGAAAATCCTGATGGGCAACCTCGCTCTTCAGGTCGGTGATCACCTCGTTGACCTCGGCTTCGCCGAAATGGCTTTTCTCTTCGAGATACCCGAACAGCAGCAGGCGGTCGCAGGTGGTGTTGATGCGACGCGGAATGCCGCCCGTGAAACGATGCAGGGTGGCAAATGCCGCCTCGTCGAAGCTGGGCGTACCCTGCCATCCGACGGTATGCAGGCGGTGCTCGATATAGCCGCGCGTTTCGTCCGGATCGAGCGGCCCCAGATGATAGGAAGCGACCACGCGCTGACGCAGCTGCTGCATGTCCGGACTCTGCAGGATGCCCCGGAATTCGGGCTGGCCCAGCAGGAAGGTCTGGATCAGCGAACGCTCGTTGTTCTGGAAATTGGACAGCATGCGCAACTCCTCGACCGCACGCTGGGTCAGGTTCTGCGCCTCGTCGACCACCAGCAGCGCCCGTTTGCCCTGGCGCGCTGCCGCGCCGAGGAAATCCTCCAGGTTCTTGAGGAGTGCGGATTTGCTCAAGCCCTCGTGCTCGAGCCCGAACGAAGCCGCCACGCTGCGCAGCGTATCCTCCGCATCCAGCTGGGTCGAAACGAGTTGTGCCGCGACGAGATTGTGCGCTTCGAGCTGGCGGAACAGGTTGCGCACCAGCGTCGTCTTGCCCGCCCCCACCTCGCCGGTGATGACGATGAAACCCTCGCCCAGCGACAGCCCATAGTCCAGATAGGCCATCGCGCGCTTGTGCCCCTTGGAACCGAAGAAGAAGCGGGGATCGGGATTCAGCTGGAACGGCTTGGCGCTGAAGCGGTAATAGTCTTCGTACATGGTTGGTCCGTTGTCTAAGCCGCGACGGCAGGCATGTTCCTGGTGTTACCAGCAAATGCCATGCCCAAGCCAGCGGCTGGTCAGAAGCGCATGTTGACCGAAGCCGTCAGGCTGTTCTCCTGGTAATCGGCATCGGCCGCGTTCGAATCCCGTTGGGAATGCCGAAAATTCAACGAGCCGCCCAGATCCTTGCCGAACTGGCGATTCAGCCCCAGGTTCAGGCTCAAGGTATCGTCCTCTCTGTCGGGTGCGCTCAGAAGCGCGGAATTGGCAGTGTTACGGGTGTAGGACAGGGAACCGTTGGCCGTTGACTGCGGCGTAAGACGGTAGCTCAGGGTACCCGTGATGCCTTGTGTGCGATCTTCCGCACCTGAGATCAGTTGGTATTCGCGCGTGGTGTCGAACACGGAAAGCCCCAGACCTGTCCGGCCCCGCGACCAGGACACCCCAGCATTCAGGCTCTTGAGCACATAAACCCCGTTGGCGAGGGCAATGTCTGCAAGCCCCAGGGCAACGAGCTGGGCCGGATCGACCTGAATTCCAAGCTGAGCAAGGATATAGGCTATCGACAATCCAGAATAAGGCCCCTGGCAATCCGTTTGCCCGTTTGGCGGGTTGAAATCGGGTGTTTCGAAAACGTTGGGGCCGCAGATCCAGAAAATGCGCCCTGAATCCTGCAGCAACTGCTGGGTGATATCACTCACATCTTCGGAATATCGCGCATACCAGCTTGTCGAGCGCGTGCGATAGTTCCCGCTGAAGCTGAACGTGCGCCCGAAATACCGTTCCCCGACCGAGGCTTCAAGGCTCGCCCTGCGCGTTGGCGCCCAACCAAACCCAACCGAATAGGAACTTCCGTCGATGTCGCTCGCCCCGACATAGTCATTCCATTCTTCACCGACAGTTCCGAAGACACGGAATTTTCCGGACAAGGCGTAGCCCAGAGACAACGTCGCTCTTTCGAAGGTTGTATTGTCAGCCCCGTCACTGTTATCTGCCTTGCGCAGCGAGTAGTTCACCCCCCAGCTCAGGTCGTTGAAGCGGGTACCGCTGGCGACACCGGCAGAGAAGGCGTTGGTGCTCGAATCGGAAGCCGCATTGTCATCGAAGATCGCCCCCCCCGTGGTGTAGCGGGCCTGCGCAGTCGCGAATGTGCCAAATCGCTTCTGAATGTAAGGACTGACGGAATAGACGCCCGTGGTGGAACGGTTGGCATCGTTAATGGCCGCGTCCGCATTCGAACCAAAAAGGGAAACCAGTGCCTGGGAGACATTGGTCGTCCCCTCGATGAACAGGAAGTCCTCTACCAGTTCCGCTTTGCCGAGCGCACCCAGTCCATGGTAGATGTCGTTGCTGTTGTCCTCGCCGAAACGGGCCACGCCTGACAGACTGTAGGTCACGCTGGCCTGCACGCGCCGCGAGCCCGACGACGTAAGGCTGAAGCCTGGCCTGACACTCAGAATCAGGGCATCTTCTGGATTCGAGTCGCTCTGATTGGCGTTATCTGTATAGGTCGCCGTCGCACCGACGCTCGGAGAAAAACGCCAGTCCAGCGCGTCCGCATTGTTCGCATATGCGAGCGCCATGAAAACAGAAAAAGCTCCGGCCAGGGGAGCTTGTCTGTTTGACTGCGGCTTCGCGCTGCGCGCGGGGGATTTACTTGCCGTAACTGCCATAGTAGCCATAGTAGTAGTCCGCACCGGGTGTTGGCGTGGTTTTGTTCAGCAACATGCCCACCACTTCGCACGACTGGATATGGGAGAGCGCCTCGCGCACGGCCTCTTGCGAAGTCTTCTCGGCCTCGACGACCATCACGATCTGCCCCATGTGGGTCGCCAGCACGCTCGATTCGCTGGTGGCCAGAAGCGGCGGGGAATCGAACAGGATTATACGGTCAGGATAGCGATTCCCGATATCTTCGACCAAACGGGTCATGGCCGCGCTCGCCAGCAGTTCGGTCGCGCGCTTGTAGGTGCGGCCGGCGGGCAACACGGTAAGTTTGGCGATATCGGTCTTGATCAGCACGTCCGACAGTTTCAGGTTCTTGTCCTGCAGGACATCGAGCAACCCCTTGTCGGCATGGATGCCGAGGTATTCCGGCACGCGCGGTTTGGCGACGTCTGCATCGACCAGCAATACGGTGCGGTCCATCTCCATGGCCATCGAAATTGCCAGGTTGATCGCGCAGAAACTCTTGCCCTCGCCGGGCAGCGAGCTGGTGACCATGATGAGATTGCCGTTTCTGACGCGTGCCGTGCCCTGCCCGAAGGCATTGGCGATGAGCGGCCGCTTGATGATGCGGAATTCTTCGGCGATCTGGCTCTTCTCGGCGTCCGGCGCGACCACGCCCATCCGGTGCAGCCGCGCAAGGTTGATCGACTGGATTTGGCTTTCACCTTCGGCCGCCTCGTCGAAATCGGGGGCCCTGAACACGGGCTCGACCGGCGTTGCCACGAAAGGGGCGGCCTGCTTTTCGCGCTGCTTGGCGAGCGCCCCTTCGATCATGCTGGCATCGTGGGGTTTGGGTGCTTCGACTTCTGGCGTCGTCGGACGCGGTGCGCCGATGCCGATCTTGCCAGCTGCTTTTTCGATAATGCTCATGTTGTCTCCTAGCCCGCGCGCGACATCACCAGTTGCACGATCATCACGCCGCCATAGGCTGCGATCAGGCTGCCCAGGGCTGCCAGATAGGTCAGCAGGCCCTTGCGCTTGCGCCGCTTGGTTTCATCGGTCTCCACCCGGGAAACGGCACCCAGCAACGGCAAGCCGGTGAGCTCGCGCAGGGCGCGTCGGTCGGTCACGGTACGGCGCAACTGGCTCAGCAGAAAGGCCACCGCCACTCCAGCCCCCAGACCACCGAGGGTTACGAGCGAGAGCAGGAGGGGGCGGTTTGGCCAGGCGGGCTGACTCGGCACGAAAGGCGGATCGATCACCCGGAAGTCGACCGTATCGGTCTTGCTCTCGACCTCGCCCGACATCGTCACCGACTCGCGGCGCTTCAACAACGCATCATAGTTCTGCCGATACACGTCGTAATCGCGCGTGAGCTGAGTGTACTCCTGCTCGACCTGAGGAATCATGTTGGACGCATTGCGCAATTCGGCAAAACGGCGCTGGTACTCTCCCACGCGGGCGTTCAGGGAGGCCACAGTAGCATCGGCCTCGGCAATCGCGATCGTCAGCTGCTGGTAGACGGGATTCTGGATCTTGGCCCCGGCCGGATCGGCCTTCTGCGCAGTGAGTTCGGCCTTTTTCTGTTCTTCGAGTTTGACAATCAGGCGTTTGGTCGCCTGGATGTCCGGGTGCAGGTCGGTGTACTGCAGGCGCAACTGGTCCATCTGCTTCTGCAGCGCCTGGATGCGCCCATCGATTTCGCTGTTGGTCGAGGCGGCCGCCGCTGCAGCAGTCAATTCAGGCTCTTCGTCCTCCAGTTGCCGCTTGAGCTGATTGCGGCGGTTGATCGCCTCCTGCTGGTCCAGTTGCGCCTGACGCAGCAGCGCGCTGGTTTCTGCGAGCTTGGCGTAGTAATCCCCGCCCTGCCCCGGCATCATGCCGATATGCTTCTGCTTGAATTCCTTGAGCGCGTTTTCGGCATCGGTCAGCTTTTGCTGGTATTGCTGCAGTTGTTCTTCGATGAAGCGCTGCGAGCTGGAGATGTCCTGTCGGGTCTTGCCGAGGCTGCTTTCCACGAAGATGGTCAACAGCGATTGCACGACCTTCTTGGCCAGGTCGCCGTTTGCGTCCTGATAACTGATGGTGTAGAGATTCTCCCGGCCAGCGTCCGCAATGGAGATTTTCGCCGCCAGATCGTTCAGCATTCCCTCGGTCTGTTCGGGCGTCTTCGCTTTCACGTCGAGATCGGTCATGCGTGCGACCTTTTCGAGCGTGGGGCGACTGACCAGCTGGCGCGTCATCAGCTTGATCTGCTGCTCGACATTGGGTTCTGCAGCCAGGCCCGACAACAGCGGCTTGAGCAGGGTCTGCGTATCCACGTAGACGCGAGCCGAGGCTTCGTAGCGGTCGGGCAGCATCATCACCCAGGTCCAGCCGACGATGCAGACCAGCCAGGCAACGACCACCCCCCACCAGCGGCGGCGCCATGCGGCTTTTGCGTATCCGAGAATTTGCTGCAGTACTTGATCCATGCGGACGACCCATCAAAAAGCGCCGCCCTCAGGCAGCGCGTCTGTGCGTATCAGAAGAGACTCTCGGGCACGACCAGCACGTCACCGGGACGCATGTCGACGTTGGCCGAGATGTCGCCGCCGCGCAGCAGGTCTTCCAGACGCACGCCCAGATGCTGCTGCTTGCCGTCCACCGTACGCAGGATGTAGGCCTTGTTGCCGGCCGCGAAATCGGTCAGCCCGCCCACCTGGATCATCAGGTCGATCAGGCTCATCTTTTCCCGGTAGTTCAGCGCCTGCGGCTTGGCGGCCTCACCCACGACGCGGATCTGCTGGTCGAACGGGCCGATGCCGCCCGCCACGATCACGGTGACGATGGGTTCCTGGATGTACTTGGCAAGCGCTTTCTCGATATCGCGCGCCAACTGGGTCGGTGTCTTGCCTGAAGCCTGCAGATCCTCGACGAGGTTCATGGTCATCTTGCCGTCGGGACGCACGGGGAAGGAACCGGACACTTCGGGGTTGCGCCAGACGAAGACCTGGACCGAATCGCCCGGGCCGACGAGATAATTCCAGTCGTAGCTGCCCGACTGTGCGGGTGCAGGCGGATAGGTCGGCGTGCTGGAGCAGCCCGCCATGGCGGCAACCGCCAATGCCAGGCCGGCGCGTGCGAGATGCTTGTTGATCGTGAACATGTCCACCCTCCCTTGTACAGTTGATCTGCGGGCCATTATGCCAGAGCAGATTCAAATTCCGGTTTCAGCGCCGAACAGTGCAAGCAAACCACGGGCCAGCCGGTGCCGGAGCCGTGGCACCCGTCGGACAAACACGGTGCACGTTCAGTCCGAATCCGGCAACGTCGGCATTTCAACGCTGCTGTCGTATGGCCGACGCCGGCCGCGGTATCATGCGCCCATGCACGCTCCCCCCATCGATACCCTCGCAGACCTCAGACTCCGCATCCGCGCATTCGCCGAAGCGCGGGCCTGGGAGCGCTACCACACACCCAAGAATCTGGTCATGGCGCTGCTCGTGGAAGCCGCCGAACTGCAGGAACCGTTCCAGTGGCTGACCCCCGAGCAGAGCCAGAAACTCAATCCCGAGCAACGCGAAGCCGTGCGTCAGGAAATCGCCGATGTGCTGATCTATCTGACCCGGCTGGCCGACCTGCTCGACATCGACCTGCTCGACGCCGCCGCCCACAAGCTCACGATCAACGCGCGCAAGTATCCGGTCGACAAGGCTCATGGGAATGCCCTCAAATACTCGGAATTCAGCAATGACTGACACCTATTTCAGGCACCACGTCTTTTTCTGCACCAACCAGCGCGATGACGGCGCCAAATGCTGTGGCGATGCCGGGGGTCAGCGCATGCGCGACTACCTCAAGAAGAAGATCAAGCACGCCAGTCTCAATGGGCCCGGCAAGTGCCGCATCAACAGCGCAGGCTGCCTCGATCGCTGCGACAAGGGGCCCGTACTGGTGGTCTACCCTGAGGGCGTCTGGTACACCTACGTGGACGAGGCCGACATCGACGAGATTTTCGAAAGCCATCTCAAGCAGGGCCGCATCGTCGAACGCCTGCAGTTGAAATGAAGCGGCCGAGCGATACGGCCATGAAACGTTACAAGCTACGCATTCCGGTTGCCATCGGCAAGCTGGAGACCGTAATCGACGATCCCGAAACCGAGCGCCGCGGCCTGCTTCTGGTTGCGCATCCGCATCCCCTGCACGGCGGCAGCCTCGACAACAAGGTGGTGACCACCCTTGCCAAGGCCGCCAACGAGGTCGGCTGGGTGAGCGTGCGCCCAAATTTCCGCGGCGTGGGAATGAGTGAAGGCAGCTTCGACGCCGGCGTCGGCGAGACCGACGACCTGCTTGCCGTCGCCCGCTTTGTCGAGGCGAGCTACCCCGGCCTGCCCTGGGCGCTGGCCGGCTTTTCCTTCGGCGCCTTCGTCCAGCATCGCCTGCGCCAGCAACTCGATGCCCGCCGCCTGATCCTGGTCGCTCCTGCGGTCACCATGTACGAATTCGATCCCGTACCGGAAGACACGGTCGTCATCTTCGGCGACGCCGACGAGCTCATCCCGCCAGCGGCGATTCGCCTGTGGGCCGAGCAACAGGGACTTGCCACGAAAATCATCCCTGAAGCCGGGCACTTCTTCCACGGCAAACTGAAGGAACTCAAGCAAGCCTTCGAGGAGGCCTGCGCGTGCTGAAGGTTTCCGGTCTCACCAAGCGCTATGGCAATGCCGAAGTGGTACGAGGTCTCGACCTGCACGTGCAGCGCGGCGAATGCTTCGGCTTGCTCGGCCCCAACGGCGCGGGCAAAACAACCACCCTGCGCCTGCTGCTGGGGCTCATCGAACCCGACGCCGGCAGCATCGAACTGGCCGGCATCCCAGTGCCGGCGCAGGCGCGCGAAGCGCGCATGAAGGTCGGCGTGGTGCCGCAGATGGACAACCTCGACCCGGATTTTTCGGTACGCGAGAACCTCATCGCTTATGGCCGTTATTTCGGCATGGGCCGCGCTGCCATTGCTGCGCGCGTGCCCGAACTGCTTGATTTCGCCGGGCTCGCCAGCAAGGCCGACGCACAGATCGCACAATTGTCCGGCGGCATGAAGCGGCGCCTTACACTTGCGCGTGCGCTGGTACACGATCCGGATATTCTCTTCCTCGACGAGCCGACCACCGGCCTCGACCCGCAGGCACGCCATCTCATCTGGCAGGGCCTCAGGCGCCTGATCAATGCCGGCAAGACCATCGTGCTCACCACGCATTTCATGGACGAGGCCGAGCGGCTGGCCGACCGGCTCGCCATCCTCGATCACGGCCGTGTCGTCGTCGAGGGGGCGCCGCGCGCGCTGATCGAGTCGCACATTGAACCGGCCGTTGTCGAGGTCTACGGCGAGGGCTTGCCCGACTGGACGCGCGAGCGTGCGGGCGCGGTCTGCCAGCGCTTCGAGACCGTCGGCGAAACGCTTTTCTGCTACACCGGCGACGCCGAGCGCGTGATCGATGCCCTGAAACAGTCCCCCGCACTGCGCTACCTGCACCGCCCATCGAACCTGGAAGACGTCTTCCTCAAGCTCACAGGGAGGGATCTGCGTGATTAGGCATCTGCGCCTCCCCCGGCTGTCCTGGCGCTTCGTCCCGGTGTGGCAGCGCAACTATCTGGTGTGGAAGAAGCTCGCCATCCCGTCCATCCTCGGCAATCTCGCCGACCCCATGCTCTACATGCTGGGGCTGGGCTACGGCCTGGGCAGCCTGCTGCCCGAGGTCGGCGGCATGTCCTACCTGACCTTCCTCGCCGCCGGCACCGTAGCCTACAGCACCATGAACGCGGCGACTTTCGAGGTGCTGTATTCGAGCTTTTCGCGCATGCACGTGCAGCGCACCTGGGACGCCATCCTCAACGCACCGATGACGCTCGATGATGTGCTGCTCGGCGAACTGGTCTGGGCAGTGTCGAAGAGCCTCTTGTCCGGGATGGCGATTCTCGCGGTGATCTGGGGGCTGGGGCTGTACGGCAACTTCTGGCTCACGCTCGCCATCATTCCCGTCGTTGCGCTGGTCGGCTTCTGCTTCGGCGGCATGGGTCTGGTAATGAACGCGGTGTCGCCGAGCTACGATTTCTTCCTCTACTACTTCACGCTCGCGATCACGCCCATGGTGCTGCTGTGCGGCGTGTTCTTCCCGGTGTCGCAACTGCCGCCAGTTTTACAGGCCGTGTCGGCCTGGCTGCCGCTCACCCATGCCATCGACCTGGCACGCCCGCTGGTCGTCGGCCAGATGCCGGACGCCATCGTCTTGCACGTCATTGCCCTGCTCGCCTACGGCGGCCTCGGCTACGTGATCGCGCTGGCACTGACTCGGCGGCGCCTGCTCAGGTAATCAGACGCCAGCCGCCTGCTGGTCGGCGTGGTAACTCGACCGCACCATCGGGCCACACGCGGCGTGTTTGAAGCCCATTGCCAGTGCTTCCTGCTCGAACTGCGCGAAGCGCTCGGGGGTGACGAAGCGCAGCACCGGCAGGTGGTGCTTCGACGGCTGGAGATACTGTCCCAGCGTAAGCATGTCGACGTCGTGCGCACGCAGATCGCGCATCACATGCAGGATTTCTTCATCTTCTTCGCCCAGACCCAGCATCAGGCCGGACTTGGTCGGAATGCCGGGATGTGCGGCCTTGAAGTCCTTCAGCAGTTTCAGCGAGTGCGCATAGTCGGCGCCGGGCCGCGCGGCCTTGTACAGGCGCGGCACGGTTTCGAGGTTGTGGTTCATCACGTCGGGCGGTGCAGTGCCGAGGATGTCCAGCGCCCTCTCCAGCCGGCCGCGAAAATCCGGCGTGAGGATTTCGATGCGGGTCGCGGGCGAGGCCTCGCGCACGGCACGAATGCACTCGGCGAAATGCTGCGCACCGCCGTCGCGCAGGTCGTCGCGGTCGACGCTGGTGATCACCACGTACTGCAAGGTCATCGCGGCGATGGTGTCGGCGAGGTGGCGTGGCTCGTCGGCATCCGGTGGCAGCGGTGTGCCGTGGCCGACGTCGCAGAACGGGCAGCGGCGTGTGCAGAGATCGCCCAGGATCATGAAGGTGGCGGTGCCGTGGCCGAAGCATTCGCCGAGATTGGGACAGGAGGCTTCCTCGCACACCGTGTGCAGCTTCGCCTCGCGCAGGATGCCTTTGAGCCGGCCGACGTTGGGCAGGCTCGGGGCCTTGGCGCGGATCCACGGCGGCAGGCGCATGCGTTCCTGCGGCACGATCTTGATCGGGATGCGCGCGGTTTTTGCCGCGCCCTTGTGCTGGGTTGGGTCTGCCATAATGCTCGCCTGCGATTGAAACCGGATTCTAGCCCATGCACCGATGCGTCCTGACCCTGCTCGCGGCATGGCCGCTCGCCACGCAGGCCGCCGAACCCAGCCTCGACCCCGAAACCGGGCTCGCTACCTGGCAGGCCGAAACCGCCGGCATCCAGGTGCGGCTGACGCAGATCAGTCCCGACCAGGCACGCGCCTTCTACCAGGCGCGCGGCTTTTCCGCCGAGGCCGCCGACCGCTACGCCGCCGAGTGCGTGTTCATGACCGTGGTGCGCAACGTCGGCGACCTACCCATCCGGCATCGCCTGGCTGACTGGCGCTACGTGCATGCCGGCAAGACCCTGCCGATCCGCAGCAAGGCCGAATGGGCACGGCTCTGGAAGCAACTCGGGGTGAACGAGGCCGCACGCATCGCCTTCACCTGGGCGCAATTCCCCGCCACCCAGACCTTCGCGCCGGGCGACTGGAACCAGGGCATGACCACCTATCGCGTGCCGCGCGGCGAACGCTTCGATCTGCGCTTCGTCTGGCGCACAAACGGCAAGACATTTTCAGGAACCCTCGATGGGGTGCAATGTGCCCATGAAGCTTCGACTTCCCCTCGCGGTTAGCCTCGCCGCGTTCAACCTCGCCCTGGCCCAGCCCGCGCCGGCCGCCGATCTGCCGCCGCTCGCGCATACGCTGACCTCGCAGGCGCCCAAGCCCGCGCCGGCGCTGAAACTCAAGGACCTCGACGGCAAGACGCACGACCTTGCCGCGTTGCGCGGCAAGGTCGTGCTGGTGAATTTCTGGGCGACCTGGTGTCCGCCCTGCCGGCGCGAAATGCCGTCGATGCAGCGCCTGAAGGACGCGCTGTCCGGCGAGGCTTTCGAAGTACTGGCGGTGGACATAGGCGAGGACGCGGACACGATCCAGACCTTTACGAGTCAACTCGACGCCACGCTCACCTTCCCCATCCTGCTCGATACACGCAGCCGCGCAATGCAAGGCTGGAAAGTGGCAGGACTACCAACGACGTATCTGGTGGACAAGCAGGGGCGCATCGTTGCGAATGCCGTCGGCGGCCGCGAATTTGACCATCCCGAACTGGTCGCGGCGATTCGGGCGGTAATGCGGGACTAGGGGTTGGGGGTTAGCGTCGGCGCAACGCGCGCCTTCATGCATTGTCGGCGCGGCGCAGCCCCATCCCCCCTGACCCCTCTAGATCCTAGCCCCCGGCCCCTCAGACCTTCACCCACACCTGCCCGCCCTCGACCTTCACCGGGTAGGTGCGGATGGGCGCATCGGCCGGGTCGCAGGTCGGTTCGCCGGTTGTCAGGTCGAAATAGCTGCCGTGCAGCGAACATTTGATCTTCCCGTCCTTGATGCAGCCCAGATACAGCGAATAATCCTCATGGCTGCACATCTCGTCGACGACGTAATGCGTGCCGTTCGAGTTGCACAGCAACAATTTCCTGCCCTCGACGACGACGCGCTTCATTTGCGCCGGCTTGAGTTCGTCGGCGGTTGCGATGGCGACGAATTCCCCCATCACTTCACCCGCGCGACGGCCTTGCCGGAATCGAGCACCGCACGAATCTGCCCTGCAGCATCGGCTACGCTGGCAGCCTTGCCGACGTGGTGAAGGATGATCGAACCGGCCAGGACCAGCGAATCATAGGTCGGTCCCTTGTCGCCCTTGAGCGCCAGGATACCGGCTTCGGCCGCCGCACGCGCCGTGGCCTGGATGTCGATGGCGGCAACGATCTCGTCCTCGCCCGCTTCGCCCGCCACCGAACCCGGCAGGGGCACGGCGCGCACCGGCTGGTCGATACCCAGCGCGATCGGATCGACCTTGGCTTCGATTTCCTCGCCCCGGTCGTGGTAGTGGAAGTACTTGCCTTCCTGGCGCAGGCTGGGAATCACGCCGCCTTCCACGCCACGCACGATGCAGGCGGTGTCGAAGCCGGCCTCGCGCGCCAGGTCGGCGTACACCGGCGGATACGGCTTGTGAACGTAGCCGGTGACGAAGTGGGTCTGCTTCCTGCCCTGAATGGGTTTGGACAGCACTTCCACCGTGGTCAGCACCTGGCGCTTGATCATCTGCGCGCGCAGGCTGGTCAGCTTGTGCAGGCCGGGGTTGGACTGCGCCTGGTCGATGTAGGTCCAGCCGGTCGCGGGATCGGCCAGGCGGGCGGCGGCCTGCGCGGGCGACAGGTCGACTGGCACCCCGGCGGCGGCGAGCACGTGGCGGGCCGTCACGCCGTACTTGGGGCCGACCTTGTCGAGGCCGTGCGAGACGACGTGTACACCGAACTCGGCGAGCAGGGGCCCGAGGAAGGGCGCAGCCGGCAGGCAGCGGTTGTAGCCATCGTAGGGATCGCCGATATCGACCACCTCGTCGACGTCGGCAGTCACGCGCTGCGTGGTTTCCAGCACCGCGTCGAGTACGCCGCGGTTCTCGTCCTGCGTCTCGCGCTTCATGCGGAGGGCGATGAAGTAAATGCCAACCTGCACCGGATCGATTACGTTGTCGATGATCGCCTTGGTGCCCAGATGCGCCTCGGTGCGGCTGATGTCCTTGGAAAGATCGGGGCCGGTTGCAATACGCTGGATGATCGAGCGCATCAGCAGTCTGGGGTCGGACGGCAGGGTGTCGGTGTTCATCAATAACTCCTATCTGAGCCGCAAGAATACTAATATCCGAGTAAATCAGTCAACTATAGTCTGGCCTGCAAGGCCTGTGTAAGCGCCCGCTCCGCCTGCAACATCGACATGCCAAGACCAAGGTCACGGCACTGCGTGACCACGAGGCCGGGATAACCGCAGGGATTGATCGCCGCAAACGGAGCCAGATCCATGTCCACGTTGAGCGCGAGACCATGATACGTGCAGCCGTGCTTCACGCGCAGCCCGAGCGCGGCGATCTTGGCACCGGCGACGTAGACGCCAGGTGCGCCCGCCCGCCGCTCGGCGGCCACGCCCTGCCCGGCGAGCAGATCGATCACGGCCTGCTCCAGGCGCGTGACCAGTTCGCGGATGCCGTAGCCACGTCGCCGGAGATCGACCAGGAGGTAGGCCACGAGCTGTCCCGGACCGTGATAGGTGATCTGCCCGCCGCGGTCGATGGGCACGACGGGAATCGCGGTCGGCGCGATCAGGTGTTCCGGCCTGCCCGCCTGTCCCAGCGTGTAGACCGGCGGATGTTCGAGCAGCCAGAGCTCATCCGGCGTGTCGGTCGCGCGCCGTGCAGTGAAATCCCGCATTGCCCGCCAGGTCGGTTCGTACTCGACGCGTCCCAGGTGGCGCACGATCAATCCACCGCTCACTGCTTGCCGTTCACCGTTCACCCTCAGAGTGCCATCTTCACCCAGGGATGCGCAGTGATCTCCCGGTACAGATTGTCAAGCTGGTCTTTCGAGGTCGCCCGCACGACGCAGGTGATGGACAGGTAATTGCCGCTGGAAGAGGCGCGCATCTCGACCGTCTCCGGGCGGAAATCCGGTGCGTGACGCAGCACCATCTCGACCATGGTCTGGGCGAAATCTTCACGCCGCTCGCCCATGATCTTGATCGGAAAATCGACGGGGAATTTCAGCAGGGTTTCCTGTTCGCTCATGTTGGTGCCTCGTTCGTCACACGCGCATCACGTCCCGTTTGAACTGCTGGTACAGGGCGTCCATCCGGCGCGCGAGCGGGCCCGGCCCCCCGCCCCCCACCGGCACACCGTCGAGCATAACGATCGGCATGATCTCCCGGGTCGAGGACGTCATCCAGATTTCGTCGGCACCCCGCAGATCGGCCTCGGGCACCGGTCCAACCGCATGCGGAATGCCGTGCGTGGCGGCCAGTTCGAGCACCACGTCGTAGGTGATGCCCGTAAGCATATGTCGGGACGGTGCCGGCGTTCGCAAGAGCCCTGCCTGTACGACGAAGATGTTGCTCGCCGCCCCTTCGGTCAGCATGCCGTCGCGCAACAGGATGGTTTCCGCGCAGCCTGCGTCCACCGCCTGCTGCCGCATCAGCACATTGGCAAGGAGCGCAATCGCCTTGATGTCGCAACGCTGCCAGCGCGGGTCGGGCGCGGTGATCGCGCAGACGCCGGCGGCCTTCTGCTCCGCCGTTGCCGTTATCAGGGGTTGCGCATACATGAACACCGTTGGCGTCCCCTCCCTGGGAAACGCGTGGTCGCGCAAAGGCTGGCCGGGGCCCGGCGCGCCGCGCGTGACCTGGATATAGAGGGACTGGTCGGCAAAGTTCTGGCGAGCCACCAGCGTTCCGATCGCTTCGCGCCAGACATCATGGCCATGCGGATTGGCGAGGCGAATACCGTCCAGGCTGTGCTGCAACCGGTTCAGGTGTTCGTGGAGGCGGAACGGATGCCTCGAATAGACCGGCACGATCTCGTACACCCCGTCGCCGAACACGAACCCGCGGTCGAGGGCGGACACGCGCACCGCTTCGAGCGGAAGATATTCGCCGTCGAGATACGCGATCATTGCCCGAACATCAGCCGGATCGAATCCCAGCCGCGCCCGAAGATGCCGGCCACGGCCACATCGTGCAGCGCCACCAGCGGATATTCGCCTAGCACCTCCCCATCCAGCTTCAAGCGCAGCGTGCCCAGCGTCTGCCCGCGCCGGATCGGCGCAACCACCGGCTGCTGCGTGACAACCTCCGCCTTGATCCGTGGCAGGGAACCGCGCGGCGCAAGCAGGTGGAAATCCTCAAGGAAGCCGAGACTTATGCTCGAACGTGCGCCACGGTACAGATTCACCACCTTGACCGCCTGTTGCGCGCGGTAGAGCAGAGTGCTGTCGAAATTCTCGAAACCGTAGTTGAGCAGCTTCAGGGCATCCTGCGTGCGCTGCGCATCACCGCGTGCGCCGAGCACCACCGCAATGCGACGCTGCTCACCGCGCTTGGCCGTGGCCGCAATGCAATAGCCGGCCTCCGTGGTGCGCCCGACCTTGAGCCCGTCTACCGTGGCGTCGCGCCACAGGAGGCGATTGCCGTTGTAATGGGTCAGTCCGCCGTAGGCGAATTCCCTCTGCGCAAACCAGCCGAGCCGCTCGGGAAAGTCGCGCAGCAGGGCGCGCGACAGGATGGCCAGGTCGCGCGCGCTCGACTGGTGCCCGGGCTCCGAAAGCCCGGTGGCGTTCATGAAACGCGTGCGCGTCATGCCCAGGCGCTTCGCCTCACGGTTCATGCGCGCGACGAAATCGGCCTCGCTGCCGTCCGTGGCCGTCACCAGTGCAAGCACGGCATCCCCGGCCGAATGCACCAGCATCGCCTGGAGCAGGGAATCGACGCTGGCCGGTTCGCCCGCCTTGAGGAAAACACGCGCACCATCGACTTCCATCGCCGTCTGCGGCACCTTCACCATCTCGGCCAGGGACAGCTTGTTCTTCTTGAGATCGCCGAACAGCACGTAGGCTGTCATGAGTTGCGTGAGCGAAGCGGGAGCCAGCGGCAGGTCGGCCTGATGGCCGGCCAGTTCGCGGCCGCTGGCGGCGTCGACGACGACCCAGCCTCGCCCGCTCACGCCGGCGGGCGCTGCGAAAACCGAGATCGAGGACAGGAAGAGCACAAGGCCCAGCCAGATGGATTTCATGCAGGCAACTCTTGGAATCGTGAGCGTTGAATCAATCGCGCCGGACCAGTACCGCGTTCAGGTCGAGGCGCGCGCGCACGCGGGCACGGTCGGCGTGGGCCGCATCGTCGCTGTCGTAGGGGCCGATCTGGACACGGTGCAGCGCACCGGCAAGCACGACACGTGTGCGGTCCGCGGCGAGTTCGAGCGTACGGCGCACGCGTTCCAGCAGCGCGTGGGCATTGTCCTCGCGGGAGAATGCGCCGAGCTGCAGATAGAGCCCTTCGCGCAGGGCCTCGCCGCGGGTATCGTACGCGTCCGGATCGAGGCTCTCGACCCGCACGCGTGCGCTGCCCGCCGCGATATATCCCAGCTTGTGGGCGGCAGTGTACGACAGATCGATGACGCGCCTGCCGTGGAAGGGGCCGCGGTCATTGATGCGCACCACCACCGATTTTCCGCTGTCGAGCGCCGTCACGCGGGCGTAGCTGGGTATCGGCAGCGTGGGATGCGCGGCGGTCATCGCGTACATGTCGTAGAGCTCGCCCGAAGCCGTCTTCTTCCCGTGGAAGCGGCGTCCGTACCAGGACGCGAGGCCCTCCTCGCTGAAGCCACGCGCCTCGGTCTGTGGCGTGTAGGTGTTGCCGAGTGCGACGTACGTGCGATTGGCGAAGCGATGCAGCGGTTCCTGGCGTGGCACGGCGTCCGGAACGGCATCGAGGTTCGCCGGCGGATTCGCATGCGGGCCATCGTCGAGGTAGTAGCCTCCGGGTTTGGGACTTGCGACTGACGGAGACGGCTTGGTCGCGGGCTTCTGAGGTGCGGGCGGGTTGACGCCGCAGCCGGCGAGCACCGACACCAGCGCGACGGTGACGAACGGAAATTTCATGGCCGTATTCTATCCATCTCAGGTTTTGTTGAGCTGACGGTGCGTCCCCACGCTCATCAGGATGCCCATGCCCAGCAGCAGGGTGACCAGCGCCGTGCCGCCATAGCTCATCAGCGGCAGCGGCACGCCCACTACCGGCAGGATGCCCGACACCATGCCCATGTTGACGAAGACATAGGTGAAAAGGTTCAGCGACAGCGTCGCCGCCATCAGGCGGCCGAACTGCGTCGGCGCGCGCGCGGCGATGGCCAGCCCGCGCGCGACGATGGCGAGGTAGATCGCCACCAGCAGGATCACGCCGACGTAGCCGAACTCCTCGCCGAACACGGCAAACACGAAATCGGTGGTGCGCTCGGGAATGAAGTCGAGCTGGTTCTGCGTACCTTCCATCCAGCCCTTGCCGAACAGGCCGCCCGAGCCGATCGCGATCGTCGACTGGATGATGTGGTAGCCATCCCCCAGAGGATCCGAGGTCGGATCGAGCAGGGTCAGCACGCGCCGCTGCTGGTAATCGTGCAAGAAATGCCACACCAGCGGCAGACTGGCGGCGCCAAGCACGCCGCTACCGGCGATGACCTTCCAGGGCAGACCGGCAAAGAAAAGAAGATAAAACCCGGACGCGCCGATCATCAGCGCCGTGCCCAGATCGGGCTGGCGCAGGATCAGCACGAAAGGCACGAGCAGCAGGGCCCCTGCAGCGAGGAAATGCCTTGCCCGCAATATCGCTTCGTTGCGCTGGAAGTACCAGGCCAGCATCAGCGGCAGGGCCAGTTTCAGGAGTTCGGAAGGCTGGAAGGCGAGCACGCCGAAATCGAGCCAGCGCCGCGAGCCATTGCGGATCTCGCCGAACAGCGCCACACCGACGAGCAGAACCACCCCCAGGACATACAGCGGCGGCCCCACTTTGGACAGCAGGTGCGGCGGCACATTGGCCATCACGACCATGAGCGAGAGCGCGAGGCCGATGTTGACGAGGTGGCCGGTGATGCGTGCCGGACTCTGCCCCGACGCGCTCGTCACCACTGCAAGGCTGATGCCGAGGAGCAGCAGCACGAGCACCAGCAGGATCGGATCCAGATGGCGCAGGCCGCGCAGCCACCAGCTTTCAGTCCGCGCCATTGTCCGCCTCCAGCTTCATGTTGCCCGGCCGCTTGCCGGTCAGGTAGTAATCGAACACTGCACGCGCGATGGGTGCGGCGGTGCCACTACCCGACCCCCCGTTTTCCACCATCACGGCCACCGCGATGGTCGGCCTCTCGGCTGGGGCATAGGCGATGAACAGCGCGTGGTCGCGGTGCTGACGGGCCAGGCGGCTGGCGTCGTAGCGTGCACCCTGCTTGATGCCCACCACCTGCGCGGTACCGGTCTTGCCGGCGATGGCGTAAGGCGCGCCGGCAGCAGAGGCTGCGGCCGTTCCGCCCGGCCGCGTCACGTCGAGCATGCCCTCGCGCACCACATCGAGGTTTCCGGGTTCGATCCTCACCTGCCCGCGTACCGTCGGCGCCAGCGGCTGCCAGACCTGCGAGACCGGATCGCGTACCGCCTCCACCAGCCGCGGCTCGATGCGCCTTCCGCCGTTGGCGAGCATCGCCGTCATGGCCGCCAGTTGCAGCGGCGTGGTCAGGTGATAGCCCTGACCGATGCCTGCGATGACCGTTTCACCGGGATACCACGGCTTCTTCCAGCGCTTCTGCTTCCATGCGCGCGAAGGCAGGAGGCCGCTCGACTCGTTGTCGAGATCGATCCCCGTTTTCTCGCCCAGGCCGAATTGCGCAAGATAGTCGTGCATGCGGTCGATGCCCATGTCCACCGCCAGCCGGTAGTAATAGACATCGCAGGATTGCGCAATGGAACGCCGAAGGTCGACCAACCCATGCCCTTCCGGCTTCCAGTCGCGGAAACGATGGCGGCTGTTCGGCAGGCTGAAGAAACCGGGGTCGTGAAATGCATCGGCAGGCCGGCGCAGGCCGAGTTCAAGGCCCGCCAGCGCCATCAGCGGCTTGATGGTCGAGCCGGGCGGATAGATGCCGCGCAGCACACGGTTGACCATGGGCCGTTCGGGGGATTCGTTGAGCGACTTCCAGGTTTCCGGGTCGATGCCGTCGACGAAGAGATTGGGGTCGAAGCCTGGTTTGGATACCAGCGCGAGCACGCCGCCGGTATCGGGATCGAGTGCGACCAGGCCGCCCAGATAATCGCCAAAGGCATGCTCGGCGACCGCCTGCAGGTCGAGATCGAGATGCAGGCGCAGGTCCTTGCCCGGCACCGGCGGAATGCGCGACAGCATGCGCACCGCGCGCCCCGAGGCGTCGGTCTCCATCTGGTCGAAACCGGTCCGGCCGTGCAGCAGGGTTTCGTAACTCTGCTCCAGGCCGGTCTTGCCGATGTGCACGCTGCCACGGTAATTGCGTTCGCGGCCGGATTCGCGCAGGCCCTTGAGGTCGCGATCGTTGATGCGGCCGATGAAGCCGACCACGTGCGCCATGCCGGGCCCGGCCTGGTAGTTGCGGAAGAGGCGCGCCTTCACCTCGATGCCGGGCAGGCGATAGCGGTTGGCCGCCAGAATCGCCACTTCCTCGTCGCCGAGCTTGCTTTTCAGCGGGACCGTCTCGAATTCATGCGATTCGGCGAGCAGGCGCCGGAAACGGCGCAACTGGCCCGGGGTGATCTCGATCAACGCGCCCACTGCAGCCAGCGTCGCATCGAGGTCGTGGGTACGTGCACGCGTGACTTCCAGCGTGTAGGCCGAGTAGTTTTCCGCCAGGGTGCGCCCCTTGCGGTCCAGGATCAGACCGCGGTTGGGAGGAGTCGGCACCAGCGAGATGCGGTTGCTTTCCGCCCGCTGGATGTAGTGATCGTGCTGCACGATCTGCAGATAGAACCCGCGTGCCAGCAGGGTCGCCGCAAGCAGCGCGACGAATGCGGCCCCCACTTTCAGGCGGCCGCGAAAGCGCGCCAGCTCGCGATCGAGATTCTTCAGTGCGGCAAGGCTCATTCGGCGCCCCGCATCCCCTTGCCATGCCAGGCACGCTGCAGCAGCGCGATCACAAACCACAGGAGTGTTCCGCTCAACACCGGCATGAAGATGGCCAGACCAGTCGGCGGCTTGATCGCGAGCCAGCCAACCAGCAACACCACCAGCTGTACGGCAAGCAGGATGGGAAACAGCTGCGCCGCCTGCCGCAGGGGGTCGAACTGCAGCAGACGCAGGCGGAGGAACAGCATCGCATACACGCCGACCAGATAAGCGACCGCATGCTGGCCGAACACCGCACCGTCCTGGAAGTCGGACACCAGACCCAGCAGGAAGGCAGCGCCGAAACCAACCCGCGTCGGCTGGTGCAAGGTCCAGAACAGTACGACGATGAGCAAGAAATCCGGACGCAACGCCAGTGCCCAGCCAGACCAGGGCAACTGCGTCAGCAGGACCGCCAGCCCAAGCGTGCCCAGGATGCGCCCCCAGCTTCCGGCTTCACGCGGCGCGCTGCTCATGGCCGCGCCTCCTGCGGCCGCGCCGCCAGCACCAGTACGGCGCGCGCACGATCCAGCCCGGCCAGCGGGACGCATTCCACGCGCAGATAGGGGCTGGATTGCGAACGCACAATGCGACTGATGCGCGCCACCGGCAATGCTGCCGGGTAGATGCGGTCGATCCCGGAAGTCAGCAGGCGATCGCCGACGCGCACATCGGCCTGAACCGGCATGTAGCGCAGTTCCAGGCGCCCGTGCCCGACGCCTGCGGCAAGGCCGCGCTGGCCGGTGCGTTCGAGCATCACGGGCGTCAGCTGCTCGGGGCTGCTCACCAGAGTGACTTCGCTGCTTGCGGGAAACACCCGGGTAACCTGTCCCATCAAGCCCGCGTCATCGACGACCGGCAGTCCGTTGCGCAGCCCAGCCGCCGCACCGTGATCGAGCACGATTTTCTGGCCGAACCAGTCATGCCCCTGGTACAGCAGGGCTGCGCGCACGACCTGCTGTCCGGGCCGGGACTGCAGGCCCAGCAAGGTGCGCAATGCCGCGTTTTCGCGCGCCAGATCCTCCGCCCTGTCGGCCTCGATCTGCAGGCGCGTCCGCTCGGCGAGCAGCGCGTCCCGCTCCTTCTGCAACAGGCGGTGACGGGTGAAAAAGCCGCCAATCTCGGAAGCCACGTCGGCCGGCGTACGCAGGGCCACGCGCAGCGGCTGGAGGACCACCGAGAAGCCGGCGCGCATGCCTTCCAGCGCCCGGTAACGGGTATCGAGCACGACACAGGTCATGCCGATGGCGAACCAGATGGCGAGTCGCGCCGTCGGCCCCAGCCGGCGGGCGAACATGAGCTGACCGGGCATGGCCATCAGTCCCCCCGGTCAGCCGTGATACCGTTCACTCGTTGGTGAACACCGTGGCGAGCTTGTCCATTTCTTCCAGTGCGCGGCCCGATCCGCGCACCACGCAGGTGAGCGGATCGTCGGCGACGATCACCGGCAGACCGGTCTCTTCCATCAGCAGGCGGTCGAGGTCGCGCAGAAGCGCGCCACCGCCGGTGAGCACCATGCCTTTCTCGGCAATGTCTGCGCCGAGTTCGGGCGGGGTCTGTTCCAGTGCCTGCTTCACTGCGCTGACGATGGCATTCAAGGGCTCGGTCAGAGCCTCGAGGATTTCGTTGGACGACACGTTGAAGCTGCGTGGCACGCCTTCGGCCAGGCTGCGGCCCTTGACCTCCATCTCGCGCACCTCGGCTCCGGGGAAGGCCGAACCCATCTGCTTCTTGATCTGTTCGGCGGTGGCTTCACCGATCAGCATGCCGTAGTTGCGGCGGATGTAGTTGATGATCGCTTCGTCCATGCGGTCGCCGCCGACACGCACCGAGTTGGCGTAGACTACGCCGCCAAGCGAGATCACGCCCACCTCGGTGGTGCCGCCGCCGATGTCCACCACCATCGAGCCGGTCGCATCCGCCACCGGCATCCCGGCTCCAATCGCAGCCGCCATCGGTTCCTCGATCAGATAGACCTGGCGCGCACCGGCGCCGATGGCTGACTCGCGGATCGCACGCCGCTCCACCTGGGTCGAACCGCAGGGCACGCAGATGATGATCCTGGGGCTTGGGCGGAACATGCGGGTGTCATGCACCTTCTTGATGAAGTACTTGAGCATCTGCTCGGTGACGGTGAAGTCGGCGATCACGCCGTCCTTCATCGGCCGGATCGCCTGCAGGTTGCCCGGCGTGCGGCCCAGCATCTGCTTGGCCTCGGCCCCCACCGCCTGCACCACGCGTTTGCCGCCGGCCTGCGCATCGGTTCGGATCGACACCACCGACGGCTCGTCCAGCACGATGCCGCGGTCGCGGACGTAGATCAGCGTGTTGGCCGTGCCCAGATCGATGGCAAGATCGGTCGAGAAATAGCTGGTGAGGAACTTGAACATGGTGGCGGCAACGCCCGCGCAGACGGGCGAAAGGGCAGAAAAAACTAAGGGGGCCATGATACCCTATCGGGCTTGTTACACGTAAGCCACCGGGTGCACCCATGTCCCTTTCCCAGGACGATGTCAAGCGCATTGCGCGGCTGGCGCGCATCGAGATCGACGACGCGCAGGCCGCCGCCACGCAAGGCCAGCTCAACACCATTTTCGGACTGATCGCCACCATGCAGGCCGTCGACACGACAGGCGTCGAGCCGATGGCGCACGCGCAGGAGGTCTACCAGCGCCTGCGCGAGGACAGCGTCAGCGAAACCGACCGCCGCGACGCCTTCCAGGCCATCGCGCCCGCCGTGGAAGACGGCCTCTACCTCGTGCCCAAGGTCATCGAATGAATCCGACCGACACCCCCCTCGCCGCGCTGGCCGCACAGCTGGCAGGCAAACAGGTTTCCAGCCGCGAACTGACGCAGCATTTCCTCGACCGCATCGCCGCGCTGAACCCATCGATCAACGCCTTCGTCACCGTCGATGCCGAAAAAAGCCTCGCCGAAGCGGCCGCCGCCGACGCGCTGATCGCATCGGGCCAGGCCGGTCCGCTCGCCGGGATCCCCGTCGCGCACAAGGACATCTTCTGCACCGAGGGCTGGCGCACCAGCTGCGGTTCGAAGATGCTCGCCAACTTCATCGCCCCCTACGATGCGCACGTCATCGAACGCTTCAAGGCCGCCGGCCTGCCCTCGCTCGGCAAGACCAACATGGACGAATTCGCCATGGGATCGAGCAATGAAACAAGCTGGTTCGGCCCGGTGAAGAACCCCTGGGACACGAGCCGCGTGCCCGGCGGTTCCTCGGGCGGGGCGGCTGCCTGCATCGCCGCACGCATGGCGCCCGCCGCCACCGGCACCGACACCGGCGGCTCGATCCGTCAGCCGGCTGCCTTCGCCGGCATCACGGGCTTGAAGCCCACCTACGGCCTGGTGTCGCGCTACGGCATGATCGCCTTCGCCTCCAGCCTGGACCAGGCCGGCCCGATGGCGAAGTCGGCCGAGGACTGTGCGCTGCTCCTGAACGTGATGACCGGCTTCGACCCCAGGGATTCGACCAGCCTCGACCGCCTCAAGGAAGACTACGCGCGCGACCTCGAACAGCCTCTGGCTGGATTGCGCATCGGCCTGCCCAGGGAATTTTTCGCCGAGGGCCTCAATGCCGAAGTCGCCGCCGCCGTCGAAGCGGCTGTCGCCGAATTGAAGAAACTGGGGGCGACGACGGTCGAGGTCTCGCTCGCCAACGCCGGGCTCGCGATTCCCGTCTACTACGTGCTCGCGCCGGCCGAAGCCTCGTCGAATCTCTCGCGCTACGACGGCGTGCGCTATGGCTACCGCGCGCCCGAGTACACAGACCTCAACGACATGTACGCCAAAACACGTGCGCAGGGTTTCGGTGCCGAGGTCAAGCGCCGCATCCTGATCGGCACCTACGTGCTGTCCCACGGTTACTACGACGCCTACTACCTGCAGGCGCAGAAAATCCGCCGTCTGATCGCGCACGACTTCGCCGAGGCGTTCAAGGTCTGCGACGTGATCCTCGGTCCCACCGCGCCCGGCACCGCCTTCAGGCTCGGGGAGAAGTCCGACGACCCGGTCGAGATGTATCTCAATGACCTCTATACCATTCCCGCCAACCTTGCGGGGCTACCCGGCATGAGCCTGCCCTGCGGCTTCGATGCACAGAACCTGCCCATCGGCCTGCAACTCGTCGGCGACTATTTTTCCGAGGCGACGATGCTCAGGGTCGCGCACCAGTACCAGCGTGCCACCGACTGGCATGCACGCCGTCCGGGGGGCCTGCAATGAAGTGGGAGACCGTCATCGGGCTGGAAGTCCACACCCAGCTCGCCACCCGATCCAAAATCTTCTCGGGCAGCAGCACCGCCTTCGGTGCCGCGCCGAATACGCAGGCCAGCGCGGTGGACATCGCCCTGCCCGGCGTGCTGCCGGTGCTGAACAAAGGCGCGGTGGAGTGCGCGATCAAGTTTGGTCTCGCAATCGGCGCCACGCTCAACCGTGTGAACATCTTCGACCGCAAGAACTACTTCTACCCAGACCTGCCCAAGGGCTACCAGATCAGCCAGCTCGCCCGGCCCATCGTCGAGCACGGCGCCCTGAAGATCGCGGTAGACGGCGAGGAAAAGACCATCCGCATCACCCGTGCCCACATGGAGGAAGACGCCGGCAAGTCGCTCCACGAGGACTACCACGGCATGACCGGCATCGATCTGAACCGCGCCGGCACGCCGCTCCTGGAAATCGTCTCAGAGCCCGACATGCGTTCTTCCGCCGAGGCCGTGGCCTACGCGAAGGCGCTGCATACCCTGGTGACCTGGATCGGCATCTGCGACGGCAACATGC
The DNA here is from genome assembly GCA_040754275.1 of Pseudomonadota bacterium. Taxonomy (GTDB): domain Bacteria; phylum Pseudomonadota; class Gammaproteobacteria; order Burkholderiales; family Thiobacillaceae; genus Thiobacillus. The sequence continues at coordinate 180,950 of JBFMCW010000001.1, forward strand.
AGGAAGGCTCCTTCCGCGTCGATGCCAACGTGTCGGTGCGCCGCCCCGGTGAACCCTTCGGCACGCGCCGCGAAATCAAGAACCTCAACTCCTTCCGCTTCCTGCAGCAGGCGATCGATTACGAGGTACGCTGGCAGATCGGGCAAATCGAGGACGGCCATGCCATCCAGCAGGCCACCGTGCTGTTCGATCCCGATACCGGCGAGACGCGCATGATGCGCAGCAAGGAAGACGCGCACGACTATCGCTACTTCCCCGACCCCGACCTGCTGCCGGTGAAACTGGACGATGCCTGGATCGCCGACGTCCGCCAGGCACTGCCCGAACTGCCCGCCGCCATGCAGGCCCGCTTCGTCGAGGCATACGGTGTGTCGGCCTACGACGCGTCCGTACTGACGGGCTCACGCGACCTCGCCGACTATTTCGAGGTGGTTGCCCGGGCCTGCGGCCAGGGCAAGCTCGCCGCCAACTGGGTGATGGGTGAACTGACTGCCGCGCTCAACAAGGCCGAGCGCGACATCAGCCAGAGCCCGGTTCCGGCTGCACAGCTCGCCCGGCTCATTGCCCGCATCCAGGACGGCACGCTCTCCGGCAAGCTCGCCAAGCTGGTGTTCGAAGTTCTGTGGGAGGAGGGCGGTGAAGTCGATGCCATCATCGAGACACGCGGTCTGAAACAGATGTCGGACAGCGGCGAACTGGAGAAGATCATCGACGACGTGCTCGCAGCGAACCCGAAATCGGTCGAGGAATTCCGCGCCGGCAAGGAAAAGGCCTTCAATGCGCTGGTCGGGCAGGTCATGAAGGCGTCGAAAGGCAAGGCCAATCCGGCCCAGGTCAACGACCTGCTGAAGGCAAAACTGGGCTGAACCTGGAAACCACAGGAACAAAAGAACGGGGCTTGGGCCCCGTTCTTTTCGGCCCGCCCGATCAGGGCTTGCCGGTCAGTTCGCGGAAACGCTGCTTGTCCGCGGCGTATTTCTCTCGCACGCGCACCATCGCCTCCTCGTTGTTGAGGATCGTGCGCTTGAGTTCCAGGCTTTCGCGCTCGGCCTGCTCCAGTTGATCGGTCAGCCCTGAGCCCACCTTGCGACCAGCCTTTTCAATGCGTGCGATGCGTTCCCGCAGTTCAGTCAGATTGGTGTTGACCGCCTCGGCGCGGATTTGCGCGCTCTTGATCGCCAGCTTGTGATGCTCCAGCGCGCGGTCGCGCGCGAGGTCGATTTCGGCTTCGCTGGTGTAGGTCTGCGTCAGCGCGCGGTCGAGCTGGGCCTGCCTGTCCTGCTCGGCCTTGATGCGCGCCAGTTCCGCCTGGCGCTCCGCTTCGGCACGGCGCTCGGCTTCGGACTGGGTGCGCTTGATGACCGTGCCCTGCTTGTTCATCTCGGCCGCACCGCTCTTCTGGTAGGTGGGCGGCAGGGTGTCGCTATAGTGCACGCGGCCGTTGCTGTCGACCCAGCGGTACATCGCGGCGTGCGCCGCGCCCGCGGCCAGCAGGACAAGCGCCAGCAGACTACACGCCGTACGTTGCACGGTAGGCCGCCACGGCTGAAAGTTCGGCTTGTCGGTTTGCATCGCGCTCCAGATACTCCACCAGATTGTCCAGGGTGACCACGGCCACCACCGGAATTGCATACTGCGCCCGCACTTCCTGCACGGCCGACTGGGCACCCGTGCCGCGTTCCATGCGGTCCAGCGCGATCACCACGCCTGCCGGTTGGGCTCCCGCCCCGCGAATCAGTTCCACCGATTCGCGCACCGAGGTGCCAGCCGACATCACGTCGTCGACGATCAGCACCCGGCCTGCCAGCGCTGCACCCACCACCGTGCCGCCTTCGCCGTGATCCTTGGCTTCCTTGCGGTTGAACGCGAACGGCACGTTCCTGCCCATGCCTGCCAGGGCGATCGCGATGCTCGCCGCCAGCGGAATGCCCTTGTACGCCGGCCCGAACAGCACGTCGAATTCGATGCCCGAGTCGAGAATCGCTTTCGCGTAGAATTCGCCGAGCCGTTTCAGCTTCTCCCCGTCGTTGAACAGACCGGCGTTGAAGAAGTAGGGACTCATCCGCCCCGCCTTGGTCTTGAACTCGCCGAAGCACAACACATTCGACGTCACGGCAAATTCCACAAAATCGGCTCTGTAATCGGACATTTCTTCACTTTTCTTTAATAAAACAAACGCGATGCGCATTATATCGGCCAACCTCAACGGCATCCGCTCCGCCGCGACCAAGGGCTTCTTCGACTGGCTGCCCGCGCAACAGGCCGACTTCGTCTGCGTCCAGGAACTGAAAGCCCAGGACGCCAACATGCGGCCCGAATTCCTCAGCTGCGACGGCCTCGCCGGCCACTTTCACTACGCCGAAAAGAAGGGCTATTCCGGCGTGGGGCTCTACACCCGCCACGCGCCGGATGAAGTCGTGGTCGGCCTTGGCAATGCCGAATTCGACGCCGAGGGCCGCTACGTCGAGGTGCGGCGCGGCAATCTCTCGGTGATCTCGCTCTACCAGCCCTCGGGTTCATCCAGCCCCGAACGCCAGGAAGCCAAGTTCCGCTTCATGGATTTCTTCTACCCGCATCTCGAAGCGCTCATCCAATCCGGCCGCGAAATCGTTGTCTGCGGCGACTGGAACATCGCCCACCGCGAAATCGACCTGAAAAACTGGAAATCCAACCAGAAGAACTCCGGCTTCCTGCCCGAGGAGCGCGCGTGGATGACGCGGCTCTTCGACGAACTCGGCTGGGTCGACGTCTACCGCACGCTCTATCCGCAGCACGAAGGCGAGGCCTACACCTGGTGGAGCAACCGCGGCCAGGCCTGGGCCAAGAACGTCGGCTGGCGCATCGACTACCAGATCGCCACGCCGGGCCTCGCCGCAAAAGCGAAATCCGCCTTCGTCTACAAGGACCAGCGCTTCTCCGACCATGCGCCGCTGATTGTGGATTACGACTACACTCCGTAGCCATGCCGCTTTCCTGGAACGAGATCAAATCCCGCGCGTTATCGTTCTCGCGCGAATGGGCCGACGCCGCCAACGAAGACAGCGAGGCCAAGCCGTTCTGGATCGCCTTCTTCGAAATCTTCGGCATCACCAACAAGCGCGTCGCCACCTTCGAGCACGCTGTCAAGAAATTCGGCGGCGACCAGGGCTACGTCGACCTGTTCTGGCCCGGCGTGCTGCTGGTCGAACAGAAGTCGCGCGGCAAAAATCTTGATCGCGCTTTCAATCAGGCGCTGGACTACTTCCCCGGCATCAAGGAACGCGACCTGCCTCGCCACATCGTCGTGTGCGACTTCGCCCGCTTCCGCCTGCACGACCTGGAAACCGGCGACACCCGCGAATTCGCGCTGAAGGACCTGCACAAGCACATCCGCCACTTCGGCTTCATCGCCGGCTACGAAACGCAGGAAATCAAGCCGCAGAACCCGGTCAACATCCAGGCCGCCGAACGCATGGGACGGCTGCACGACGCGCTGAAGGCCTCTGGCTACGACGGCCACGCACTCGAAGTGCTGCTGGTGCGCCTGCTGTTCTGCCTGTTCGCCGACGACACCGGCATCTTCCAGCCTTCGCAGGCGCTGCGCACCTGGATCGAGGAGCGCACCCGCGAGGACGGCTCCGACCTTGGCCCCCTGCTCGCCCAGCTGTTCCAGGTGCTCAACACGCCCGAGAACAAGCGCAGCCCAGCGCTCGACGAACAGCTCGCCTCATTTCCCTACGTCAACGGCCGCCTGTTCGAAGAACCGATCCCCATCGCCGATTTCGACTCGGCCATGCGCGAGGCCCTGCTCGACGCCTGCGCGCTCGACTGGGCCGCGATCTCGCCGGCCATCTTCGGCGCGCTGTTCCAGTCGATCATGGACAGGACCGCGCGGCGCAACCTCGGCGCGCACTACACCAGCGAGGAAAACATCGAGAAGCTCATCAAGCCGCTGTTTCTCGACGCGCTGTGGGCCGAGTTCGACAAGGTGAAGAAGAACAAGAACCGCCTGTTCGAGTTTCATAAAAAACTTCGCAGCCTCACCTTCTTCGACCCCGCCTGCGGCTGCGGCAACTTCCTCGTCATCGCCTACCGCGAGCTGCGCCTGCTGGAGCTGGAAATCCTGCGCGCCTCCAACGCCGGCCCCAGCTCGCGCTTCCTCGACATCCACCAGGCCATCCAGCTCGACGTCGACCAGTTTTACGGCATCGAGATCGAGGAATTCCCTGCACAGATCGCCCAGGTCGCGCTATGGCTCGTCGACCACCAGATGAACCTCAGGGTCGGCGAGGAATTCGGCATGTACTTCGCCCGCATTCCCTTGAAGACCAGCCCGCACATCGTCCACGGCAACGCGCTTACGCTTGACTGGAACGACGTGCTGCCCGCGGAGCGGGCGAGTTATGTCATGGGCAATCCACCGTTCGTCGGGCACCAGTGGCGGAACGCGGAGCAGATGGCGGACATGGATCGCATCTGGGGGGCGGAAGGACGCTTCGGCCGGCTCGACTATGTAACCTGCTGGCACCGCAAGGCGGCCGACTACATGCAGGCCAACCCGGCAATCACGTGTGCCTTCGTCTCCACCAACAGCATCTGCCAGGGCGAGCAGGTCGGCACGCTGTGGGGCTACCTGCTGGCACATGGCGCGCACATTCATTTCGCGCACCGCACCTTCCAGTGGAGCAACGAGGCACGCGGCAAGGCCGCCGTGCATTGCGTGATTGTCGGCTTCGGCCTGCGGGATGTACCCGAGAAAACGATTTTCGAGTACGAAGACATCCGCGGCGAGCCGCACGCGATCAGGGCGGCGAACATCAACCCGTATTTGATCGACGCGCCGAATATCATCCTGCCGTCGCGCACCCAAACGCCGCCCGGCCTGCCGCAGCTCATCAAGGGCAGCCAGCCCACCGATGGAGGCCACTTGATCCTGACCGAGGAAGAGAAGGCGGAGTTGCTCAGTGCAGAGCCCGCCGCAGAGAAGTGGCTGAGGGTGTACATGGGGGGTGACGAACTGATCAACGGCCATCACCGCTGGTGCCTGTGGCTGAAGGGCATCAGCCCGTCCGAGTTGAAGGCCATGCCGCGCGTCATGCAGCGGGTAGCCGCCGTTGCCGAGACACGCCGCAAGAGCCCGACCAAGAGCGTGCGCGAGTTTGCCGATCAACCCACCTTGTTCACTCAGGATCGGCAACCAGATAGCAACTACCTGGCTCTTCCCGAGGTGTCATCGGAGAACCGTCGGTTTATCCCTGTAGGCTTCCTCACCTGCGACATCATTGCCAGCAATCAACTCCGTATTGCCGTTGGTGCAACCCTGTACCACTTCGGCATCATGAACAGCACCATGCATAACGCCTGGATTCGTTATACCTGCGGACGCCTGGAGAGCCGATACCGCTATGAGCCCGCCGTCTACAACAACTTCCCCTGGCCAGACACCCTCAACGACAAGACCCGACAGGTCATCGAAACCGCCGCCCAGGCCGTGCTCGACGCCCGCGCGCAATTCCCCGACGCCTCGCTCGCCGACCTCTACGACCCACTGACCATGCCGCCCGCGCTGCTCAAATCGCACCAGAAGCTCGACGCGGCGGTGGATCGCGCCTACGGCAAAACCGGCTTCAAGTCCGACGCCGAGCGCGTGGCCTTCCTGTTCCAGCGCTATCAGGCGCTGACGTCGCTGCTGCCCGCAGAAAAAAAACCTGTGCGGCGAACGCTCAAAACAGCCAGGCAAAATACACCAGCGGAATGACGGCAACGGGCAATCCGCTCACACTCGCCAGTCGGGTTTTCCACTTTTCTTCCTGTGCCGATTTGCCGACCAGGATGAAGGCTTCACATCCAAGCTCCTTCGCCAGCAGGGCGGAACGTTCGGCATCCTTCAAAGCCGGCTGATTGCGGTATTTCACTTCGATGCCAACGCGGGTGTGGCCGAGATCGACGATGAAATCGAGTTCATTGTTACGTTCGCGGAAGTAGGCCAGTTCGACCAGCCCCGGCCACAGGCGCAGGTGGTTGGCGATCATGTTTTCGGCATACGCACCGAGCTGGGACTCATCGTTGGCCAGGGTTTGCGGTGTGATTTTCAGCACGGCGTTGCGCACGGCCAGATCGACGAGATAGGTCTTGAAATTTCCCGACTTGGCAGAGTTGCGCGCGCCTGAATATTTTTGCAGCCGCCAGACAAGATCGGTCGCTTCGAGTAGCGGAAAATAATTGTCGATGCTGGCTTTGCCTATCCCGATTTCCATCGACAGCCGCGACAAGTTGGTTTCCATGCCCGGATGCTGCAACAAGCCGAGATAAAAGCGACGCATCAATTCCGGCTTGCGGAATTCCGCCGCTATGAGCAAATCTTCAAAAATCACCCGCTCGACCTGGTTCTGGTACAGGTAGGCCTGCTTGGCAAGCAGATCGGGCATCGTCCAAACCTCCGGAAAGCCGCCTTCATAAAAGTAGCGTTGGAGGAATTCGGCCAGCATGCCGTAGGGAAGTGTGAAAGACGTGTTTCCTCCATCTATATCGGTTATCAGCCCATCTTCACTGTGGCGCAAAAAGAAATCCATCCACCCAACAAGCTGCTTGGGTGCAGATTTCCTTCTCAATTCATTGCCGATTATTCCCGCTATGCGACCAGCTTCCATTTTGCCCACTTGCAAACACAAGCTCTCGCGGAACGAAAAGGGCAGCATCCGGTAAGTCTTGATCCGGCCCAGCAAACTTTCCAGCGACTTGCGAAATATCGGCGCCGAGGCTGAGCCAGAAATGACGAATCGCACCGGCGTGTTGAGATCATGGTATTTCTTGAGGTACAGCTCCCAGCGCGGAAATTTCTGGATTTCGTCGAGGAAGAGAAAAACCGGGCCGTCCTTGGCGAGCACAGCGAATTCGCTGACCAGGTCGTTGAAAAATCGGTCGGCATCGAATCCCGGGATATAGAGCGCAGGTTCGTCGAAGGTGAAATACAACAGCCTCCCGGCCTGCGCCGCACCATTGTCCTGAATCAACTTCTGGATGCACTGCTTGAGCAGGGTGCTTTTGCCCACCCGGCGCGGACCGGTAACGGAAATGATTTGCGGCAGACGCGCAACATCCAGGCAAAACGCCTCGTAGAGATCACGCCGGAAACCGGGCAGGCCGTCGAAGGCCTCTGCACCGGCAACCCACCATGGGTTGTAAATGGACAAAAAAGGATACTTGTTCAATAGGTTAGGCATGGCAATACATTATCTTACATAGCAACCATCAATAATGTAATTAAGCACATACTGCATTGTTTGCAAAGTGTTTATTTACGTAACGGGTTCTGACCGAATGTTTTGTCTCACCTAATCTTGGCTTACCTGCTGAGCGAGGCTAATATAACAACCGTTATAACAAACAGGAGTCCGCGATGCACGCCCTGAAACTCACCCAGATCGGCAATTCGGTCGGCCTCATCCTGCCCAAGGAGGTGCTGGCGCGGCTGAAGCTGGAAAAAGGCGACACGGTGTTCGTGACGGAGACGCCGGACGGGGTGGCGATGCGCGCCTACGACCCGGCGTTCGAGGAACAGATGGAAGCGGCACGCACGATCATGAAGAAGCGCCGCGCGGTACTGCACGAGCTGGCGAAGTGAGTCACTGGCGCTGGCTCGACCGCGCGGTGCTGATCGCGGCGCACGACGAGCAACTGGCCGAACACGGCGGCGCGGCGGGGTTTCGCGACGAAGGTCTGTTCGACTCGGCACTGGCGCGCCCGCTCAACCTGGCGGCCTACGAATCCCCCGATGCCTGCGCGCTCGCTGCGTCGTATGCGGTGGCGCTCGCCAAGAATCACCCTTTCATCGACGGCAACAAGCGCACCGCATTTATCGCGATGGAAGTGTTCCTGCTGCTCAACGGCTTCGACCTGGACGCCAACGATGCCGAATGCGTGCTCGCCATGCTGAATATCGCCGCCGGCGAATGGGACGAAGCCACGCTCGCCGCCTGGCTGCGCGAGCGCATCACGCCGCGCGCCTGACCCCTCACGCCCCTCGCTTCACACCTCACCCGTCACCATGACATCCCATCCCTGGCTCGCCGCCCTCAAGGTCTACGCCCACCCCCGCGTCGTCGGCATGTTGTTCCTCGGCTTTTCCGCCGGGCTGCCGCTGTTGCTGGTGCTGGGCACGCTGTCGTTCTGGCTGTCGGAGGCGGGCATCGCGCGCGCGACCATCGGCCATCTGTCGTGGATCGGGCTGGCGTACGGCTTCAAGTTCCTGTGGTCGCCGCTGGTCGACCGCCTGCCGCTGCCGCTCCTGACCCGGGTGCTCGGCAAGCGGCGGGCGTGGCTGTTGCTGTCGCAGGTCTGCATCGCCGCGGCGCTCCTGGGCATGGCGAACACCGACCCGGTGGCGAACCTTTCCCATACCGTCTTTTTCGCGCTGGCGGTGGCGTTCGCCTCGGCGACGCAGGACATCGCGCTCGACGCCTACCGCATCGAAGCGGTGGAAGTCGAGAAACAGGGCGCGATGGCGGCGACCTACCAGGCCGGCTACCGCATCGCGATGATCACCGCCGGCGCCGGCGCGCTGTGGATCGCGGCAGCCTTCGACCCCTCTGAGGCCACCTACGATTTCCGTCCCTGGCAGGTGGCGTACACGGCGATGGCGGCGCTGATGGGCGTGGGCATCCTCGCCACCCTCGTCATCCGCGAACCGGAACACCGCGCGCCGCTGACGCGCATCGCCGACCAGGGGATCGCGCGCTGGCTCCTGACGAGCTTCGTGCAGCCCTTTGTCGACTTCTTCGACCGCTTCAAGTGGCAGGCGCTGCTGATCCTGGCGCTGATCGCGGTCTACCGGATCTCCGACGTGGTGATGGGGGTGATGAGCAATCCCTTCTATCAGGAAATGGGGTTCACCAAGGACGAGGTGGCCACCGTGTCCAAGGTCTACGGCGTCATCATGACCATCGCCGGCGCGGGGCTGGGCGGCCTCTTGGTAATGCGCATGGGCGTGATGCGCACGCTCTTCCTCGGCGCAGTATTGTCGGCGGCGACCAACCTGCTGTTCGTCTGGCTCGCCGGACGCGGCCACGACGTCTCGGCGCTGGTGTTCACGGTGTCGGCCGACAACCTCTCCGCCGGCATCGCATCCTCCGCCTTCGTCGCCTATCTCTCCGGGCTGGTGAACCAGAATTTTTCCGCCACCCAGTACGCGCTCTTCACCTCGGTGATGCTGCTCCTGCCCAAGTTCATCGCCGGCTTTTCGGGTGAATTCGTCGATGCGTACGGCTGGGCGGATTTCTTTACCGGCACGGCGATGATCGGCGTGCCGGTGCTGGTGCTGGTGTGGCTGGCGGGACGACAACGACAGCAGGGCTGATATGCTAATCTTTTGTCATGCCTGATCTCGACGCCCTCACCCAACTGCCTCTGGCCGAACGTCTGGCCGCGATGGAGTCATTGTGGGACTCGCTGTGCCAGGACGACGCGACTGAGTTAAGTCCCCCTTGGCACGCTGCCGTTCTGGAAGCGCGTCTGCGCGAACTGGCAGACGGCCAGCATCGTGACTGGCAGGCTGCCAAAAACGCGCTGCGCAAGCTTACCGAGCGTTGAGCCCCGCCCATGCATGATGTGCGGATCGGCGCTTCTGCCGAACGGGATCTGCTGATCGGATTCGACTTCTACGAAACCCAGGCCGAGGGGCTCGGCCAGTATTTTCTCGACAGCCTGTTCTCCGACATCGATGCGCTCGCGCTGTTTGCGGGCGTTCACCCCAAACCCATCTCGGGGCTGCATCGCAGCCTGTCCAAACGCTTTCCCTTTGCCATTTATTACGACTTCGACGGCCACACCGCCATTGTCCTGGCCGTGCTCGATTGCCGTCGCAATCCACGCTCAATACGCAGCACACTTGGCGCGCGGAGGCAAACCGAAAAATGATTGAACTCTCCCTCCTCACCGCGCTCCTCGCCGGCCTGCTCGGCGGCGTGCACTGCGTCGGCATGTGCGGTGGCATCGTCGCCGCGTTTTCCTTCCGGGCCGACGGCAGCGTGCCGCTGTTTCGCCTGCATCTGGCCTACAACCTGGGACGCGTGTCGTCATATGTCTTCTTCGGCGCGCTGGCGGGGATGCTGGGCGCGTCGCTGAAACTCGCCGAGTTCATGCCGGTGCAGACGCTGCTGTTCGTGCTGGCGCAGGTCGTGATGATCCTGCTTGGCCTGTATCTCGCCGGGTTCAACCAGTGGGTGCTGGTGTTCGAGCGCGCCGGTGGCGTGCTGTGGCGCGCGGTGAAGCCGCTGTTCCAGAAGCTCCTGCCGGTGAAATCCCTGCCGCAGGCGGTGCTCGCCGGCATGGTCTGGGGCTGGCTGCCGTGCGGGCTGGTGTATTCGGTGCTGGTCTCGGCGCTGGCCGCGGGCAGCGCCACGTCGGGCGCGGCGCTGATGCTGGCCTTCGGCCTCGGCACGCTGCCCAACCTCCTGGGCATGGGCCTGTTCGCACGGCAGATCCAGCCCTTCATGCAGCGGGTGTGGGTGCGCCGCGCGGCCGGGCTGGCGGTGGCGGGCTTCGGGGTGTGGGGGTTGATTACCCTGGTACGGGACTGGTTCTGAGCCGGCTCAGCCGCCCTTGAGTTTCTTGACCAGCGCGACGCCGGTCAGGAGTTCCAGTTGCGCTTCCAGGCGGATGACGCGGGCGGTGAGGTCCTCGATCTTCTGCTGCTGCTGCTTCATCGCCTCGGCCTGGCGGTCGACCTTGTCTTCCAGCTTGATCATGGCCGTGAGCGCGCCCCAGACGCGTTCGGTCACGCCCATCAGGCACGCCTTTTCGCGGCGGCTTTGGCGGCCTTCGCTTCCATCGCGGCGATGCGCTGGTTGCTCGCCTCGATGAAGGCGAGCGCATCGTCGATGGCGGCACCCGCACGGTCGGCTGCGGATTTGGCGGCGTCGGCCAGCGCGGCGAGCTCGGCTTCGCGCCCGTCCGCCTGGTAGGCGAACGCGCCGCGCCGCATCAGTTCCGACACGGGAATGTCGAGTTTCTTCGCCTTGTCGGCGATGGCCTGCTTGTCCGCTGCGGTGGCCTGCACCACGATGCGTTCGACGGCTGCGGTCATGACGACTCCGGATGAGGATGGATATGTACAGTCTATGTACATATCGCGTGCTGTCAAGCGCGGGCCTACTTGTAGAACTTCTGGTCGAAACTGATCTCGCGTTTGGGTTCGCCGGCCACTTCGACGCTGGCGGTGAATTTCAGCGTGTCGGGCAGGGACATGCGGAACTCGCCCAGATAATAGATGGCGGTGCCTTCCCGAACTTCGCGCATGTCGATGTTGGCAAGCTGGCGGCTGAGGTTGGTGGCGTAGATCGTCACCTTGGCCGGCATGGGCGTGAGTCCGCCCACGGCGTTTTTCTTCAGCACCGACAGGGTGACGAGGCCGCGCGTCTTGCTGCGCTCGATCCTGTACGCACGCGCCACGTCGGGCAGCAGCTCGTCGGTGGAGATGGCGTTGTAGTGGATTTCCAGCGGGCCGAATTTCTGCGCGATTTCGGCGTGCGCCGGAAGGGCGGCAAGGCCCAGCGTGAGTGCCAGCAGACAGGCTTTCATGGCGGTTCCTCCTTACTTTGGTGTTATGGGTGTTCCGCAGTGTAGGCGTTTATTGCGCCGTCGCCAGCCAGGCGGAGACGTCGTCGAGCACTTGCGCGACGGCGAGATTGGCGGCGCGCGCGGCCCCGGCGGCGTCGAAGCTCGTCAGCGCCACGTTCTGCGCGAAGGTGCGGCGGCTGACGAGATCGCGGCTGCCCAAGTCGACCAGCTCGGCGCGCAACACCAGGCGCAGCGTGCCCGGTGCGCTCGACGCGTCGTGGTAGAACTCGACGAGCTCGGTATCGAGCAGGCGGTCGCCGCGCACGTAGCCGCCGGCAGCGGCGATGCGCCAGGTCCCCAAAGTGTCGAGGCGGGCGCGCAACAGGTCGGCGAAACGCTTGCCGGGACGCTCGGTCCAGCGTGCGAACTGGTACTGACCGCGCGTGCCGGGCGTGCGGCTGAACACCAGCGGCTCGCCATCGTAGAAGCCGCTGGCGGCGGTATCGAGCACCAGCAGGGTGGGCGCCGACGGACCGGCGGCCGGGCCGGGTGGAGCCGGCGTGGCGTCGACCAGGACGTAGTAGGTCACCGCCGCGGAATCGGCCTTGTCGCCGAAGTTGACGCAGCCGGCGAGCGCAAGCGCCAATGCGGCAAGGGCAAGAGCTTTCATGGCAGGCTTTCTCCGGGGCCGAGCTGCTGTTCCGTCGGCCCGAACAGGATGGCGCGCGGGTTGGACAGGCGCTGGCCGGCGTTGGTCAGCACGTCGGCGCTGGTGCGCACGTCGCGGCTGACGTTGGTGATTTCCAGCGTGCCGGTTTCGGACAGCTGCTGGATGCGGGCGGTGATCTCGGTCGCGTCCTGCTGAAGCTTGCCGATCGCGGCGACGGCTTCCTTCAACGCCAGATTGGCGTTGTCGCCCACGCCGACGATGCTGCCTTCGGCGCGGGTGGCGGCCTGGCTGATGCTGGCCCCGGCAAAACGGAACTCGTCGGAGGCGTCGCGGATGCCCTGTACGGCGGCGTCGAGGCTGGATTTGTTGGCGGCCAGATGCGCGGACAGTTCGTTGAGGTTGGCCAGCGTCTGGCTGATGGCGCGCTGGTTGTCGTCGGACAGCAGGACGTTCATTTTCTCCAGCACCTGGGCGCCGTTTTCGGCCAGCCGCGACACGGCGGTGGCGACCTTGTCGATGTCCGAACTGCCTTCGGCGATGACGGGGTACCGTTCGCCACGCGGCGCGTCGTCGAGCAGCGCGCCACTGACCGGACCATTCTCGATTTCCACTGCCGCGATGTTGGTCACCAGGTTACGCGTGATGTAGGCCACCGCGCCCTGGTGCACGGGTACGCCTTCGTCGACGCGCGCGGTAACGCTCACCGCTTCCTCGCCGTCCTGTTGCACGAAGCGGTAGCTGTCGACGACCCCCACCTTGATGCCGCGCATCTTCACCGCGCTGCCCACGGCCAGGCCATCGAGCGACTGCTGCTTGAAATAGATGGTGTAGGTCTGGTAGGCGATGCGGTCGACCGCACCGGCGAGCCAGACGATGGCCAGCGTCATCAGCGCGACCACGCCCAGCACCAGCGTGCCGACCAGGGTGTAGCGGCCTTCAGTTTCCATGCGGGCTTGCCTCCTCCGCGCGCGCCGCAAAATAGGCGGTCAGCCACGGATCGTCGAGTTGTTTGAGTTCGGCCACGCTGCCGCTGCCGAGCACGCGGCCGTTCGACAGGACGATGACGCGGTCGATGATGGAAAAGAGTGTATCCAAGTCGTGCGTGACGAGGAATACGGTGAGCCCCAGGCTGTCGGCCAGCAGGCGGATGAGCGTATCGAACGCGCGCGCGGAAATCGGATCGAGACCGGAGGTGGGTTCGTCGAGGAACAGCAGTTCCGGGTCGAGCGCGAGCGCGCGCGCCAGCGCCACGCGCTTTCTCATGCCACCCGAGAGTTCGCTAGGTTTTTTCTTCGCCACGTCGGCCGGGAGATTGGCCAGCCCGAGCTTCAGCCGCGCGAGTTGCCGGCAGGTGGCGTGCGGCAGCGTGGTGTGTTCGAACAGCGGCGTGGCGACGTTGTCCTCGACTGAGAGCGAGGAAAACAGCGCGCCGTCCTGGAACAGCACGCCGAAGCGCCTGCGCAGCGCATTCATCTGCTCCGGCGAGGCATCCCACACCGACTGTCCGAACAGTTCGATGCGGCCGGACTGCGGTTTCAGGAGTCCGATGATCTCGCGCAACAGCACCGATTTTCCGGTGCCTGACCCGCCGATCAGGGCAATCACCTCGCCGCGCGCCACCGACAGGCTGAGCCCGCGATGGATGCTGTTCCCGCCCAGGGTGGTGTGTACGTCGCGCACATCGAGGACGGTGTCGGCCATCAGATATCCAGCTTCACGAACATCACCGCGAAGATCGCGTTGAGGATGATGATGGCAACCAGGCTCTGCACCACGGTGGAGGTGGTGTGCGCGCCGACGCTGCGTGCGTCGCGCGTGACCGAAAGCCCCATGCGGCAGGCAATGAGCGCAATGAAAATCGCGAACACGGGCGCCTTGAACAATCCGACCAGCAGGGTCTTCAGCAGCAGCACATCGGCCGTGCGGTCGATAAACATGAAGTAGGAGATGTCGAGCTGCTCCTGCGCCACCAGCATGCCGCCCACAATGCCGGCGATGTCTCCGATGAACACCAGCAGGGGCATGGCGAGCAGCAGGGCCAGCATGCGCGGGATCACCAGCACCGCCAGCGGCGACAGGCCCAGCGTGGAAATGGCGTCGATTTCCTCGGTCACCTTCATGGTACCGATCTGCGCGGTGATGGCAGCGCCGGTACGGCCGGCGATGAGGATGGCGACGATGACCGGCGAGATCTCCCGCAGGATCGCCATGAGGAGGCCGTCGACGACGAAGATGTTGGCGCCGTACTGCTGCGCCTGCGAACCGAGCAGGTAGGCGAACACCACGCCGAGCAGGAAGAGCATGCCAATCACGATGGGAATCGCCCCGACGAAGATGTCGCGGACCTGCGCACCGAATTCGCGCCAGCGCCAGCGCCCGGGCCGCCCCGCCAGGGAAGACAGCTCGACGAAGAGGTGGCCGACAAAATCGAGCAATCCTGTGAGATGCCGCCACATGGCCATGGTGCCGTGCCCGGTCAGCGCCCGCACGCCCTCGCGCGGTGGCGGCGGTTGCACGACGGTGGCCGCGCAGTGTTTCGCCACCAGTTCGACCAGCTTCAGGTGGTGCGGCTGGAAGCCGCGCAGCTCCGGCATCGCGTCGCCGGCATCCGGGCGCGCCGCTGCCAGCAGCAGCCAGGCGCCGTTGGTGTCGAGCTGGGTGAGCCCCGCCCCGTCCAGCACGCGCACCCGCTGCCCGGCGAGATCGGGCAAGGCAGAGGCGGAATCGGCATGCCAGTCGCCGCCGGCAACGAGCTTACCAGCCGCGGCGTCGAATCGGGCGCTGGCGGGCGTCACGCCAGACCCAGCGGGTTGTCGGGATCGATGCCCGGCATGAAGGGCAGGCCGCGCTCGCGGTGGGTCACCTGATAGACGCAGCCGATCCAGTTGCCGACCACGCCCTCCGCGGTGTCGTGCCACGTGTTGTCGAGGCGTGGCACCACCAGCGCCTCGGGAAATTCCAGCGTTTCGCCCGCGCGCAGGCGACTGGCGTATTCCTCCAGCAGCGCGCGCGCCTGGGTATCGAAGGTGCGCACAGGGAAAGGGGGATACGCCGGCAGCGTGCCCGCCGCCGCCAGCAGCAGGTCGCGCTTGTACTCCTTCAGCAGCGACACCGTGTCGTACTCGGGATGGCCCTGGAAGAACACGGTGCGCAAGCCGTCCGGGCTCACCGCCAGGTGCACGCCCGCCTCGGCGCTTTCGGCCAGCACCTTGACGCCCGCCGCCTCGAACTGCGCGCGCGAGACGTCGTTCCAGCGCGAGTGCGGCACGTCGAAGCGTGTGTTGACGTCAGCCACCAGAGGATGGCGCGCATCGACCACGCGGTGCTCGAACACGCCCCAGATCTTCCTCGGCTGCTTCACCCGCGTCTGGCCGTAGCGGAACTGCATCACCGCGTGGGTGGCGAGACAGGAACACAGCGTCGAGGTCACATTGTCCCAGGCCCAGTCGATGACCTCGATCATCGGCTGCCAGAAGGCTTCGTCGGCGAGATTGGGTTGGCTGACGTTGGCCCCGGTGATGATGAGTGCATCCAGGCCTTTATCACGGATGGCCTCGAAGCTTTCGTAATAGCCATCGATGTGCGCACGCGCCTTGTCGCCGCGCGGCAGGGTTGGCAGCGTGAAGGGATGCATGTAGAACTGCGCGATCGGATTGGATTCGCC
Organism: Pseudomonadota bacterium; assembly: GCA_040754275.1. Classification (GTDB taxonomy): domain Bacteria; phylum Pseudomonadota; class Gammaproteobacteria; order Burkholderiales; family Thiobacillaceae; genus Thiobacillus. Next base: position 196,819 of record JBFMCW010000001.1, read on the forward strand.
GACCAGCCGGTAGAACTGCCGCTCGGTCGCTTCCAGCGCGGCATCCGGCATCATGTTCAGGAGCCCCACGTGCAGTTCGCGGATTTCCTGGTTGGCCGCGCGCTCGGTCGAGAGCACGGTCATGCCGTCGCGTCGCAGGCGCTCGAAGGTGGGCAGGGCGTTATGCGCGACCAGCGGCATGACAGTCTCCGGGGAAGACTCGGTTCAGAAGGCAAACGTGACAGAAAAGCTTGAACAGGGAGGTAAGGGAGGGTTCAGGTTTTTCTCCCTTGCCTCTCCTGCCTCCCTGTCGAATCCAGTACCCTTCGCGTTTGATCGACATGATCAGCCCTTGCGCGCGATGGCAGCTTCGATCAGCGCGACGAAATCGCGCTCGTCGCGTACCTGTGCCACTTCCTGCGAGGTGACGGTGTAGCCGTGCGGTTTGGCAATCGCCTCGTAGCGCGGCAGGCGCGAATGGAAGAGGCGCGGGAATACCCAGCGCGCGAAGTCGTCGGGCTCGATCTGGGCGACAAATTCCAGGCCCTTCTCCCTGAGATACACGGGCAGATGTTCGGCCAGGAAGGCCGGGCGGAAATACAGCGGCTTGGGGTCGGACTGCGCGCGTTTGATCAGCGTGTCCTCTTCCTCGCGCGTGGTCGTCTGGATGTAGAGGATCAGCGTGTGCTCGGCCAGCAGCTCGATCACGCCGGGCTCGTCGAGTTCGCACAGGCTGCCGCCGACGTCGTTGACGAAATGCGGGTAGCCATAGATTTCCTGCCCTTTGCGAATGAATTCGGGCACATCCCGCATCGCCGCGATCTCGGCCTCGCGGTAGGCCGCCTGGCGACGCGAGAATACGTCGAGCGAAAGCCCGCCCCATTCCGGTCCGCCGAGCTTGCCGACGAAGGTGAGCACCGGCCCCAGGTCGTGGATCTTGATGTTGTTCTTGATGTCGATCCAGTCGCGGCGCAAGAGGTCGCGCAGGAAGGGCACCTGCATTGCCTGATGCTTGATGAGGTCGAGGATGGGCTCGTCCAGGTAGCGCGTGCCGATGCGGTAGTCGCCGGAAAAATGGAACCAGTCGTGGCCGCGCAGCATGGATGAAATGTGCGTCTTGCCGACGCCGGACATGCCGAGCAGGGTAACGCGTTTGTTCGGCCAGGCGCGGAAGGATTCGGGGGTGAAGTGCATGCGTTGACTTTCTGTAATTAGCCGAAGCCTACCGAAAAGCCTTGCAATTAAAAAGGGCGGGGGGCCCCGTTGACTGGGGGCATAAAAAAGGGCGCTCTGCAGAGCGCCCCGACCTTCTTGGAGAAAGCAGCAGATCAGGCGTTGTAGGCCCGCTCGCCGTGGCTGGCGGTGTCGAGACCTTCACGCTCCTGTTCTTCGGAGACGCGCAGACCCATGGTCATGTCGATCAGCTTGAAGGCCACCAGGCTGACGACGCCGGACCAGACGATGGTGATGATCACACCAGTCGCCTGGGTAACGACCTGGCCGGCCATCGAGTAGTCGTCCACACCCACGCCACCCAGCGAAGGCGCGACAAAGATGCCGGTACCGATGGCACCGATGATGCCGCCGATGCCGTGGATGCCGAAGACGTCCAGGCTGTCGTCGTAGCCCAGCATCTTCTTCAGGCCGGTCACGCCCCACAGGCAGACCACCCCGGCGATCGCGCCCAGCACGATGCCGCCCATGGTGCCCACCAGACCGGCTGCCGGGGTGATCGCGACCAGACCCGCCACCACGCCGGAAGCCAGGCCCAGCATGGAGGGTTTGCCGCGCATCATCCATTCGGCGAACATCCAGGACAGGCCTGCTGCCGCGGTGGCGAGGATGGTGTTGATGAAGGCCAGCGCAGCGCCGCCCGTGGCTTCGAGGTTGGAGCCGGCGTTGAAACCGAACCAGCCCACCCACAGCAGCGAGGCGCCAACCATGGTCATCGGCAGGCTGTGCGGGGGCATCGCGTCGCGGCCGTAGCCCAGACGCTTGCCCAGCACGATGGCACCCACCAGCGCGGCAATACCGGCGTTGATGTGCACCACGGTACCACCCGCGAAGTCCAGGTCGCCCTTCTCGAACAGGTAGCCACCGGTTGCCCACACCATGTGTGCGATCGGCAGGTAGGAGAAGGTGAACCACAGCACGGCGAAGACCATCAATGCGGAGAACTTCACCCGCTCGGCCAGGCCGCCGACGATCAGCGCCACGGTAATGGCAGCAAAGGTCAGCTGGAAGGCGACGAAGGTGAACTCGGGAATGACCACGCCGTCGGAGAAGGTCGCTGCCGTCGAATCTCCGGTGATGCCCGCAAGGAACATCTTCGAGAGATCGCCGATCGCCCAGTTCATGCTGCCGCCGTCACCAAAGGCCAGCGAGTAGCCGTACACCGCCCACAGGATCGAAATCAGGCAGAAGATCGCCATCACCTGGGTCAGCACCGACAGCATGTTCTTGGCGCGCACCAGGCCGCCGTAAAAGAGCGCCACGCCCGGAATGATCATCAGGATGACCAGTAGCGTAGACAGCATCATCCAGGTGGTGTCGCCCTTGTCGGGCACTGGTGCAGCAGCTTCCTCGGCCGGAGCAGCTTCAGCCGGCGCTGCAACTTCGGCCACCGGTGCTTCCACCGCAACGGCCTCGGTCGCTTCCACCGCAACCGCTTCTTCAACCGGCGCGACCGCATCCTGCGCCAGCGTCATGCCGGGAGACAACAGGGCAAACATCAGGCCCAACGAAGCTAATAGCTTTTTCATATTCAGGCTCCTTACAGCGCGTCGGGGCCGGATTCGCCCGTGCGGATGCGCACGACCTGTTCCAGGCTGGTCACAAAAATCTTGCCGTCGCCGATCTTGCCGGTATTGGCCGCCTTCTCGATTGCCTCGATCACGCGCTCCAGCAGTTCGGCCTTGATGGCCACTTCGATCTTCACTTTGGGCAGGAAGTCGACCACATATTCCGCGCCGCGATACAGCTCGGTGTGGCCCTTCTGGCGCCCAAACCCCTTCACTTCCGTAACCGTCAGGCCGGTGACGCCGATGGCCGACAAGGCCTCGCGCACTTCGTCCAGCTTGAACGGCTTGATGATTGCCGTTACGAATTTCATGTTCTCTCCCACATCAACGAGGTTGGGTGAGCGGGCTTGCGCCCGCCCGGTTGTGTTGGCTTAGAGGGCCTTGCTGATCCAGATGATGCCGGTGTCTTCGCCGAGGAACTGGCTGTTGGCATCGGTCCAGACGGCGCTGTCTGCGTCGGTGTCGGTGTAGGCCACACCCAGCGTCACGCCCGAGAGCACGCCGGAGAGTTTGCCCATGTCGTAGGTCGCGCTGACTTTCCAGTCGTCGTAATCCTGTGCGCCGTTGTTCTCGAACGAGAAGGTGCCCCAGTGCGCGCCCAGGGTCAGGCCGGTTTCACCAACGGGGTAGCTCGCGTTGACTTCCAGGTAGTCCGAACCATCAGAATTGGCGAAGCCGAAGGTTTCGTCGCTGATGCTGTAGGAGTACTTGGCGCTGAACCATTTCCAACCCAGACCAATATAAAGCTCAGTGGTATCACCGGTGGTAGCCCCACCATCGTCACCGGGATAGAAGTAGCCAATGACACCCACATCGTAGGAGACCGGGCCAAGTGCACCACGGTAGCCGCCGTACAGGTCGATTTCCATATTGCCCGAATCGTACAGTTGGTAATCTTCGATCCAGCCGACGTTCGATGCCCATGTGCCCAAATAAATGCCGCTCGCGTGGGTGTAATCAAACCCACCCTGAATAGCCGCATCACCGCCAGTTTGCGAAATGCCACGGAAAACATAATCGCTGGTCAGGGTGACGTTACCGGCGAAGGTGTGGGGGCTGTCTTCAGCCATGACGACTGCGGGGGTGCCCACCAGGCCAGCCAGCATCAATGCAGATACGATTTTTTTCATGCTCGATTTCTCCGACGTTGAAGAGTGCAAAATTGCACTTGCCGAACAGCACAAGCCATGCCAGCTTTTTTATTCTTATTTTTCATATAGATATGTTTTTCAGGCTGATGACACCCCTTTGTAGTGCACAGTCATGGTGCAGACGACCCGGCTGACGCACGCTCTTTGTGCGGCCACCGATGCGGCTTGCGTTGTTAAACTCCATCCACCAACCGGAGGTCGCATGAAATCCAATTCTTCTTTTCCAAATCCCGCATTTCTCAATGAACTGAGCGAAAAGCTCTCGGCCCTGATGAAGCAATCGCCCGCGAAGGACATCGAGCAGAACCTCAAGGCCGGTCTGACCTCGATGCTCGGCAAGCTCGATCTGGTGACGCGCGAGGAATTCGACGTGCAGACTGAAGTACTCGCCCGCACGCGCGAGAAGCTGGCGGCGCTGGAAGCGCGGCTGGCCGAACTGGAAAAGCAGCGCACGCAATAAGTGGCTGTTGCCGTCGTCAAAAGCAGGGCGCTTGCCGGCGTGGCAGCGCCCGAGGTCGTGGTTGAAGCGCACCTCGCCAACGGGTTGCCGGCATTCACTCTGGTCGGCCTGCCTGAAACCGAGGTGAAGGAGGCGCGCGACCGGGTGCGTGCGGCGATCCAGAACGCGCGCTTCGAATTCCCCGCGCGCCGCATCACGGTCAATCTCGCGCCGGCCGATCTGCCCAAGGAGTCCGGGCGCTTCGACCTGCCGATCGCACTCGCCATCCTCGCCGCCTCCGGCCAGGTTCCGGCCGACAAGTTCGCCGCCACCGAATTCGCCGGTGAACTCGCGCTCACCGGCGAGCTGCGCCCGGTGCGCGGCGCGCTCGCGATGGCGCTGGCCACGCGCGCGGCGCATCACAGCCTGGTGCTGCCGCTGCAGTCGGCCAGCGAGGCGGCGCTCGCCAGCGGTGTCGATACCCTGGGCGCGAAGAGCCTGCTCGACGTATGCGCGTGGCTGTCCGGACAGGCGGCGCTCGATACGCCCGCATCGGGCACGCGCGCGCACGCACCCGACTACCCCGATTTCGCCGATGTCAAAGGCCAGGCCGCCGCGCGGCGCGCCCTCGAAGTCGCAGCGGCCGGCGGGCATTCGGTACTGATGTCCGGCCCGCCGGGTACAGGCAAGTCGATGCTCGCGGCGCGCTTTCCCGGCATCCTGCCCGCCATGGACGAAGCCGAGGCGCTCGAAGCCGCCGCCGTCGCCTCGCTCAACGGCGGTTTCAGGCCGGAACTCTGGGGAAAGCGGCCTTACCGTGCACCGCACCACACGGCCTCGGCGGTGGCGCTGGTCGGCGGCGGCGGCAATCCGCGTCCGGGCGAAATTTCGCTGGCCCACCACGGCGTGCTGTTCCTCGACGAATTGCCCGAATTCTCGCGGCAGGTGCTGGAGGTGCTGCGCGAACCGCTGGAAACAGGGCACATCACCATTTCGCGTGCCGCACGTCAGGCCGATTTCCCCGCACGCTTCCAGCTCGTCGCCGCGATGAATCCCTGCCCTTGCGGTTACCTGGGCCACCCCACACAGGCCTGCCGCGACACGCCTGACCAGATCGCACGCTACCGGGGCCGCATTTCCGGGCCGCTGCTGGATCGCATCGACATCCAGATCAGCGTGCCCGCGCTCACCGATGACGAACTGATGCGCGCCGCGCCCGGCGAGGCCAGTGCGGACATCCGTGCACGCGTGGAAGCGGCGCGGACGCGCCAGTTGCACCGTCAGGGCAAGCCCAACGCGCTGCTCGGCACACAGGAAATCGACACCCACTGCACGCTCGACGCAGCTGGCGAGGCGCTCCTCAAGCAGGCCATCGCTCGCCTGAATCTCTCGGCACGCGCCTACCACCGCATTCTGCGCCTGGCACGCAGCGTCGCCGACCTCGCGACCAGCGACGCCATCCTGCCGGCACATCTCGCCGAAGCCATCCAGTACCGGAGAGCGTCCGCATGAGCAGGGAGCAGGGGCTCCGCACTGCGGGGAGGCGACCGACCGCGCATGCGGCGGGCCAGCGAGGCAATGCGACCGGAATGAACAAGCCCTGGACAGAGGGAGTGCCCGCGTGAGCGACCCGCTTGATTCCTGGCGAGAGGAAAAGCAGTCCGCCTGGCTCTATCGGGTACTGGCCGACTGCGAGCAGGGCACGCCCCGCGAAGCGCTCTTTCGCGAACTGGCGGAAGCGGCAGACAGACAGGCTGAGATCTGGCTCGATGCCCACCGCAAGAACGGCGGCATGACCCCTTCCGCCTTCCAGCCCGACCTGCGCAGCCGCTTCGTGGCCCGGTTGGCGCATGCGTTTGGCCCGCGTGCCCTGCGCGGGGTCCTTGCGGCCATGAAGGTGCGCGGCATGGCGCTCTATACCCAGGCCTCGCACCCCATCCCCACCCGGCGCGAGGACATCGGCAAGCGCCATCGCGGCGGGGCATCCGGCAACGCATTGCGTGCCGGCGTGTTCGGCGTCAACGACGGCCTGGTGTCGAACGCCGCGCTGATCTTCGGCATCGTCGGCGCCGCGCAGTCGCCCGACGCCATCGTGCTGACCGGTATCGCGGGCCTTTTGGCCGGCGCGTTTTCGATGGCCGCCGGCGAATACGTTTCGGTGCGCGCGCAGCGCGAAATGTTCGAATACCAGATCGGCCTGGAGCGAGACGAGCTGGAAAAATACCCTCAGGAAGAGGCCACCGAACTGGCTCTGATCTATGCGGCCAAGGGCGTGCCACCAGACGAAGCACGGCGCATGGCCGACCGCCTGCTCGAAGACCCCGAGCGCGCGCTCGACACCCTCGCGCGCGAGGAACTCGGCCTGAATCCGGACGATCTTGGTTCGCCCTGGGTCGCCGCGCTCTCATCCTTTTGCGCCTTCACGGCAGGCGCCGCGGTGCCATTGCTGCCCTTCCTGTCGGATTCCGGCCATGCACTCGCCTGGTCCGTCGGCCTCACCGCATTGGGCCTCTTCGCCGTTGGCGCCAGCATGAGCCTCTTCACCGGGCGTCATGCCCTGCTCTCCGGCCTGCGCATGCTCGGCATCGGTGGCGCGGCAGGACTGGCCACTTACCTCATAGGCGCCTGGCTTGGGGTGTCCTTGGGCTGATCGCCCCACCCGGGTATTCGAATTGACCGATTGAGCCTCGATCGGGTCCCCGCGCCGGACGGGGCAGGCTGCAGGTTTTGCGGAAACAGGCTCGCGTCGGGCATGACGGCGCCCGGAAATCTCAGGTCTGCTCCCACGGCAGTCCGTCGAAACGCCAGCCGTTCTTCGTGCTGCGGTGGCGCGCTTCGTCCATGTCGCCCTCGAAGCCGTGCTCGACGTTGTATACCTCCGGAAAGCCGTTCTTTTCCAGATAACGTCCGGCCTCGGCCGAACGCCGCCCCGAGCGGCAGATCAAGACAACCGGGCGGTTCACCGACGCGGCCTTGCGCGCATGGCCGAGAAAATCCGGGTTCACGTCCCAGTCCGGTCCGTCCTGCCAGGCGATGTGGATTGCCCCGACCGGATGGCCGACGAACAGGAATTCGATCTCCGAGCGGCAGTCGATGAAGACCGCTTCGGGATGGTGCTTCAGGTATGCATGGGCTTCGTGTGGCGAGAAGGCTTGCATGCGGCAACTCCGGGAATGTTTCCTGCCCACCCTAGCAGGACGTCCCACCATTTCCAACCACGCGGAGAGACACGGGCAACAAAAAACCCCGCCGCAGCGGGGTTTATGTCATGGATTGCCAGCTCAACGGGCCGGACGGCGCACCATGCGGGTCAAGCCGAGAAGACCGGCACCCAGCAGAAAGAGCGTGCCGGGCTCGGGAACGCCGCCGCCCGGGGTGCCACCACCATCGCAACCCGGGGTACCGGGCGGTGCGGTGGTGCAGTCGCAACCCGCCAAAGCCAGAAGCTTAAAGTAATCGTTTCCGGCCTTGTTCGTACTGCCACCGACCATGGTATTCAGTGCTCCAATCAGCCAGTAACTGGAAAAGATGTCGTTGGAGAAATCTCGGTTGCCCGCCGAACTGCCGCCACCGTAGTGTCCGGCGCCACCGTGGTACGAGGAGCCTGTACCGACCAGGGACCAGCCGTTACCCAGCAAACCCGCGTAGGTTTGTCCGGTCAGAACGTCCGGCGTACCCGAACCGGTGTAGGCCATGACGGTGTAATCAGAATCCGTATCGACATACCCTACCTGCATGGAGTCGACGTTCACCGCCTCACTGAACGTGAAGAGGATGGAATCGGTGTAACCGGCATTGTCTGTCGAATGGTTGGGAGAACTGCCAGATTCACCCATATTGGTCACCCCAAGCCCTCCGCTGTATGTTCCAAGGTAGGCAGATTGCAGGCCGGAACCGCTGCCGGTGTTGGACCAGGCAGTCGCGCTCGCATCAACCGCCTCCGAGGTATCGCTTCCCGAATACTTGAAATTCCACGTATAGCAGTTCGGGTTGCTTGCGCCGCCATCGCCGCAGTCATGGGAACCATACGACCCGCCTGTAGCCATGGCCGAAGTCGACAGGGCCGCGCCAAATACGAAACACCCGGCCAGCAAGGTTTTCTTGAAATTGTTGTTCATCTGTAATCCCCAGATTGAATTGGTTTTCGACCCATACAAAGCAAACGCCATACCAGAAATTAATTTATCTTTTAAATTCAGCATGATAGGAACAAAAATCGGGCGACCATCCTGTGTCCTCGCCTTTGTCTGTAAAAAAAGCCGACAGGCTGGTATCAGCGGCCTCCCTGCTCAGACTTGCGCCTGAGTGCCTCCCTCAGATGCGCCCGAATTTCCGGGTGGTCGGGCGCACGCACCTGCGCTTCGCGCAGATACCGCAGCCCCTTGTCGATCTGCCCCGCCTCCACCAGCGCCCAGCCATACGTATCCGCGATACTGGCGTTATCGGGCACCAGGCCATACGCTTTTTCCGCGAGGGCCAAGGCGCCGGGCTTGCGTTGCTTGAGTAGCAGGTAGGCCAGTTCGTTCAGTACAGCCGCATTATCCGGCTGTTGCCTGACCAGGATTTCGTAATGCTTCCGGGCTTCATCCAACCGCCCCGCCCGGTCGAGTGCGGTGGCCAGCACACGACGCGCAGCCGCGTCGGCAGGATGGGCTGCAACCCATTCCTGCAGAAACGACCGGGCTTTTTCCGACTTTCCGGAAAGGCTGTAGGCATTGTGCAGATCGATGGCATTCGCGCTGGTTTTCTTCAATGCAAAAGCCTGCGCAAACGCAGCAGCGGCTTCCTCGGGGCGCTGCCGTTTCACTGCGATCATCCCCATCAGGCGGTGCACATCGGCCTCACGCGGATGTTGCGCCAGCAGCGACTGGGCCTGCCCCTCGGCCGCATCGTATTTCCCGGCAGCCACCTCGAGTTCGGCCCGGAGGAGCAGCGCAGGCAGGTAACCGGGTTTGCTCAGCAGGGCCTTGTCGAGCGAGTAGCGTGCAGACTCGGGGTCCCCCGCCCGCATGAGATTGACGGCTGCAAATTGTTGCCAATCAGCATTGAAGCCGGCGAGCTGGGTCAATCGCCGGAAATTCTCCCGTGCCAGGCCACGGTTCCCGACGGCCAGATAGGCCCGCCCCAGCGTGGCCAAGGCCTGGAGATTTTCCCGGTTGCCGGCCTGGGTGTCCTTGGCGATGGTCAGGGCCTTCTGCCTGTCACCCAGACGCAGATACAGGTCGACGAGCATGAGGTTGGGCGCCAGGCTCTGCGGATTGAGCACGCGCGCCTTTTCGAGCACCCGGATCGCTTCCTGGGGGCGATTCAGGCTCAATTCGACCTGGGCCAGTTCGTACAGGACATCCAGGTTCTTGGGCTGGACTTTCTGCAAGGCCAGCAGGCGGCGTCTCGCCTCCTCGTGCTTGTTCCCGGCCCGATCCAGCCGGGCAAGATTGAGGGCCGCCGGCGTGTAGCGCCTGTCGATGGCAAGGATCTGCTCATAGATCTTGCGTGCGCCGGCCAGGTCCTTCGCCTGTGTCTTCGCGACCGCCAGCAGGTTCAGGGCGCCCAGGTTACGCGGTTCGTTCCGGGTGACCACCTCCAGGATCTGGAGGGCAGGCCTGATTTGCTGTTTCTTGAGGTACAGGGTGGCGAGCGGGATGCCGGTGCGCGAGACGCCAGGGGCCGCGGCGTAGGCTTTCTGCAACTGCACCAGTGCCAGATCGTCCTGCCCCGTGCCGATGAGGCTCAGGCCGAAGTTGGTTGCGATATCGGGCGACCGCCCATCGCTGAGCTCATCCGCCTCGCGCAGGAGGGACACCGCGCGGGTATGCTGCCCCAGCGCCATGTAGGCACTGGCCAGCATCGACAGGGCCTGCGGATCGTTCGGTCGTGCCCGCGCGGGCCCCTCCAGGAAGGCAATGGCATTGGCGTAGTCCTTCTCCGCCAGGAGAATGCCGGTGTAGATCTTGCGCGCGCCCATGTGCTGGGGCGATTTCTTGAGGAAATGCCCCAGATAGGTCTTGGCTTTCTGGTACTGCGCCAGGCTGTAATGCGCCACCCCTCCGAGCAGGGCAAGTTGCGGCCTGGCGATCACGGCCTCGATCGGCAGGGCATCCAGGGCGCCGGTCGCCGATAACAGCGCGGCCTTCACTTCTGCCTCCTTGCCCTGCCTGCCGGCGAGCAAGGCCTTGAGGTAGGCGCTGCGCGGGTCGGAAGTGTAGGTCTTGTTCAGGATCGTCACGTCCCTTGCCGCTTCCGCATCGCGCCCCAGATCGATCAGAAGGGAAGCACGTGCGATCAGGACTTCGTGATAATCCGGGTCCAGGCTCAAGGCCTTGGCATAGTCGGCAAGCGCACCTTTGGCATCGCCACGGGCATGGGCGATCGAGCCTTTCATGTTCCAGCCAGCCGGATCGGTCGGGTTGCGGGTGATTGCCTGCCGGGCAAGCGACTCGGCCTGATCGAACTGCCCCTGCCGCATGTGGCCGAGCGACTGGGCGACCAGTGCAGCAGCAGCGTTGGGATCGATGCGTCGCGCCTCTTCAAGGGACTGGATGGCAGCCTTTTCCTCGCCGAGGTCCATCTGCGCATAGGCCCGCGCAACCAGCACCTTGTATTTGACGCCAGCCGGCAAGCCCTCGGGCGAAAAGCGTTCCAGCAACTCCCGATTCCGCCCCAGCAGACTGTAAGTCTCCACCTGCATCGCGATGATCTGCGAACGGTCCGCCCCCAGGCGCTCCGCATCCGCAAGTACGCGCTCCGCCCCCAGAGGGGCGCCGGTTTTAAGATACGCATCCCCCAGCAGCACCAGGGCGGGCAGCATCTTGCTGTCCTGCTGCAGTGCATTCTTGAGCTGGACGATGGCCCCCTTGGCATCGCCCTTCTCCATGCGTACCAAGGCATCTTCGTAATAGGCCGAGGCTTTTTCCGCCCGCCGGTCGTCCGCCAGGGCTGTCGAAAGCGACAGGCTCGTCCCGATGGTTGCACAGGCAAGGAAAGTCAGGGTTCGAAAAAGAGGTCCAGGGGCCATGAGCGTAAAACCGATAAAGCGTTGAGGGCGGGACTGCAATTATTGCACCAGCCCATCCACGGCCCCACGTGCCGGCTTCACCTGCCCGCTGTGGATCGAGTGACACGAAACCCGTCACGCCTGGCGACAAGTCGTCGCAGGCGCGATGCCGGCCCCGCCCTGGCCCGGTGATAAGATTGCCAGCCTTATCCAGACCAGCCGTTCGCCCATGTCCCGCGCGCCCACTTCCCGAGAGGCCACGCTCCGTGCCCTGCTCGCCCAACGCATCCTCGTGCTCGACGGCGCCATGGGCACCATGATCCAGCGCTTCAAGCTCACCGAGGCTGACTACCGCGGCGAGCGCTTCAGGGATTTTCCGCACGACCTCAAGGGCAACAACGACCTGCTATGCCTGACGCAGCCGCAGATCATCCGCGGCATCCACGCGCAATACCTGGCAGCGGGGGCGGACATCCTCGAAACCAACAGCTTCAACGCCACCGCGATTTCCATGGCGGATTACCACATGGAAGACCTGGTGCCCGAACTGAATCACACCGCTGCCCGCCTGGCACGCGAGGCGGCCGACGCGGCGACCGCCGCCAACCCGGCCAAGCCGCGCTTCGTGGCGGGCGTGCTGGGCCCCACCTCGCGTACAGCGACCATTTCACCCGACGTGAACGACCCGGGGTTCCGCAATGTCACGTTCGACCAGCTGCGCGTGGCCTACCTGGAAGCCATCGACGGGCTGGTGAAGGGCGGCGTGGACATCCTCATGGTCGAGACGATCTTCGACACGCTCAACGCCAAGGCCGCCCTCTTTGCGATCGAAGAATACTTCGATCGCGAGAACCTGCGCCTGCCGGTAATGATCTCGGGCACGATCACCGACGCCTCCGGCCGCACGCTGTCAGGCCAGACGACCGAGGCCTTCTGGAATTCGGTACGTCATGCGCAGCCCCTGTCCATCGGGCTCAACTGCGCGCTCGGTCCGGACCTGCTGCGCCAGTACGTGGCCGAACTCTCGGCCAAGGCCGATGCGCTGGTATCTTCCCACCCCAACGCCGGCTTGCCCAATGCCTTCGGCGAGTACGACCTGGACGCGGAAACCATGGGCGGCTACATCGGCGAATGGGCGCGCGCCGGTCTCCTGAACATCGTCGGCGGCTGCTGCGGCACCACGCCGGCACACATCGCAGCCATCACCAAGGCCGTCGAAGGCGTCGCGCCGCGCGTACCACCAGCACTGGAACCCGCGCTGCGGCTGTCCGGGCTGGAGCCGTTCAACGTCGGCCGCGATTCGCTCTTCGTCAACGTCGGCGAGCGCACCAACGTCACCGGCTCGCGCGCGTTCGCGAAGATGATCCTCGAAGGCCGCTACGACGACGCGCTGTCGGTGGCGCGCCAGCAGGTGGAAAACGGCGCCCAGATCATTGACATCAACATGGACGAGGGCATGCTCGACGCCGAGGCGGCGATGGTGCGCTTCCTGCACCTGATCGCCTCGGAGCCCGACATCGCGCGCGTGCCGATCATGATCGACTCGTCGAAATGGAGCGTGATCGAGGCCGGCCTCAAGTGCATCCAGGGCAAGGGCATCGTCAACTCCATCTCCATGAAGGAAGGCGAGGCCGAGTTCATCGAGCGCGCCAAACTGTGCCGGCGCTACGGCGCCGCGGTGATCGTGATGGCCTTCGACGAAACCGGCCAGGCCGACACCTATGCCCGCAAGACCGAAATCTGCGCGCGTGCGTACAAGCTGCTGACCGAGACCGTCGGTTTCCCGGCCGAGGACATCATCTTCGACCCCAACATCTTCGCGGTCGCCACCGGCATCGAGGAACACGCCAACTACGCGGTGGACTTCATCGAGGCCACGCGCTGGATCCGCCAGAACCTGCCGCATACCCACATCTCGGGTGGCGTGTCGAACGTAAGCTTCTCCTTCCGCGGCAACGACGCGGTGCGCGAGGCGATCCACACGGCCTTCCTCTATCACGCGATCCAGGCCGGCATGGACATGGGCATCGTCAACGCCGGCCAGTTGGGCGTGTACGCCAATCTCGATCAGGAACTGAAGGAACGCGTCGAGGACGTGCTGCTGAACCGCCGTGCCGATTCGACCGAGCGGCTGGTGAGCTTCGCCGAGAGCGTGAAGGGCGGCGCGAAGGAAAAGACCGTCGATCTCGCCTGGCGTCAGCTGCCGGTGAACGAGCGGCTGTCGCACGCGCTGGTGCAAGGCATCACTGACTACATCGTCGAGGACACCGAGGCCGCGCGGCTGGAGGCCGAGCGCCCGCTGCACGTCATCGAAGGTCCGCTGATGGCCGGCATGAACGTGGTCGGCGACCTGTTCGGCGCCGGCAAGATGTTCCTGCCGCAGGTGGTGAAATCCGCGCGCGTGATGAAGCAGGCGGTCGCCCATCTGATTCCCTACATCGAGGCGGACAAACGGGCCGGCGACGCGCAGAGCGCCGGCAGGATCATCATGGCCACGGTCAAGGGCGACGTCCACGACATCGGCAAGAACATCGTCGGCGTGGTGCTCGGCTGCAACGGTTACGACATCATCGACCTGGGCGTGATGGTGCCCGCGCAGAAAATCCTCGATGCCGCGCGCGAACACCAGGCCGACATCATCGGCCTGTCCGGCCTCATCACCCCCTCGCTGGAGGAAATGGCGCACGTGGCGAGCGAAATGCAGCGCCAGGGCTTCACCATTCCGCTGCTCATCGGCGGCGCGACGACTTCTCTTGCCCATACCGCGGTCAAGATCGCGCCGAACTATCAGTCGCCGGTCGTGTACGTGAAGGATGCCTCGCGCGCGGTCGGCGTCTGCACCCAGCTCCTGTCGAGGGAACTGCGCGATGCCTTTGCCGCCGAGACCCGCGCCGACTACAACAAGACCCGCGAGCGGCATCTGAAAAACAAGTCCGAGGCCTCACGGATCCCGCTGGCCGTGGCGCGCGCCAACAAATTCCGCATCGACTGGGCGCACTACACCCCGCCGGTACCGAAGCAACCCGGTGTACACGTACTCAAGGCCTACGACCTTGCCGCGCTTGCCGACACCATTGACTGGACCCCCTTCTTCGCCTCGTGGGAGCTGCACGGCAAATTCCCGAAAATTCTCGACGACGAAGTGGTCGGCACCGAAGCAAAAAAACTCTACGCCGATGCCCAGGCCATGTTGCAGAAAATGCTCGCGGAAAACTGGGTCGAGGCGCGCGCCGTGTTCGGCCTCTTCCCGGCCAACAGCGTGAACGAGGACGACATCGCAATCTATGTCGACGAATCGCGCAAGAAAATGCTCATGGTCTGGCACAACCTTCGCCAGCAGATGAAAAAGCCCGAGGGCCGCGCCAACCTCTGCCTCGCCGACTTCGTCGCACCGCGCGAAACCGGCATCCGCGACTACCTCGGCGGCTTCGTCGTCACGGCGGGCATCGGCGAGGACGCTCGCGCCAGGGCTTTCGAAGCCGCGCACGACGACTATTCCGCGATCCTCTTCAAGGCCCTGTGCGACCGTCTGGCCGAAGCCTTCGCCGAACACCTGCACCTGCGCGTTCGCCGCGAATTCTGGGGCTACGCGCCGGATGAATCCCTGTCCAACGACGACCTCATCGCCGAACAATACCAGGGCATCCGCCCCGCGCCCGGCTATCCCGCCTGCCCAGAGCACAGCGAGAAGGCCGGGCTGTTCCACATGCTCGACGCCACCGACCGCATCGGCGTGCAACTGACGGAGAATTTCGCCATGTGGCCGGGCGCTTCGGTTTCGGGCTTCTACCTCTCGCACCCGGACAGCCAGTACTTCGCCGTGGCGAAGCTGGAAAAGGACCAGGTCGTGAGTTATGCCGCACGCAAGGGCTGGGACCTGAAGACGGCGGAACGCTGGCTGGCACCGAATCTGGGGTATCAGCCGGACTGATCTTGCGTCGGGGCTACCAGCCCTGCTGCAACAGCTTCTCCAGCCAGAACATCCCGATCACCGTCTTGGTCTCGCAGATGCGGCCGTCCTTCACCCACTGCATCGCCTCGGCGAAGGGCAGGCGGAACACTTCGAGGAATTCGTCGTGGTCGCGGCCATGCGCGCCTTCGGTCAGACCGCGCGCGAGCCAGAACGCCAGCCGCTCGTTCGAATAGCCGATGCAGGGGTAGATGGTGGTGAGCGCGCGCCAGTCGCGGGCGGTGTAGCCGGTTTCCTCTTCCAGTTCGCGCTTGGCGCATACCAGGTCGGCTTCGCCGGGGTCGATCTTGCCGGCGGGGAATTCGATGAAGTCCCGATGCAGGGGGTAGCGGTGCTGGCGTTCGAGCAGAACGTCGCCGTTGTCGAACACCGGGATGACAACGACGGCGCCCGGATGGACGAGGTACTCGCGGGTCGATTCGGCACCGTTGGGCAGGCGGACGCGGTCGCGCCTGACGTGCATGAGCCGGCCCTGGAAGACGGTTTCGGATTCGATGGGATGTTCGGTGAGGTCGATCGGGTCGGTTTTCATGCCCGCGATGATAGCCGGGCATGCCGGAAATCCGGGCAAAAAAATGCCGGGCTCTTGCGAACCCGGCGAATGGAGGAGACATGCCCCTCGTTGCGGAGAACTTCCTGCTTGCAGAACAGGCAGCAAGCGGGTCAATGCTACGAAGGGATTGAATTTTTGGATATACAACTTTAGTTGTAGTTGCACACCAACCATATGATTTTCAAATACATTTAGTTTGATACCGGGCGGCGATGCGGGCCCTGCCAGGGGATGAAGGGAAGTTTTGCCGCCCGGAGTGCAGGCAGAATCAGCATGCCGCCATGGCGGCGCCTGCAACGGAGCAAAGACTGCTACTGCGAGCGGATGCGTTCTCTGAGAACGGAATACTGCCGGCGACTCACCGCCAGCCGTTCGTCTAGCCCCTCAAGGCGCAGGAAATGCCCCTCCTCCTCGCCGGGCTGCTTGCCGATTTCGCGGATGCGCGCGCCGGCCACGAGGCAGTTGCGATGGATGCGCACGAAGGTATCGCCGAACTCGCTTTCGAGCCGGGTGAGCGATTCTTCCAGCAGGAATTCGCGCGCGGCCGTACGCACGGTGACATACTTGAGCTCGGCCTTGAGATAGAGAATCTCTTCCACAGGAATCAGCACGATGCGGCCCTTTTCGCTCACCGACAGATGCGTTCGCGCCTTGGGATAGGCCTCGCGCAGCTGGTCTAGCGCGCCGGTGCTGAGGCGATGCGCGCGCGACAGCGCCCGCACCAGCCGGTCGGCACGCACCGGCTTCAGCAGGTAGTCGATGGCGTTGAGTTCGAAGGCCTGGCAGGCATAGGCATCGTATGCCGTGCTGAAGATGATGGCGGGCGGTGCTGCCAGACGGTTGAGATGCGCGGCGCATTCGAGGCCATCCATGCCGGGCATGCGGATATCGAGCAGCACCGCGTCGACCGGACTGCGCTGCACCTGCGCCACGGCGTCGAAACCATTGTCCGCCTCGCCAACGACATCGACCGGCAATTCGCTTGCACAGTCGGCCAGCACGTCGCGCAGGCGATGGCGCGCAGGCGCCTCGTCATCGACGATGAGGACGCGCAGGGGCGGGTTGGGTGCGTTCACGGGTGTAGGGCATGACAATGTGCACCTGATAAACGGCGCCAAGAGGCTCGGACTTGAGCTGGGCATCGAGATCGAAGTGCAGCAGCAGGCGTTCGCGGATGTTGGCCAGTGCGATGCGGTTGCCCTTGTGGTGGCCGGCCTCGGCAGCCACCGGATTGCGCACGACAACATGTACCTTGTCGCCGCTGCGATAAATGTTGAGGCTGATCTCGCCACCGCCGGGTTGCGGTTCGATGCCATGATAGACCGCGTTCTCCACCAGCGGCTGGATCACCAGGGGCGGGATCAGGGCGTCAGCGGGCATCTTCTGGACGTGCCAGACAACTTGCAGGCGGTCGCCCAGGCGCAGTTGTTCCAGCTCGAGATAGGCACGGGTGAGCGCCACCTCGTCCTCCAGCGGTGCGAGCTGGTTGGCCTGGCTCATCAATGCGCGGAACAGATCGGCCATGTTTTCCAGTGCGTGCTCGGCCCGACGCGGATCGCTGCGCACCAGCGACAGCACGGCATTGAGGCTGTTGAACAGGAAATGCGGGCGGATGCGCGCCTGCAAGGCCTGTAGCCGCGCCTCGGTGATGGCGGGCGAGAGTGCGCGGGCCCGCAGATTGAAGTACGCCAGCAGGCCGCTGCCAACGAGAAGGGAAAACCCGCCGACCGCGATCGGCGGATAGGCCTGGATCCCATCGATCAGAGGTGCGAGTCCCCAGGCCACGCCGACCGGGACCGCCACGCCGATGGTCAGCGTCGCCGCCGCACCCTTTATATATGGCAGGCTGCGCAACCAGCGCGAGGTGCCGCACAGGGCAAGCAGGCACAGCAGCAATGCGGGCTGTGCCAGTGCCGACAGCGCGATGAACTCCGCCCAGAAGGCATCGGCATCCGCCGCACGCGCGACCACGCTGGCGATCAAGGCGGCTTCCACCGTCAAGGCCACGCGCAGGCTTGCCCCAAGGTGACAGAAGTTCGGCAATTCCACCGGCCGGTTGTTATGATTCCTTCTTTTCATCCCTGTTTCCGCCCCATGAGCACGACATCGACGCCCCCCGACGGCGCCTGGTCCGGCCGCTTCTCCGAGCCGGTCTCCGAAATCGTCAAACGTTATACCGCGTCGATTCCCTTCGATTATCGGCTCGCCACGTTCGACATTCAGGGCTCGCTCGCCCACGCCACCATGTTGCACCACGTCGGCGTGCTGTCCAAGGACGACCTGGACGCCATACGCCGCGGCATGGCCGAGCTGCTGGAAGATATCCGCGCCGGCCGCTTTGAATGGTCGCTGGACAGGGAAGACGTCCACCTCAACATCGAGACCGCGCTCACCGCGAAGATCGGCGACGCCGGCAAGCGCCTGCACACGGGGCGCAGCCGCAACGACCAGGTGGCGACCGATATCCGCCTATACCTGCGCGATGCCATCGACCGCATCGTGGCCGGCCTTCGTGCCTGCCAGACAGCGCTGGTCGACCTGGCCGAGGCGCACG
Organism: Pseudomonadota bacterium; assembly: GCA_040754275.1. Classification (GTDB taxonomy): domain Bacteria; phylum Pseudomonadota; class Gammaproteobacteria; order Burkholderiales; family Thiobacillaceae; genus Thiobacillus. The sequence continues at coordinate 215,260 of JBFMCW010000001.1, forward strand.
CCGACACCGTGATGCCCGGTTTCACCCATCTGCAGGTGGCGCAGCCGGTCACCTTCGGCCACCACCTGCTCGCCTACTTCGAGATGCTGGCGCGCGACGCCGAGCGCATGACCGACTGCCGCCGCCGCGTGAACCGGCTGCCGCTGGGTGCCGCCGCGCTGGCCGGCACCAGCTACCCCATCGACCGCCATTTCGTCGCCGAACAGCTGGGCTTCGAGGCCGTCTGCGAAAACTCGCTCGACGCGGTGTCGGATCGCGACTTCGCCATCGAATTCATCACTGCCGCCGCGCTGGTGATGACGCACCTCTCGCGCCTGTCCGAGGAACTGATCCTGTGGATGAGCCCACGCTTCGGCTTCATCGACCTGGCCGACCGCTTCTGCACCGGCTCGTCGATCATGCCGCAGAAGAAGAATCCGGACGTGCCCGAGCTGGTACGCGGCAAGACCGGCCGCGTCAACGGCCACCTCGTCGGCCTGCTCACGCTCATGAAAGGCCAGCCGCTGGCGTACAACAAGGACAACCAGGAAGACAAGGAACCGCTGTTCGACACCGTGGACACGCTCGTCGACACGCTCGCCATCTTCGCCGACATGCTCTCCGGAGTGACCGTGAAGCCCGAAGCCATGCGCGCCGCCGTGCTGCAGGGCTTCGCCACCGCGACCGACCTGGCCGACTATCTGGTGAAGAAAGGCGTGCCCTTCCGCGACGCCCATGAAGTGGTGGCCCGCGCCGTGCGCGCCGCGGAGGCCGCCGGCCACGACTTGGCCGACCTGCCGCTCGCCGAACTGCAGGCCTTCAGCCCGGTCATTGGCGAGGACGTCTATGCCGTGCTGACACTGGAAGGCTCGCTCGCCGCCCGCGACCACTTCGGCGGGACCGCACCGAAGCAGGTCCGCGCGGCCGTTGCGCGCGCCCGAAGCAGGATATAGTCAGAGTACAGACTGATCTGTAACAGGGAGGCAAGTGAGTCAAGGGAGGAATACATGGTCCTCCCGCTCCCCCTTACCTCCCTGCTTATGATTTGCGACACTGATCACACGCCGGCCGGCGGTGTCGTCACCGGCGGCGCATGCTCACGGCAAATCCGCCGCGTCTCCGGGCTCGACAGCTTTTCCTGCATCAATCCGCAGAAATAGCTGCGTGGTCCCAGCCGCTGGATGTGGCGGCAACCGGCGCACACGCCGAAGCTGCGTTTCCCGCTCTGCACCTGCACCTGGGCCAGAACCTGGCGCAGCACCACGATAGCCGATGTCACCCGCGCCTGGCTGGCCGTCTGCACGATGTCGCGCCAGGCGCTGCCGGCGGACAGGGTCTTCAGCAGGGTAGTCCCGCCTTCGGTCAGGATCAGCCGCACCACCCGGCCGTCGCGCGGATCGGCATAGCGCGAGATCAGCCGCCGCCGCGCCAGCACCAGCAGGGTCTGCGATACCGTGCCCTTGGTCAGGCCGAGATACTCGGTCAGCGCCTGAGGCGTGTTGGAAAAGCGGTTGGCCTGGTTGAGGTAGAACAGCACCTGCAGGTGCACCGGCTGCAGGCCCTGGGCCGCGCCGGCCTGGCGCAGGTCGGCGCGGGTGAGCAGCGAAAGACGCTCGACCAGATCGAAAAGGGTGAGCGCCTGGCTTTTCAAGCGGGCATCAGAAAGCGACCGCGCCGCCGCCCTGGGCGGCGATCAGCGCGGCGAGCTTGTCGAAGAGCGGCGCGCCGTCCCGCGTATCGACCCAGTCGCCGGCCTCTGCCTTGAAGTGGAAACCGCCGGAACGGGCCGCCACCCAGATTTCCCGGGCGACCGCGTGGCGGTTGACGACGATCTTGCTGCCGTCATCGAACTCGATCTCGATAATACCGTCGGCCGGCGTCTCGAAATCCAGGTCGGCGCCTTCCAGCGCCGCCTCGATGCGTGCCAGCGTCGCGGCGCTGGCCTGGTTGAAGTCGGCTTCGGTCATTCCATTCGGGCTCATCGTGCGTGCTACCATCTCGCGCATGAAACTGCGCGCCATATGTATAGTGTCGTTGCTGCTTGCCTGCCTCGGACTTGCCGGCTGCGGCTCCAAGGGCGACCTGTATCTTCCCGAAAAACCCTCCGCCCCGCAACGGACTGCCAATTGAATACCCTGCACCAAGTTGACGGCGCCCTCCATGTCGAGGGCGTGTCGCTGGAGGCGCTCGCCGCGCGCTTCGGCACCCCGCTCTATGTCTATTCACGCGCCGCGCTCGAAGCCGCCTGGCAGGCCTGGGCCGAAGCCTTCGCCGCCACCCCGCATCTCGTCTGCTATGCGGTCAAGGCCAATTCCAGCCTGACCATCCTGAATCTGTTCGCCCGCCTGGGCAGCGGCTTCGACATCGTTTCGGGCGGCGAACTGGCCCGCGTGCTCGCGGCCGGCGGCGATCCCGCCAAGGTCGTGTTCTCGGGCGTCGGCAAGACGGAGGACGAGATGCGGACGGCGCTCGACGCCGGCATCCTCTGCTTCAACGTCGAGTCCGAAAGCGAGCTGCATCGACTTAACCGGGTCGCCGGCGAAACGGGCAAGCGCGCCCCTGTCTCGTTCCGGGTCAACCCGGATGTCGATCCCAAGACCCACCCCTACATCTCAACCGGGCTCAAGGAAAACAAGTTCGGTGTCGCTATTGCGGAGGCCCCGCGCCTGTACCGGCTCGCTGCCGGCCTGCCCAACCTGGAGGTCGTCGGCGTCGACTGCCATATCGGTTCGCAACTGACCGACCTCTCGCCGCTGGCAGACGCCGCTGACCGCGTGCTGGCACTGGTCGAGGCGCTCGCGGCCGAAGGCATTGCCCTGCACCACATCGATCTCGGCGGCGGCGTGGGTATCCGCTACCGCGACGAAACGCCGCCCGACCTCGCCGCCTATGGTCGCGTGCTGGCGCAGAAGTTCGCCGGCCGCCGCGAAAAGCTGCTGGTCGAACCGGGCCGCTCGCTGGTCGGCAACGCCGGCCTGCTGCTCGCCCGTGTCGAATACCTGAAGCCCGGCGAGGACAAGAACTTCGCCATCGTCGACGCGGCGATGAATGATCTGATGCGTCCCGCCCTGTACGAGGCGTTTCACGACATCGTCGCCGTTCGTCCCCGCGAAACGCCCACCCGCCGCTATGACATCGTCGGCCCCATCTGCGAAACCGGCGATTTCCTTGGGTTCGCGCGGGATCTGGCGATCGGGGAAGGCGACCTTCTGGCACTTCTGTCGGCCGGCGCCTACGGCATGAGCATGGCTTCCAACTACAATTCCCGCCCGCGCGCAGCCGAAGTACTCATCGACAAGAATGAAATTCATCTGATCCGAGAGCGTGAAACGCAAAGCATGATGATGGCTGGAGAACGGCTTATTTGCTGAGTTTCAGCGATTTGATTAAAACCGGCGCATGCCGGTTTTTTTGTATCGGCACGATACATTTTGCTGGGCTGCTACATTTTCGTGCGCGCAATTTTCACGTGCGTTTGACTATTCGTTGAACACAGAAGAAAAGCAACTAGAATGAGGCTCACCAAGCGGAGCCTCGGTATCGCCCGCCCACAGCGGGTTTCGGGCAAGTGGGTCGCCTGTCGATACCACGCTTTGGAAGTGCAAATTCAGACTGCACGTTGCTTCAGGCTGTAGTGATGTAGTGAATGTGTTCAACTTTCAAGGAGTGTTAGATGGCAACAGTGAAGAAGCCCGCCGCCAAGCCGGCGGCCAAGAAGGCAGCCGCCAAGCCGGCCGCCAAGAAGCCCGCAGTGAAGAAAGCCGCTCCGGCCAAAAAGGCGGTCGCCGCCAAGAAGCCCGCAGTGAAGAAAGCCGCTCCGGCCAAAAAGTCAGTCGCCGCCAAGAAGCCCGCAGTGAAGAAAGCCGCTCCGGCCAAAAAGGCGGTCGCCGCCAAGAAGCCCGCAGTGAAGAAAGCCGCTCCGGC
>JBFMCW010000002.1:0-206676 GCA_040754275.1 Pseudomonadota bacterium
TGCTTCCTCGTGGTCATGGTTTGCCCTCCTTACGGGTTCAAGGTCGATCTCGATAATCAACCTCTTACCATGACCACCCGCCCCCTTCCAACCCCGGGCGCTTTTGCACACAAGTCAGCACACTACCCCGCCGCAAACTGGCCGGCAGTGCGCTGGGCGTGGCCGCGGTGTTCACCTTGAGCAGCCGTCCCGTCTGGGCCAATCAATGCACCATATCCGGCATGATGTCCGGCAACCTCTCGAAACCTCAGGGACCGGCATGCGAGGGATGCACCCCGGGATACTGGAAAGTCGATGCCCACCTCGATTCCTGGGCGGCGACCGGATTCAAGACCACCGACAAGTTCAATACCGTGTTCGGCGTGACGCAGTACGTGAAATCCAATGGCGACAAGTACACCCTGCTGGAAGTCATGCGCCTCCTGAATGGCAGCAACGACCCGATTTCTCCGAACCTCGGTTTCCATGCCGTCGCGGCCCTGCTCAATGCAGCCCACCCGAGCGTCAACTATGGCTATACGTCCGGTGAAATCATCAACCTGTTCAAGACCTATTACCTGACGAAGCCTGCCGAACTCAAGGATTCCCTGGATCAGCTGAACAATCGGGGCTGCCCGCTGAACTGATGCCATGCCGCCCGAGAACGCCCCGACCCGTCTGCTGAAATGCTGGGGCGATGAAGCCGTCGTCTACGACAGCGGATCGGGAGACACGCACTATCTCAAGCCGCTGACCCTCGCGCTGTACCAGACCTGCCGCGAGCATCCAGGCTACACCTCGGACGAGATTGCGGCCGAGCTTGCACGGCGCCTGGGCGTGAACGACACACCGCAGTTTCGTGAACTGGCCGATGAGGTCTTGCTGAACCTGCGTGCCATCGGCCTGCTCGAGTCCGCATGAAACTGCTGCAGCTTTCCCCGTCCGATCTGCGCCGGCAACTGGCGGGCCCCGGTGTCTGGCTGCGAACCGGGCCGTTCTCTGTCCGGGTGCAATCCGGGATTCCCAGCGTGGCTGAAGGCCTGGCCCAGTTGTATGGCCAGTTCGAGGTACGCAGCACGCATGAGGCCTTCGCGGATTTTCACGTCTCGGTCGAGTCCTCCGCCGGTCTGCGTCGCTGGGTGCGGCCGCAGGCCCGCTTTTCCTTCGACGGCATGCAGCCCTTCAAGCCACTGCCGCGCGACCAGGCTTTTCCCATGCTCGAATGGGGATTGAACTGGTGCGTGTCGACCCAGGCGCACCACTATCTGATCATCCACGCTGCCGTAATCGAAAAGGAGGGTAGGGCCGCAATCCTGCCCGCCCCCCCGGGCTCGGGCAAGAGCACGCTGGCGGCCGGACTGGTGCTTTCGGGCTGGCGCCTGCTGTCGGACGAACTCACGCTGATCGATCGCAAAACAGGCATGATCCATCCGCTGCCCCGCCCGGTCAGTCTCAAGAACCGGTCTATCGAGGTCATCCGCCAGTTCGATCACGAGGCCTTCATCAATCGGGCCTCGCACGACACGATCAAGGGCACGGTGGCGCATATGCGTCCGCCGCGCGACAGCGTGCTGCGACAGCATGAAGCCGCACGTCCCGCCTGGGTCATCTTTCCGCAATGGGAGGCCGGCGCCGCCACGCGGCTGACTCCACGCTCCAGGGCACAGACCTTCATGTTCCTTGCGCAGAATGCTTTTAATTACAGCCATCTCGGTGCGGACGGCTTTCGCGTCGGCACTGCTCTGGTCGATCAGGTCGACTGTTTCGACTTCCGTTACAGCGACCTTCACGACGCCGTGAAGGCATTCGAGCATCTTGCCGATACGGCTGACTGACCGCCATGCATCGCGAATTGCTCATCCATACGCTGCGCGCGCCTGATGCCATCGCCCGTTATTCCATGGGCGAATGGGATGCCCTCATCCGCCAGGCGCGCGCAGCGGGCCTGCTCGCGCGGCTGGCTTTCCGCTTTCGCCAGCACGATCTGGAAGGCGCGATCCCCACGGCTGTGCGCTGGCATTTTGCCGCCGCCGAGACGCTGGCGGAAAAGCAGCGCAGCGCGGTATGCTGGGAGCTCCTCCAGATCCGCAAGGCACTGGCTGATCTGGAACACCCGCTGATCGTTCTGAAAGGTGCGGCCTATGTTGCGGCCGCTTCGCCTGCCGCGAACGGACGGATGTTCAACGACATCGACATTCTCGTGCCGCGCGAGAGCCTTCCCGGGGTCGAAGGAGCCCTGATGCTCGCCGGCTGGCACAGCACGCCGCTTTCGGAATACGACAAGCGCTACTACCGCCGCTGGATGCACGAGATCCCACCGATGCAGCACGTACTGAGGCAGACGGTCATCGACGTGCACCATGCGATTCTCCCCGACACTGCGCGCTACCATCCGGACTCAGCCAAGCTGCGCAGCCGTGCGATCCCGGTCGACGGCCTGCAGGGAATCGCCGTGCTGGCGCCGGAAGACCGCATCCTGCATTCGGCCACGCACCTGTTTCACGACGGCGAACTGCCGCATGCGCTGCGCGACCTGACCGACCTCGACCTGCTGCTGCACGAGGCCGCCGTCACCCCGGAATTCTGGCCACGTCTGCTCGACCGCGCAGAAGAATTGCAGCTGCGCCGCTCGCTGTTTTACGCGCTGCGCTACACCAGCCACTTCCTCGACACACCCGTCCCCGCCCGCGTGGACGCCGCCTTGCAGGATGCCGCGCCAAATCGCCTCACGCTGGCAGTGATGGACGCCATCTTCATGCGTGCGCTCGCGCCCGATCATGCCAGTTGCGCCGATGCGTTCACGCCGTCCGCCCGCCTGGCCGCCTACGTGCGCGCGCACTGGCTGCGCATGCCTGCACACCTGCTGATTCCGCACCTGTTCCACAAGGCCTTCATCAGCTCCCATCTCGAGAACGAAACTGCCAAAGCGGCTTGACGGGCACCGACTCGCAGGTATAATTCCCGACTATTCCAGTCAAGTATTCAGGAGCCCACATGACCCCGCTCGACCGCATCCGCGAACAAGTCACGAACAACAAGATCGTCCTCTACATGAAGGGCACGCCGCAGTTTCCGCAATGCGGATTTTCCTCGCGCGCGGCGCAGGTGCTGCAGGCCTGCGGCGTGAAGGACTTCCTTGCCGTGAACGTGCTGGCCGACCCGGAAATTTTCGAGAACCTGAAGTATTACGCCAACTGGCCGACCTTCCCCCAGCTCTACGTCAAGGGCGAACTGATCGGCGGCTCTGACATCATGATCGAGATGTACCAGAAAGGCGAAATCCAGAAGCTGCTGGAAGAGGCACTCTCAGCCTGAGTTCCTCGGTCCCGCAAACAAAAAGCCGACCCGAGGTCGGCTTTTTGTTTGCACAGACTTGCATCAGGGCCTGGGCACTTCAGTATCCGCCGCGTCCATCCCGAGTTCATGGATTTTCCGCGTCAGCGTATTGCGTCCCCAGCCAAGCAGGTGCGCAGCCTCGATGCGGCGCCCGCCGGTATGGCGCAGTGCGACTTCGATCAGGGTCTTCTCGTAGGACTGGGTGAGTTCGTCGAGAATCGCCGCCTCGCCGCGCGCCAGGCGTGCGCCCGCTTCGGCGGCAAGCCCGGCGAGCCAGTCGCCGCCCCCGCCCGACTCGATCGTGCCCTGCATGAGATCGGCCGGCAGATCACCCACCTCAACCACCTGGCCTGGCGCCATCACGGTCAGGTAATGGCTGACATTCTCGAGCTGACGCACGTTGCCGCTCCAGGGCAGGCCGACTAGGGTCTTCATCGCCGCTTCCGACACCCCTTTAGCCTCCATGCCGAGCTCACGCGCACTTTTCTGCATGAAATGCCGCACCAGCAGCGGGATGTCCTCGCGCCGCTCGCGCAGGGGGGGCAGGCGCAGGCGGATCACGTTCAGGCGATGGAACAGGTCTTCGCGGAACAGGCCTTCGCGCACCCGTACTTCCAGATCCTGGTGAGTCGCTGCGATGACGCGTACATTGACCTTGATCGGCGTGTGCCCGCCGACGCGATAGAACTGGCCGTCGGCGAGCACACGCAGCAAACGCGTCTGGAGTTCGGCCGGCATGTCGCCGATTTCGTCGAGGAAGAGCGTGCCGCCGTCGGCCTGCTCGAAGCGTCCGCGACGCTGCGCCGCCGCGCCGGTGAAGGCCCCGCGTTCATGTCCGAAAAGCTCGGACTCCAGCAGGTCCCTGGGAATCGCAGCCGTATTCAGCGCAATGAACGGACCGTTTGCCCGCGGACTGTGCCGGTGCAGCGCTCGGGCGACGAGTTCCTTGCCACTGCCTGACTCCCCCGTGATCAGGACCGTGGCGTGCGAATGCGCGAGCCTGCCGATGGCGCGGAAGACCTCCTGCATGGCGGGCGCCTGGCCGAGGATTTCCGGCACCGGCGCATCGCTGGCGGCGGGCACCTCCCGGCTGGCATTCTCGGCCAGCGCACGGCGCACCAGTTCGAGCGCCTGATCGACATCGAAAGGCTTGGGCAGGTATTCAAAGGCCCCGCCCTGAAACGCGGCGACCGCGCTGTCCAAGTCGGAATAGGCAGTCATGATGATGACCGGCACCTTCGGCAGGCGCTCTTTCAGGGACTGCAGCAACTCCAGTCCCGATACGCCAGGCATGCGGATATCGGACAGCACCGCGGCGGGCGTGCTCCGTTCCAGTTCGCGCAGGGCATCAGTCGCCGAGCTGAAGGTCATGCAGGGGATGTCCTCGCGCAGCAGGGCCTTTTCCAGCACCCAGCGGATGGAACGGTCGTCGTCGATGATCCACACTACGGTCGATTTGGGCATAAAGGTATTCAAGCCGGAAGTGGAAGAAAAATGGAAAACACGGTTCTGCCAGGTGCGCTCTCGCAGTCAATGGTGCCGTGGTTCTGCGCAACCAGAGTTTGCGCCACGGCAAGACCAAGCCCGCTGCCGCCCTCCCGGCCGGACACCAGCGGATAGAAGATCTGCTCGCGAATCTCGTCCGGAATGCCCGGACCATCGTCGATGATCTCGACCCGCATGCCCAGCTTGTGGCGGCGGCTTTCCAGGGTGATCTGCCGCGCCACGCGGGTCCTGAACACGATCCGGCCCTGACCATGCATAGCCTGGACGGCATTGCGCGCAATATTGAGCGTGGCCTGGATCAGCTGTTCGGCGTCGGCGCGAATTTCCGGCAGGCTGATGTCGTAATCGCGGCGCAAGGTCACACTCGGTGTCTCCGCCAGGATCAGGCTGCGGACGCGCTCCAGCACTTCGTGGATGTTCACCGCACCAAAACGGGGCGTGCGGTGCGGTGTCAGCAGGCGTTCCATCAGCGACTGCAGGCGATCCGATTCCTTGATGATGACCTGGGTGTACTCGCGCAGCGATTCGCGCGGCAGTTCGTGTTCCAGCAATTGCGCTGCCCCGCGGATGCCGCCAAGTGGGTTCTTGATCTCGTGCGCCAGGTTGCGCAGCAGTTCGCGATTCGCTTCCTGCTGCAGACGGGCCTGTTCCAGACGGGCGATCCGCAAGTGCGGATCGACCGCGCGCAATTCCAACAGCACGCCATTCGGTACCCGGTCCAGCGGTGAGATATTGCAGCCGATGCGGATCGGCGGATGGCCGTTCACCGCCACGTCGAGCTCATATTCGATCACCGTCTCCTGCTCGCTGCGTGCTGTCTGGATCGCCGCCAGGAACTCGGGGCTGCGTACAAAAGCGTGCGCAACCGTGTCGCCCACCAGCACGGCACCGGATACGCCGAGCAGAGTTTCCGTCGCCGGATTGACGTAGCGAATCGTGCCTTCGGCATCCAGGACCAGCGTGCCGGTAGAAAGACTGTCGAACCCGGAGAATTCGCTGTCGTGAAAAGGCATGGCACTCATGCACTCCTATGAAGCACTGATTGTGCCAGAGCATGCCTGGCGATGCTTACATGTTGGTTCGGCCCCACCGCGTGCGGGCAACGGGTGTTCGGAACCGCCGGGGGGCGCGCGCGATTTCGGCTTGTCATGCGTCAGGTTCAACGACGCAGCGCGCTGAGGGGCGCGATATGCGAACCCTATTTCAGGTTCGCGAGCTCGCGCTGAATGGAAGCGACATTCTGCTCATGCTGCTGCACCGTTTCTCGCAGCTTCTTCACGCGGTTGACGTACGTGGCATCGGTGGCACGTTCGCCCGGCTGCAGACGTTCGCCCAGCGAGAGCTGCCGGCGTGCCTCGTCCGCATTCTTGCGTTCGGCGTTGATTTCGTCTTGCAGGACCTGACGGCGGATGTCGTCGCGGCGCTTCTGGGTGGCCGAGTCGATACGCGGAAAGTTCTCCGGGCTGGGCGCATAGGAGGCGCGCCTGGACGGTTTGCTACCCGCCGGCAGCGGTACCGGCGCCCCCGGCAATTCGATGCGCTTTGCACCCTTGCGGTACACGTCGGTGAAAGTCACCTGCCCGTTTTCGTCCACGTACTTGTAGATCTCGGCATGCGCAGGCGCAGCCAGAACAAGACACAGCAGGAGGGGCAATCTGGGGAAATCCATGGTAACGAGTGTAGCCTACCTCCTGATTTACGGCCAAAACGCCGCACGACTTGAAAGCCCATGAAAAAGGGCGGCCGAAGCCGCCCTTACGGGTGGTGCGCGAGCGCCTTACAGCGAATAGTACATTGCGAACTCGACCGGATGGGTCGTCATGCGGAACTTGGTGACTTCCTGCATCTTCAGTTCGATGTAGGCGTCGATCATGTCGTTGGTGAACACGCCACCACGGGTCAGAAACTCGCGATCCTTGTCCAGGTGCTCCAGCGCCATTTCGAGGCTGTGACAGACCTTGGGGATCTTCGCGTCTTCTTCCGGCGGCAGGTCGTACAGATCCTTGTCGGCGGGATCGCCGGGATGGATCTTGTTCTGGATGCCGTCGAGGCCCGCCATCATCAGCGCGGCGAAGGCGAGGTAGGGGTTGGCGGTCGGATCCGGGAAACGGGTCTCGATTCGGCGTGCCTTCTCGCTTGCGGCGATAGGGATGCGGATCGAGGCCGAACGGTTGCGCGCCGAATAAGCCAGCATGACCGGTGCCTCGAAGCCCGGGACCAGACGCTTGTACGAGTTGGTCGACGGGTTGGTGATCGCGTTCAGCGCCTTGGCGTGCTTGATGATGCCGCCGATGTAGTACAGGCACAGTTCGGACAGGCCGGCATAGCCGTTACCCGCGAACAGGTTCTTGCCGTCCTTCCACAGCGACTGGTGCACGTGCATGCCGGAACCGTTGTCTCCGACGATGGGCTTGGGCATGAAGGTCGCGGTTTTGCCGTAGGCATGGGCAACGTTCTGCACGATGTACTTCAGGGTCTGCGTCCAGTCGGCGCGCTTGACAAGTGTGCTGAACACGGTACCGATTTCACACTGGCCGGCGGTCGCCACTTCGTGGTGGAACACCTCGACCGGAATGCCGGCCTCTTCCAGCGCCAGCACCATGGCGGCGCGGATGTCCTGCAGGCTATCGACCGGGGGCACCGGGAAATAGCCGCCCTTGATGCCGGGGCGATGGCCGGTGTTGCCGTTCTCGAACTTCTCGGCCGACGACCACGCGGCTTCCTCGGATTCGATCTTCACGCCGCAGCCGGACATATTGTCGTGCCAGGTCACCGAATCGAAGATGAAGAACTCGGGCTCGGGACCGAAGTAAGCGGTGTCGGCGATGCCGGTGGATTTGAGGTAGGCTTCGGCGCGCTTGGCGACGGAACGCGGATCGCGCTCGTAGCCCTTGCCATCGGAGGGCTCGATCACGTCGCAGGTCAGCACCATCGTGGCTTCGTCGAAGAACGGATCCATGTAGGCCGAATCCGGGTCCGCCTTCAGCAGCATATCGGAAGCCTGGATGCCTTTCCAGCCGGCGATCGAGGAACCGTCGAAGGGATGGCCGTTCTCGAACCATTCCTCGTTCACGATGCGTGCGGGAATCGACACGTGCTGTTCCTTGCCACGGGTATCGGTAAAGCGCAGGTCAACGAACTTGACTTCGTTGTCCTGGATCTTCTTCATCACATCGGCCACGGCCATGCTGGATCTCCTCAAGACTGAAATGAATGGAATGACGACGTTGCAGGTGCGCGCACATGCGCGACTTGGAAACGTCACACGAGATGCGTGTTAGCAGCAACCGTGCCATGCAGAAAATGGGTCGGCAGGCATTGTGCCACAAGGGTTCATCGCCGCGATAGCCAAGCCCGCAGCACCATTCGCGCGCGATATTGGTGCAGCCCATCCAATTGCGCACCGTATTGGTGCATTTCGTTGCGGGAGGCTTTGCCATGCTTATACTGATCCAACAATCAGGAGCTTGTCATGGGACGCCTCACCGAACTGCTCGACGCCGCCCACAGCCGGGGCCAAACCCTGTCACTTTCCTATGCCGGGTCACTCCACCCGCATGAAGCCCACGAACTTCTGCAACTTGCTCCCGGGTCGCGGCTCGTGGATGTACGCTCGCATGCCGAACTCGATCTGGCGGGCAGCATTCCCGGCGCTGTGCACATCGAATGGCAATCCTGGCCCGGCTGGGTCGCCAATCCGCATTTCCTGGTCCAGCTCGCGCAGGCGACCGACCCCGAATCCCTGTTGATCTTCATCTGCCGCAGCGGAGAACGCTCCCATCGGGCCGCAGCAGCGTGCGCAGATGCAGGCCGGGGCAGCTGCTACAACGTGCTGGAAGGATTCGAGGGCGACCTCGACAAAGCCACGGGGCACCGCAACGAGATCAACGGCTGGAAACTGCGCGGCCTGCCCTGGACGCAAAGCTGATCAACGCGCACCGCGCGCTAGAATAGCGCGCCATGACCGACCGCTATGCCGTTTTCGGGCACCCCATCGCCCATTCCAAATCCCCCCGGATCCACGCCGCCTTCGCCAGTCAGACGGGGCAGGACCTCACCTACGAGGCCATACTCGCGCCACTAGACGGCTTTGCGACGAGCGTTGCCCGCTTCGTCGCGGCCGGCGGGCGCGGTGCCAACGTCACCGTGCCGTTCAAGGAGGAGGCGTTCACCCTGTCCGACAGCCTGACGCCGCGTGCGCAGCGGGCTGGCGCCGTCAATACCCTGATCTTCGAGGGCGACCGGACCGCGGGGGACAATACCGACGGTACCGGTCTGGTTGCCGACCTGACCCGCAATCTCGGACGCACGCTCACGGGGTGTCGCATCCTGCTGCTCGGTGCCGGCGGCGCTGCGCGCGGCGCAGTGGGCCCGCTGCTGGACCAGAACCCGGCCACGCTCGTGATCGCCAACCGCACGCCGGGCAAGGCGACCGCGCTCGCGCGGCTCTTCGATCGCGGCGCGACTGGCTGCGGCTTCGACGGCATCGATTCGGCCTTCGATCTCGTCATCAACGCCACTGCGGCCAGCCTCGCCGGGGAACTGCCGCCGCTGCCACAGACCGTCTTCGCACCGGGCGCGCTGGCCTACGACATGATGTACGGTCGCGATACGCCCTTTCTCGGCTTCGCCCGTGCGCGCGGTGCCGCAACTGCCGATGGTCTGGGTATGCTGGTCGAACAGGCGGCCGAGGCCTTTTTCGTTTGGCGAGGCGTTCGGCCCGACACCGCCCCCGTCATCTCAGCACTGCGCACAGCGTCATGAAAAAGCTCCTGGGCTGGGCCGGCAAGAGCCTTGCCGCCGCCGTCGCACTGGTGCTGCTCTATCAGCTTTGGCTGTTCGCACACGTGCTATGGTGGATCGATCACAACCCGGCCTCCACCGCTTTCATGGCCGCCGGACTGGCACGTCAGCAGGAACGGAATCCGGATGCGGAACTGCGTCACAAATGGGTTCCCTATGACCGGATTTCCATCCACCTCAAGCGCGCCATCATCGCCGCCGAGGACGCGAAATTCCTCGACCACGAGGGCTTCGACGTGGAGGGCATCGAGGCGGCCGTGAGGAAAAACCTGAAGAAAGGCCGTCTCGTCGCGGGCGGCTCGACCATCAGCCAGCAACTTGCCAAGAATCTGTTCCTGTCCGGCGAGCGCAGCTTTCTGCGCAAAGGTCAGGAGGCGATCATCACCCTGATGATCGAGTCCACCTGGAGCAAGCGGCGCATCCTGGAGGTGTATCTCAACGTCATCGAATGGGGCAACGGCATCTATGGTGCCGAGGCGGCTGCCCGGCGCTACTACAAAAAATCCGCAGCCAGTCTCAGCCGCGACCAGGCCGCGCGCATGGCGGCGATGGTGCCCAACCCGCGCTGGTACGAGAACCATCGTGGTTCCCGCGCTTACGGCAAACGCGTTGCGCTGATCAAGCGCCACATGGGCTACGCGCGCGTGCCGCGTTGAATCGCGCGTTACAATCGCGGGGCTTTCCGGCTCACAGCCCATGACCGATACCCTCGAAAACCAGTCGCAGGAAACACTCGAAGCGCATCTCGCGCAGGTGCAGGACCTGCTCGCCAAAATGCGGCTGGTCGAGGAACTCGTCCATCGCCAGGGCGGGCCGCGCCAGGACCTGGTGGAGAACCTCGTCCACAAGCAGAACCTGGCCGAGCTGCGCCGCAAGCTGGAGACACTGCACCCGGCCGACATTGCCTACATCCTGGAAGCGCTGCCGCTCGACGAGCGACGCCTGGTCTGGGATCTGGTCGGTGCGGAGAACGACGGCGAGATTCTGCTCGAAGTCTCGGACTCGGTGCGCGAATCGCTGATCCGGACCATGGACAAGGCGGAGCTGCTGGCGGCAGCCGAATCGCTGGACACCGACGAGATTGCCGACATCGCGGCCGACCTGCCGCAGGACGTGATCCAGGAGCTTCTGACCACGCTGGATGTGCAAAAGCGCGCACGCCTCCAGTCGGCCCTGTCCTACCCCGGCGACTCGGTCGGCGCTCTCATGGATTTCGAGATGGTGACCATCCGCGCAGACGTCACCATCGAAGTCGCCCTGCGCTATCTGCGCCGGCTGGGCGAACTGCCCGACCAGCTCGACAAGCTGTTCGTCGTGGAGAACGACATCCTGACCGGCGTTCTGCCGCTGAAGCGCCTGCTCACGACCGACCCCGAGGCCTCGGTCGCTGCGGTGATGGTCGAGGATTTCGTCCGCTTCCATCCCGAGGACGATGCACACGAAGCCTCGCAGGCCTTCGAACGCTACGACCTGGTGATGGCCCCCGTGGTCGATGCGCGCGGACATCTCATCGGCCGGCTCACCGTCGATGCCGTGGTCGACTACATCCGCCAGTCGGCCGACGCCGACATGCTGTCGATGGCTGGCCTGAAGGAAGAGGAAGACCTCTTCTCCACGGTATGGAATGCGGCGAAGAACCGCTGGATGTGGCTGGCGATCAACCTCGCCACCGCCTTCATCGCCTCGCGGGTGATCGGCGCCTTCGAAGGCAGCATCGAGAAACTCGCCGCGCTCGCCGCGCTCATGCCCATCATCGCCGGCATCGGTGGCAATTCCGGCAATCAGACGATCACCCTCATCATCCGCGGCCTTGCGCTCGGCCACATCACGCCGGCCAACGCGCGCCGGCTGGTACTGAAGGAACTCGGCGTCGCCACGCTGAACGGCATCGTCTGGGGCGCGGTCGTCGGCGTGTTCGCATGGCTCCTCTACGACAACCCCGCACTCGGCGGCGTGATGGCGCTGGCGATGTTGCTCAACCTTCTGGTCGCCGCGCTGGCCGGCATCTTCATCCCGATGACCCTGGAACGCGTGAAGCGCGACCCGGCGATCGGCTCGTCGGTGCTGCTCACCTTCGTCACCGACAGCATGGGATTCTTCATCTTCCTCGGGCTCGCCACCCTGTTGCTGCTGTGAACAGGGCAGCCGACCTCACCGAATGGCAGAAGAGCCGTGCGCTCTACCTGCGGCTTTTGGGCTACGTGAGGCCGCACTGGCGCATGTTCGCACTGTCGCTGCTTGGCCTCATCCTCACCGCCGCCACCGAGCCGCTGCTGCCAGCCCTGTTCAAACCTCTGCTTGACGAAGGCTTCGTCGGCAAGAACGAGGATTTCATCCGCTGGGTACCGGTACTGCTGCTCGCGCTCTTTCTGGTGCGAGGATTGACCAGTTTCGTCAGCACCTACTGCATGGCCTGGGTCGGCAGCCGCCTGGTCATGGATCTTCGCGCCGCGATGTTCGACAAGCTGATGACCTTGCCCACGCGATATTTCGATCAGCACCCCAGCGGCCAGCTGATCGCCCACCTTGCCTTCAACGTGACCCAGGTCACCCAGTCCGCCACCAGCGCCGTCACCACGCTGGTACGCGATTCGCTCACCGTGCTGGGCCTGCTCGGCTATCTGCTCTGGCTGAATTGGAAACTCACCGCCGTGGTGTTCTGCATGGCGCCGCTCACGCTGTGGGTAGTACGCGTGGCCAGCAGGCGGCTACGCGGCCTTGCCCGTCGCTTGCAGCAGAATATCGGCGACCTGACGCAGGTGGTGGGTGAGGCGGTCGATGGCCATCGCGTGGTCAAGCTCTACGGCGGCGAAACCTACGAACAAGGTCGCTTTCGCCACGCCGCCAACCAGGCGCGCCTGTTCGAGATGAAACGTGTCGCTGCCAATGCAGTGTATGAGCCGCTGGTGCAGCTCCTGGCTGCAGTCGCACTCGCCATCATCGTCTACATTGCCGCCGACCAGGCCAGCGAGGATGCGACCACGGTTGGCGGCTTTGTCGCATTCTTCATGTCGATGCTGCTGCTGTTTGCGCCGCTTAAGCGACTGACCGCCGTGAACGACCAGATGCAGCGGGGACTCGCCGCGTCCGAAACCATCTTCGCCCTGCTCGACCAGGAGGCTGAACGCGATACGGGTACGCGCATGCTGCCACGCATCGACGGACGCCTTGCCTTCAATGACGTTTCCCTGGTGTATCCTGGAAAATCGACGCCGGCACTCGTCGGTATCACGCTTGATATCAAGCCGGGCGAAACTGTTGCGCTGGTCGGCGCCTCGGGCTCCGGCAAGACCACCCTGGCGAACCTGGTGCCGCGCTTCTACGATCCGGACAGCGGAAGCATCGCGCTCGACGGAATCGACACGCGCGAAATCGCCCTGCAGAACCTGCGCAGCCACATCGCCCTGGTCTCGCAGGACGTGGTGCTGTTCAACGATACGCTGGCGAACAACATCGCCTACGGCAGCAGGCGCGACGCGAGCGCCGACGACATCCGGGCTGCCTGCGTTGCCGCGCACGCGTGGGATTTCATCCAGGCACTGCCCGAAGGACTCGATACCATGATAGGCGAGAACGGCATGCGCCTGTCCGGCGGCCAGCGCCAGCGCATCGCCATCGCACGCGCGATCCTGAAGAACGCACCGATCCTCATCCTCGACGAAGCCACCTCCGCGCTCGACAACGAATCCGAGCGCCATGTGCAGGCCGCACTCGAAACCCTGATGCAGGGCCGCACAACGCTCGTCATTGCGCACCGTCTGAGCACCGTCGAGCGTGCCGATCGCATCGTCGTGCTGGAAAGCGGGCGCATCGTCGAAGTCGGCCCCCATGCCGCGCTCCTCGCGCAATCCGGGCGCTACGCACAACTGCACGCGCTGCAGTTCCCGGCATGAACGCGGACGCACCCGCCGCCTGGGTCAGGCCCTCCCGCTCGCTGATTTCCGAAGCCGGCCGGGCCATCGGCGATTACCGCATGATCCGCGACGGCGACCGTATCCTGCTGGGCCTGTCGGGCGGCAAGGACTCGCTGTCGCTGCTGCATACCCTGCATCACCTGCAGCAGAAGGCACCAGTGAAATTCGAATTGCTGGCATGTACGGTCGATCCGCAATCCGACCAGTTCGACCCTTCGCCGCTCAAGCCCTACATGGCCACACTCGGCATGCCCTATTTCCTGGAGTCGCAGCCCATCGTCGAGGAAGCGCAGAAGACGCTGATTCGAGACAGCGATTCCTTCTGCGCCTACTGTTCGCGCATGCGCCGCGGCATTCTTTACCGCATCGCGCGCGAGCAGCGCTGCAATGTCGTCGCACTCGCGCAGCATCTTGATGACCTCGCCGAGACCCTGATGATGTCGATGTTCTTCGGCGGCAAGCTCCGCACCATGTCGCCGCATTACTGCAACGATGCGGGCGACCTGCGCGTGATCCGCCCGTTCGTCTATGTGCGCGAACGACAGACGCGCGCCTTCGCCGCCGACGCCGGCCTGCCGGTGATCTTCGAGAACTGTCCGGCCTGCTTTGCCAAACCGCAGCAGCGTTACGCCATGAAGCAGATGCTGGCCGAGCAGGAGAAGCTGCACCCGCGGGTGTTCAACAGTCTCCTGACGGCCATGCGACCGCTAATGGGCAAACCGCCCGCCGACTGAGGGGCTTCTCGCCCCCGCGCGTTTCCCCGTAGAATCAAGCCTTTGATTTTATTCAATTTTCCATACCGAGAACAAGGTCATGACGACTTCCTTCCTTCCTCCCAGGCGCATCCTCATGGGCCCCGGCCCCTCGGACGTGCCACAACGCGTGCTCGACGCCATGGCACGTCCGACCATCGGCCACCTCGACCCCGCCTTCGTCGAGCTGATGGAACAGATCAAGGCCATGTTGCGCATGGCCTTCCGGACGCAGAACGCGCTGACCTTTCCGGTGTCCGCGCCTGGCTCGGCCGGCATGGAGATGTGCTTCGTCAATCTGGTCGAGCCGGGCGACAAGGTCATCGTGTGCAGAAACGGCGTGTTCGGCGGCCGCATGCTGGAAAACGTGAAACGCACCGGCGGCGTGCCCGTGGTCGTCGACGATGCCTGGGGCGCGCCGGTTTCGCCGGACAAGGTGCGCGACGCCTTCAAGGCCAACCCCGACGCGAAGATCCTGGCTTTCGTGCACGCCGAGACCTCGACCGGTGCGCAATCGGACGCCGCGGCGCTGGCGGGGATCGCGCAGGAATTCAGCGCGCTGACCATCATGGATTGCGTGACCAGCCTTGGCGGCACGCCGATCCATCTCGACGCCTGGGGCATCGACGCCGCCTATTCGGGCAGCCAGAAATGCCTGTCATGCACACCGGGCCTGTCGCCCGTGTCGTTCTCGCAGAAGGCCATTGACGCGATCCGGGTGCGCAAGACGCCGGTGCAGAGCTGGTTCCTCGACCTCAACCTGGTGCTGGGTTACTGGCAGGCCGCCGGCAAGCGCACCTACCACCACACCGCGCCGATCAACCCGATGTACGGCCTTCACGAAGCCCTGGTGATGCTGGAGGAGGAAGGCCTGGAAAATGCGTGGGCACGCCATCGCGCGATGCACGACATACTCAAGGCCGGGCTGGAGGGGATGGGCCTCAAGTACGTGGTCGAGGAATCCGCCCGCCTGCCGCAACTGAACAGCGTCTACGTACCCGAGGGCGCGGACGACACCGTCGTGCGCGCCAAGCTGCTGGCCGACTTCAATCTTGAAATCGGCGCGGGCCTGGGCGACATGGCCGGCAAGATCTGGCGCATCGGCCTGATGGGCCATTCGGCCCGGCAGGAAAACATCGACTATTGTCTGAACGCGCTCAAGCGCTGCCTGTGAGGATGCCCATGAAAGCCTATCTCATCGATGCCAGCAACAAGACCGTGACTGCCGTGGACATCGCCGGTCTCGATGACGTGAAGAAGCTCATCGGCTACGACTCGGTCGATTCAGACGAAGTCGATGCCAGCGGCGATCGTCTGTTCTTCGACGAAAGCTGCTTCCTGCGCGACCAGACCGGCAAGGGCCGCTTCAAGCTCGACAATCTCGCGCCGGTAGCTGACAAGGGCGTGGTCGCCGGCTCGACGGGCGATGCCGACCATCTGCAGGATGCCGCGGTCGAACTCGCGGCCCTGCAGCAACGGGTTACCTGGCTGTAGGCATTACGACAGGCCCAGCCGCTGCCAGATGGTGGTGGAAGGCCCGGCCTGATTCATGGTGTAGAAGTGCAGGCCCGGCGCGCCGCCGGCCAGCAGGCGGTCGCACAGCTCGGTGACCACGTCCAGCCCGAAGGCACGGATCGAGACCAGGTCATCGCCGTAGCTTTCCAACTTCTTGCGCAGCCAGCGCGGTATTTCCGCACCGCAGGCGTCCGAGAAACGCGCGAGCTGCATGTAGTTGCCGATGGGCATGATGCCCGGCACCACCGGAATGCCCACACCCATGGCCCGCGTTTCCTCGACGAAGCGGAAGTAGGCATCCGCGTTGAAGAAGTACTGCGTGATCGCCGAATCCGCCCCGGCATCGACCTTGCGCTTGAAGTTGGCGAGGTCGTCCTTCCACGAACGCGCCTGCGGATGGATTTCCGGATAGGCCGCGACCTCGATCTCGAACCAGTCGCTGGTTTCTTTCCGGATGAAGCTCACCAGTTCGTTGGCGTAGTTGAATTCGCCCGCGTCCAGCGTCCCCGAGGGCAGGTCGCCGCGCAACGCGACCAGATGCCGGATGCCCTGGCTTTTGTATGCGTCGAGGATTTCGCGGATGTTCTCGCGCGTCGAGCCGATGCACGAGAGGTGCGGCGCGGCCTCCGAGCCGCTCGCCTGGATTTCGCGCACGGTTTCCAGGGTACGGTCTCGCGTCGAGCCGCCCGCGCCGAAGGTCACGGAAAAAAACTTGGGCTTCAACTGTGCGAGCTGCTCGCGCGTGGCGCGCAGCTTTTCCGCGCCCTCCGCGGTCTTGGGCGGAAAAAATTCGAAGCTGAAAGTGCGTTCGGTCATGGTCAGCCTTTTTTATCCGGAATGAGCGCCGACAGCGCCCATGCAATGACGCCGTAGAGAATGGCCCCGACCAGTGCGGAGACGAATCCCTGCACCTGGAAACCCGGGATCAGCGCACTGGCCAGCCAGAACAGCAGGCCATTCAGGACCAGGTAGAAGATGCCCAGCGTGAGCACCGTGATCGGCAGCGTCAGCAGCGCCAGCACCGGCCGCACCAGCGTGTTGATGAGGCCAAGCACGAGCGCAGCCAGCAAAGCCGCGCCGAAACCCGAGACCTGGATCGAGGGCAGCAGGTAAGTCACCGCAAGCAGGGCGACGGCGTTGAGTATCCATACCAAGAGCAGGCGCATGACGCCCTCCTTTCCGGGTGAGCCGATCAGTAGCGGTAGTGCTCGGCCTTGTAGGGGCCGTTCTTGTCCACGCCGATGTACTTCGCCTGGTAGTCGGTCAGTTCGGTCAGCTGCGCGTTGAGCTTCCTCAGCTGCAGGCGCGCGACTTTCTCGTCCAGATGTTTGGGCAGGGTGTAGACACCGACCGGGTACTTTCCGGAATCGCGTTCCTGCCACAGCTCGATCTGCGCGATGGTCTGGTTCGCGAACGACGACGACATCACGTAGCTCGGATGGCCGGTGGCGCAGCCGAGGTTCACCAGACGGCCCTTGGCGAGCAGGATGATGCGCTTGCCGTCCGGGAAGATCACGTGATCGACCTGCGGCTTGATCTCTTCCCACTGGTAGCCCTCGATGCTCGCGACGTCGATCTCGTTGTCGAAGTGCCCGATGTTGCAGACGATGGCCTGGTCCTTCATCTTCGCCATGTGGTCATGGGTGATGACGTGGTAGTTGCCGGTGGCGGTGACGAAGATGTCGGCCTTGTCGGCAGCATAGTCCATGGTCACGACACGGTAGCCTTCCATCGCCGCCTGCAGCGCGCAGATCGGATCGATCTCGGTCACCCACACCTGCGCCGACAACGCACGCAGCGCCTGCGCCGAGCCCTTGCCGACGTCGCCGTAGCCGGCGACCACGGCGATCTTGCCAGCGACCATCACGTCGGTCGCACGCTTGATGCCGTCGACCAGCGACTCGCGACAGCCGTAGAGATTGTCGAATTTGGACTTGGTCACCGAATCGTTGACGTTGATCGCCGGGAACCTGAGTTCGCCGCGCACATGCATCTGGTACAGGCGGTGCACGCCGGTGGTCGTCTCCTCGGTCACCCCTTTCACCGCAGCGAGACGCACCGAGTACCAAGTCGGATCCTTGACCAGTTTGGCCTTGATCGCGGCGAACAGCACGCGCTCCTCCTCGCTGGTCGGATTGCCGACCACGCCGATGTCCTGTTCTGCGCGCGCACCCAGATGCAGCAGCAGCGTCGCATCACCGCCGTCGTCCAGGATCATGTTCGAGAATCCACCGTCCGGCCATTCGAAGATGCGGTGGGTGTAGTCCCAGTAATCTTCGAGCGACTCGCCCTTCACCGCGAACACGGGCGTGCCGGTCGCCACGATGGCCGCCGCGGCATGATCCTGCGTCGAGAAGATGTTGCACGAGGCCCAGCGCACCTCGGCGCCCAGCGCCTGCAGGGTCTCGATCAGCACCGCGGTCTGGATTGTCATGTGCAGCGAACCGGTGATGCGCGCGCCGGCCAGGGGTTTGGCGGCGGCGAATTCCTCGCGGATCGCCATGAGACCGGGCATCTCGGTTTCCGCAATGCGGATTTCCTTGCGGCCCCAGTCGGCAAGCGACAGGTCGGCGACGACGAAATCGGTGAAATTGGAAGGCTTGGATACTGCATTCATGGTGAAACTCCTTGAATGGCAGCAGGGGCACGCTCGTTTGCCCGCAGCCCTGCTGCAAGTCAACGAGCGCGGTTGAAACGTCGCCTGTGCCGAGCCTGGCGGTGAACCCGTCGCAGCGCTCCTCGGCACAAGGGGGCGAATGGCTCGCCCGAATCGAGCCTGGATTATAAACCAGCCGCCGCCCGCAGCGCGTCGGCCTTGTCCGTCACCTCCCAGGTGAAATCCGGTTCGTCGCGCCCGAAATGGCCATAGCTTGCGGTGCGCGTGTAAATCGGGCGCAGCAGGTCGAGCATGTTGACGATACCCTTGGGCCGCAGGTCGAAGTGGCTCTGGATCAGCTCGACGATCCTGGCCTCGGGGATCCTGCCGGTGCCGAAGGTATCGACCATCAGCGAGGTCGGTCTGGCGACGCCGATGGCATAGCTGACCTGGACCATGCATTTGTCCGCCAGGCCAGCGGCAACGATGTTCTTGGCGACGTAACGCCCCGCATAGGCCGCACTGCGATCGACCTTGGACGGATCCTTGCCGGAGAATGCCCCGCCCCCGTGCGGGGCGGCGCCGCCGTAGGTATCGACGATGATCTTGCGGCCGGTAAGACCGGCGTCGCCCATCGGGCCGCCCACCACGAAGCGCCCGGTCGGATTGACCAGATAGCGCGTATCGCCGGTCAGCATCTCCTTCGGCAGCACGGGCTTGATGACCTCCTCGATCACCGCCTCGGTAATTTGTGCCTGCGAGACCTCAGGGTTGTGCTGGGTGGAGAGCACGACCGTGTCGATGGACTGCGGTTTGCCGTCGACGTAGCGCACCGAAACCTGCGACTTGGCATCCGGTCGCAGCCAGGGCAGGCGACCATCCTTGCGCAGTTCGGACTGGCGCTCGGTGAGGCGGTGCGCAAGATAGATCGGCATCGGCATCAGCACCGGCGTTTCGTTGCAGGCGTAGCCGAACATCAGGCCCTGGTCGCCGGCGCCCTGATCGAGATTGTCGTCGTGGG
The DNA here is from genome assembly GCA_040754275.1 of Pseudomonadota bacterium. Lineage (GTDB taxonomy): Bacteria > Pseudomonadota > Gammaproteobacteria > Burkholderiales > Thiobacillaceae > Thiobacillus. The sequence continues at coordinate 19,423 of JBFMCW010000002.1, forward strand.
CGCGATCCACGCCCTGCGCGATGTCGGGCGACTGCTTGCCGACAGTGACCAGCACGGCGCAGGTGTTGTAGTCGAAGCCGATCTCGGAGGAATCGTAGCCGATACGCTTGATGGTCTGGCGCGCGATCTGGTTGTAATCGATGACCGCCGAGGTGGTGATCTCGCCAGCGATCACGCACAGCCCCGTGGTCAGCAGCGTCTCGCACGCCACGCGGGCGCGTTTGTCCTGGGTTAGAATCGCGTCGAGAACCGCATCCGACACCTGGTCCGCCATCTTGTCGGGGTGGCCTTCGGACACCGACTCAGACGTGAAAATGAAATCCTTCTGCATGACTGCTCCTGTTGTCCCGGTTACCGACTGCGTAACCGGCTCACGGGACGAAGGGAGCGGCGACGCTTTAGCTGTATTTGTACCCCGCCCGCAAGTTGTCAAGATTAACCCGGCGGCATCAGCATTCTGCCGCGGGATTTCACCGCGCGTCAATCCCGCGTGATCGGACTCTTCAAACTCTTCGCCCGCCTGCCTCTGCCCGTACTGCACGGATTCGGCATAGTGCTGGGATGGCTGATCTACTGGTCGCCGGGGCGGCACGCCGCCCGAATGCGCGGAAACATCTCCGAGAGCGGCCTGTGTACCCCCGGCCGCGATTGCAGGCGCCTGCTGCACAATGCCATCGGCGAATCCGGCAAGGGCATCGTCGAACTGCTGGCGGTGTGGCTGCGGCCCTATGCATCGGTACTGAAACTGGTTCGGCACACGATCGGGTGGGAGCACATCGATGCGGCACGCGCCAGCGGCAAGGGCATCATCCTGATGTCGCCTCACATCGGCTGCTTCGAGCTCATCAGCCTGTACTACGCTTCGTTGCATCCTTTCACCGCGATGTACAAGCCGCCGCGCAATCCTTTGCTCGCGCGGCTGATGCGCACTGGCCGCGAACGCGGACTGGCAGTACTGGTGCCCACCGATCTGTCTGGCGTACGTGCGCAACTGGCTGCACTGAAACGCCGCGAGGCAATCGGCATCCTGCCCGACCAGGTCGCCAGCAGCGGCGACGGGGTATGGGCCCCCTACTTCGGCCGCCCGGCTTACACCCCGACTCTCGCCATCAACCTGCAGCGCAAGACCGGCGCGGCAGTCTTCTTTGTTGCGGCGGAGCGACTGTCGTGGGGACGGGGATTTCACCTGCACGTGATCCCCCTCGAGGAGGGATTTCCGGAGGACAGGACCGCAGCGGCAACCCGCATCAATCTCGCGGTCGAAGCCATCGTGCGCCGCTTTCCTGCGCAGTACATGTGGACCTACAACCGCCACAAGCGCCCTGGCGGGGCGCCGGAGCCCGGCACGCCCGCATGAAGCGCATCGCGGTCAGTCTCTACCACCCCTACCTGTGGGGCATGTGGCTCGGCGTAGGCTTCCTGTGGCTCGTGCACTGGCTGCCGCTCCCCGTCCAGGCCGGCCTGGGCAACGCCCTGGGCTGGCTGATGGCGCTGTTTCCGGGCCGCAGGCGCAGTGTGGGTGCCACCAACCTCGGCCTGTGTTTTCCCGACGTGCCCGCAGCCGTTCGCCGTCGCTGGCTGCGCCAGACCATTCAGACTTCGGTGAGGGCGGTACTGGAGCATGGCGTGCTGTGGTGGGGGAGCGAGGCCCGTCTGCGCCGGCTCGTGCGCATCGACAACCCCGATGAGGCGCTGGGCGATGGTGCGCGTCCGGTGATCTGGCTTGCACCGCACTTCGTCGGACTCGACATGGGCGGCATACGACTCACGATGGACTGGGAAATTGCCTCGATGTACGCGCCCGCCAAGGACCCTGTCAGCGACAAATTCATTCGACACGGTCGCACGCGCTTCAGGGACATCGTGCTGATCGCCCGCAACGAAGGCATCAAGGGGACGCTTGCGGCGATTCGTTCCGGCCGCCCCTTCTACTACCTGCCCGACCAGGACCACGGACGCCGCAATGCCGTGTTCGTGCCTTTCTTCGGTGTACCGGCCGCCACCGTATCGGCGCTGCCCCGCCTGGCCAAGCTCACCGGTGCGCAGGTCGTGCCGGTCGTCACCCGCCAGCTGTCCTGGGGGCGCGGCTATGCCGTGCATTTCTACCCCCCCTGGGACAATTACCCGAGCGGTGATCTCGAAGCCGACGTCGCGCGCATGAACGCCTTCATCGAAGACCGCATCCGCGAGATGCCGCCGCAGTATCTCTGGCTGCACCGCCGTTTCAAGACACGCCCCGCGGGCGAACCGGGCCTGTATGCATGACCTGCCCCGACGCCTCGTACCATGCGAGATCGAGGCGGTCGCCGCCCTCGCGCGCACGGTTTGGCAGGCTACCTATCCCGGGCTCATCGGCGAGGCGCAGATCGAGTACATGCTGGGCGACCGCTACGCGGCGACGCGCATCCGCACGCAGTTCGACGACCCGCTTCACGCATGGTGGGGGCTGGGCAGGCCGCTGGCGGGGTTTGCGCACGCCTTCATCGCGGGCAGCATCTGCAAGCTCGACAAACTCTACGTCCATCCGGAACGGCAACGCCGCGGCCTGGGTGCGCTGCTCTTTGCAGCCGCCTGCGACTGGGCCCGCGCACAGGGGGCAACGCACATCCGCCTGCAGGTCAACCGCGGCAATGCCCGGGCGATCCGTGCATACGAAAAATACGGCTTGCAGATTGTCGAATCGCGGGTATTCGACATCGGCGCCGGCTTTGTGATGGACGACCATGTGATGGAATGCGCGCTGTGATTTGCCGCTGCCTGCTATCGCCGGAGGAGGCGTGGCGCTAAACTTGAGGACATTGCCGACCCGAACGCCCCCTCCCGACAGGACATCCCAGGACACAAGACCGCATGAGCGTGCGTTTCACCAAGATGCAGGGCCTGGGCAACGATTTCGTCGTATTCGACGGGGTCCGCCAGACCGTTGCGCTCACGCCCGCACTATGCCGCCGCATCGCCGACCGGCATTTCGGCATCGGCTGCGACCAGATCCTGCTGGTCGAGGCTGCCACGCAAGCCGGCGTCGATTTCCGCTACCGCATCTTCAACGCAGACGGCGGCGAGGTTGAGCAATGCGGCAACGGCGCGCGCTGCTTTGTGCGCTTCGTGCACGACAAGGGTCTCACCGACAAGACCGCGATCCGCGTGGAAACCGCCTCCGGCATCATCGAACCCCGCCTGCTCGACAACGGCCAGGTCATGGTGGACATGGGCGCACCGCGTTTCGCGCCGGCCGACATCCCATTCGTTGCCGACGCAGAAGCGCCGACCTATCCGCTGAAGGTCGGCCAGCACATCGTCGAGATCGCCGCACTGTCCATGGGCAATCCGCATGCAGTCCTGCGCGTGAACGATCTCGACTCGGCGCCGGTGGACATCCTCGGCGCCGCCATTGAGGCGCATGCCCGCTTCCCGCAGCGCGTCAACGCCGGCTTCATGCAGGTACTGACGCCGCACGACATCCGCCTGCGCGTCTATGAACGCGGCGCTGGCGAGACGCTCGCCTGCGGCACGGGCGCCTGCGCCGCAGCCGTGGCGGGCATCCGCCAGGACTGGCTGCAGAGCCCGGTGAGCGTGCATACCCGCGGCGGCGACCTTGTCATCGAATGGGCCGGCATGGGCCGGTCCGTCTTCATGACCGGTCCGGCCGAAACCGTATTTGAAGGAGAACTGGAACTCTAATGGACACGCTCGACGCCCCTCTCGACAAACAGGCCATCGCCGATTTCCTCGCCAGGAATCCGAATTTCTTCAACGAATTTCCCACCCTGCTGGCGGAACTGAACATTCCGCACCCGCACGGCACGCATGCCGTCTCGATGAGCGAACGCCAGTTGATCGCGATGCGGGACAAGGTGCGCATGCTGGAAAACAAGCTCGCCGAGCTCATCCAGTTCGGCGAGGAAAACGACGGCATTTCCGAGAAGCTGCACGCACTCACCCTGGCCGTGGTGGCGGCGAAGACACCGCAGGACATCGCAGGTGCACTGGCACTGCACCTGCGGGAGGGGTTCGCCGTCCCGCATCACGCCCTGCGGCTCCTGGCGGACGGGGGCCTGTCGGCCGAGGGCACCACGGCCATCGCCACCCTGCTGCAGCCCGTGTGCGGGGCGCTCGCGGTGCCTCAGGCCAGCGACTGGTTTGGCGAAGTCTCGCCGCATCTCAGAAGTTTCGCCTGCATCCCACTGCGCACCGCAGCCGCCAGCCCCTCGCTCGGTCTGCTGGTACTGGCGTCCGAGGAAGACAAGCGCTTCTACGCCGGCATGGGTACGCTCTATCTCGCACGCCTCGGGCAGGTGGTCGCCGCGGCGCTGACACGGATGCAGTGAGCCTCGACGCCTTCGCGCCCTACCTGCAGCACCTCGCCGCCGAACGGCGGCTGTCGCCGCATACCCTCGCCGCCTACCGGCGCGATCTCGACAGCCTGCTGCGTCACGCCGGCGCCAAGCCACTGACCGAACTTGATGCAGCCGATATCCGTAGCGCCATCGTCGCACTGCGCGCCGGCAACCTGTCCCCCAAAAGCGTGGCACGCCATCTGTCGAGCTGGCGCGGTTTCTACGCCTTCGCCTGCCGCAGGCTTGGCTATCCGGCCAATCCCTGCGTCGGCCTGCGCCCCCCAAAGGCAGCAAAATCCCTGCCGGAGGTGCTGTCGCCCGACACCTGCGCGCAGCTCCTCGATGCACCTGCCACGGACCCGCTGGACGTGCGCGATCGGGCGATGTTCGAACTGACCTATTCCTCCGGCCTGCGCCTCTCGGAACTGGTGGGGCTCGATCTGGCCGGTCTCGACGTACACTCGGGCGAGGCCACGGTCACCGGCAAGGGACGCAAGACCCGGGTGGTGCCCGTGGGCACGCGGGCGCTCGCTGCCTTGGCGGCCTGGCTGCCCCTGCGCCACGCGCTGGCGCAGGATGGCGTTGCGGCGCTCTTCGTCAACCGCCGCGGCACGCGGTTGAGCCCACGCAGCGTGCAGCTGCGGCTGGAACGCTGGGCCGTGCGCGCCGGCCTGCCGCAGCATGTCCACCCGCATCTGCTGCGTCATGCCTTCGCCACCCATGTCCTGCAGTCCTCGGGAGACCTGCGTGCCGTGCAGGAATTGCTCGGCCATGCCAGCATCGGCACCACGCAGGTCTACACCCATCTCGACTGGCAGCATCTCGCCAAGGTCTACGACCAGGCACACCCGCGCGCGCGCCGCAAATCCTGACGCCTCAGCACCTGCCCGAGAGTGGGTAAGCGCTCCCAAACGGGCATTGTTTTTCAATCCCTTCAGGATTGGGATACGCGGCCGATTCCCCCGATATGAAGCCCCTCGCCCCCTCCCTGGCCCGCCATGGCCGCGTCCCCCTGCTGTCCGGATTCGGCCTGCGGGGGCGCGTCATGGGAGCCGTACTCGTCGTCATGCTGGCGCTGCTAGCCCTTGCCGGCCAGCAGATTCTGCAAGTCGCACGCCAGAACGGCGACACGGGGCTGCGCGTCCAGGCCGCCGCCCAGCTCGCCGCGTTGACGCAGGCCGTGGCGGACTCCGTCATCGTGGGGGATTACGCGGCCGTGCGCGCACAGTTGAAGACGCCGATTGCCCAGGGCAACCTGCTCTACGTGGAATACACCGCCAGCAACGGCTTCACGCTGCGCGAAGATACGCCGCGTCGTCGGTCCGCCCGCCCCGACTGGTTTGCCCGGCTGGTGGCACTCGATCCGCCGCGCCTGCTCGCCGTTCTCGAGGTCGGTGGCAAGGCCTACGGTCGTCTTGCCGTGCAGCCTTCGCCGCATGCCTACGAGGATTTCCTCTGGCAGCTGGGCACCCGACTGTTCGGCGTGCTCACGGCTGCCTTCATCCTGCTCGGCTGGCTGATCCACCTGATGCTGAAATTCAATCTGCGTGGCCTGGATACCCTGCGCACTGCCGCCCGCCAGGTGGAATCCGGCGACTACAGCGCACGCCTGCCGGTCAGCCCCGGCTGCCCCCCCGAAATGCGCGACACCCTGCGTGGCTTCAATCACATGAACGCGGCGCTGGAACGTCTGCTCACCGACCTGGGCGAACAGCAGAAGGCACTCGACAGCTCGGCGGCGGTGGCCGAGGCGGCCCTCGACGGGACCATCACCTACGTCAACGAGCTGTTCTGCGTACTGTCCGGCTACACCCGCGAGGAGCTGATCGGACAGAACTTCCGCATCCTCAATTCCGGCTGGCACGACCGCACCTACTTCGAAAACCTGTGGCAGACGATCACGGCCGGACGCACCTGGCGCGGCGAAATCTGCAACCGTGCGCGCGATGGCCGCCCATTCTGGATGGCGTCGACCATCCTGCCGATCAAGGGCGAGGACGGTCTGCCGCAGAAGTATCTCTCGATCCGCTTCGATGTCACCCAGCGCAAACTGGACGAAGCCGCCCTCGAACACGAGAAGGAACGCTGGCAGGTGACGCTGCAGTCGATCAACGATGCGGTCATCGTCACAGATGCGCGCAACCGGGTCGTCTACCTCAACCCCAGTGCCGAAAGTCTGCTCGGCAGCGCGCTGGAAGATGCCGCAGGCCAGCCGCTGCGCGAACTGATGACGCTCGACCGTGCCAGCAGCGAGGAAGAAATGCCGACCTGCTTCCTCGCCTCCGAGTCCCCCAGAAGAGGCAAGAATGGATCGGCCCGCCTGTACACGCGCTTTGGCCAGATCTTCGCGATCAGCTACAGCTGTGCGCCTCTCACCGGCAACGGTGGCTTCGGTGCGGTCTACGTGCTGCGCGACGAAACCGAGAAGAAGCAGCTCCTCGACAACCTGCGCGAGATGGCCTTCCACGACACGCTCACCCGGCTGCCCAACCGCCGGGCGGTGGAAGGACGCCTGGCCCGTGCGCTGCGGACCGCACGTGACCTGGCGGAGCAGCACGCGTTCTGCTACATCGACCTCGATCAATTCAAGCTGGTGAACGACACCTGTGGCCACGCAGTGGGCGACAGCCTGCTGCAGGATATCGCACAGACCATGCGCGCAGCCCTGCCCAACCATGCCTACCTCGGCCGTCTGGGCGGCGACGAATTCGGCCTTATCCTCTTCGACACCCTGCCTGACGAGGCAATGCGCGTCTGCCGCGCAGTGGTACAGCGTATCCGCGATTTCCGCTTCGAGCACAAGGGGCGACGTTTCACCCTGGGGGCCTGTGCCGGCATCGCATCGATCACGCGCGAAGCCGCCTCTGCCGGAGACATCATGGTGCAGGCCGACATGGCCTGTTACCGTGCCAAGTCCGAAGGCAGCGGCCGGGTCATGCTGTACGAGGCCGACGAGGTCGGCTTCCGTCGTCTCGAGGCCGAGATGGGCTGGGCCGCCGATTTCGCCCATGCACTGGAAGCGAACCAGTTCCTGCCCTACCGCCAGCTCATCCAGCCGACCTCGGGCAACGGCCAGCCCCACTACGAAGTGCTGATACGCTGGCAGCGCAACGGCGTGATCGAGGGCCCCGCCAAACTCCTGTCCGCACTGGAGCGCTACGGCCAGGCACCCATCCTCGACCGCTGGATGGTCGAGGCGGTGATCTCCTGGCTGGCTGCGCGACCCGACGACAACGCGGTGTATTTCATCAATCTCTCGGGCAAGACCGTTGCCGACGAATCCTTCCTGGACGTGGTCTGCAGCCTGCTCGACCACTACGGCGTGCCGGGTGCTCGGCTCGGCTTCGAAGTCACCGAAACCGCTGCAGTGGTCAACCTGGAAGACGCGCAGCGCCTGATTCAGGGGCTGCGTCCACGCGGCTGCCAGTTCGCGCTCGACGACTTCGGGCGCGATGCGTCCTCGTTCTTCTACCTCAAGCATCTGCCGGCCGACTATCTCAAGATCGACGGCGCCTTCGTGCGCGGCATGCTCACCGACAGCCGCGACCAGGCCATCGTGCGATCGATTGCACAGCTCGCACGCGATTTCGGCATGCACTCCATCGCCGAACAGGTCGAGGATGCCGGAATGATGGCGATGCTGAACGAGATCGGGGTGGACTACCTGCAGGGCTACCATATCCACCGCCCAGAGGCCTTCCCGGGCTGGCAGGCGATGCACGGCGCGCAGCCAGGCGCCCGGCCTGCGCGACCGGCGCACCTCAGCATCGTCAAATAGCGCTCATTCGATCTCGGTATCCGCTGCCCCTTCGACGGGCGGAGGGTAGCGCATGTCGAGTCCCTCCAGCGCATCGATGAGCAGGCGCGACACCATGAGATTGCGCGCCAGCTTGCTGTTGGCGGGGATGACGTGCCAGGGCGCGTGTGCGGTGCTGGTCGCCGACAGTGCGGCCTCGTAGACCTCCATGTACTCGTCCCACTGCGCACGCACGACGAGATCGCCGGGCTGGAATTTCCATTGTTTGTCCGGGGTGTCGCGGCGCGCCTCCAGGCGCCTTCTCTGCTCGTCCTTCGAAATGTGCAGGTAGAACTTGAGGATGGTCGTGCCCGTTTCCGCCAGCATGCGCTCGAAATCGTTGATCTGGCGATAGCGCCGCCTGCACTCGGCCGCGTCGATCCAGCCGTTGACACGGGTGATCAGGACATCCTCGTAGTGCGAGCGGTTGAAGATCGCGATCTCGCCCGTGCCCGGCACGTGATGATGCACGCGCCACAGGTAGTCTCGCGCCAGTTCGTAGTGCGTCGGTGCCTTGAAGCTTGCCACCTTCACGCCCAGCGGATCGACACCCTGGAAAACGTGCCGGATGGTCGAGTCCTTGCCGGCCGTATCCATCGCCTGCAATACCACGAGGAGCTTGTGCCGCCCTTCGGCATACAGCAGCTCCTGCAGCGATTCGAGACGCGCGCGGTCGGTCTCGAGGCGTTCGCGGGCATCGGACTTGTCATTGCCTACGATACTGTCGTCGTCCGGATCCCAGTCGGACAGTCTGACCTTGCTGTCTGGCTTGACGCGGGTATCGGCGGGTTTCATGGGGTCTCCCGTGGCGGATTCAGGGTGATCCAGTCGCCCAGCGCGACACGGATTTCGTCCAGCGTGAGGTGCCGCATCAGGGCGCGGTTGCCCGGCGCCATCTGGTTCCAGGCGCAGGTCATGCCGCGCAACGCAGGCTGCGCCGGATCGCGCAGGCGAAACGCAGTGATGAAATACAGGAAGCTCGGATCGCCATCGTCGTCGACCTGGCGCAGGCGGGCAAACGACCTGCGTGCATCCGCAGAAATGGGCGTCACGCTGCGCGTGACGCGCCACACTTCGAAGCGCCCCGGCTTCAGCGTCTGCGGCGAGGGGCGCACGGTATCGAGCTCCACCACGCAGAAGGGATCATGTTCCTGCACGCTGTTGCGCGGCACGATGCGGCCGTATTGCAGCCGTACCGTCGCGGAATCGGCCGGAATCGTGAGCGGCCGGTGCAACTGCACCGTCCAGCCGGGCACATAGGCATGATGCGGCGAGGCCGGGTCGGCCGACTCCAGTGCCGCACAGCCGGAAAGCAGCAATGCCATCAGCACGTATTTCAGCATGGTTCCCTCCGATCCCGCGGCAGTCCGGTACAGGGCTTGCGCGCATCACAGTTCCACGACCGGATTATGACGGAATCGGGCAGAATGCAGCCCCGACGCACGGCGGACTTGCATCCCGCGCCAAGGACGTTCAGACTCCCGCCTTGGCCAAAACCGGGTGCCCGGTTTTACCGTCGTAACACAGACGATACTTGGAGCCTTTTCAATGCCTGCATCAACCAAACCGCTGACCGAAGCCGCCCTGCTCAAGATGCCGGAGTCGGACTACATGAACAAGGCCCAGCTCGAGTTCTTCCGCGCGCGGCTCGAAGCCCTGCGCGAGGAAATGCTGGCCAATGCCGCCGACACGGGCGAACACCTGAAGGAAAACGAGAACTTCGCCGACCCCAACGACCGCGCCACGGTCGAGGAAGAGAACATGCTCGAACAGCGCGTGCGCGACCGCGAACGCAAGCTGCTGAAGAAGATCAACAAGGCGCTGGCCCGCATCGAATCGGGCGAATTCGGCTACTGTCTCGAAACCGGCGAACCCATCGGTCTGCCCCGCCTGCTGGCGCGCCCCACCGCCGAATATTCCATCGAGGCGCAGGAACGGCACGAAAAAATGGAAAAGCTGCACGCCTGAGTTCCCACCCCCCTGACCCCAGGGGGTTTTTCCGGAACGATAATGCAACCAGGTTGCAAGTCCGTCTCCAGTGCGCCTAGAATGCGCACATGCCAACCGCGCTCCCCCACCACGACCAGGCCTCCCGGCTCTTGCAGCAGCGTGGCGCAAGCCTGACGCCGGCGCGGGTACGGGTTCTGCAACTGCTGCTGGCGGCCGATGCCGCCATGTCGCATCAGGATCTTCAGCTCGCAGCGGGCGCCGGCGGCCGGCCTTTCGACAAGGTCACCCTCTATCGCGTGCTCGACTGGCTGGTGGCACAGGGGCTGGTGCATAGCGTGACCGGCCACGACCGGGTACGGCGTTTCAGCCCCTTGCATGCCCATGCGACGCACGCCCATTTCGAATGCCGGGACTGCGGCCGGCTTTTCTGCCTGGACGATGCCGCTCCCCTGGCCAGTCCGGCACTCCCCCCGGGCTTCGAGCCGGATCATCTCGAAATCACCGTGCATGGCCGCTGCGCCGATTGTGCCTCGCCCGCGGCCTGAACCCATGCAGACCGACCGGCCCACCCGCCTTCGCACCGTATCCGGCCACGCAACCGAGTGGCTCCCATGACCCTCCTGTTCATCCTTCTCGCCACCCTGGCCGGCGGCCTGCTCTCCGTGTTGCTTGCGGGCAGTCTCGCGCTCACCCTGCTGCGCCGCCACGCCGATCTGCTGGTCAGCTTCGCGGTCGGCACCCTGCTCGGCGCGGCCTTTCTCGGCATGATCCCGCACGCCCAGGAGGCCGGGCTTTCCCCGCACCAGACGGGTGCCTGGGTGCTGATCGGCCTGCTCGGGTTCTTCCTGCTGGAAAAATCCACGCTGTGGCGTCACAGCCATTGCGGCGACGCGCATGATTGCGGACTGAAAGCCGCGGTCCCCATGGTGGTGATCGGCGATGGCCTGCACAACTTCGTCGACGGCGTGGCCATCGCTGCCGCCTTCATGCTCGATACCCATCTGGGCATCGTCACCGCAGCCGCCATCCTGCTGCACGAGATCCCACAGGAACTCGCCGACTTCATGGTGCTGCTCGCCGCCGGCCTGAGCCGCGGAAAAGCGCTGCTGCTCAACCTGCTCTCAGGCGCGACCATGGTGGCTGGCGGTGTGATCGGCTACTTCCTGCTGGGCGATGCCCGGCACGTCCTGCCCATCGTGCTTGCGCTGGCGGCAGCGAGCTTCATCTACATTGCCGTATCCGATCTGGTGCCCCACCTGCAGCGCCAGCCGGGCCTGCGCAACAGCGCCTGGCAGCTCCTGCTCATCGGCGCGGGCGTGGGGTCCATGCTGCTTGGCCAGGTCATGAGTCACGCGCATGCACATTGAACCTTCTCCGCGGCCACCGATCCCGTATTGCGCGCACCCAGCCGCTGCCTAATTTCCAGAGGAGTTCCCGGAATGATCCCCATCAAGCTGCGCCTTGCCTGCCTCGCCCTGGGCCTGATTCCGCTGGCCACACAGGCAGCCGAGTCCCACGTACATGGCGAAGCCCGCCTCGACATTGCGATCGATGGTTCCACGCTCACCCTGATGCTGGAAGCGCCTGCCGACAGCCTGCTCGGTTTCGAGCACGCCCCGCGCAACACGCGCGAGCGTGCCGCCCTCGCCCGCACAAAGCAAACGCTCGAACGGCCGGCAGCCTTGTTCGTGCCGAGTACGGCTGCCGCATGCACGGCCCGGTCCACCGAACTCAAATCACCGCTTTTCGAAACCAGTGCCGACCACAATCACGGCCATGACAGTAGCGGTGCACACGAACACGGCCATGCCGACATCGACGCCATGTTCGTGTTCCAGTGCACCCGCCCTGAGGCCCTGCGCACCCTCGACGTGCGCCTGTTTGCCGCCTTCCCGCGCCTGAAGAAACTTCAGGTCGAACTCGCCGGGCCGCGCGGCCAGACCGCGCTGCGCCTCACGCCGCAGCAGACGCAGGTCCGCTGGTGAACACTATGGGGCCGGTCGTCGCACTGCATGCGCTGCGTTTCGACTGGGACGCAGTGCCCTGCCTCGACATCCCGCAGTTCGAGCTCGCCGCGGGCGAGCAGGCCTTCCTGCACGGCCCGTCCGGCTCGGGCAAGAGCACCCTGCTCAATCTTCTGGCCGGGGTGTTGCGGCCGCAGCGCGGTAAAATCACCGTCCTCGGCACGCCGCTATCGACCCTGTCCGGTGCCGCCCGGGACCGTTTCCGTGCCGATCATCTCGGCCTGATCTTCCAGCAGTTCAACCTCATCCCCTATCTCCCGGTGTTCGAGAACGTGACGCTCCCCTGCCGCTTTTCCGCACGCCGGCATGCGCAGGCCGGCGACATGCGGGCGGCCGCGACGCGTCTGCTCGAACACCTCGACCTCGACGCCGCGCTCTGGCATCGCCGGGCAGATGCGCTATCGGTGGGCCAGCAACAGCGCGTGGCCGCGGCACGCGCACTGATCGGCGCACCCGAACTCATCATCGCCGACGAACCAACCTCCGCGCTCGATGCCGACCGGCAGGACGCCTTCCTCGACCTGCTGACGCGTGAGTGCGCCGCGAACGGGGCGGCACTCATTTTCGCGAGCCACGACAAACGGCTGGCGGCGCGGTTCTCCCGCACGCTCGCGTTGCCGGACATCAACCGCGCCGGGGGCAGCGCATGATGCCGCCGCTCCTCCGCCTCGCCACGGCCAGCGCGTGGAACCGCCGCGCTGCGCTCTCGCTCACCGTGCTGGCGGTGGCCCTGTCCGTGATGCTGCTGCTCGGCGTCGAACGCCTGCGCGAGCAGGTCCGCGAGGGCTTCGCGCAATCGGTGTCGGGGGCCGATCTCATCGTCGGCGCACGCGGCAGCCCGCTGCAACTGATGCTGTATTCGGTGTTCCGCATCGGCGAAGCCACGCACAACATGGAATGGTCGAGCGTAGAGGCGCTGTCCGCGCACCCGGCGGTGGACTGGATCATCCCGGTTTCGCTCGGCGATTCGCACCGCGGCTATCCGGTCCTGGCGACGAACCAGGCCTATTTCGCGCATTTCCGCACCGGCGACAAGCGCCCCCTGCGGTTGGCCGAGGGCCGCGCGTTCGGCGGTCTGTTCGACGCCGTGCTCGGTGCCGAAGTCGCGCACGCGCTGGGCTATCGCGTGGGCGACCGCATCGCGCTCGCCCACGGCAGCGGCGAATCCGGCCTCGCCGAGCATACGGACAAGCCCTTCACCGTGGTCGGGATCCTCACCCGCACCGGTACACCGGTGGACAGCACCGTACACATCGGCCTCGAAGCGATGGAGGCGATCCACCTCGACTGGCAGGGCGGCGCGCCCATTCCCGGCATGCAGATCCCGGCCGGGTACGTGCAGAAATTCGACCTCACGCCCAAGACTGTCACTGCCGTCATCGTCGGTCTGAAATCGCGCGCAGCCGTGTTCTCGGCACAGCGCTGGGTCAATGGCTACCGAGGCGAACCGCTGATGGGCGTGCTGCCCGGCGTCGCGCTGGCACAGTTGTGGCAAGCGCTGGGCTACGGCGAACGGGCGCTGCTCGCGGTCTCGGTACTGGTGGTTGGCGTGGGGCTGGCGGGCCTGATTGCCGTGGTGCTGGCCGGCCTCGATCAGCGCCGCCGCGAACTGGCGATCCTGCGCGCGGTGGGGGCACGTCCACGCGACATCCTCGCGCTGCTCACGCTGGAGGGCCTGGGACTCACCGTGGCCGGCGCGCTGCTCGGTTTCGTGCTCCTCACCGGGCTGTCTTTCGTCGCCGCACCGCTGGTCGAGGCGCGCCTGGGCTTCGCCCTGCAGATCGGCCTGCCTGCCGCGCACGAGCTTTTTCTGCTGGCAGGCGTAATAATCACCGGCTTCATCGCCAGTCTGCTTCCAGGCTGGCGCGCCTACCGCGTGTCGCTCGCGGATGGCCTCACGCCCAGAACCTGAGGACCTCATGAAACGCCTGCTCGCCCTTGCCTGCCTGCTCCTCGCCACCACTGTGACGGCCGCCGACTACAAGGTCGGCGATCGACTCGTGCCGGCAAAATCCACTGCTGCCGCGAAAGCCCGAGAAATCAGTTGGGACGACCTGCTGCCGCGCGGCTGGAATCCGGCCAAGGAAATCGAAAGTCTGAAGCTCGACAAGCTGTCGGACAGCGATCCGCGCGCCATGGAGGCACTCGACAAGCTGAAAACCATGTGGAACAACGCGCCGCCCAACCCGGACATCGCGGGCAAGCCGATTCGCATCCCCGGCTTCATGGTGCCGCTGGAATACGGCAAGAAGGAGGTGAAGGAATTCCTGCTGGTGCCCTACTTCGGCGCCTGCATCCACGTACCGCCGCCGCCTGCCAACCAGATCATCCACGTCGTCGCCAGCAAGCCGGTGAAGACAGAAGGCTACATGGATGCGGTATGGATCGAGGGCACGCTGGAACTTGCGGTCTCGAAGACCGACATGGGCGATTCGGGCTATCGCATGCGCGCGGCCAAGGTCAGCCCCTACAAGGCGCCCCGCTGAGCGATTGACCATGACACCCGACGCGCCGATTCCCGTCACCCTGCTCACCGGCTTTTTGGGCAGCGGCAAGACCACCGTACTCAATCATCTGGTACGCACCCTGCCGCGCACCGCCATCCTGATGAACGAGTTCGGCGAAGTGGCGCTCGACCATCAGCTGCTGCAGAAGATGGAAGGCCCGATGGCGCTGCTCTCGGGCGGCTGCGTGTGCTGCACGATCTCCGGCAGCCTCTCGCCCACCCTGAAGAACCTGTGGATGGCACGGCACAAAGGCGACATCCCCGCCTTCGAGCGCGTGATCATCGAAACCACGGGCATCGCCGACCCGGTACCCGTACTCGACAACCTGCTGCACGACAACTGGGTACGCGCGCGTTTCCGCCTGGACGGCGTGGTCACCACGGTCGATGCGCAGTTCGGCATGCAGCAGCTCGATGCGCATGCCGAGGCCGTCAAGCAGGTGGCGGTGGCCGACCGCCTGCTGCTCACCAAGACCGACCTCGCCATGCCCGAAGCCGTTGCGGCGCTCGCCGCGCGGCTGGCCGCGCTCAACCCGGCCGCCGACATCCTCACCGTATTGCACGGCGCGCTCGACCCGGCTGCCATCCGCAATCTCGGACTGTGGAATGCCGATACCCAATCCCCCGACGTGGCACGCTGGCTCAAGGCAGCGCGCTACCGTCCGGCGCAGGCCGGCGCACTCGGCGGGTACCCGGTCGCCGAAACGCACGATGCGCACATCCGCGCTTTCTCGGTCACGCTCGATACGCCGCTCGACCGCTACGGTCTCGACGCGGCGCTGTCGATGCTGACGTCTTTCCGCGCGGAGAACCTGCTGCGCTTCAAGGCGCTGGTCAATCTCGCCGGCGCCGACAAGCCCGTCGTGCTGCACGGCGTGCAACACGTGCTCTACCCCGAAGTTCAGCTCGATGCTTGGCCCGACGCCGACCACCGCAGCCGCTTCGTCTTCATCGTGCGCGACCTCGAACCGGCCTTCGTCGAGAAGCTGCTCGCCGATTTCACCGGTGCGGCGGCCGGCACGCTCGCCCTGCCCACAGCATGAACCTCGCGCAACGCGCCCTCATCGGCCTCATCCGCGTCTACCAGCTGGCGTTCTCGCCCTGGCTCGGACGGCAGTGCCGCTTCCTGCCCACCTGCTCGGAATACGGCAAGGAGGCGATCGAGAAACACGGCGCGGCGAAAGGCGCCTGGCTCGCCGCCAAACGCATCGGCCGCTGCCGGCCCGGCTGTACTCACGGCTACGACCCCGTGCCGCCGGTCGAGAGAAAACGGGGCGTGCGATGATGCGCGCGCACCGCCGCGTTCTTCCCTGGCTGCTGAGCCTGGCCCTGTTGCTGGGCCAGCTCGGGCTGTTCGTGCACGCCTTCGCGCACCTGCACGAACACGACCACGAATCTGCCACCGCCGACACGGTCTGCACACTCTGCGTGGCGCAGGCCGGACTCGCGAGTGCCCTGCCGTCGGCCGCCTGCGGCATATCCGTAGCAACACCCCGCCGCACCCCCCGCCTGTCCCGGATGGCGCACGTGCACTGGCCCGTGCCCCGTATCGCGCACGCACGCGCCCCGCCCCTGCTCTCCGTCGCCTGACCGTTTCCCGCCGTGCGCACGCGCACGGTCCGCATTCTTTCGACGGAGAAATCCCATGTTACGTCCCGCATTGCTGGTGGCTGCACTCGCGGCTGCCCTTCCGGCTCAGGCCGACACCGAACTCGACGCCCTGCGCGCCGAATTGAAAGACCTGAAAGCTGCCTACGAGGCGCGCATCCAGGCGCTCGAAACCCGGCTGCAGCAGGCCGAAGCCAAGACCGACCGCGTCGCCGTGCAGGCGCGCGCCGCCTCACCGGAATCCCCCGCACGCGGCGGCGGCTTCAATCCCGACGTCTCGCTCATCCTGCAAGGCAAGTACGCCCACCTCGAAGATCGCGAGGAACGCGGCATCAGCGGCTTCATGGGCGCCGGCGAGCACAGCCACGGCGGATCCGGGCGCGGCTTTTCCGTCGACGGCAGCGAACTGGTGTTGTCGGCGAGCGTGGATCCGTATTTACGCGGCCACCTCAACGCCGTGCTCGCGGACGGCGAGGTCGAGGTCGAGGAAGCCTGGTTCCAGACGACCGGCCTTGGCCAGGGCGTCTCGATCAAGGGCGGCCGCTACAAGTCGGGCATCGGCTACCAGAACGAGCAACATCCGCACGCCTGGGATTTCGCGACCAACAACCTCGTCTATGAAGTGCTGTTCGGCGAAGGCTACGTACAGGACGGTCTGCAGCTGAAATGGCTGGCGCCGACCGACACCTTCCTCGAATTCGGGGCCGAGTTGGGCGCAGGCGGCGCCTTCCCGAGCACGAACAACGACAGCAACGGCGTTTCCAGCGTGGCGCTCTTCGGCCACGTGGGCGGCGACGTCGGCGTGTCCAACAGCTGGCGGGCCGGCCTGTCGTGGTTGCGCGCCAAGCCGCGTGCTCGCGCATTCGAGGGCCACGACGTCAACGAAATCGAAACCGAAGGCGACTTTTCCGGCAAGAGCCGCACCTGGCTCGCCGACTTCGTGTGGAAATGGGCCCCGAACGGCAATCCCACGCAGCAGAATTTCAAGCTCGCGGCGGAATATTTCCAGCGCAAGGAATCCGGCGCCCTGTTCTGCGACACGGCCGAACTGGGCAGCGCCTGTACCGGCGGGCTGACCGCGCCCTTCGATTCCGACCAGTCCGGCCTGTACGTCCAGGCGGTTTACCAGTTCATGCCGCAATGGCGGGCGGGCTACCGCCACGACCGTCTGTTCCGCGGCGACGTGGCCTTCAATGGCGCCGACGCCGGGGATGTCTTCGAATCGCTGGCCGACTACGACCCCAGGCGCCACAGCCTGATGCTGGACTACAGCCCGTCGGAATTCTCGCGCCTGCGCCTGCAGTACACACTCGACCAGGCGATGGAAGGCGTCGACGAGAACCAGTTCTATGTACAGTACATCATGAGCCTGGGCAGCCACGGCGCGCACAAGTTCTGACGGGGGCCGCCATGACGACATTCAAACCGACATGGCAGGCAGGCCTGTTCGCCGCCGCGCTCGTGCTGCCCGGTGCGGCCCAGGCCGCGCTCAAGGTCTTTACCTGCGAGCCCGAGTGGGCCGCGCTGGTGCGCGAGATCGGCGGAGACAAGGTGAACGTTTACGCAGCCACCACCGCCCTGCAGGATCCGCATCGCATCGAAGCCCGCCCCTCGCTGATCGCACGGGCACGCAGTGCCAGTCTGCTCGTCTGCACCGGGGCGGAACTGGAAATCGGCTGGCTCCCGGTGATCCTCGCCGAATCGGGCAACCGCGCCATCCAGGCCGGCCAGCCCGGGCAGTTCTTTGCCGCCGATTTCGTACCCTTGCTGGAAAAACCCACGGTGCTCGACCGCGCCGAAGGCGACGTGCACGCCGCCGGCAATCCGCACCTCCAGACCGATCCGCGCAACATCGCACGCGTCGGCGAGGCCCTGGCGGCGCGCATGGCCCGCCTCGATCCCGCCGAAGCGGCGTTCTACCGGTCACGCTGGGCCGATTTCTCGGCCCGCTGGAATGCCTCCATCGCACGCTGGGAAAAGGAAGCGGCGCCGCTCAGGGGGGCGCCCGTGGTCGTCCAGCACAGGGCCTTTCCCTACCTGCAGGCCTGGCTGGGACTGAAGGAAGTCGCCGTGCTGGAACCCAAGCCCGGCGTCGAGCCCAGCCTCGCCAGCCTGGCGACAGTGAAATCCCGCCTTGCGGCCACCCCGGCGAAGATGGTGTTGCGGGCCGCCTATCAGCCGGCCCGGCCCAGCGAGTGGATCGCCAGCCAGGCGGGTCTGAAAGCCGTCACCCTGCCCTTCACCGTGGGCGGCGACGCCCAGAGCGACGACTTGTTCGGACTGTTCGACTCGACCGTGTCGAAACTGCTTGCCGGGCTGAACTGAGATGGAACTCGCCGCGCTCGACCCCGCCCTGCTCGGCCCGCCGCTTGTGGCAGGTCTGCTCGTCCTGGCCACGCACCTCCCGCTGGGGCGGCGGGTGTTGCAGCGCGGCATCGTCTTCCTCGACCTCGCCATTGCACAGTTCGCCGGCCTGGGCGTCATCGTCGCCCACGTCGCTGGCTGGGAAGCGAACCTGGCCGTGCAGGCGACCGCCTTCGCCGCCGCCCTGGCAGGTGCCGCGCTCCTGGCCTGGAGCGACCGGTACTGGCCGCAACGGCAGGAGGCGTTGATCGGTTCCAGCTTCGTCGTGGTGGCCTGCGTGGCCGCGCTTCTGCTGGCAAACGACCCCCATGGCGGCGAAGCCCTGCAGAATCTGCTGGTCGGGCAGATCCTCTGGGTGAGCACGGGCCAGCTTGCCGCTGCCGCCGGGCTCACTCTCCTTGTCGCACTGTTGTGGCGACCGCTGGCCGGGCGCAGAATCGGTTTCTATACGCTGTTCGCGCTGGCGATCACCACCTCGGTGCAACTGGTTGGCGTGTACCTGGTGTTCGCCAGCCTCATCCTGCCTGCGCTCGCCACGCTGGGGCGTGTGCAGGGCTGGGCACTGGTCGCGTTTGCCGTCGGTACCGCGGGGTATGCGGGCGGTCTTGTGCTGTCGGCGCTCACCGACTGGCCGACCGGCCCGCTGATCGTCGTCAGCCTGGCGGCGTGCGCACTGCTGGGCGGCATGGCCGGGCCGGTTGCCGCATCTCACCGGCGGCGCTAGTATCGGGACTGGATTTTTCCGCCAAACTGCCGTATTTCCCCCTGTGGCACTTCCATTCTTCAGAAAAGGCAAGGACAAGGCCCCGACGCCGGCGCGCGCATCGGCAAAACCGGCTGCGCCCGAGCCGGCCGATAGCCCCATGACCCAGACCGTGGTCGGCGTCGGCATCGGCCCGTCTTCCGGCATCGTCGTCGAGGAATCGAGCGGCGCGCCGCAATCCCCGCTCGACGAGGCGGCGATCCTCTACGCCAGCGGCCAGGCCGAGATGGCGGAACGGCAATTGAAGGACATCCTCGGCAGCGCCGACCGGCGTGCCTGGCACATGCTGTTCGACCTCTACGGCATCCAGAACCGCGAAAAAGACTTCGAGCAGCTGGCACTGGATTACGCGATGCGCTTCGAAACCTCGCCGCCGGTCTGGAAACCCCAGGGCGGCAACGGTGCGGCCGCGCCTGCCGTCCAGGCTGCCGCAGCCAGCCTCGACCTGCCCGGCCTGCTCGACAGGAATGCCACCGCCGCCCTGCGCGACGGCATCGATGCCGTGGATAAGAAGGCCGTCGTGCGCATCGACTTCTCGCGCATCGAAATGGTCGACGAGACCGGCGCCGACGAATGCGCGAAGATTCTCGCCACGGCGCGCAAGGCCAAGCGCAAGCTGCAGGTCAGCGGCGTCGACCGCTTCATCGCCCTGCTGCAGGATCTCAACCGCGCCACGCACAGCCGCGCGGTGCACTGGCTGCTGCTGCTGGAGCTGTACCAGGTTCTCGGCCAGCAGGAACCGTTCGAGGACCTGGCGGTAGACTATGCGGTACGTTTCGAGGTCTCGCCGCCGTCCTGGAGCGAAGTGCGCGCTGCCGAGGTGGTGCAGGCCGCCCCCGTCGAGACTGTCGATGACGATGCCTACAAGCTGTCCGGCGAAATCACGCCCGCGAACGACAGCAGCCTGCAGCAGGTATGCACCTATGCCGCCAGCCGCGGGGATGTGCTGGTCGACCTGTCGCAGGTCACCCGCGTCGATTATGGCAGCGTCAGTCAGTTCATCAGCGTGCTCATGCAGTGCCTGGGCACAGGTAAGAGCATCACCCTGCGCGGCCACAACGCGCTCATCCACGAACTCTTCCGCGTCATGGGCATCGACCAGCTTGCGCAGCTGGCACCCCGTCATCCCGTCTAGCGCATGTCCGACGCCCTGATCGCCCAGGCTGCGCTTGCCGCCGCCGTGGCGTGGGGGGCGGGCCTGCGCCTGTATGCCGTGGTGTTCGTTCTGGGCCTGCTGGGCCGCTTTGGCGGCTTCGACCTCCCGCCATCGCTCGATGGACTGGCGCATCCGATCGTGCTCGTGGCGAGCGGGCTGCTCACCCTGGCCGAATTCGTCGGCGACAAGATTCCCCTCATCGACAGCCTCTCCGACTCGATCCAGACCTTCGTCCGCATTCCCGCCGGCGCGGCACTTGCGGCGGCGGTGTTCGGCGACAGCGGTGCCGCCATGCAGACCGTCGCCGCACTGGCTGGTGGCGGGCTCGCCGCCACCAGCCATGTAGCCAAAGCCGGCAGCCGCGCGTTCATCAACGCCTCGCCCGAACCGGTCAGCAACGTCGCCGCCTCGTTCGGCGAGGAGGGCCTGCTGGGGGCCGGGTTCTGGCTCGCCTTCGTTCATCCTCTCGTGTTTCTCGGCGCCCTGCTGGTTTTCATTGTCGTTACATTCTGGATGCTGCGCCGGCTCTGGCACTGGCTCACCCGACGACCAGCACGGCCCTTATAATCGCGGCATGGAACAATACCGCGGCACCACCATTCTCTCCGTCCGCCGGGGCAGCAGCGTCGCGCTTGGCGGCGACGGCCAGGTCACGCTCGGCAACATCGTCATCAAAGCCACCGCGCGCAAGGTGCGGCGGCTTTATCAGGAACGCGTGCTGGCCGGTTTTGCCGGCGGCACCGCCGATGCCTTCACCCTGTTCGAGCGCTTCGAGGCCAAGCTGGAAAAGCATCAGGGTCACCTCATGCGCAGCGCCGTCGAACTCGCCAAGGATTGGCGCACCGACCGCATGCTGCGCCGGCTCGAAGCCATGCTGGCCGTCGCCGATGCCGAACACACGCTCATCCTCACCGGCAACGGCGACGTGCTCGAACCCGAGTTCGGCATCGCCGCCATCGGCTCCGGCGGTGCCTTCGCCCAATCCGCCGCCCGTGCCCTGCTGGAAAACACCGAGTTGTCGGCCGTTGAAATCGTGAAGAAAAGCCTTGCCATCGCCGGGGATATCTGCATTTATTCGAACCAGAACCACGTGATCGAAACGCTGTGAAGCGGTTTCCCGCTCACCCCTGACCGTTCGCCGCTCACCCGAAATGACCCCCAAAGAAATCGTCCACGAACTCGACAAGCACATCGTCGGCCAGGCCGCGGCCAAGCGCGCCGTTGCCGTCGCGCTCAGGAACCGCTGGCGGCGCCAGCAGGTGGCCGAGCCGCTGCGCCACGAGATCACGCCCAAGAACATCCTGATGATCGGTCCCACCGGCGTCGGCAAGACCGAGATCGCCCGGCGGCTCGCCAAACTCGCCAATGCGCCTTTCATCAAGATCGAGGCGACCAAGTTCACCGAGGTCGGCTATGTCGGCCGCGACGTCGACACCATCATCCGCGACCTGATGGAAACCGCGATCAAGGACCTGCGCGCGCAGGCGGCGCAGAAGGTGAAGTTCCGCGCCGAGGAGGCGGCCGAGGAACGCATCCTCGACGCGCTGCTGCCGCCCCCGCGCAGCGTGGGCTTCAACGAGCCCGAACCGCCGCGTGAGGAAGGTGCGGCGCGCCAGCGTTTCCGCAAGATGCTGCGCGAGGGCCAGATCGACGACAAGGAAATCGAGATCGATGTCGCTGCGGTCAGCCCGAGCATGGAAATCTTCACGCCGCCCGGCATGGAAGACCTGTCGCAGCAGTTGCAGGGGCTGTTCTCCAACCTCGGCCAGAGCCGCCGACAGACGCGCAAGCTCAAGGTGAAGGAAGCCTTCAAGCTGCTTGCCGAGGAGGAAGCAGCGCGGCTGGTCAGCGACGAAGACACCAAGCAGCAGGCGCTCGAAGCGGTCGAACAGAACGGCATCGTGTTCCTCGACGAAATCGACAAGATCGCCACCCGCAGCGACGCCCACGGCAGCGACGTTTCGCGCCAGGGCGTGCAGCGCGACCTGCTGCCGCTGATCGAGGGCACCACCGTCAGCACCAAGTACGGCATGGTGAAGACCGACCACATTCTCTTCATCGCCAGCGGCGCCTTCCACCTGTCCAAGCCCTCCGACCTGATCCCCGAGCTGCAGGGCCGCCTGCCGATCCGCGTCGAACTGCAGGCCCTCAGCGTGGAAGACTTCGAACGCATCCTCACTGCGACCGATGCCTGCCTCGTGCGCCAGTACGAGGCCCTGCTGGCCACCGAGGGTGTCACGCTCAAATTCACGCCCGACGGCATCCGCCGCATTGCCGAGATCGCCTACGAAGTCAACGAACGTACCGAGAACATCGGTGCGCGCCGGCTGCACACCGTGATGGAAAAGCTGCTGGAAGACATTTCCTTCGACGCCGGGAACGTCGGCGGCGAGCATACGATCGATGCCGACGCCGTTACCACCCGTCTTGCCGCACTGGCCGCTCGCGAAGACCTCGCCCGCTACGTCCTCTGACCCGTTCACCGTTCACCGTTCACCGTTCACCGTTCACCGTTCACCGTTCACCAAAATGAAACCCGAAACCGATCGCCCCCTCGAAGCCCGCGGCAAGTTCCTTTCCACCATCCTGTTCGGCAGCCGCTGGCTGCAGGTGCCACTCTACCTCGGCCTGATCGCCGCGCAGGTGGTGTACGTCATCCACTTCATGGTCGAGCTCGAACACCTCATCGTCGGCACCTTCACCCTGTCCGAAGAAGCCATCATGCTCATCGTGCTGGGCCTCATCGACGTGGTGATGATCTCCAACCTGCTGATCATGGTCATCGTCGGCGGCTACGAGACCTTCGTGTCGCGCCTCAACCTCGAAGGCCACCCGGATGAGCCCGAGTGGCTGTCGCACGTGAACGCCAACGTGCTCAAGGTCAAGCTCGCCACCGCCATCATCGGCATCTCGTCGATCCACCTGCTGAAGACCTTCATCAACGCGTCCAATCTCAGCGACAAGGTCCTGCTGTGGCAGACCGTCATCCACATGGCCTTCATCGTATCGGCCGTGGCCATTGCCTACATCGACCGCTTGATGCCGCATCCACCCAGGCACTGATACCGGGCCGTCACCACCAACAATACAAGCGGGGAGCCTCATCATGAAATACCAGCACAGCAAGGAAGAGAGCGCGGAGTACCTCAGGCGGGCGCTGCCGATGATGTCCGGTCAGGATGCAGCCCTGCATCCCGTCAGCTACGCCGTCTGGTACGAATACGTATCCGGCATGAATACCGCGCTCAATGCTGCGGCCGATACCCTGCTGGCCCGGGGCAGGCCCTTGGGCGAGGACGAAGTGGCGTCGCTGTTCGAACGCCACGTCGCCGACATCGACAGCACGGCCGCCAGCAGCATCGCTGCGGGCTTCCAGCGCATCCTGGGCGAGTTCTCCAAGTCCACCGGTGTCGCTGCCCAGGAAACCGAAGTGTTCGGCGACATGCTGCAGCAGCTGTCGAACGACTGCGCAGAACGGCCCACCGCCATCGACCTCAAGACGCTTATCGACGGCACACGGGCCATGCAGGCCTCCGTTGCCACGCTGCAGACCCGGCTCGAAGCCAGCCAGAAGGAGATCGAGAGCCTGCGCGAGGAAGTCGAACGCGCCCGCGATGCCTCGGTCATCGATGGGCTCACCGGACTCGTGAATCGCCGCGGTTTCGACCAGAAACTCGCGGACTGCCTGGGCGGCGCAGACGAAAGCGACGGCCCCTGCCTGTTGATGTGCGACATCGACCATTTCAAGAAGATCAACGATACCTACGGCCACCTGTTCGGCGACAAGGTCATCCGCGCGGTCGCCAGCGTCATCAAGGAAAACGTCAAGGGCCGCGACCTCGCCGCGCGCTACGGCGGCGAAGAGTTCGTCGTTCTGCTGCCCGATACCAGCCTGCAGGGTGCACATACGCTGGCCGAGCAGATCCGGCATGCCATCGAGAAGGGACGCATCAAGCGCGGCAACAGCGAGGAAACCGTCGCCCGCGTCACGCTCTCCCTCGGCGTCGCCCGCTACCGGGCTGGCGAGGGCGCCCTCGCCTTCATCGAGCGCGCCGACCGCGCGCTCTACACCTCCAAGCAGAACGGACGAAACCGGGTCACTCTCGCCGCAACGGCCTAAAGCCGGCTCCCTCCGCCATTGCATGTGGTACTAATACCGCCATCGACAGAACTTATTGGCTGCCTGCCGGAGCGGAGCGGAAAATAAACCGGTTGACCAACAAGGAGACTGCCATGGCCACCCGCGACACCCTCGCCCCCGAAGAAGCCAAATGTTCAGGCGGCGCCGATTACGCCGCACTCGCGCTGCAGGCGCTGCAGGACCCCGCCGATGCCGCCTATGCGAAGGAACTGATGGACCGCGTGGCGGACGACTGCCAGTTCACCAAGGATCTTGCGGCCTGCGCCATCGTCTACAAGGCGCTGGGCGAACAGGGCCGCGCCGAAGAACTGCTGCAGACCGCCGAGGATTACTGCATGAGCGGCGAAGAGCAGATCGCCCTGGCCGAGGCGAAATTCAAGGTACTGGGCGACAAGGCCGCCGCCGTGGGCGCCTACGAGAAGGCACTGAAGGAAACCGCCAACCTGGATCCCCTGATCGATCTGGCGAAGAACGTGATGGCGGTCATTGCCGACGGCACCTTTGCAAAAAAGGTGCTGGAAAAAGCCGAGGCCAGGATTTCCCGTGCCGTGGAATACGGCAAGCTGGCTGCCGCGGCTGCCGAACACGCGCTCGACAAGGATTACGCCGCGGCGATCTTCGCCAAGGCCGGCGAGAAGCTCTCCAGCGTCAGCGATCTCCTGTCGCTGGCCGGCGAAGTCACCAAGACGCTCGGCGACCCGCAGAAGGCCAAGGCCCTCTACGAACGCGCGCTGGCCGGTGCTACCGACTTCACCGCCGCCAAGACCCTGATCGAATCAGCCAGGCAGGCAGGCGATGCGGCCTTCCTCCAGGCCGCTTTGAAAAAGGCGGGCGACCTGGCTGGCGCCACCGGCGAATACATCGAACTCGCCGAAGGCCTGGCCGGTACCGGCGACAAGCCGGGGGCCGCCGCCCTGCTCGACAAGGCCGAGGATGCCGTGGCGGGCCTCGACGAGATGCAGAAACTGGTCGCCGCGGTGGAAGCGCATCTGGCCGACGACGCCGAAC
This sequence comes from Pseudomonadota bacterium, assembly GCA_040754275.1. Taxonomy (GTDB): domain Bacteria; phylum Pseudomonadota; class Gammaproteobacteria; order Burkholderiales; family Thiobacillaceae; genus Thiobacillus. Next base: position 45,076 of record JBFMCW010000002.1, read on the forward strand.
GGCTGGCCCGCGTGAAAGCCAAGCTGGAAAAGCGCCAGGCCAATCACGCACGCTATCTCGAATTCCAGCAACTCGAAAAGGAAGCGGGCACGGTCAAGCAGTTCCTCGCCCTGGCCGATCGCGTGCAGGCCGAACTGGAAGACCCCTTCTACGCCGCCAAGCTCATCGAATCGGCCGAGAAACTGCTCGACGGCACCGCCGGCAGCTACCAGTTCTCGCGCTACAAGCCCATCCTCGTGGCCGTGGACCGCAACCTCGACGACACCGCCTGGCTCGGCCGCCTGCTCGATCGCGCCGCGGAAAACGCCACTGATTTCATTGCCTTCAAGGATCTGGTCGTCACCGCAGCGCAGATGAAGCACCGCGAGCTGGGCGTCTCCAAGGCGCGTGCCTATCTCGCCGCGCGCGAAGCCGCATTGGCCGGTAACGCCAACGTATACGACCTCGCCAAGCTGGCCGAGGCGAGCTTCGCCGCCACCCAGGATGCCGCCGAAGCGGGCCGCCTGCTGGAGGCCGCGCGCACGCGCGCCGGGGATCACTACGCGCTCTCCCACATCGGCCGTCTGTACGCTGCCATGGGCAACCAGGCCAAGGCCGACGAGCTCTTTGCCGCTGCGGCGGCGGCTTGCACCAACGGCGACGCCTGCATCCAGTTCATCGACCGCCTGAAGGGCTTCGCCCTGCCGGCCGAAACACTGAAGAAATGGTACGCCGAATGCGGCACCCATCTCAGCAAGCCGGCCGACAAGCTGCGATGGGCCGAAGGCATCGCCGATGCACTCAACGACAAAGCCTGGGCGACCGAGGTCTATGGCCAGCTGGCCGGCCAGTTCTCCGGCGACGCACGCTTCGAATTGAGCCGGCGTTCACGCGCCGATCTCAACTATTTCGGCGCGAAACGCCGGCATTGAGGCAGTCAATATCCATGAAAACGGCCCGGTTGAACGGGCCGTGTTTATTCGTACACTGGGAGCACATCCCCACAGGAGTGTGTACATGCCAGGCAACCTCTCGGATCTGATCGATACGGTGCAGAAAAACTGCATGATCGCAGACGCCCGCCATGCGCGCGACATGACGATGTGCACCTTCCTGCTCGAAATGCGCGAGTATTTCCGCTGGGAAATGGAACTGCCCTACGGAGCGCGGCTGCCCAGGGACGAGCTCGGCGACTGGCTGAACGCACGGGAGTCGGAATGGGATGCCCTCGAAGAGGAAGATTTTGCACCGCTCCCCCTGAACGAGACCGGCATCGACCCCTTCGAAGCGGACGACGTCAATCGCGCCCTGATCCCGCAAGGCCTGGTTTACAGCAGCGGACTCGGACGTTTCAGAAAGCCGCACTTCGTCCTGGCCGAGCTCAAGCGCGCCGAGGAACGCGAAGGGGTCAGGGTGCTGGTTGCGGGATGCGAGTACGCACGCGACCTGATCGCGCCGCCGGCGACAATGCGCGACGGTGCCATCTTCCTGCGCATGGATGCCGTGCGCCGCTTTCTCTGGAACAAGTACGAGGAATGGTCGTACAAGGAACGGGACAGCGCGCTGGGGCGTGCGTTCACCCACTACGGCTTCGAACAGGACCTCGACCGGGGCCTCGATCGCATGGCGGAAGTCGAGGCGGAAGCGATGATCCTGCACGAGATCGGGGAGGCACGCGCGGAGAAATTGCTGGGCCCCGCCTGGCCCGACATGCTGGGCCGGCTGAATGCGCGTCACGCCGAATTGCTGGCGCGGGCGGTGCGCGACCATCTCGCCGACTGCCTGGTCACGCTGCCGACCCTGCTGGAACGCGAAGCCACCGGTTCCCTGCATTTCTACGTGGCAAACCTGTCCGGCCTGCGCCGTGCCCTGTTCCCGACGCTGCTGCAGGCCTACGAGGCCTGGCTTGCGACACATGACCCGGCCCCGTTACGCGCACTCGCCGGACGCGGTGAAACGCACTGGATCGAGACGGCGCGCCGCCTCATGCAAATCGCCAGCGACGATCCCGCGCACGCGGACGCACGCCTGCATGCATGGGCGACGGGCGACCTCGCGGAACTCAGGCTGTAACTCCGGATTCGCCGAATCGAACGGGCGCCAGATGGCGCCCGTTCGATTCGGCGTGGTTCCGCTCAGGCCGGCTGCAGGGCCTTCTCGCCTAGCTGCTCGGCAATGTGATCGAGCAGCTGCTGTTCCTGGTAAGGCTTGCCGAGGTAGACGTTGACGCCGATTTCCAGCGCGTGGTTGCGGTGCTTGTCCGCCGTGCGCGAGGTAATCATGATGATCGGCACCGCCTTCAGGCGCGGGTCGGCGCGCATCACGCGCGCGAGTTCGAAGCCGTCCATGCGCGGCATCTCGACGTCGAGCAGCACCACATCGGGCACCAGGTCGTGCATCTTTTCCAGCGCGTCGACGCCATCCTTGGCGCTGTCGACGCGGAAGCCCTCGCGCGTGAGCAGCCGCGTAGTGATCTTGCGCACGGTAAGCGAATCGTCCACCACCAGCACCAGCGGCGGCTGCAGGGCGGCACTGACCTCCATCGTTTCGCTCGGCGCCCGCACCTCGACGGCCGCACGCGGCTGGCTGGCCCAGCGCAGTGCCAGCGGCACCGGGTTGAGGATCAGGATCACGCGGCCGTCGCCGCGCACCGTGGCACCGGCCACGCCGGTGATGCGTGCCATCTGCGGGCCGATGTTCTTGACCACGATTTCGCGCGTCCCTTCGATGACATCGACCAGCACGGCTGCAAGGTTCGCCCCGCTGTGCAGGAGCGCCACCGGGTTGTAGCGCTGCACCTCGTGCACCGCCTCGGTATCGCCCAGCAGATGCGGCAGGTAGGCGAAAGGATAGCGCGCGCCGCGCCATTCGATCTCGCCGGCCGCGGTTGCACGCGCCAGATCGTCCGGCTTGAGTTCAAGCACCTGCTGCACCAGCGGCGCAGGCAACGCGTAATCCTGTTTCGCGGCCTGCACCATCACCGCCTGGGTGACGGCGAGCGTGAGTGGCAGGTAGATGTCGAACCGGGTTCCCGCACCGGGCGTGGAGTGGATGTCGATGCGCCCGCCGAGTGCGGAGATTTCGCTCTTCACCACGTCCATGCCGACGCCGCGTCCGGACACTTCGGTAACCGCGTCGGCCGTGGAGAAACCGGCGGCAAAGATCAATTGCGCCAGCAGGGTCTCGGTGGGTTCGGCACCAGGCAGCAGCAGGCCCGCTGCTTCCGCCTTCTCGCGGATACGCGCAAAGTTGAGGCCGGCGCCGTCGTCCTTCACCGTCAACAGCATTTCGTTTCCGGTCTGCTTCGCCGACAGCACGATTTCGCCGAACTCGGCCTTGCCTGCGGCACGCCGGGTACCCGCATCCTCGATACCGTGCGCCAGCGCATTGCGCAGCAGGTGCTCGATCGGCGCGGTGACTTTCTCCAGCACGGAGCGGTCGATTTCCAGCTCACCGCCCTGGATGTCCAGCTGCGCGCGCTTGCCCACGTCGCGCGCCGTCTGACGAACGGTGCGATAGAGACGTTCGGCGACCGAATAGAGAGGCACCATGCGCACGCGCAGCAGATCCTGCTGCAGCTCGCGATTCAGGCGCGTCTGCTGGATCAGCGCCGCATCGGCTTCACCGAGGCGGGCCAGCAGGATGTGCTGCACGGTCGAGATGTCGTTGACGCTTTCGGCCAGGAAGCGCGTGACTTCCTGGAAGCGTGTGAAGCGGTCGAATTCCAGCGGGTCGAATTCCTCGCGCCCCCCCTGCGATTGGAAAGTCGCCTGCATCTGCGATTCGGCCTGGATCTCGACTTCGCGGATGTGGCCGCGCAGGCGCGCGAGCGCTTCAGACAGTTCGGCGACGTGGCGCTTAAAGGCGAAAACCTCGCTCTCGATGCGCGAACGCGCGATCGCAACCTCGCCCGCCTGGTTGACCATGCGATCCACCCAGTCGGCACGCACGCGCAGCGTGAGCGCGTTGGCGTCACGCGTAACGGGATGGGCCGCAGGCGTGGCCGTGTCGGGTACGCTCGCTGCCGCACTCGGTCGAGCCGGCGCAAGCACCGGCTCGACCGGAGCGGCGACGGGCGTATCGGCTTCGTCGGATGCAGGCACCGTATCACCCCGGCGCAGGCGTTCGACCGCATCGGCCAAACGGTCGGCCTGCGCCTCGAGCGTATCGAACACCTCGCCACCCGGGGCAAGCTGGCCCTCGATCACGGCGATCACGCGAGACTCCATCACGTGCGTGAGTTCGCCCAACCGCATCGCGCCGACCATGCGCGCACTGCCCTTGATGGTATGCAGGGTGCGACGCAGCGCGTCGCGCGGGCCGGCATCCGCAGGGGCGGTTTTCCAGGCGCGCAGCTGCGTGCTGGCGTCCGGGATCAGCGTTTCGGCTTCCTCCAGGAAAATCGGCAGCAACTGCGCGTCGATTTCGTCCGCCACTTCGCGACGCTCGAATACGGGTGCGGGGGCAACCGGCTTGATGTCGGGAATGAGGCTGCTGATGTCGGGCAGGATCGCCGTGTCCGCCTCGTTTCCACCCGCTGCCGGCTCGGTGGCTGCCACTTCCGAGTCCGCGGCGGCCGGGAACTCTGCCGGCGGGCCGCCCTCGACGCACGGGGCATGTGCCTCTTCCAGTTCGGCCAGGGCAACGATGAGATCGCTGGCCGCATCGGGCAGGCGCTTCTGTTCCACCACACCGAGCATCTCGCCGATGCGGCCGACCACATCCTGCGTGAGCGGCAGATGCGCAGCTGGCAGGGGGGTCTGTGCAAAGCGGTTCCAGTAGAGCTCCAGGGCATGCGCAAGATCGGACAGCGTGGTGATGCCGGCCGTGCCTGCAATGCCGCCCAGGGTGTGCACTGCACGTCGCGCATGTTCGCTCACCACGCTGCTGCCGGCCTCGACAAGGCGTTCGACCTCCTCGTCCAGCACGGCCAGACGCTGCTGCGCCTCGGCGAGGAAGATCTCGTAGAGTCCCGGCGACAGGCACACCGGGCCGATGCAGATCTCGTCCGGCACATAGGCTTCCATCGGCGTATCGTCGATGAACCCGGAATCGGCTTCGTCCGCAAGGGAAGGCGGCATCGGTTCGGCGTATTCGACAACGGCGAAGAAGGCGGGCGCCATAGCGACCGGCTCGGCATACTCGACGACTGCGCGATGCTCAGGCCCCCAGACAGGCGCAGGCAGCGCGGGTTCGGCCGAGTGCGCGGGCAGCCGGGCATATTCGACCTGGGCGAAAAATGCCGGTTCGGCACGGTCTTCCGCACCCTCCGGCATGCGCACCCCGTCTTCGGGTGCCGGTCCGGCTTCGGCTGCGGGTAGCGCCACCTCCACCGGTGGCATTGCTTCCGGCGCCGAGGCTGCGGGCATTTCGACGACTTCGCGTGCGTTCGCCGCAGCAACGGGGACTTCCTCCACCGGCAGATCGAGCGGCAGGCCCTGCGCCACGCGGTCGACCCCCGCCAGCAAGGCGGGGACGGGCAAGGCCACGATACGGCCCGCCTGCAATGCATTCACCCAGTCCTGGAAGAGGCCGCGCGAACGCGCGACCAGATTGAGCAGGTCAGCGGTAGCTATCTTCTGCTCGGACAGCCAAGTGTTCATCCATTGTTCATGCCGCCATGCCACTTCGCCCAGTTCGTTCAGGCTGACCATGCGGCCGCTGCCCTTGAGGGTATGGTAGCCACGCCGGATCACGGTCAGCGCCTCGCGATCGTCCGGGTTCGCGCGGCAGGCCTCGGCGGCTTCGCCCATCGTTGCCAGCACCTCGTTGGCTTCCTCGAGGAATATCTCCAGCAGCTCCGGTTCCACGCCTTCGGGCAGGATCGTCAGCACGCCGTCTTCGGCCGGCACGGTAGCCTCGTCCGCCGCGGCATGCGGGGTGGCTTCGGATACGGGTTCGGGTGCGCCGGCTCCCGCCAGGACTTCCACAGCGTATACCGCATCGGCCTGATGCCCGGGATCCGCTTCGGGCAACACTGCATCCGGCGCCGCCTCGACAGCCCGCTCGGGCACGGCGTGTCCGCTCAGGGTGGCAATCGCGGCATCGAGGTCGTGCGGCGGAGCATCCGTCTCGCGGCAGACCTCCAGCGCGATGCGCGTCTGCTGCTTCAGTTCCGCGTCGTCGATCAGTTCCGCGTCACGGTTGAGCTCGGTCAGGGCATCAAGGAATTTTTTTTTTGCGGTGTCGTCCGCCTGATCGCGCCATGCGAGGTATGCCGAGTTCACCGCCTCCTTGCGTGCGGGCAAGCCCGATTCCACGGTGTCCTCGAATGCCTCCTCGTCGGCAGCGTCGGCAGCGATCACGCCAAAATCGACCAGAACGGGACGCAGGATGCGTGCAGCGTCGGCACGGCCCGCGCAATAGGATTCAATGTAGAGCCCGAGGCTGGAGAAGGCATCGGCCAGACGCCGCTGGGTGGCTTCGTCCGGATGGCCCGCATCCATGAAAGCGCGCGCACTCTCGCTCGCAGCAGCCAGCAGGCTGACGGCATCGGGCAGTTCCAGCATGCTCAATGCGCCCTGCGCCTGCTGCGCCAGATCGGGCAGCCCCGCCAGGCCTTCGCGTGCGCTCTCGTCCCGGAAGAACGCGTCCAGCGCCTCTTCCATCTGCTTCAGGTTCTGGCCCACTTCCCGCGCCATCTGGACCAGCATGTCGCGCTCGGCTTCACGCTGGCTGCTCGATTCGACGACCACGGCCGGCAGGTCGCGGCCCTCGACCAGGGCGCGCAACCGGGCGCGCTGGTTATCAGTACGCGCCGCGAAGTCGGCGTGCAGCACGTCCTCGCGCTCGATCGCGTTCTGCACGAACAGCAGGGTCGATGCCACTTCGAGATTGGCCTGGTCGCGCGCCTCGCCCGTGCGTTCGCTGCATGCGCCGGATGCGGCGGAGAGTTCGTTCAGCAATTCCGGCAGGCCACTGCCCTCGAACATGCCTGCCTGCGGCTGCATGCGCGCAAGCTGCTCCTGGAACTGCGCAAGCTGGGCAGCACTGCCTTCGACGTAGGCATGCCAGCTGTCGCGTGCCGACTTCAGGCCATTCAGCATCGCATCCAGCACAGGACGCATGCGCGCCAGCGCCTCGGGGTCGAGCAGGCCACGGCCCGGCAGATAACGATCCAGGCCCAGCGCGGCACGCACCTCGGCTGCACGGCCGTCGAGTGCCTCGCTCTTGGCCACGAAGAACAGGGCATCGCGCATCAGGCGCTCCGCGACCTGCGGCGAACCTTCCATCAGGCGGCGCATCTGCAGGTCGATGCGCGCGAGCAGCTGCTTCACGTTGAAATCGGCCTCGACGCCATGCGCAATCAGGCTTTCGATGAATCCGACGCAAGCCCACCAGAATGTCTGTGCTGCCTGCGAGGGTGCGACGCGCTCGATCGCGGTCAGCGCCTCGCGCATGCGGACGAGCCCCTGCTCGGCATCGACGTTGCGCAGGAATGCAAGCAGCCCGCGCTGGAACAGTGCCCGCGCGGTCTTCACTTCGGCGGCAAGCGCTTCCTGGGTCAGGCCCTCGTTCGCGGCCTTGCCTGCGACCCGTACCCGCAGGTCGGGAAAGAAGAGCTCGCCCTCGAATACGCGCTCGGCCCCCTGCAGTTCGCGCAAGCGTCTGTACAGGGGGAACAGTGCGAGTTCGCCGCTGCCGCGGCCGTCTGCCAGGTCCTTGACCCAGCGCTGCAGGCCCTCGATGGCATTGCGCAGCGCGCGCAACAGGGGCTCGTCCGCAACCAGGCGGCTATCGTTGACGTCGGCAAGGCAGGATTCGAGTGCGCCGGCAAGTGTGGCTGCCCCCTCGAGGCCGACCATGCGCAGCGCGCCGGCAACCTGGTGTGCATCGTCACGTGCGAGCCGCAGGGCGTTGGTGAGGTCAGCATCGACGCTGTAGGCGTGGATGCGGCCCAGCGCAGCCTGGAGGGCGGCGTCGATGTCGCCGCGCACCCAGTTGAGGGGACCGGTATCGTAGTCGAGTAAGGCGCTCATGTTGGAAGTTCCTGATGGATTGCGTGGCCGGTCCGTTCGCTGGAGGGATCAGGCAAGCTTGAAGCCCGAGACCGAGTTCTTCAGGTCCTGCGCCAGCTGCTTCATCCCGCCGATGGATTCGGCGGTCTGCTGCGTGCCGCTGGAGGTCTGGGCGGAAATCGCCTTGATATCCTGCATGGTTTCTGCGACCAGCGCGGTCGATTCGGCCTGGTTCTGGGTCGCGGCGGAGATGTCGGCGATCAGGCTGGCGAGCTTCTTCGACACGTCGCCGATCTCGGCCAGCGTCTGGCCGGCGGCATCGGACAGCTTGGCGCCCTCGACCACGCCCTGGGTCGAAACTTCCATCGCCGCCACCGTATCCTGGGTGTCGGACTGAATGGTCTTCACGATCGCGGCGATCTGCTTGGTCGCGTCGGCTGAACGTTCCGCCAGGCGCTGCACCTCCTCGGCCACCACCGAGAAGCCGCGGCCGGCTTCGCCCGCCGATGCGGCCTGGATGGCGGCGTTGAGCGCCAGCACGTTGGTCTGTTCGGTAATGTCGGAAATCAGTTCCACGATTTCGCCGATCTCCTGCGAGGATTCGCCCAGGCGCTTGATGCGCTTGGAGGTTTCCTGGATCTGCTCGCGCAGGGTGTTCATGCTGGAGATGGCGTTCGATACCGCCTGCTGGCCTTTTTCGGCAGCCGCCAGCGATTGCTCGGCCACGCGGGCGGATTCCGCGGCGTTGCCGGAAACCTGCTGCACCGACTGTGCCAGGCGCACGACCGCAACCGAGGTGTTCTCGATTTCGTCCACCTGCCGCCGGGTGGCCTGCTGCAGGGATTCCGACACCTGGCTCGCCTGGCTGGCCGCCTGATCCATGTGTTCGGCGGCATTGTTGATGCCGCGCACCAGGCTGCGCAGTTCTTCCACCGTGTAGTTGATGGAGTCGGCGACCGCACCGGTGATGTCCTCGGTCACGCTGGCGTTGATGGTGAGGTTGCCTTCCGCAAGCTCGCCCAGTTCGTCCATCAGGCGCAGGATCGCCTCCTGGTTGCGCGCATTTTCCTCTTCGCTCTTGCGCGCGCGCGACTTGGTCTCGTTGATGTTGACGAGACCCAGCATCACCAGTGCGCCCACCGCGAGGAGACCGAACACCGCGGCCAGCAGGTAGCCCAGACTGCCCACCGCCTGATAGTCGTCGGACAGCCGGTTGGTGTCATCGAGGAGGGCATCGCTGCTGGCGAACAGGCTGTTCGCCGCAAGCTTGGATTGCAACAGCGCCTGGGTGTTGGCGAGCACCGCGCCCACCACCTCAACCATGTCGCCCATGTTCTCGCCGAGCTTTTCGAGCGTCATCATGCTGTTTTCGCTCTGCCCCGCCGCGCCTTCCATCAGGGATTGCACGGTGTCGCGGAACAGCGTGGTGTCCTTCTCCAGCTGCAGCACAACTTCCGGATCGATCGTGTCGGACGACAGCAGCAGGTTGGCGTTCTTCGGTAGGCGCTGGGAAAGCACGGCCAGCCGGCTGGCGCGCGCGACCTCGCGCGTGCCCGCGCCGGATTCGACCAGCTGGGCAGAAAGCCGGTCGGACACCTTCTGCAGGTCGATACTGAGCGCATTGATCCGCTTCACGTTCTCGTTCAGCGCAATCAGGTTCTTCTGCTGGCCGAGAATCTGCGCGATCTGGGGGTTCGCCTTGTCCCAGTGCGCCCGGATCTTCGCCAACGTGTCCACGGCGGCGCCGCCGGAAGCGGGCACTTCGTCGTCGCCTTCGGTCAGGCCGCTCAGGGTCGCATCAAAAGCCGCCTTGCCCTCGGCCAGCTTCTTGAAGGCAGTGGCGTTGCCCAGCACCGACTGCTGTGCGGTCAGCGGCAATCGCTGCGACAGCACCTTGAGTTCGCCGGCACGGCTTTCATAGCCGGCGCGGTTGCCGAGCTGGACCGACCCGTAAATGGTGAATCCGGCCGCCAGCAGCAGGGAGAGGATCAGCGTGCCGCCCGTGTAGAGATACTGCTTGTCGACGGGCAGGTGTCCGATCAGGGGGGCCTTGCCGGGTTCCTGGTCGGCCAGCTTGCGCACGGTCTGCATGATCAGCGTGGTGTGCTCGGCGCCATGCCCCTTGACCTTGCCGGTCATGCGCCCCGCCAGGCCTTTCAGCCCGTTCATCGTAATCGCCATGTTCATCGCTCCGCTATCTCCATTGGTTACGCGCAAGTGCGCGTCTTGTTTTCTCGTTTCGTGGAATCAGACGCCGATCTGTGCTTCAACCATCATGAATTCGGGCGTGCCGAGCAATTGCCCGAAATCGATGTCATGCCAGAGTGCGCCGCTGTCGTCGGCATACTGCCGTGCAATCCAGGGGGGCGTTGCCTGCGTCTCGTGCATCCGGTAGCGACTGACATTCCGCAGCCCCAGCGTGCCGCGCACCAGCAGGGCTGCGTTGACGCCGAAGTCGTGGTGCGGGATCAGCAGCCGGCACTCACCGTTTTCGGGCGTCACACCCTGCCCCATGAAATCGGCAAAATCGCTCACCGCATAGAGGTTGCCTCGGATGTTCGCCAGGCCGCGAAACCAGCGGCGCGCGCCCGGCACCCTGACGACGGGCGGAACCGGGATCACCTCCTCGGTATCGGTGAGACTCACCAGCCAGTTGGCGTCGCCAACGCGAAACCCGAGCCGCGAACCGGAGGTATCGCGACTCGCGGCAGCCTGAAGCTGTTGCGACAGCCGCGTCTGGAATTCGCGCAGATTGAATTTCTTCGCCATCTCGACAGACTCAGCCCAGCGCCTTGATCTGGCTCAGCAGGTCTTCTGCCTTCACCGGCTTGACGAGGTAGGCCTTCGCTCCCTGGCGCATGCCCCACACCTTGTCGGTTTCCTGGCCCTTGGTGGTGCACATGATCACGGGAATGTGCTTGGTCGCTTCTTCCTTGGTGATCATGCGCGTGGCCTGGTAGCCGTTCATGCCAGGCATCACCACGTCCATCACGATGAGGTCGGGCAGGGTCTGCTTGGCCTGCGCGACGGCTTCCTCGCCGCTCTCCGCCATGCTGACGAGGTAACCGTTCTTCACCAGCAGTTCAGACAGGAAGAAGCGTTCGGTCGGGGAATCGTCCACAACCAGAATTCGGCTGATCGCCATGATGTTTTCTCCTCGTTGTTATCTCAGGCCCCCGCATGGGCGTGCTCGCGCACAGCCGTCAGCAGCGTGTCCTTGGTAAAGGGTTTGGTGAGGTATTCGTCCGAGCCCACCATGCGTCCACGCGCCCGATCGAACAGGCCATCCTTCGAGGAGAGCATGATGACCGGGGTGGTGCGGTACTTGGCGTTGCGCTTGATGAGCGAACAGGTCTGGTAGCCGTCGAGGCGCGGCATCATGATGTCAACGAACACCACGTCCGGCTCGTGATCGGTGATCTTCGACAGCGCGTCGAAGCCGTCCTGCGCGAGGATGACCTCACAGCCGGCCTGGTTCAGAAAGATTTCTGCACTGCGGCGGATGGTATTGCTGTCGTCGATGACCATCACCTTCACGCCCTTCAAAGCATCGTTATCCACACGTCTTCTCCACGAGGATCGTCGAACGGAGGGCGCCTGCCGCCCTTGCGTGTTTTACATTACGGCAAGACCTCGGGCTTCTTTAACGGCCGCCGGCATGGGGCCTGCGCTAGCATGCGGGGCACCCGAGGGGGCCCCGCATGTCCGGCCGGCGGCGGTTTCAGATACGGCCGAATGCCATCGAGGCGGAATAGTCGTACGGCACGCGCACGCTGATGATGCCGGCCAGCTCGCCCACGGCGTACCCGTAGCCTTGTGGCCGGGATAGAGGAGTGCGATCGTCTTCGGTGCCTTCTCCGGCGTATCGTGACAGCTCATGCAGCTCGCTTTGGCCTCCACCCGCCGCGCATAGCGCAACTCGCCGCCGCTCACTTCTAAATACTCGGCTTCCCTACTGGCACGCAGGTTCTGGATGGCCCGCCGGTGGAAACCATCCGGAGCAATCATGGGATTCATGTACTTGTCGGAAGTCAGCCTGAATTTCCCGCGCGAATCCGATTTCTGGATGACGTCGGCCAGTTCGCGCTGGACCAGTGCAGGATTCTTGCGGTGATAGGTATCGAGGAGTTCCGGTGTCGTGCCTGCCGTTTCGTCCTCGGTACGGTATCTGGTATCGATGCGCGCGCCCACCTCGACGCCGCTCTCCATCAGGCCGTCGTCCTTGATCCAGACCCCCCTGTAGGTGGCCGCCCAGGCCCCTACGTTTTCGGCCATGTCGGCGATGGAACGCGCCTCGTTGACGAGCTGCGCGCGGTACACCCGGTCGCCGACCCGGTCGGCCGTATACCAGGCGCCCAGCGCCACGCCGCTCCCCACCCCGAACAAGCCCGCAATCAGTTTGACAATCGCCCGTCGTCTCGTGACCGCTGCTGCATAAGCCATGTTTCGTATGCTTCCTCTGTCCACACCGGGTTCCCCGGCCTGACATGGCTTACGTCCCTGGCAGCGCCGACTTGGCGTCGATTGCATGCGGCAACTGTAAAATCAGCAGGCAAAAAACAGGGCGTTGCCTGGCAACGCCCTGTTCGTCCCGCCGTTCGTTCAGCCGGCTGTCTGTGGAGCATTTACCGCCAGGCAGATTCCACTTCCTTCTTTTCCACGCCAGCCACCGCGCTCATGGTCTCGATGATCTCGTTGGGCAGCGAGGAAATGCGCATGAACTGCCCCATCCCGACATCCGGAAAAGCCAGCGCGATGCGGAAGCGGCCATGCGGCGCATGCACCGTGTTGTCGACGACATAGATCTCGTAGGGCAGACCGGCCACGCTGTTGGTCATCTCGATCTTCTTCAGCCATTCGCCGTCGCCCTGCGAGACTTCGTGCATGGCCACGCCGAATACCGCGAGCTTGCGGTCCGGCAACACGATCTCGTAGATCCGGGCGGTCTTGCCCGACCCTCTGGCCAGATTGTCCCGCACGGTCTTCAGCGCCTCGTTGAAACTGCCGTACTCGTTCAGTTTGCTCTTGTAGGAATCGAGGCGTTCCATGCCGATCATGTAGCGGTAGTTGGCAAGACTCGCGGCGGTTTCCTCGCCGCCCATGCCCTTGCCGGCGCCGAGCGCCTCCTGCAGACGGGTCTGCAGGGTCCTGACCGCCCCTTCGCGCTTGTCGAAGCCCTTGCGGAAATACGCGCGGTACCAGTAATCCGGATTGGTGTAGGTCACACTGCCATCGGCCTTAACACCCACGCGGATCGCGGCACCGAGTATGGCATGCGCGCCCGCCTCCCCCACCTCGCCGAGCATGGCCTCGTCCGTCGCCACCACCACGCCGAAACCGCCCAGGGTCTTTGGAAAGTACTTGCCCACGACCTTGAAGCCGCCGCTCCTGAGCTTGGTCTCGACCGCACTGGCAACGGCCTGGACGCTCCCGCCCGAAACCGGATCGCCCTGGATGTAGGGTGCTATGGCCCACACGCCCGCAGCATAGAGAAACAGCGCCCAGCCGGAAATCCACCTTAGCATCATGATTTCGTCTCCTTATTCCGTTGTTGTTCATGGCGGCAGGCGTGTCTGGAGGACAGGGAAAATACCTGCGCACCGGCTCTAACGCCTGCCTGACGGTTTTCTTGAGCTGATACCGTCAAAAAACCATGCACTACAGCCGGACCATCTCGAAATCGTCCTTGCGCGCACCGCAGTCCGGGCAGGTCCAGTTGATCGGCACGTCTTCCCAGCGCGTGCCGGGTGGAATGCCGTCGTCGGGCGCGCCGGTTTCCTCGTGATAGATCCAGCCGCAAATGAGGCACATCCAGCTACGGTATGAGAGCGTTTCGGGCATCGGCAGAGGCAATCGGATAAAATCGACGCCTGATTCTAAAGCAGTGACCTCATGCCGCCTATTTTCTCCCCCAAGCCCACCCCGCCCATGGTGCTCAGCTTCGCCGCATCCGACCCCACGGGCGGCGCCGGCATTCAGGCCGACCTCCTGACGCTGGCAAGCATGGGCTGCCACCCGCTCTCGGTCGTGACCGCCCTGACAGTGCAGGACACCGCCGGCGTGGATGGGATTCTGGTGATCGATTCTGACTGGGTCATGGACCAGGCGCGCATGCTGCTTGAGGATGTGCCGGTTGCGGCGTTCAAGCTCGGCATGCTGGGCAGCCCGGAATCCATAGCGGCCATCGCCGAGATTCTCGCCGACTACCCCGACATACCCGTAGTGCTCGACCCGGTACTCGCCTCCGGCCGGGGTGACGAACTGGCCAGCGAGGACATGATCGCCGCCATGCGCGACATGCTCATCCCGCAGACCAGCGTGCTCACGCCCAACAGCCACGAAGCGCGCCGGCTGGCGCTGTTCGAGTCGGACGAGGAGGATCTCGATCTCGCCGCATGCGCGGCCCGGCTGACCGAACTCGGCTGTGAATACGTGCTGGTCACCGGTACCCACGAAAACACCCCGCGCGTGCTGAACAGCCTCTACGACGCCAACGGCCATGTACAGACCGATGCCTGGGACCGCCTGCCCGGCAGCTACCACGGTTCGGGCTGCACGCTCGCCTCTGCAATCGCCGCCACCCTGGCCTACGGCCATGACGTGCCCAATGCCGTGCGCGACGCGCAAAACTTCACCTACGAAACCCTCAAGGCCGCCTTCCGCCCCGGCATGGGCCAGTACATCCCGGAACGCTTCTTCTGGGCGCAGGACGCGCAGGCCGAAGGCAACGCATGAGCCCGGGGCGCGCATTCCCGGGCGGCATCTACGTCATCACGCCTGAGACCCCCGATACCGACCGGCTGCTGGGCCTGGTCGAAGCTGCACTGGCCGGTGGCGTCGCCGCCGTGCAATACCGCGACAAGTCCGGCGACGTGGCCCGCCGCCACGAGCAGGCGAGTGAACTCGTCGCGCTGTGCCGCCGCCACGGCGTACCGCTGATTGTCAACGACGACCTGCGACTGGCCGACCTCGCCGATGCCGACGGCGTACATCTGGGACGCGACGACGGCAGCGTGCGCGAAGCGCGCATCATCCTCGGGCCGATGAAGTTCATCGGCGCCTCGTGCTACCAGAGTCTCGATCTGGCACGGGCCGCGCAGGATGCCGGGGCGGACTACGTCGCTTTCGGCAGTTTCTTCCCGTCGCCGACCAAGCCCGGGGCCGGGCGCGCCTCGCCCGACCTGCTGCACGCTGCGCGCACGACCATCCGCGTGCCGCTGGTCGCCATCGGCGGCATCACCCGCGACAACGCATCCGCACTGCTCGACGCCGGCGCCGACAGCCTCGCCGTGCTGTCGGCCGTGTTCGACGCCCCCGACATCCGCGCCGCCGCACGCAACCTCAATCAACTTTTCGAAACGGAATCCGAGCAATGAGCCGCAACGAACAACTCTTCGCACAATCGCAACAGGTCATTCCCGGCGGCGTGAATTCTCCGGTGCGCGCCTTCCGCAGCGTCGGCGGCACACCGGTGTTCTTCGCCAGGGCGGCCGGCGCCTATGTCTGGGATGCCGACGGGAAGCGCTACATCGACTACGTCGGCTCCTGGGGCCCGGCCATCCTCGGCCACGCCCACCCCGGCACGGTGAAGGCAGTACAGGATGCCGCCGTCAACGGACTCTCCTTCGGCGCGCCCAGCGAAGCCGAACTCGTCATCGCCCGCCGCATCATCGAGCTCGTGCCCAGCATCGAGAAAGTCCGCCTCGTGTCCTCCGGCACCGAGGCGACGATGAGCGCGATCCGCCTGGCGCGCGGTTTCACCGGCCGCAGCAAATTCATCAAATTCGAAGGTTGCTACCACGGTCACGCCGACTTTCTGCTGGTGAAGGCCGGCTCCGGTGCGCTCACCTTCGGCAACCCCACGTCGGCCGGCGTGCCTGCGGAGGTCGCGGCGCAGACGATCGTGCTGGACTACAACGATGTCGCCGGACTCGAACGCACCTTCGCCGAAATCGGCAACGAGATCGCCTGCATCATCGTCGAGCCCTTCGCCGGCAACATGAATCTGGTCAAGCCGACACCTGAATTCATGGCCGCGATGCGCCGGCTATGCGATGCACACGGCGCACTGCTGATCTTCGACGAGGTGATGACGGGCTTTCGCGTCGACCTCGGCTGCGCGCAGAAGCTGCTCGGCATCAAGCCCGACCTGACCACGCTCGGCAAGGTCATCGGCGGCGGCATGCCGGTCGGCGCCTTCGGCGGCCGCGCCGACGTGATGGACGCACTGGCGCCTACCGGGCCGGTGTACCAGGCCGGCACGCTGTCGGGCAACCCGGTCGCCGTCGCAGCCGGACTCGCCACGCTGGAAGCCGTGTCCGCGCCCGGGTTTTACGCGACCCTCGCCGCGCGCACCGACAGGCTGGTGAAAGGCCTTTCCGCCGCCGCACGGGACGCCGGCGCCACCTTCTGCGCCGATTCGGTTGGCGGCATGTTCGGCGTGTATTTTTCGGCGAAACCACCTGCAAGCTTCGCCGAGGTGATGCAGTGCGACCTCGAGAAATTCAACCGTTTCTTCCACGCCATGCTGGACAAAGGCATTTATCTTGCGCCGTCAGCTTTTGAGGCGGGCTTCGTCTCGGCCGCGCATGCCGACGCCGACATCGATGCCACCATCGCCGCTGCACGCGAGGTGTTCAAGGCACTATGAACGACGAGCTGTCCCCCGAGGACGAACTGCGCCTCAACGTGCTCTTCAACACCGACCTCAAGGCGGTGCGCATCGACGAATCGAACATGACCCTGTGGGCGCTGACGCCGCAGGGCGAAGCCAGTGTGCCGCTGAAGCCCAACGAACGCAGCGATCGCTATCTGAAGCGCGTGCGCGAACTGCTGTCGGGCCACGCGCTCGGTTCGCCCGGCGGCTATCCGGTACACCTCACACGCTGGACGCGGCAGTCGCAGGCTGGGCTGTCCACCCAGCATCTCGCCCAGTTGCTGCTCATTGCGGAGGAAGAGGCCGTGGTCGCGGTGGTGCATTCGCCCGCGCTCACCGACGAACTCGCGCGCTACGCCTGGTGGTGCATGCCCACCATCGAGAACGCGCGCCTGATGCTGATGCGCGACGTGGTCTGCCAGGGCAGCATGGGCCGCACACTCGCCGAATTCCTGGTCGAGCATCTCGCCTTCCTGCACGAGGACGACGTCGGCATCCTCGACACCGTGGCGGTCATGCTCTATTCGGGTGTGCTCTCGGAGGCCGAGCGGGCCGCGATCTGGAAGCGCGGCAACAGTCGCAATTCCTATTACGTGCCCTTTCTCGAATTGCAGCCGGACACGCTGCCGAACCCGCGCGCCGCACGTTCCGACGCATTGACCGTGCCGCAAGTCGACGGCAACCCCTACAGCGCCATGCTGGCCAGGGCCGTGTCGGATCAGGGACAGACCTTCCTCGCAACCACGGCGACCATCCTCGACCGCCCGGAAATCCAGGAGGTGGTCAATCACACCCTGAATGCTCTGGCCAACTGGTGCGCACCGCTACGCGGTGCAGACGCCGCCGCGCGCGCAGCGGCGCGTGCCGCCCTGCTTGCCGCCGCCCCGCAGTTCGAATCCGACTGCGCCGCGCTGGACGCGCTGGCTGCGGTCGACGCCGACACGGTGCGGCCGATCTTCCTCAAGACCACCGCCATCGGTTCGCTGATGCGGCGCAAGATCCAACCCATCGTCACGCCGTTGCTGGAGGCCATCGCCGTGCTGCGGCGCACGCCCTGATCCCCTAAAACGACGCGGCCCCGCCGGCATCAGCCGGCGGGGCCGCGTCGTATCGAGCGGTCAGGTGCCCAGCGCCGCGTCGATGCTGGCAAGAAATTTCTCCGGCTTCTCGAAGCCGATCACCTTGTAGTCCGACTGCACGCCGTCGGGTTTCCAGAAGATCAGCCCGGGCGGACCAAAGAGGCCGAAGCGCTTGAGCAGGGCCTTGTCCGCATCGGTATTGGCAGTGACGTCGGCCTTGAGCAATACCGCACCGGCCAGCCGCGCCTGTACCTTCGCATCGCTGAAGGTGAAGCGCTCCATCTCCTTGCACGACACGCACCAGTCGGCGTAGAAATCGAGCATCACGACCTTGCCGTCAGCCCTGGCCGCGGCCAGTCGCGCGTCGAGTTCAGCCACGTCCTTCACCTTCTCGAAAGCGAGGCCCTTCTGTTCGGCTGCGACCGCGGCACCGCCCGACCCCCCCTTGAACACGTCGAGCGGCTGCAGCAGGTCGCGGCTGCCGGCGAGCATGCCGGCGATGATCGCGAGGCCGCCGACCAGGAGCACTACGCCCAGACCTTTCCACAGGCGCTTCCAGCCGGAGGCCTTTTCCGGCAGCGGATCGAGCGCGTGCAGGTAGACCGCGGAGGCGATCAGCAGCACGGCCCACAGCAGCATGTTCACCCAGGCCGGGATGATGGGCGAGATAAGGTAGATGGCGATGGCCAGCATGAGCACGCCGAAGAAATACTTCACCGCGTTCATCCAGCCGCCGGCACGCGGCAGCAGGGCGCCGGCCGAGAGGCCCACGAGCAGGAGCGGCACGCCCATGCCCAGCGCCAGCACGAAGAGCGCCACGCCGCCCAGGGTGGTGTTGCCGGTCTGCGCGATGAAGGCCAGCGCGGCCGCCAGCGGCGGCGCGACGCACGGGCCGACGATGACGGCTGACAGCGCACCCATGACGAACACGCCGACGAAGTTGCCGCCTTTCATCCTGTTCGACGCATCGGAGAACTTGCTCTGGATGAAACTCGGCAGCTGGATTTCGAAGAAGCCGAACATCGAAAGCGCCAGCAGCACGAAAATGCCCGCGCCGATGCCCAGCGCCCAGGGGTTCTGCAGCGCGTTCGACAGCAGCGTACCCGACAGCGCGGCGGCCACGCCCGCGAGCGCGTAGGTAATCGCCATGCCAAGCACGTATGCAAGCGAGAGCAGGAAGCCACGCGACTTGGTCAGCGGCGTGTCGTGGCTCTGCCCTGCGATGATGCCCGAAAGAATGGGAATCATCGGGAACACGCAGGGCGTGAGCGCGAGCAGCAGGCCGAAGCCGAAGAACGTGGCCACTACGGCCCAGAAACTGCCGCCCTTGAGTACCCGCTCGATCCTGGAAGTGTCGGACTCGGCGGCGCCACCATAGGCTGCCTGCGTTGCTGGCGCGGCGCCAGCAACGGCGCCGCCAGCCGCGGTCAGCGTGAAATCGCGGTTGATTGGCGGATAGCAGATGCCCACAGCCTCGTTACAGCCCTGCCAGGCGGCTTCCAGCACCAGCGTTTCGCCCGCGACAAGGGCGCGCGACAGCTGTACCGTCGCGGCAAAATTGTCATGGTAGACCTCGGTCTGGCCGAAGGTGGGGTCTTCCTTCATGTCGCCCGCCGGCGTGTCGGTCTTCGCCGCGCTCACGCCGGCAGGCGATTTCACCTTCCACGCCAGCTTGTCGCGATAGAGATAGGTATCCGGGGTGAGCGCGTACTCGACGCGCACGGTCTGCGCATCGGCCATCGTCGCGGTCACCACGAAGGCTTCGTCGGGCGGCAGCACCTTGGGCATGTCCATCCCCCCGAGGCCGCGCAGGCCATCGAGTGCGGACGTCGCCTGTGCGGCCGCAGGGGCAGCGGCGGGTGCCGGCTCGGCCGCGGCGGCCGATGCGACCAGCGCAGGCAGCCTGATCGAGGCTGTCGTCGTCTGCGGCATATAGCACAGGCCGCCATCCCAGCACCCCTGCGCCGTGGCCTTGAGGGTGACCGACGTGGTGCCCGGCGCGCGCTGGATCGGCAGGGCGATGCGCACTTCCTTGCGGTAGGTTTCCACCCGGCCGAAGGTGTCGTCGTCCTTCATCTTGCCGGGCGGCAGCACGACCTTGCCCAGGGTGCCGCCGGCGAGTTCGAACCTGAACTTGTCGCGGTACATGTAATAGCCCTCGGCGACCTGCCAGCGCGCCTCCAGCGTATTCGCATCCAGGGCACGCGCGGAGAACCGGAACGCCGCCTCGGGGTCGAGCGGTTCCTCCTGGGCAAATACCCCTTGCGTCATGGCCAGCGCGCCCCAAAGTACCGGCAATGCGGCAAGCAGGCGGAACCATTTCTTCATCATGTCGTTCAGTCTCCTGTTTGTTCTGTTTCGCGGCCCAGCCAGTCGAGGTAGGCCGGCAGGCCGCCGGTAATCGGCAGGGCGATCAGTTCGGGCACGTCGTAGGGATGCTGCGCCTTGATCATACGCTCGACCTCGCCGTACTTCGCCCGCGTGGTCTTGATCAGCACGGGCACCTCGTCCGCCGCCTCGACCGTGCCCTGCCAGCGATAGATGGAGCGGCACGGGCCCAGAACGTTCACACAGGCCGCCGCGCCCGCCTCGACCAGGGCGCGCGCGAGTTTTTCGGCAATCGCCCGATCGGGTACATTGGTCAAGACTAACAAAGGTTCCATGTCATGCGCTTTGGTTGGATTGTGCTACTGCTGCTGTCGTTTCCCGTGCTGGAGGCCATCGGCATCTTCTGGATGGCAAGCGCGATCGGCGCCTGGGTGCTGCTGTGGCTGCTGGCCGACGTGCTGGCCGGCATCGCGCTGATCCGCATCGAGCGCGTGGCCTGGGGCGCACGCCTGCTCTTCTCGGTGCAGTCGGGCACCCATCCCTTTGCCGCGCTGTTCGCCAGCGGCCGTATTCTGCTCGCCGGCGGCCTGCTTGTCTTCCCCGGTTTCATCAGCGATGCACTGGCGGTTATCCTGTTGCTGATCCCCGGCACCTGGGCACGGCGCAAGCCCGATCCGACGCGCGCGGCCAACGACGAGATCCTGGAAGGCGAATTCCGGCGAGAGCCGGACGATCTGTTGCGCTGATCGCGTCCTGTCTCAGAACAGCGCCATCTGTCCCCGCGCGACCTTGAGTTCGCGCAGCAGATCGTCGGAGGTCGGATAGCGGTATTTCATGCGCAGCTCGCGCGCGGTGCGCACGTTCGAGAGCTGGCGCGATTCACGCAGGAAGGACAGCAGCGCCTCCGACAGTACCTCCTCCGCCTCGGCCCGCCTCACGCGCGGCGGACGCGGCAGGTCGAAGGCGTCGGCGCAGCTGTCGAACCAGTCGGCCATCTTCAGCGGATGCGCATCGACCGCGTGGTAGATGCGCTGCCCGCGTCCGCGGAACAGCGCCGCCCAGGCCAGCCGTGCCAGATCGTCGGCATGGATGTGGTTGGTGTAGCTGTCGTCCTTCGCCACCAGGGCCGGCGTGCCGCGCTTGATGCGCTCCAGCGGCAGGCGGTCTGCGGCATAGATGCCGGGCGCACGCAGGATCGTCACCTGTACGGCCTGCTTTTTGCCCCATGCGCGCAGCTGGCGTTCGGCGTCCACCCGCCGTACCGCGCGGCCGTTGACCGGCGCCACCGGCCGCGTCTCCGCCACCCAGGCGCCGCCGCAATCGCCGTACACGCCGCTGGTGCTGATGTAGACCAGCGCGCCCGGACGACGCCGGCCCAGCGCGTGCAGCAGGCGGGCCGTGCGCGGATCGGTCCTGCCCTCGGCAGGCGGCGGTGCGAAGTGGAACACGCCGTCCACGCGCGGCAGGCGGGCCAGCGAGGCCCCGTCGTCGAGGTCGCCCAGATAGGGCGTCACCCCCAGCGTGCGCAGGGACGCGACGCGCTCCGGCCGCCGCACCAGACCGACGAACTCGGCCTGCCCTGCGTACAGGCGCACCAGACGTTCCGCCACATCGCCGAAGCCCACGATCAGGATTTTCTTCATCGGCCCATAACCTTTTGTTTGCAAGGGTGAAAACAAGCGCACACCGGGCGATAATGCACCTTTCGTTTGCATTGTAAGCGCGCACCATGCCGTATCAGATCACCATTCAGCCCAGCGGACATCAATTCACCGTGAGCGACGACGAGACCGTGCTCGACGCTGCCCTTCGCGAGGGCTTCGCGCTTCCCTATGGCTGTCGTAACGGTGCCTGCGGCGCGTGCAAGGGCACGGTACTGTCGGGTGCGCTCGACTACGGCAACCATTCGCCCACCGCACTGAAAGACGACGAAAAGGCGCAGGGCCGCGCACTGTTCTGCCGCGCCAGACCCCTGTCCGATCTGGTGATCGAAGCCAAGGAAATCGGCGCCGCGAAGGACATCGTGGTGAAGACCCTGCCCTGCCGGGTGGAGAAGCTGGAAAAGCGTGCCGACGACGTGATGGTCGTGAAGATCAAGCTGCCGTCCAGCGAACGCCTGCAATTCCTTGCCGGCCAATACGTCGATTTCCAGCTGAAGGGCGGCAGGTCGCGCAGCTATTCGCTGGCCAACCCGCCACACGACGACGCCCTGCTCGAACTGCACATCCGCCACGTCCCTGGCGGCCTGTTCACCGACCAGGTGTTTTCCACCCTGAAGGAACGCGACATCCTGCGCCTCAAGGGACCGCTCGGCAGCTTCTTCATCCGCGAGGATTCCGACAAGCCGATGATCTTCATCGCGGGCGGCACCGGCTTCGCGCCGATCAAGGGCATGCTCGAACACGCCTTCGCCCAGCATACCGACCGCGAACTGATCCTGTATTGGGGCGTGCGTTCGCTGAAGGATCTCTACATGGCCGAACTGCCGCAGCAGTGGGCGGCCGAACGTCCCAACTTCAGCTTCGTTCCCGTGCTCTCCGACCCGGCGCCGGAAGACCGCTGGCAGGGCCGCACGGGCTTCGTGCACGAGGCCGTGCTCGCCGATTTCGCCGATCTCTCGGGCTACCAGGTCTATGCCTGCGGCGCGCCCATCATGGTCGACAGCGCGCGCGAGGCCTTCGTCCGCACGCGCGGCCTGCCGGAAGACGAATTCTTCGCGGATTCCTTCGTCTACGCAGCCGACGCGGAGACCGAACCCGCGGCCTGATTCATCCCCGCAGCGTTTTTTCCAGCTGCTCGATCTGGTCGAGCAGCGCGGAAAACCGCTGGCCGAATGTCGTCAGCCGATACTCCACGCGCGGCGGCGATTCCGGGTAGACGGTCTTGTCCAGGATCCCGTAGCGCGTCAGCTTCTTCAGCCGCTCGTTGAGCACCTTGGCGGTCAGGCCGTCCACCGCGTGTTCCATCGCCCCAGGCCGGTTCACGCCTTCGCGCACCAGCGCGAGTACGCGCAGCGACCATTTGCAGCCGACGATGTTCTCCACCATTTCGGCCACGCTCGGGCGCGCCGCAGTATCGATTTTTTTGTCCTTGTCCGTCATGAAGATGCACCGTTCGGTGGGTAGGTGACCATTTGGTACCCTCTGTTCGAGAGCCTGCCGCGTGCCTATCTTTGCAGCTCCCGACACACGACACAAGGAGACCGCCATGTTCCGCATCCCGTTTCTGCCGCTTCTCGCCGCACTCGCCGTCAGCCTGCCCGCGCAGGCCGCGGACGTACCCTATCCCGATGGATACCGCGCCTGGACGCACGTGAAGAGTATGGCGATCCTGCCCGGGCATCCCCTGCACGACGGCTTCGGCGGGCTGCACCACATTTACGCCAACGCCAGGGCACTGGCAGGCTACCGATCCGGCACGTTCAGGGACGGCAGCGTGATCGTGTTCGACCTGCTGGAAGCGGATACGGACGGCAATGCGCTCGCCGAAGGCCCGCGCAAGATTGTCGGCGTGATGCACCGCGACGCGAGGCGCTTCAAGGCAACCGGGGGATGGGGCTTCGAGGGTTTTGCAGCGGGCGACCCCAAGCGCCGGGCGGTCGGCGACAAGGCCAGGACCGCCTGCTTCGAGTGCCACGCGCCGCGCGCGGCAAGCAGCTACGTGTTCAGCAGCTGGCGCGAGTGATCAAAGCTCGCCGTGTGCGCCGGCCCGCATGATGCTGACCAGCGACTCGCGCACTTCCTGGATACGCGTCTTCAGGGCGTCGGGCAGTCGCTTCTCCTTCGCCACGGCGTCGACGTTCACGTCCATCATCACCAGCCAGCCCTGGCCCTTCTCGTCCTCGATCAGCGCGATGCGGCAGGGCATGTAGACCGAGAAGTCGAGGTTGAGGTCGATCAGGTCCTTGGCGGTGACAGCATCGCAGAACTGGAAGATGGTGATGGTGCGCTGCGCGGTATCGGTCATCACTTCCACCTGCTTGGAAAGCGGCAGTTCGGCGACGAGCTTCAGGTTGAGCGCGTTGGCGCGCAGGCGCATCGAGTCGGCGGCGTCGGCAAGGCTCACACCGCGGTCTATCGCCACTTTGTAGACGTCGGTGGGGGGTGCCTTCTTCGCCTGCGGGGCGGCAACGGCGGCAGGCACGGCAAGCGCGCCCACCAGGGCAAGAACCAGGGCAAGAGCTGAACGGCGCATGGGGCAATCCTTCGAGGAATATTAGAGATTACTGATGGTATAGCCAGCCTTCCCGCACGTGCATTCACGCGCCCCCGCGCTCGCAGCGCTATACGATTAACTGTGCTTATTCGCCCCGGCAGAGCGCGAGGGCCTTCTGGTAGTGCTGGCAGGCCTCGCCGGCCTGGCCGCTGTGCGCCCTGAGTTCGGCCATGCGCACATGGCCCTCGGTGCTGGGCGCGATCGCAAGGCTGGCTTCCAGATAGCTCTGCGCCTTGCCCCACAATTGCTGGACACTGCACAGCTGCGCCAGGGTCAGCAAGAGATGGGCGTCACGCGGCTGCGCATGCAGCCATTTCTCGGCCTGTTCGATCTGCCGGGTAGGACTGCTGCCGCGGACTTCGCCGTAGAGTGCGACCAGATCCTCGTGCCATTCTCGGCCGAGCGCAGCTTCCAGGACATCGAGCGCGGTGTCATGACCGCCGCGCTGCATGAAAGCCCGCGCCGCGGCACGGGCGACGAAGGGATCGGCCTTGAACTCGGCCGGCACCTTCTTCCAGTATTCGAGCAGGGCGCGATCGTCCTCGGCACGGCGCTTGAGATTCTCCGCATAGGCCGCGCGGCGCAATTGCGTGGCCAGTGCAGGTTCAAGCGCGTTGCTGCGCGCCAGCGCGTCGAGCAGACGCTCCACTTCGTCCCATTGCCCGGTCATCTGGCGGGCTTTCAGCTCCAGCCGCAGAAGCGCAGTATGCTGCGGCGCGATGCTCTTGGCCTGCTGGATCGCCGCCAGCGCGCCGGTCGCATCCTTGGACTCCAGACAGGCTTCCGCCTCCAGCAACTGTGCGGCAAGCGCAGCACCATGTTCGCCGGCCTCGCGCACGTGGCTTTCGCGCTGGACCGGCGCGCGCATCTCCTGTGCGGCGCGCGCCGCCAGTACGCGCGCAACGCCCATGCGCGCATCGTCGCCCTGCCATTGCCCCAGTGCCTGCTCGGCATCCTGGAAGCGGAATTCGGTAAAGGCCCTGAGCCCGCCGACGAAATTCTCGTCGCGCTTTCGCGCTGCGCGGCGCTCGCGCTGTGCCTGGACGATGCTCGGCAGATTGAGCGTGAGCGCGGCCAGGCGCAGCAGCACGACGCCGCCGACAACCAGCGCCGTCAGCAGCAGCACGAAGCTGATGAAGGAGATTTCCAGGCGCCAGGGCGGATACACCAGAACAACGTAACCCGGGTCATAGCGGCCGGCCATCGCCAGCCCCACGGCCAGTACCACGACGATGAGCAGGGAAACGAGCCAGCGCATCAGTGCGCTCCCTTGTAGGCTTCGAGTGCCGCCAGGCTGGCGTCGATGCCCGGCAGCTTCACGGCCAGATCGAGGCTGGCGAGCCGGCGCAATTCCTTCAGAGCGGCGGCAACGCCGGCATCGCGCGTATTGAAGTGGCGGCCGAGCATATCGGACGCCGCCTTGAGGTCGGCCTGGAAGGCGTCCTCGTCCTGCGCCATCAGCGCGAGCCGCGCCGACAGCAGGCGCAGGCGCAGGTTCTCGCGCAGGAAATACGCCTGGTCGGGCGGCAGCAGTACCGCCTCGTTACCCTCGATGCGGCGGATCTGTACCAGCCGCTTCAGTTCCGTCCACAATTCCTGCCCCAGGCTCGCGGCGCTGACGCTGCGCGGCGCAGGCACCGCCTCGGACCCTTGCGCGCTTGCCAGCGGCCAGCTCGCATGACGCGCGACCAGCGCCTCGATGCGCGCACTGGCGCCCACTTCGTCGAGCGCAGGCACGGCGCGCAGCGTGGCCAGATCGCTCGCGATGGCGCGGCGCAGGGTGGTGAACTGCGGCTTGCCAAGGCGCTGCAGGCGCGTATCGGCGCCTTCCAGCGCGATGATCGCGGCCTTCACGTTGCCGGCGAGCTGCAACTGCTGTGCGGCGGTGAGCAGCACCTGCTCGATCTCGGCGAGCGTCCATTCGTCGCGGCCCTGTGCCAGATCCTTGTACAACGCCTCCAGCGCCAGCTGCTGCTGCTGCGAGGTCGCCATCTGGCCCTCGATGTGCGCGACCTTCTCGCTGGTCTGCCGCATCGCGTCGTCGGCATTGCGCGCCAGCAGGCGGGTTTCGCTCGCCGCCTTACCCGACTCCGCGAGCTGGCGGCCGACCTCCGACTTGAGGTCGCGGATGCGTTCGCGCGTATCCGACCAGGACCAGGCCGCGATGGCGAAGGCAAGTACCGCGAGCACCAGTGCGACCAGCGCCAGCGACGAGACCGGCGCACGCGGCGCAGCGGAAGACGCCGGCGGCGTGACGGGAGCGGAAGCGGACGGTTCGGGCATGTCGTTCATCGTTGTGCCTGTGGGCTAAACCAGTGGATCATGCCGGCCACCAGACCGGCATCGCCGCCCGGCGTGGCAATCGCACGGGCGATGCCGAAGCGGCGGGCAGACGCGGCGATTTTCTCATGCGGCGCGAAAAGCGGGGTGGCCGCGAGCAGCGGGGCGCCGGCCGTCCCCAGCATGTCGGCCAGATTGGCCAGCGTTTCCGCGCTCGCCACTGTCACGGCGTCGATGCAGCCGGCCTGCCAGCGCGCCAGCAGGGGCGCGGCATCGGCATCGGGGCGCACGCGCCGGTAGCATTCAAGATAGCGCACCTCGGCGCCGCGCGCCGCCAGCGTGTCGCCCAGCAAAGGCCGGCCGCCAACGCCGCGCACGATGACGATATGCTGCCCCGCGACATCGGCGAGTTGCGGCAGCGCCAGCAGGGCTTCGCTGTCCTGCCCCTGCGGCATTACCGCATCGGCGACCCCGGCTGCGGCCAGCGCGCGCGCCGTGCCCGGACCCACGGCGAACACCCGCGCGCCGTCCGGCAGGCATCCGAGCGCCGCCATGCCGAACTGCACTGCATTGGGACTGATGAAGATCACCGCATCGGCCGCGTCGAGCACGGCGCGCGCTGCGGGGGGCTGCAGATCCGGCACCGCCTCGACGGCCAGCGCGGGAAACACCAGCGCCTCGCCGCCTGCGGCACGGATCGCCTCGGCCAGCGCCGCCGCCTGGTGCGCGGGACGGGTCACCAGGATCGTGCGGCCGGCCAGCGCCCCCGTCATGCAGGCAGGGCGCCGAGGATGGCGCGCGCGCCCTGCAGGAGCAGCTTGTCGGCGAGCGCCTGGCCGACGGCCTCGGGATCGGCCGCGTCGCCCGTTGCCGTGTCGTGGATGAAATTGCTGCCATCGGGATTGGCCACGAAACCCGTAATGTGCAGGGTGTGGCCCTGGCGCACCGCGTGGGCGCCGAGCGGCACCTGGCAGCTGCCGCCGAGCACGCGGCTGACCTGGCGCTCGGCACGCACGCAGGCGGCGGTTTCGGGGTGGTTGAGTGCGGAGAGCATGGCCGCGATCTCGGGCTTGCCGCTGCGGATCTCGATGCCGAGCGCGCCCTGTCCGGCGGCGGGAATGCTGTCCTCCACCGACAGCAGGCTCTTGATGCGGTTGCCCAGGCCCAGGCGCTTGAGGCCGGCGGCGGCGAGCAGGATGGCGTCGAACTGGCCCTCGTCGAGCTTCTTCAGGCGCGTGCCGACGTTGCCGCGCAAGGGCTTCACCACCAGATGCGGATAGCGCGCACGCAACTGCGCCTCGCGGCGCAGGCTGGAGGTGCCGACCACGGCGCCGGGCGGCAGTTCGGAGAGCTTCTCGTACTGGATGGAGACGAAGGCGTCGCGCGGGTCCTCGCGCTCGCCGATCACCGCGAGCTCGAAGCCGGGCGGCAGCTCCATCGGCACGTCCTTCATGGAATGCACGGCCAGATCGGCCTGTCCGGCTTCGAGCGCGACTTCAAGCTCCTTGACAAACAGGCCCTTGCCACCGATTTTGGAAAGCGTCACGTCGAGGATCTGGTCGCCGCGCGTGGTCATGCCCAGTATCTCGACCGCGACTTCCGGATGCAGCGCGCGCAGGCGATCGCGGATATGCTCCGCCTGCCACATGGCGAGGGCACTTTCACGGGAAGCGATGGTCAGGGTCTGCATGGCGGTAGGAATGGACTGTTTGAATTGATACGCGATGACGCGACACTGCCGTCAGCGGATTCGCATCCGATCGGGGGAACGAAAAAAATGACGCGTTTGATCGCTGCCTGGGCGCTGATTCTAGCATGGGGCCTGGCGCCGACCGGCCCGGCCCGTGCGGCCGACGGGCTCGTCCATGCGCGCGATTTCAAGGCCGACGCCCGCACCGCCGCAAGCCGCAAGGTGCCGTTCATGGTGATCTTCACCAGCCCCGGCTGCCACTATTGCGAGCGCGTCAAGAACGAATACCTCATCCCCATGCACAAGGACAAGACCTACCGCAACAAGGTGCTCATCCGCGAAGTCACCATCGGCGCCAGCACGCCGCTGGTCGATTTCGACGGCACGAAGACGACCGAGGGCGCCTATGCCGCCGCGCACAAGGTCTTCATGGTGCCCACCGTGAAAGTGCTCGACCTGAAGGGCGACGATGCGGCCGAGGCCATCGTGGGCCTGCTCACCCCCGACTACTACTTCGGTTACCTCGAAGCAGCCATCGACGAAGGCCTGCGCAAGACGCGCGGCAAGTAGCGCTGATCCGCGGCCCGCATGGCGTTAGAATCGGGCGCCATGGGAGCCCCCGCATGAAAACCCTGCTGGCCGACGACCACCCGCTGATGCGCGAGGGCGTGCGGCAGGTGCTCGCGCAACTGGAGCCGGCGGTCGAGATCATCGACGCGCACGACTACCCCAGCCTGTTCGCGCAGACCGCCACGCATGGCGACCTCGATCTCGCGCTGGTCGATCTCAACATGCCCGGACTGGTGGGCATGCAGGGCATCACCCAGTTCCGCCACCGCTTTCCCGACATTCCGCTGGTCGTGCTGTCCGCCTCGGAATCGCCGCACGACATCCGCAGCGCCCTCGAAGCCGGGGCGCTCGGCTACATCCCCAAGGCTGCCACCACGGCGACCATGCTTGCCGCCCTGCGCCAGGTCCTGGCAGGTGGCATCTATGTACCCGACTGCCTCGCCGACGAGGCGGCCGGCAGCAGCCCGGCGACGCCAGCCGATTCCAGCACAACCGATCTCGACGGGCTCACGGCGCGCCAGCGCGAAGTGGCGCGGCTGCTCGGCCACGGCTTCACCAACAAGGCCATCGGCAGCATGCTCGGCATGACCGAGAACACGGTGAAGGTGCACGTCGCCGCGATCTTCCGCGCGCTCGGCGTCAGCAACCGCACCGAAGCCGTGGTGGCGATGCAGCGCCTGACCCAGCCCTGACGCCGTGAACTTCGCGCGCGCGCTCGCCGACCGGCTGCCGCTTTCCAGCATCCGCAGCCGCATGCTCGTGATCGCCCTGCTGCCGGCCCTGCTCGCCGAATTCGGTATGGTGGCCTACTTCACCTCGCAGACCCTGCGCACCGCCGAGCAGGCCCTGCTGACGCGCGCGGACAATGCCGCGCGCCACCTCGGCGAAGCCCTGCCCTATGCGCTCGTCAGCGGCAACACGGCGCTGGCGCAATCCCTGCTGGCTGCCGAGACGACGAACAGTCAGCTCGCGCAGGTGCGCGTGGTCGACACGACAGGCACCCTCCTCGTCAGCCAGGGCGAGGCACCACGCGGCGACGCAGTGGTGCGACGCGCCCCCATCCGCCTGCCGCGCGCCGACCTGCACGACGATGCGCCTTTCACACCCGGCGCGGGCGACGACACGCCGCTGCTGGGCGAAGTCGAGGTCAGCGTCACCCGCGACGCCATCGAGAGCTTCACGCGCAGCACGCTGGTCCGCGCCGCGCTCCTGATGCTGGCCGCGCTCACGCTTACCGGCATCCTCGCCTGGCGCCTGTCGGACAGCCTTGCCGGCCAGTTGCGCCACATCGGCCGGGTGGTGGCGCGGCTGGCACGCGACGACCTCGCCGTGCGCACCCACCTGCCCGGCCGCGGCGAGGTCGGTGCGCTCGCCGCCGGCGTCAACGACATGGCCGATGCGCTGCAGGCGCAGCGCAACGAGATGGAAGCGCGCATCCGCGCCGCCACCGCCGATCTGGCCGCGAAAAAGGACATGGCCGAACGCGCCAACAGCGCGAAGTCGCGCTTCTTCGCCGCCGCCAGCCACGACCTGCGGCAGCCGCTGCATGCGCTGTCGCTGTTCGTCACCACGCTCAAGGCACGCAACCGCCAGCCCGAAACGCAGCCCTTGATCGACAACATCGAGGCCTCGACCGCCGCAATGGAGCTGCTGTTCAACGCCCTGCTCGACATCTCGCGCCTCGACGCCGGCGCGATCGAGGCGCACCCCGTGCACTTCCCACTGCAGAAGATGCTCGACGAACTCGACAAGCAGTTTTCCGCACTGGCCAGCGAAAAGCACCTGCGCCTGCGCTTCCGGCCCTGCGACGCCACGCTCTACAGCGACCCGCTGCTGATCGAGCGCATCCTCGTCAACCTGATCGCCAACGCCATCCGCTACACCGACGACGGCGGCGTGCTAGTCGCCTGCCGGCGACGCGGGCGGATGCTGCGGATTTCCGTCTTCGACACCGGGCGCGGCATTCCCGAGGACCAGCAGGAAAGCGTGTTCCACGAGTTCGTGCAGCTGCACAATGCGGCGCGCGACCGCAGCAAGGGCCTGGGCCTGGGGCTCGCCATCGTTTCGCGCCTGGGCCGCCTGCTTGGCCACCGCATCGACCTGCGCTCACACCCCGGCCAGGGCTCCGTATTCAGCATCGACGTGCCGCTGGGCGACCCCGCGCAGGTCCTCGCCCCCGCTCCGCCGCTCACGCCAGGCCAGATACCGGCCGATGCCCTGGTGCTGCTGGTGGACGACGAATCCGTCATCCTGCGCGGCATGGCCGAACTGTTCGACAACTGGAACATCGACCTCGTCACCGCGCACAGCGCCGCCGAAGCCGAGCAGTGGCTCGCCAGCCTCGACCGCGTACCCGACGTCATCGTCTCCGACTACCGCCTGCCCGACGACGACGGCCTCGACGTCGTCGCGCGCCTGCGAGAAAAATTCGGCCGTGCCATCCCCGCCATCCTCGTCACCGGCGACACCGCCCCGGAAACCCTGCAACGCATCACCCAGGTCGGTCTCCCCCTGCTGCACAAGCCCCTGCGCCCCGCCAAACTGCGGGCCCTGCTCACCCACCTCATCCAGCAGGCGCGGGCCGCGAGCGTGGGATAATTCGGAAGCGGTGAGCGGTGAGCGGTGAGCGGTGAGCGGTGAGCGGTGAGTGGTGAGTGGTGAGTGGCAAGTGGTAAGGGGTGAGGGGACTTGATATTGCTCACCACTTACCACTCCCTACTTTCCACTCGCGCTATCACCATGCACATCCACATCCTCGGCATCTGCGGCACCTTCATGGGCGGCATCGCAGCCATCGCCCGCAGTGCGGGCCACACCGTCACCGGCTGCGACGCCAACGTCTACCCCCCCATGTCCGACCAGTTGCGCGCGCTCGGCATCGAACTCATCGAAGGCTTCGACGCCAGGCAGGCCGACATCGGCGCCGACATCTTCGTCGTCGGCAACGTCGTCGCGCGCGGCAAGCAGCCGCTCATCGAAGCCATCCTCGACCGTGGCCTGCCCTACACCTCCGGCCCGCAGTGGCTCGCCGACAACATCCTCCACCCCTCTCCCGCAAGCGGGAGAGGGGTCGGGGGAGAGGGGAAATGGGTACTCGCCGTAGCCGGCACCCACGGCAAGACCACCACCTCGTCCATGCTGGCGTGGATCCTCGAAGACGCAAAGCTCAATCCCGGTTTCCTCATCGGCGGCGTGCCGCAGAATTTCGAGGTTTCCGCACGCCTCACCGACAGCCCCTTCTTCGTCATCGAGGCCGACGAATACGACACCGCCTTCTTCGACAAGCGCTCCAAGTTCGTCCACTACCGCCCGCGCACCGCGCTGCTCAACAACCTCGAATACGACCACGCCGACATCTTCCCCGACCTCGCCGCCATCGAAACCCAGTTCCACCACCTCGTGCGCACCGTGCCCGGCAACGGCCTCATCGTCGCCAACGGCCGCGAGGCCAGCATCGACCGCGTGCTCGAACGCGGCCTGTGGACCCCGGTGGAACGCTTCGGCAGCGTCGGCGGCTGGACCGGCGGTGAGCCCGATGCCAACGGCAGCTTCGACGTCTTCTTCAACAGCACCCTGCAGGGCCGCGTGAACTGGGGCCTGATCGGCGAACACAACCGCATGAACGCCATCGCCGCCATCGCCGCCGCGCGCCACGCCGGCGTCCCCGCCGCCGCCGCCATCGATGCGCTGTCCCGTTTCGAAAACGTGAAGCGCCGCATGGAAGTGCGCGGTGCCGTGCACGGCATCACCGTCTACGACGACTTCGCCCACCACCCCACCGCGATCGCCACCACCGTCGCAGGCCTGCGCGCGAAAGTCGGCAGCGCGCGCATCCTCGCCGTGCTCGAACCGCGTTCCAACACCATGAAACTCGGCGTCATGAAATCGCAACTGCCCGACAGCCTCGTCGACGCCGACGCGGTCTACTGCTTCGGTGCCAATCTCGGCTGGGATGCTGCCGAGGCCCTGGCACCTTTAGGCGAGAAAGCCCGCGTCTTCGACAACCTCGACAAGCTCGTCGCGCAACTCGTCGCCGACGGGCGACCCGGCGATCATGTTCTCATGATGAGCAACGGGGGGTTCGGCGGCATCCACGCGAAGCTGCTGGATGCGCTGCATCATCACTATCACGAGGAGATTGTGTTGACGCCGATGCATCGGTATGGGGGATATGCCTGAGTAGTTGGGGATTGTGCTGGACTGTGGCTCGTTGGCCGGGGGTAGCCCGGCGGCTAGTTACTTTTCTTGTCTCGCCAAGAAAAGTAACCAAAAGAAGGCGACCCCAACATCCCCGAAACCCCGAAGCTCAAGCGCGCCGGACGGGCGGCAAAGAACTCGCCCCGCTTTTGCTGGGCTGATTTGATTTTTGTGAGCGGGGCTCAAACACCTTTGCCGCTGATCCGCCCGCCGCACTTGATCTTCGGCGGGGCTGTAAGGGGAGGACAGTCAAAACCAAGGCGGCAATTACTGGGCGATTGCAGTTACTATTTTGGCTTCATACATCTGGCGCATTACGCCTTCGACTAATGCGCCCTGAGCGAACTGAAATATTTGAGGGCGACATGAAGAACAAGCTGAGAATCATGATCGTATTGGTAGGAATTGTTTCTATTGGCGCATCACAAGCAGCCTTATTAGATCGCGGCGCAGGCCTGATCTACGATACTGAGCTAGATATCACTTGGCTTCAGAATGCAAATTTTTCTGGCGATGTTTTTGGTTGGGATGTTGCTATAAATTGGGCTGCAAACTTCAGCTATTACGACAGTGTGCGCGACACTACTTGGACTGACTGGCGCTTGCCCACTACTTTGCAAACAGACGCTACCTGCTTAAGTCAACCAACTGGAATTTCGTACACCGGCTGTACAGGTAGTGAGTTGGGGCATCTGTTTTACATCGAACTAGGCGGCGTAGCCGGCCATAGTCTTGAGGATACCCATAACGCTAATTTCAGTTTGTTTAGCAATATCCAAAATGGTGCGTTTTGGTCAGGAACGGCGTACCACTCCAATACGAACCTCGCTTGGTTTTTTTCCATGCACGATGGTAGCCAAGGTGCAACTGGAACAAACTTTGCCAACTACTTATCAGCCTGGGCTGTTCGAGATGGCGATGTTGCGGTCGTGCCCGAACCCGGGGCTTGGGCATTATTCTCAATAGGCCTTGCCTTTACTGCCATAAAAATTGGTCGGCAGAACAGGAAGTTCTAATCACCAGAGAGAGGACCATGAACGTATTTGAACTACTAGACGTCACGAAACATAACAAACAGCAACGTCAAGGTTTTCTGATTTTCACATCAATAATCACTTTGATAGTGCTGTTGCATAACCCATTTGGGGGCTACATCACTGATTGTGAACTTTATGAATTCAATTCTTCAGTTCGTACTGAGTTGGAATGTTTCCGCGGAGACACTACAGACGACATCCCCTTCACACGATGGATAAGTGCAGCACCACTCATCTCGTGGTTAGCGCCAACAAGACATTTATTGGGCTTCGTAGGGACTTTCTTCGTGTTGGGCCTTCTGTGGCTTTATTCCTTTAAGGACAAAAATCAAGCAGAAATGTCTGGCACCCAAGAACCCGACAAGCCGAATTCCAAATAGGCTGGGAGGGTGCAATGCCTTCTGGGCATTGCGCCGAATGGGATCGCCAAGTACGCAGGTCACCCAGTCATCACCACCCTGGTTTTGACTTTCAGCCCCTCTCAGCCCCGCCGGAAATCGATTCCGCCGGGCGGATCAGCGGCAAAGGTGTTTGAGCCCCGCTCACAAAATTAAAAAGGCATAACAAAAGCGGGGCGAGTTCTTTGCCGCCCGCCCGGCGGAATCGATTTCCGGGGTTTCGGGGATGAGCGGGGTCGCCTTTTTTTTGGTTACTTTCTTTTGGCGAAGCAAAAGAAAGTGACTAGCCGCCGGGCTACCCCCGGCCAACGCACTTCACCCCCGCGAAGACGCCGGCTACTCCGCCACAATCTTGTCCGACCACTCCACCCCTTCCACAAAATCCGCCGGTGTCCCGATACGCGCCCCCGACGCCGCGATGGCCTCGGGCGTCACGCCGCGCGCCTGCCGGCAGGCATCGCAGACCATGATGTCGATCCCCAGGGCCACGCTTTCCTTCCACTGCTCGGCCAGCGACGGCCAGCCGACCGGGAACAGGGCGGCCCGGACGGCCTCGATGGCAAGCGGTGCGGCTTCGCCGACCAGGAAGATGCGGATAGAGTGTCCGGCCCGGGCAAGGGCATTGCCATGCCCGAACACCATGGCGGCGCGGGTGGGATCGTCGCTGCCCCAGGAGGATTTCATGAAGATGTTGGCCATTGGGATCGCTCGATGTCAGCGATGCACGGAAGCCCCGCGCGGCGCACGCCGATGCGCGCACCGCACCAGGCTCAGTACATCTTGTAGGGAAGGAACTTGCCGTTCAGCACGATCTTGACGCGGTCGCCCTTGGGATCGGGCACGCGCGAGATGTCCATCGAAAAATCGATCGCGCTCATGATGCCGTCGCCGAATTCCTCGTGGATGAGCGACTTGATGCTGATGCCGTACACCATGATCAGTTCGTAGAAGCGATAGATCAGCGGGTCGGTCGGCACCGCGGAGGGCAGGCTGCCCTTGTAGGGCACGATCTGCAATTGATCGACCGCCTCGGGCGGCAGGCCGAGCAGTTTGCCGACGGTGGTGGCCTGCTTCTTGTCGAGGGTCATCTGGCCCAGGAGCGCGGCGGTCGTCCATTCCTTGCTCTGGCCGACTTTCTTGGCGATGTCGGCCCACTTGAGGCCTTTCTTGTGCTTGGCGGCGATGATGAGGTCGGTGACTTCGGTGCGGTTCATGATGGTCCTTAGGCGTTGACGAGGTGGATGTGGGGCTTGCCGGCGGGCGGCATGGACACGACGTTGGCGTCGGCCGGGGCGGCAGGCTCGGCTTCGATCAGGTCTTCGGGGTCGAAGACGCTGGGCGAACTGGGGGCGTCCGGCGCCGCACGCTGGCTGCCGAACTGCTTGGAACGACTCACCAGGAAATCGACCAGGTGGGTGCGGATGGGGTAGTAGTGCGCGTGCTTGTGGATGGCGCTGCGTTCGCGCGGCCGCGGCAGGGTGTTGTTGACGATTTCGGCGATGCGCGCATGCGGGCCGTTGGACATGAGCATGATCTTGTCGGACAGCAGGATGGCTTCGTCGACATCGTGGGTAATCATGAACACGGTCTGCTGCGTTTCCGCGCAGATCTTCAGCAGTTCGTCCTGGATGACGCCGCGGGTCAGCGCGTCGAGCGCACCGAAGGGCTCGTCCATCAGCAGCATCTTGGGTTCGATGGAGAAGGCGCGGGCGATGCCGACGCGCTGCTTCATGCCACCCGACAGCTGCGAGGGTTTCTTGTGCTCGGCGCCCTTCAGGCCCACCAGCTCGATGTAGCGCATAGCGTGGTCGCGGATCTGCGCCTTGCTGCGCGAAGGCCAGCGCGACTTCACGGCGAAGGACACGTTCTCCAGCACGGTGAGCCAGGGCATGAGCGCGTGGCTCTGGAAAATGACGCCGCGGTCGAGGCTGGGGCCGGACACTTCGCGGCCGTCCATGAAGACGTTGCCGGTGCTGGCGGTGTCGAGGCCGGCGAGGATGTTGAGGATGGTCGACTTGCCGCAGCCGGAGTGGCCCGTCACGCAGACGAACTCGCCCTTGTGGATGCGGAAGTTGACGTGGTCGAACACGGTGACGGGGGCGCCGCCGGTGGGGCTGGGGTAGACCCGCGCGAGGTTCTCGACCTGCAGGAAGGGGTGCGAGGCGGACATGCGTTTACTCCTGGTACGCGACGCGCTTGCTCAGCACGCCGAAGAGGCTGTCGAGGGCCATGCCGACGACGCCGATCATGAAGATGGCGAACAGCACGTTGGTGATGGACAGGTTGTTCCACTCGTTCCACACGAAGTAGCCGATGCCGGTGCCGCCGACGAGCATTTCGGCGGCGACGATGACCAGCCAGGCGATGCCCATGGAAATGCGCATGCCGGTGAGGATGGTCGGCGCGGCAGCGGGCAGCACGACGCGGAAGGCCAGCCGCAGGGGGTTCACTTCCAGCGTGCGCGACACGTCGAGCCACTCCTTCTTCACGCTGGCAACGCCGTGTGCGGTATTGATGAGCATGGGCCACAGCGAGCAGATGAAGATGACGAAGATCGACGAGGCCGAAGCGTCCTTGATGGTGTAGAGCGCGAGCGGCATCCACGCCAGCGGCGAGATCGGCTTGAGCAACTGCACGTACGGATCGAGCGCCTGGTAGAACACGCGCGAGTTGCCGATGACGAAGCCGAGCGGAATCGCCACCGCCGCCGCCATGAAGAAGCCGGCGAGCACGCGCGCGATCGAGTAGGCGAGCTGGATGCCGATGCCCTTGTCGTTGGGGCCGTTGTCGTAGAAGGGATCGGAGAGCCGCTCCCACACGGTCTGCGCCATCTGCATCGGCGTCGGGAAACTCGACGCCGAGCTGGCCGCGCCGCCGCCCATGAGGGCGGCGTATTCGGGATCGACGCCGGCCGCGACGGTCTGCGCCTCCGGCTGGGTGGCGAGCTGCCACACCAGCAGGAAGATGCCGAACAGCGCCAGCGACAGCAGGGCGGACTTCTGGCCGAGGGTGAGGGTCAGCTTTTTCATGTGCGTTTGATGGCGAAGGAGTTGACGTATTCGGCCGGCTTCGCAGGATCGAAGACCTTGCCCATGATGGTGTGCTTCATGTAGTTGGTCGCCGGTACCTTGAGGCCCAGTTCGGCCATGCGCTTCCTCGCATCGGTGGCACGGAACACCTCTTCGGCCACGGCCTTGTAGTCGACGTCGCCCTTGATGTAGTTCCAGCGCTTGAGCTGCGTGAGGATCCACACCGCCATCGACTGCCAGGGGAAGGGATCGAAGTCCACGCGGTCCGGCACGTTCTTCACCTTGCCCAGGCCGTCGGCGAAACGCCCGGTCATCACCTGCTCCAGCACGGGGATGGGCTGGTTGAGGTAGTTGGCCGGCGCGATCGCCTCGATGATGGCCTTGCGGTTTTCGGGCTTGTGCGCGTAATCGGTGGCGCTGGCAATCGCGCGGAACAGTGCGGCGTAGGTGTTGGGATACTGCTTGTAGAAGCCTTCCTGCACGCCGAAGGTACAGCAGGGGTGGCCGTCCCACAGGTCGCGCGACAGCGTGTGGATGAAGGCGAAACCTTCATACACCGCGCGCTGGTTGAAGGGCTCGGGGCCGAGGAAGCCGTCGATGTTGCCGGCGCGCAGGTTCGCCACCATGTCGGGCGGGGGCATCATGCGCAGTTCCACGTCCTTGTCCGGATCGATGCCATGCTCGGCGAGGTAGTAGCGCAAGAGCAGGTTGTGGATGGAGTAGTCGAAGGGCAGGCCGAACTTCATGCCTTTCCACTCCTTGGGGTCCATCTTGTCCTTGTGCTTGAGGTGCAGGGTGATGGCCTGGCCGTTGATGTTCTGGATCGAGGCCACGTCGACGGCCTGCTTGGCCGAGCCCAGCCCGAGCGACATGGCGATCGGCATCGGCGAGAGCAGGTGCGAGGCGTCGAATTCCTTGTTCAGCACCTTGTCGCGCACCACCGCCCAGCCGGCGGTCTTCTGCAAGGTGACGTTGAGGCCTTCGCGTGCGTAGAAGCCCATCGGACCCGCCATGATGATGGGCGTGGAACAGGTGATGGGAATGAAGCCGATCTTGAGGTCGGTCTTCTCCGGCTTGCCGGCTTCAGCCGCCAGTGCCTTGGCCGCGCCCATGGGGAAGAGCGTGGAGATCGCCGCCATGGCGGTGCCGCCGCCGACCGCGCGCAGGAAGTTGCGGCGCGTGGTGTCGTCGGGGAAAAGCCCGCGCATCACCGCCGACTCGACCACGCGCGACACGCGGGCGTCGGCATTCTGCATGTCGGCCTCGTGGTCGGCCTGGCTGTGGTGGCGGCCGCAACTGCAACCGGCACGGTGCAGCTTGATATCGGGATCGAAGGGATTGTCAAAGCCGGACATGGAAGCGCTCCTGTAGATTGATGAATGGATCGTGTCGACCTGCACCATCCCGTTGCCCCGAGCACCCAAACAGTGCGCGGCGCATTCCAGGCGGGATTCCCCGGAACGCCCAGCCTTACTGGCGATCCGGCGGATTCCACGTGCAGCATCGTGTTTCCACTTGTGTCCTATTCAGGAAGCGTGCCAACACCCAAATTATCTGTAAGCCATTGGCATAAAAGAATTTTTCACAATTCGGCCTGACGGGCGGTTTTTCCTGGCCCGCTTCTTGATTACACAGTGTCAACAATTTGTTCGGGACACTGTTCATGATCACGCCCCAAGCGACCGAGCGCCTGCACGATGAGGAACTGCTGGTCATCCGCGAATCTGCCCGCCTCATGGGCAAGAGTCTGGAACCCGGCCTGGCCATCCGCGAGATGCTGCATCTCGTCTCGGAATTCCTCGGCCTGAACCGGGGCCGCGTCGTATTGCACCGGCCCGACACCGGCGACTACGCGATCCGCTACGCCTACGGCCTGACGAAGATGGAAATCGAGCGCGGCGTATATCGCCCCGGCCACGGCATCACCGGCCGCGTACTGCAGACCGGCGAGGCGACCATCGTGCAGGACATCGACGACGATCCGGACTATCTGGCCCAGGCGGTCGAGCGCAACCGGCTGCCGGACGAAACGGTGAGCTACATCGCGCTGCCGCTGGTGGACGACGGCAAGGTGCGCGGCCTGCTCGGGGTGCACCGCATCCGCGGGCGCTCGCGCGCCTTCTCCGACGATCTTCGCATCCTCGAGATCATCGCCACGCTGGTGACACAGATCCTCAAGCTCAACGAGCGCGTGGCGGCGCAGACCGCGCGGCTGGAAAGCGAAAACCGCGAACTGAAGTGGGCGCTGGAACACGGTACGCCGCAGCGCAACACGCTCGGCATCGTCGGCGAATCGCCGCCGCTGCGGCACGCGCTGCGCCAGGTCGAGCAGGTGGCGGGGACCGACGCGACCGTATTGCTGCTGGGCGAATCGGGCACGGGCAAGGAGCTGTTTGCGCGCGCCCTGCATCTGTCGAGCCCGCGCTGCGACCAGCCCTTCGTGAAAGTGAACTGCGGGGCGATTCCGGAAAACCTGTTCGAATCGGAACTGTTCGGCTATGAGAAAGGGGCCTTCACCGGCGCCTCGACCGCGCGCGCCGGCTACTTCGAACAGGCCCATGGCGGCACGCTCTTCCTCGACGAAATCGGCGACCTGCCGCTGGCGATGCAGGTGAAACTGTTGCGCGTGCTGCAGGAAAAATCGCTGCAGCGCGTGGGTAGCCGGCGCGAGACGCCGATCGACGTGCGCATCGTGGCCGCCACCAACCTCGACCTGCAGCAGCAGGTGAGCGCGGGGCGCTTCCGGCTCGATCTCTACTACCGGCTCAACATCATCCCGATCCGCCTGCCAGCGCTGCGCGAGCGGCGCGAAGACATCCGCCCGCTGGTGCGCCATCAGCTCAACCTCATCACCCAGAGCTACCAGCGCAACGTGGGGCTCACGCCGGAAGCGATGGACCGGCTCGCCGACTACCCCTGGCCGGGCAACATCCGCCAGCTGCGCAACGTGCTCGAACGGCTGGTGCTGCTGGCCGAAGGCGCAGCCATCTCGGCCCCGGAGGTCGAACGCGTGATCCGCAGCGAGGGCGCCGGTGCGCCGGGCCCGGTGGCGCACAGCCTGCCGCCCGCGACGGCCGCCGCAAGCGTGCGCCCCTACCTGCCCGCGCAGTCGCACGACCGCACCCAGATCGAACAGGCGCTGGCGCAGACGCACGGCAACAAATCGCGCGCGGCGCAGATGCTGGGACTGACCTTGCGGCAGCTCAATTACCGCATGAAACGGCTCGACATGGGCTGACAAAGGTTGACAATCTGTAAGCCCGGGGCTGCGTGATGAAACCGGCATCCGGACAGAATTCGCTTTTGCATCAATGCGTTGACATTGTTCGACGCAGCTGGCACGGCAATCGCAAAGGAAGGGACATCGGGTCTTCCGATTTTCCCAACCCTCTGGAGTCCACCATGTCCGAAGTCGTCGCCCTCAAAACCCAAGCCGTGCTCGAGCCCATTTCCAGCGAGGGGCTCTCGGCCCTGTCCGCCAAGGGCAAGGCCAACCCGCAATCGGTCGTCACGCTGAAAGCAAAGACCGTGTGCGAAAGCAAGTTCCGCAACCTCACCTACGTGCGCAATCTCGAAGCCCACGTGATCGACGAGCCGCCGCACCTGCTCGGCGACGACACCGCGCCCAATCCTTCGGAAGCCGTGCTCGCCACGCTGGGTTCCTGCCTGTCGGTGGGCCTGCACGCCAACGCCGTGGCGCGCGGCATTTCGCTCTCGAAGATCGAGCTCGAACTCGAAGGCGACATCAACGTGACCGCCGTGTGGGGCGTGGGCGACCTCGACCCGATGAAGAAGCTGGGCTTTACCGACGTGCGCGTGAAAGTGCACCTGGAAGGCGACGCCACCGAGGCCGAACTGAAGGACCTGGTCGCGCATTCCAATGCCTGGTCGCCGGTGGCCAACACGCTGCGCAACCCGGTCAACGTCAGCGTCGAGCTGGCCTGATTCACCTTATCTAACCCAGGAGCGCATCATGCCCGCCGCTGCCCTTGCCCCCACTCTCCCGGACGCCCCCGGCGAAATCCTGCCCGGCCTGTCCGAACTCATCGCGGAAGAACTCGCGCCCAAGGTGGTCGACATCGACCTGAAGGGCGTCTATCCCGAGACCTTCCTGCGCAAGCTCGGCACGCTCGGCGGGCTGGGTAGCCTCACGCCCGTCGCGCAGGGCGGCAGCGGCCTGGGTCTCAGGCACGCGATCCAGGTAATCGAGGAAGCCTCCAAGCAATGCGTGTCCACAGGCTTTCTGCTGTGGGCGCAGTACGCGCTGCAGTGGTACGTGTTCAACGGCAGCAACCCCGCGCTCGCCGCCGACATGCTGCCGAAGATGGCGCGCGGCGAAGTGCTGGGCGGCACCGCGCAGTCGAACACCATGAAGTCCTGCGTGGGCATCGAGGAAACGCGGCTCAAGGCCAAGCGCGTCGAAGGCGGCTACCTCGTCAACGGCGTACTGCCCTGGGTATCGAACATCGGCCCCGAACACCATTTCCACATGGGCGCCTCGCTGCCCGACCGGCCCGGCCTGGTGATCGGCCTCTTGCACGGCAGCACGCCCGGCCTCACGCTGGCGCAGAACGCGCACTTCATCGGCATGGAAGGCACCAACACCTTCGCCTGCCAGTTCCGCGACCTGTTCCTGCCCGACACGCAGGTGGTGTGCCACCCGCACGAGTTCGACGCCTTCCGCGACCGCACCAAGTCAGCCTTCATCCTACTGCAGATGGGCATGGGGCTCGGTCTCATCGACGCCTGCGTCGGCATGATGCAGCGCGCCGACAAGCAGTTCGGCCACGTCAACCGTTTCCTCGATGTGCAGGCCGATGCCTTGCAGGCCGAGCTCGA
Source organism: Pseudomonadota bacterium (assembly GCA_040754275.1). Lineage (GTDB taxonomy): Bacteria > Pseudomonadota > Gammaproteobacteria > Burkholderiales > Thiobacillaceae > Thiobacillus. Next base: position 87,331 of record JBFMCW010000002.1, read on the forward strand.
CGCCGCGCGCGCCGCGACCTACGATCTGGCCGATCGCATCGACCGCGACGGCAGCCTGCCGCACGTGAAGGAAACGCTGACCCTGCGCCTGGCCGGCAGCGAACTCAGCCTGAAAGCCGCCAACGCCGCCATGCTGCACCTGGGCGCCAAAGGCTATCTGTCGAACAATGCCGCCCAGCGCCGGCTGCGCGAGGCCTACTTCATCGCCATCGTCACCCCGGCGATCAAGCACCTGCGCAAGGAGCTGCACGAATTCGACACCGCCGCCTGCGCCCTGTCGCAGCCGCACCCCGAACTGGAGGAAGCGTGATCCGTTTTGCCGTCAATCTTTCCGTCGACGAGGCGGCTGAAAAGCTCCTCGCCGCCGTCGCCGCCTACCCCATGGGCCTGGTCGCCCACGCCAACGGCCAGGCCAACTGCGCCAAGAAGGGCATCGCCGTGCCGGCCGACCAGGTGCTGGAAATCTTCCGCCCCGACTACGCCATGAAGGTGTGGGCCGCGGAAAAAGCGGCCGGCATCGACATCCCCTTGCGCATCCACCTCTACGAAGCCGATGGCACCAGCTGGGTGGCCTACCGCCCCGCCGCCGACGTCTTCAAACCCTACGCCAACGCGCAGCTCGACGCCCTTGCCGCCGAGCTCGACGCCATCTTCACCCAATTGCTCGCGTCGCTCGACGCATGGAGGACTCCATCATGACCGCATCCGCCGCACTCGCCCCCGAATTCGCCCCCGACTGGCGCAAATGGACCTGCGCCGTCTGCGACTACGTCTACGACGAAGAAGCCGGCGACCCCGACCACGGCCTCGCCCCCGGCACCCGCTACGAGGACATCCCCGACGACTGGAGCTGCCCCGACTGCGGGGTGACCAAGGCGGATTTTTATTGCTTCGACGACTAATCCCGCACGTCCGTACGTTTCAGCAATTCATGGCGCGCCGGTACAATCGGCCGCCATGATCGTCTATCTCCACGGCTTCAATTCCTCCCCCGCCTCCGGCAAGGCCAAGCAGCTCGGCGACCATCTGGCCAGGCTCGGCCGGCTGGCCGATTATTACTGCCCGGCGCTGCCCAACAGCCCGCGCGAGGCCATCGCCAAGGTTGAGGCGCATCTGGCGCGCGCCGGGGCCGGCGGCGTGACGCTGGTGGGCAGTTCGCTGGGCGGGTTCTATGCGACCTTTCTTGCCGAGAAGCACGGCTGGAAAGCGGTGCTGGTGAACCCGGCGGTGCGTGCGCACAAGTTGCTGCGCAGCGCGCTCGGCACCCAGACCAACTGGCACACAGGCGAGAAGTGGGTGCTGACCGAAGCGCACATCGCGGAACTCGCAGCGCTGGACGTGCCCCGGATCACGCAGCCCGAACGCTATCTTCTGCTGGCGCAGACCGGCGACGAGGTGCTCGACTATCGCGACGCGGTGGCTTATTACGCCGGCGCGCGGCAGATCGTGGAAGATGGTGGCGACCATGGCTTCGCCGGCTTCGAGCGCCACTTCCAAACCCTCCTGGATTTCTGAGTTTCATGCACGTCATCTTTGAAGAAGACGGCCACTTCAAGGCCGGCACCATCCTGTCCGAGTCGGAGGCCACCGCGCAGGTGGAGGCCGCATCGGGCAAGCGCAGCAAGGTGAAGGCGGCCAACATCCTGCTGCGCTTTGCCGCGCCTTCGCCCAACGAAGTGATGACGGAAGCCGAGACGCTGTCAGAAGAACTCGACGCGGATTTTCTGTGGGAGGCGGCCGGCGCCGACGAATTCGGCTTCGAGCAACTGGCGCAGGAATACTACGGCCACGCGCCACGCCCGGCCGAATCGGTGGCCTTGCTGCAGAAGCTGCACGGCTCGCCCATCTACTTCCATAAAAAGGGCAAGGGCCGCTACCGGCCCGCGCCGGCGGAAACGCTGGCGGCGGCCAAGGCCGGGCTGGAGAAGAAGCGGCTGGCGGCCGAACGGCAGGCGTACCTGGCCGCTGAACTCTCGGCCTTCCGCCTGCCGCCGGAGTATGTGTCGCTGATTCCGCGCATTCTCATCGCGCCGGACAAGAACACACTGGAGTACAAGGCACTGGAAGAAGCCGCCGCAACGACCGGCTTGTCGCAGATGCGGCTGGTCGAACGCTGCGGCGCGATTCCCTCCACGCTGGATTTCCATCGCCTGAGCTTCACGCTCGAATGGTTCCCGCGCGGCACCGAGTTCAAGCCGGTCACTGAACCGGTCGATCCCCCCGAGCTGCCGATGAGCACCGTGCGCGCCTTTTCGATGGACGACGAGGCGACGACCGAGATCGACGACGCGCTCTCGGTGCAATGGCGCGACGACGGCAGCGTGCGCGTGGGCATTCACATTGCGGCACCGGCGCTGGGCATCGCGCCAGGATCGGAACTCGATCAGGTTGCGCGCGAGCGCCTGTCGACGGTGTATTTCCCAGGCGACAAGATCACCATGCTGCCGGAGGCGCTGATCCACCACTACACGCTGGGCGAGTCGCACGATTGTCCGGCGCTGTCGCTGTATGTGGACGTGGCGTCCGACCTGCGCGTGCTCGGTACCGAGACGAAACTGGAAATGGTGCACATCGCCGACAACCTGCGCCACGAAACGCTGGAAACGCAGTTCAACGACGCCACGCTGAAGAACCCCGACTTTCCCGACTACCCCTACCGCCGCGAACTGGAATGGCTGCGCGATTTTGCTGCCGTGCTGGAGGCGGGACGCGGCAAGGCCGACACGGTCGACCGCGTGGACTACACCTTCAAGCTCGACGGCGAACACATCCGCATCGAGCCGCGCAAGCGCGGCAGCCCCATCGACAAGGTGGTGTCCGAGCTGATGATCTTTGCCAACGCGCACTGGGGCGGCTGGCTGGCGGAGAACCGCGTGCCCGGCATCTACCGCGCGCAGGCAGGCGGCAAGACGCGCATGACGACTTCGCCAGACCCGCACGTGGGCCTGGGCGTGGACCAGTACGCCTGGTCGACTTCGCCGCTGCGGCGCTATGTGGATCTGGTGAACCAGCGCCAGCTCATCAGCCTGGCGCAGGGGACCGACCCGGTGTATCCGCCGAGGAGCGAGGCGCTGTTTGCCACGGTGCGCGATTTCGAACTGGCCTACGACGCCTATGCCGAATACCAGCGGCGCATGGAGCGCTACTGGATGCTGCGCTGGCTGATCCAGGAGAACGTGAGCGCGGTGACGGCGAACGTGATCCGCGAAGACCTGGTGCGCTTCGACACTCTGCCGATGGTAACGCGTGCACCCTCGGTGATGGGCGTGGCGGCGGGCGCGAAGGTGAGGCTGGCGATCTCGAATATCGATCTGCTCGACATCAGCTTCCACGCGGAATATCTTGAGACACTGGCGCCGCCGCCTGACAGCGCCGTCCCCCTTCCGTAGAATCGGACCGGACGTCCCTACCCGAACGCATGGCCACCGCCGCTCCGCTTCCTCTCGCCGAACCCACCCGCCAGGGCACGCGCATGGCGCTGGCCATGCTGGCGTCCGCGGCCGTGCACGGCATGGTGCTCTCGACGCAGTTTGTGCAGGTCAACCCGCGCCTGTTCGAAGACCCGAACCTGCCGATGGAGGTGGTGCTGGTCAATGCCCGGAGCGCGGATGCCCCGCTCAATCCGGATGCGCTGGCGCAGGTGAATCTCGCCGGCGGCGGCAACACCGACGAGGATCGCAGGCTGAAAAGCCCTTTGCCCGCCAGCCCGGCCACCCAGAGCGGCGCCAGTGCGGAAGCGGCGCTACAGGCGCGCGTGGCTCAACTGGAGCAGCAGGCCAAGGCGCTGCTGAGCCAGCTGAAGCCGGATGCACCCCTGCAGAGTGCGCCGCAGCCCACGCCTCCCGTCCCGTCCCCGCCCACGGTCGACGTCAGTCAGCTTTCCGCCGAGGCACGCGAGATGGCACAGTTGCAGGCCCGCATCTCGCAGCAATGGGACGAATATCAGAAGCGGCCCAAGCGCGCCTTCGTCGGCGCCAACGTGAAGGAATATGCCTTCGCGCGCTATGTGGAAGACTGGGTTGCGAAGGTCGAGCGGGTAGGCAACGTGAACTATCCCGAAGCCGCACGCAGGCAGGGCATCTACGGCAGTCTCCAACTCACAGTAAAGATCTACGCCAACGGCCGGATTGAGGCGATAGAGGTAAACAGGCCATCTGGCTCGAAGGTACTCGACGCGGCAGCCATCCGCATCGTCGAGCTCGCGGCGCCCTACGCCGCCTTCCCGGAAGACATGCGCAGGAAGGCCGACATTCTCGAGATCACCCGTACCTGGACCTTCACCCGCTCGGACCAGCTGGTCGGGACGGACTGAACACGGTGGATTCAACCGGTTTATGGCGTGATAGAATATTCCATTTTCCGAATATTCCATTCAATTCAACGCCTTTCTGGAGTCCACCATGCACACCGGCACCACCCTGACCCAATTCATCATCGAAGAACAGCGCCGCACCGCCGGCGCCACCGGCGACTTCACCTCGCTGCTCAACGACGTCGTCACCGCCTGCAAGGCGATTTCCAACGCCGTGAACAAGGGCGCGCTACTGGGCGTGATGGGCGCACTCGACTCCGAGAACGTGCAGGGCGAAACCCAGAAGAAGCTTGACGTCATCACCAACGACATCATGATCCGCTCCAACGAGTGGGCCGGCCACCTCGCCGGCATGGCATCGGAAGAGATGGACGACGTGTACGCCATCCCCAACCAGTACCCGCTGGGCAAGTACCTGCTGGTGTTCGACCCGCTCGACGGCTCGTCGAACGTGGACGTGAACATTTCCGTCGGCACCATCTTCTCGATCCTGAAGGCCCCGGTCGCCGGTCGCGCCGCCAAGGCCGAGGACTTCCTGCAGCCGGGCACCAAGCAGGTCTGCGCCGGCTATGCGATCTACGGCTCGTCGACCATGCTGGTCCTGACCTTCGGTCACGGCACCAACGGCTTCACGCTCGACCGCGACGTCGGCGAGTTCGTGCTGACCCATCCCAACATGCAGATCCCGACCGAAACCAAGGAATTCGCGATCAACGCCTCCAACATGCGCTTCTGGGAAGCGCCGGTACAGCGCTACGTCGAGGAATGCCTCGCCGGCAAGACCGGGCCGCGCGGCAAGGACTTCAACATGCGCTGGGTGGCATCCATGGTCGCCGAAGTGCACCGCATCCTCACCCGCGGCGGCATTTTCATGTACCCCAAGGACACGAAGGACCCCAGCAAGGCCGGCAAGCTGCGCCTGATGTACGAAGCCAACCCCATGGCCTTCATCGTCGAGCAGGCGGGCGGCGCCGCCACCACCGGCCGTCAGCGCATCCTCGACCTCGACCCGGAAGGCCTGCACCAGCGCGTGCCGGTGATCCTCGGCTCCAAGACAGAGGTCGACACCGTCACTGGCTACCACCACGAAAAGGCGGCCTGAATCACACGGCATGCACATCAAGGCCGGGCGTCTGCCCGGCTTTTTTTCGTCCGTGCATTGCGCAGGAATCGGGTGGTCGCCCGCCCGCAGGCACTGTACAGTGCCGACACCATGCCTGCCGCTTCGCCAACCGCCGACTACGCCCGTATTGCCGAAGCCATCGAATGGCTGCGCGCGCATCGCCGCACGCAGCCCGACCTTGCTGCACTGGCCAGGCACATGCAACTGAGCGAGGCACACCTGCAACGCCTTTTCACGCGTTGGGCCGGCATCAGCCCCAAGCGTTTCCTGCAACACCTCACGCTGGAATTCACGCGTTCCCGCCTGCTGGACGCGCGGGACCTGCTCGCGCTCAGCCTCGATGCCGGCCTGTCCGGGCCAGGCCGGCTGCACGACCTGTTCGTGACCTTCGAGGCCGTCTCCCCAGGCGAAGCCAAGTCAGAGGGGGCGGGCGTCACGCTGCGCTGGGGCGTACATGCCACGCCCTTCGGCGATGCGCTCGTCGCCACCAGCGCACGCGGCGTGTGCAAGCTGCATTTTCTGGCAGACGGAGAAGCGCCCGACGCCCTGCTGGCACAGGACTGGCCACGGGCGACGCGCCTGCACGATCCGGCTGCCACGGGCCCAGTTATTGGCAGCGTATTCCGCGACGGCATGCCGTCCACTCCGGTCGCCCTCTGGGTCAAGGGCAGCAACTTCCAGCTCCAGGTCTGGCGTGCCCTGCTCGCAATTCCATCGGGGCGACTCAGCAGCTATGCCGCGCTGGCCGACCATATCGACCATCCGCAGGCTGCACGCGCCGTGGGCAACGCCCTCGCCGCCAACCCGCTGGCGCTCCTGATTCCCTGTCACCGCATCATCCGTGCTTCAGGTCAGCCGAGCGCCTACCGCTGGGGCGAAACGCGGAAAACCGCGATTCAGCTCTGGGAGTCGGGCTGCAGGTAAACCGGTACTGCGCGGCCAAGCGTCGCCCCCGGCATCAGGTTCAACCGCACAAAACAATACAAAGATATCGCCAATTAATTTGATTTGCATTTTTAATGAGAATAGTTATCATTGGCGATCAACTATCCTTGACCGACAGCCCGGACCCGTCACCCCGAAAGCTGCCCGTCGAATTTACAAACCAATGTTTCAGGGAGCACACATGAATTTCAACAAGACTCTGCTCGCAATGGGCCTCGCAGCGGCTTTCGGCACCGCGTCCGCCCATGGCGCCATCGATCCCGAGATGCTGCTGCAAGCCTACGCAAAGCTGCTGCAACGCGTGGAGCAGCTCGAAGCCGCCAACAAGCGTCTGGAATCCTCGCTGGCCGAGAGCAAGACCGAGCATGTGAAGGAACTCTCCGCACGCGTCGAGGACGTGGAAAACGAAGTCCTGGAACTGCGCAAACCTTCTGCGCTGGAGCAGGCCGTGGACGGCATCTCGGCATCGGCCTCGCTCACCTTCGTGGGGCAGCGCATGAGCGGCAATGGCGACGGCAGCGACCTCACCAGCCGCGCGGACGTCGAGGTGGAACTGCCGATGGGCTCGATCGGCGACGCCGAGGGCAAGCTGTTCGCGCATCTCCGCGCGGGCGACGGCGAGGGTGTCGACACCGGCGCCTTCGCGCCGTCCAACTCCATGGCTTTCGGCCATGAATCGCGCATGGACCTGATGCAGGCCTGGTACCAGCTCGACATGCCGGTCGGCGGTGCTGGCGGCACGCTCGGCCGCGTGGAAATGACCGTCGGCAAGATCGATCCCTTCGGCTTCTTCGACGGCAACAACGTGGCCGACGACGAGTCCGAGCAGTTCCTCAACCTCGCCTTCATCCACAACCCGCTGCTGGATGCCGGCGGCGACATCGGCGTGGGCGACGACGGCGGCAGCCCCGGCCTGCGCGTGGCCTATATCAGCGACGTCAACGGCGGCAACAACTTCGCGATTTCCGGCGGCGTGTTCGGTGCCGGCGACGACGGCGCGAACTTCAGCGACACCTTCGACGGCGCGCTGCTGATCGGCCAGGCCGAGTACGCTGGCAAGACCATCGGCAGCCTTGCCGGCGCCTATCGCCTGTACGGCTGGAGCAACAGCAACGCGCTGGCGCTCGACGAGACCACGGTCGAACGTCACAGCGGCTGGGGCGTTTCCGCCGACCAGCAGGTCGCCAGCCACATCACCCTGTTCGGCCGCATCGGACATTCGACCAAGGGCGAGGTTCTGGTCGACCGTGCCTACACGCTCGGCGCCCAGTTCGACGGCGGCCTGTGGGGCCGTGAAGCCGACCGCATCGGCCTCGCCACCGGCTGGCTGAAGGCCAGCGACGAATCCGGCCTCGGCCGCACCGAACGCCCGACCGAGCTCTATTACGTCTGGCAGCTGAACGACCAGGTGCACCTGTCGCCCAGCCTGCAGTGGATCGACAAGCCGCTCAATGCGCCGGCCGAAGACAACGTCACGGTCTGGAGCCTGCGCGCCAAGGCCAGCTTCTAAACCCCTTCAAGGAAAGTCACGCTCATGAAAAAACTCGTCCTCGCCCTGGCGCTCGGCGCCGTCCTCAACGCGCCGCTGGCCCAGGCCGCCGAACCGGCCGTCGCGCCGGTGCTCACGCATTACGCCGACCTGGTCTACGCCAACTACAGCGACACCCTCGCCAGCGCACACGCGCTGCAGCAGGCGGTCGACGCCTTTCTCGCCGCGCCCTCGGCCGATACGCAGCGCGCCGCGCAACAGGCCTGGCGCACCGCGCGCGAGTCCTATGGCACGACCGAGGCCTTCCGCTTCTACGGCGGCCCCATCGACGACGACGACGGTCCAGAAGGCCGGCTCAACGCCTGGCCGATGGACGAGTCCTACGTCGACAGCGTGGAGGGCAACCCGGGTGCCGGCCTGATCAACAACCGCAGCGTGGCGCTGACCAAGGACGCGCTCGCCTCGATGAACGAGCAGGGCGGCGAGGAGAACATCGCCACCGGCTACCATGCCATCGAATTCATGCTATGGGGCCAGGACCTCTCCGAGACCGGTCCCGGCAACCGCGCCCATACCGATTTCGTCGACGGCCAGGCGCCCAACGCCGACCGCCGCCGCCAGTACCTCAAGCTGGTGACCGATCTTCTGGTCGACGACGTCGAATCGCTGGTCAAGGCCTGGCGGCCCGGCAGCAAGCTCAACTACCGCGCCCGCTTCGTGGGCGAAGGCCAGGAAGCGCTGCGCAAGATATTCGTCGCGATGGGTTCGCTGTCGCGCGGCGAACTCGCCGGCGAACGCCTCGAAGTGGCGCTGAACAGCCAGGACCAGGAAGACGAGCATTCCTGCTTCTCCGACAACACCCACCGCGACGCCGTGCTCAACGCCACCGGCATCGAGAACGTCTGGCTCGGCCGCTACGTGCGTCCCGACGGCAGCGTGCTGCAGGGGCCGTCGCCGCGCGATCTGGTCGCCGCCAAGGATGCCGCGCTCGCCGAGCGCACCAGCCAGCAGATCGCCAACTCGGTCGCGCGCGCCAAGGCCATCCAGGCGCCGTTCGACCGCGAGATCGTCGGCGCCAAGGACGCGCCCGGCCGCCAGCGTGTCCAGGCCACCGTCAACAGCCTGGTGCAGCAAAGCAAGGATCTCGTTGCCGCGGCCAATGCCATCGGCATCACCAAGCTGACCCTGGTCCAGCCCTGACCAGCCTGCGCGCGGGGCCCGTCCCCGCGCAGTCCAGCCAATCGCATTCCCAGCCAGGACACATCATGATTCCCCATACCTTGCGACTCGCCCTCGCATTTGCCTTCGCGTTCCCTGCTGCCTGCGGTTCATATGCCGCGACGGCGCAGGATGCGAGTGACGAGAAACCCGGCGGCGACACCACCGTCTACGCCACGGGTCGCAACGCCTTTTCTTTCCCCGCCGCCAACCTCACCGACGCCGAGCGTACCCGCTTCGTCATCGGCAATTCCTTCTTCAAGCGCAACTGGGTGGAAGCGCCCGCCTCGACGAAGAAGCGCGACGGCATCGGCCCGCACTTCATCGCCCGCTCGTGCGGCGGCTGCCACGTGCAGGATGGCCGCGGCGCGCCGCCGGAAAACGGTGCCCAGCCGGTGGGCCTGCTGATGCGCTTGTCGGTGCCGGGCGTGAGCGCCCACGGCGGCGTGGCGCCCGAGCCGACCTACGGCGACCAGTTCAACATCTTCGCGGTGCAGCAGGTGCGTCCCGAAGGCAAGGTGATCGTCAGCTACGCGGACGTGCGCGGCCAGTTTGCCGACGGCACGGCCTACACCCTGCTGAAGCCGACCTATACGCTCGCCGAACTCGGCTACGGCCCCATGGCCCGGGACACGATGGTGAGCCCGCGCATCGCGCCGCAACTCATCGGCGTCGGCCTCATCGAAGCGATTCCCGAGGCGGAAATCCTCGCCAATGCCGAACGCCAGCGCGCCGCCGGCGGCGCCATCCGCGGCGTACCGAACAAGGTGTGGGATGCGCCCACGGGCGCGATGCAGATCGGCCGCTTCGGCTGGAAAGCCAATGTCGCGAGCATTGCGCACCAGACCGGCGGGGCCTTCCGCGGTGACATCGGCATCACGTCCACGCTCTTCCCCGACGAGGACTGCATGCCCGCGCAGGCCGACTGCCGCGCCGCACCGCGCGGCGCGCAGGGCAAGGGCCCGGAGATCGACGACGCGACCTTCGACGACGTGGTGTTCTACCAGGCCACGCTCGCCCCGCCCGCGCGCCGCACCCCGAACGATCCGCAGGTGCTGCGCGGCCAGGCCCTGTTCGCGCAGGCGCAGTGCGCAAGCTGCCATCGTCCGAGCTACGTCACCGGATCGAATCCGCATCCGCGCCACGGCAGCCCCGCGCTCGCCAGGCAGCGCATCTGGCCCTACACCGACCTGCTGCTGCACGATATGGGCGAGGCATTGGCCGACGGCCGCCCCGACGGCCAGGCCAGCGGCCGCCAGTGGAAGACCCCGCCGCTGTGGGGCATCGGCCTCATCCACGACGTGAACGGCCACACCCGCCTGCTGCACGACGGCCGCGCGCGCGGCGTACTGGAAGCCATACTGTGGCATGGCGGCGAGGCAGGCGAAAGCCGCGATGCCGTGCTGAAGATGAACGCCGCCGACCGCGCCGCACTGGTGAAATTCGTGGAGTCGCTGTGATGAAAAGATCCTTCGTCCTGCTGGCGTGCCTGCTCGGTCTGTCCCTGCCAGCCGGCGCCGACCCCACGAATTTTTCCGCATCGGCCTTCATGCAGGCGGTACACCGCGCCTGGGGCCTGCCGCACGCTGCTGCCTTCGTGCGCGAAAGCGCGCTGCTTGCTCCGGCGCTCCGCACCGCCTGCGCAGCCGCGCCTGACCAGGCCGGGACCGCGCTCGACGCCGCGCGCACGCAATGGCAAGCGACGCTGGCCAGCTGGGAAGGCCTGTCCGCCGTGGCCTTCGGCCCGGTACTCGAACGCCGTTCGCAACGCCAGATCGACTTCATCCCGACCCGCGCGCGCATGATCGAAAAAGCCATCCAGGCGACCCCTGCCAGCCTCAAGGATCTGGAGCTCGTCGGCACGCCGGCCAAGGGCCTGCCCGCACTCGAATGGCTGCTGTGGGTGAAGCCCGTTGCGCCGGGCAGTGCCGCCTGCGCCTACGCCTTGCTGCTCGCCGACGAAGTCGCGCAGGAAGCCGGCGCACTCGAATCCGCGTATCGCACGCTCGCCGCGACGCCGCTGCCGCAGGCCGCCGCCGAGGCTGCATTCGCCGAACTGGTCAACCAGTGGGTCGGCGGCATCGGCCGCCTCTCCTGGGAACACCTGGCGATGCCGGTACGCGTCGCGCGCACGTCGCAAACGCCTACCGCCCCGGTATTCCCGCGCAACGCCAGCGCCAGCATCGCATCCGTCTGGGACCCGGCGTGGTCCAGCCTGCGCGATCTCGCGGCCGGGACAGACTTCGCGCTCGATCAGGCGTTGGCAACGCGCGGACACGCGGCCGTTGCGGCCGACTTCGCACGCGCCGTGCGCGGGGCCGACGCTGCCATGCGGGGGATCAGCCCGAAAGAGACCGACCGGGTGCTGGCAGCGGGCGAGCAACTTGCAGCCTTGAAACAGCAGTTCGAGAACCAGGTGGCACCCGCGCTCGGCGTCGCAATCGGCTTCTCGGACGCCGACGGAGATTGACCCAATGAACCGGCGCGATTTCCTCGCCGTACTCGCTGCGCTGGGCGGCCTGCCACTGGCCGGCCGCGTGGCCGCAGCCACACCCGGCCTGCGCCTTGCCGCCAGCTGGCAGGCCGCGCACGGCTACCAGGTCGGCATCCTCGCACCGACGGACGACGGGCGCATCGCCGTCGCCGCGGCGCTCGACGTGCCCACGCGCGCGCACGGCCTGCTGCGCGAGCCCGGTGGCACCCTGCTGGGCGTCGCGCGCCGCCCCGGCGACTGGCTGGTGCGCTGGAACGCCGCGGGCCAGGCGCTCGCCTGGCGCTGGATCGAACCCGGTCGCGCCTACGCCGGCCACGTGCTGGCCAGCGCCGACGGCCGCACGCTTTACACCACCGAAACCGACCGTGCGAGCGGCGACGGCTACGTCGGCGTGCGCGATGCCGCCACGCTGGAAAAGCACGACGAATGGCCCACCGGCGGGCGCGACCCGCATCAGCTCAGCTGGGACGCCACCCAGGGCGGCCGCTCTCTCATCGTCGCCAATGGCGGCGTGCCGACCTATCCGGAAACCGGCCGGGTCAAGCGCGACCTCGATCGCATGGATTCCTCGCTGGTACGCCTGCACGGGGAAACGGGTGAACGGCTCGGCCAGTGGCGCCTGCCCGACGCGCGCCTGAGCCTGCGTCACCTGGCCTGGGGCGGCACGCGCGCACCGCTGCTCGGCATCGCCCTGCAGGCCGAGCACGACCGCGCCGAAGACAAGGCCACGGCCCCGATCCTGGCGCTGTTCGACGGTACCACCCTGCGCAGCGTCGCAGCCGACCGGCCGCTCGCTGGCTACGGCGGGGACATCGCCGCCAGCGGCGACCGCTTTGCCGTGAGCTGCCCGCGCGATCGCGGCATCGCACTCTACGACGCCGCGCGCGGCTGGGAGCGCCTGCTTCCGCTGGACGAGGCCTGCGCACTCGCCGACCACGCGGGCCGCATCCTCGCCGGCGGACGCACCCAGGTCATGCAGATCGACGCAGCGTCTTACGACCTGCCCGACCTGCGCCTGGACAATCACTGGATCGTCGCCTGACGCCGATCAGGCGGCGTCGGGTCTTGCCGGATGGTGCGTCGGCAGATGCACATTCGGGTGATGCCCGTGATGCGGATGCGCATCGATTTCCGCCTGGCTGGCCCTGAGGCGGCGGTCGTTGACCCAGTGGTAGAAGAGCGGGATGAAGAACACCGCAAGGAAGGTCGCGGCGAGCATGCCGCCGACCACACCCGTCCCAACCGCGTGCCGGGCGCCGGCGCCGGCGCCGCTTGAAATGGCCAGCGGTACGACACCGAGAATGAAGGCCAGCGAAGTCATCAGGATGGGACGGAAACGCAGGCGTGCCGCCTCCAGTGCGGCGGCGACGCTGGAGTAGCCCTCGGCCTTCTTCAGCACGGCGAACTCGACGATCAGGATCGCATTCTTCGCCGCCAACCCCAGCAGGGTGACGAGACCGATCTGGAAATACACGTCGTTGGTGAGCCCGCGCACCCACACTGCGGCAAGTGCGCCGAAGGTACCGAAGGGCAGCGCCATCAGCACGGCGAACGGCAGCGACCATTTCTCGTACTGCGCGGCGAGGATGAGGAACACCATCAGCACGGCAAGCCCGAGCGCGAGACCGGATGTGCCGGACGAACGCTTTTCCTGGAAGGAGGCGGCGGTCCATTCGTAGCTGAAATCCGGCGGCAGGGTCTTTTTCGCGATTTCGTCGACGATGGCGAGCGCCTGGCCGGAGCTGATGCCGGGCACGGCGCTGCCCATGATCTTCACCGCCTGGTAGTTGTTGTAGCGGTCAAGCGTTTCGGGGCCGGACGAGAAGCTGACCCGGGCCAGCGCGGACATCGGCACCATGTCGCCGTTCGCGTTCGGAACAAAGAGCGCGGACACGTCCTGCGGCGTCTTGCGCGCACCGGGCTCGGCGCTCATCAGCACCTGCCAGGTACGGCCGTACTTGTTGAAGTCGTTGACGTAGTAGCTGCCGAGCGTGGCCGACAGGGTGTTGAAGACGTCGTCGATCTTCACGCCGAGCATCTTCGCCTTTTCGCGGTCGACATCGACGTACAGCTGCGGCACGTGCGGCCGCCACAGCGTCAGCACCTGAGCCAGGCGCTTGTCCGCGCGGGCGGCGCCGAGGAAGGCATCGGCGACCTGCGCGAGTTTCTTCGGATCGCCCTCGCCCTTGTTCTGGATGTAGAACTCGAAGCCGCCGGCATTACCGAGGCCGAAAATCGGCGGCGGCGCGAACGCAAGTACGAGCGCTTCCTTGATGTGCGCGGTCGATCCCATCAGCTCCCCGACCATGTCGTTGATGGTCTTTTCGCGTTCGTCCCAGTGACGCGCGGCGACGAAGATGGTGGCCGCGCTGTTGCGAAAGCCGCCGCCGAGGAAATCGAGTCCGGCAAACGCCACCACGTGTTCGACCGCCGGATCCTTGCGGGCGATGGCATCGATCTGCTTCACCACGTCGGTGGTGCGCGCGAGTGTCGCGCCGTCGGGCAGGTAGGCGGCGCTGATGTAGTAGCCCTGGTCCTCGTCCGGCACCAGGCTGCCCGGCGTCTTCGTCCACAACGTAAAGGCGGCTGCGATCATGACGCCGTAGATGGCCAGCGCGATCAGCGAACGCTTCATCAGGAAGCGCACGCCGCCGAGGTAACCATGGGTGAAGTGCGCAAAGCCCGTATTGAAGGCGCGGAAGAAGCGGCCGGGTTCGTGCGGCTTTTCGCCCTTCAGCAGCGCCACGCAGAGTGCAGGCGTCAGCGTGAGCGCGACGATGCCGGAGATGACGACAGCGATGGAAATGGTGACGGCGAACTGGCGATACAGCTCGCCCGTGAGGCCGCCGAGGAAGGCGATGGGTATGAACACCGCGCACAGCACGAGCACGATGGCGATGACCGGGCCGGTCACTTCGCGCATCGCCAGCAGTGCCGCTTCGCGCGGGGGTTTCTTCTCCTCGTGGATGATGCGCTCGATGTTCTCCAGCACCACGATCGCGTCGTCCACCACGATGCCGATGGCGAGCACCATGCCGAAGAGCGTGAGTGTGTTGATCGAGTAGCCGAGCAGCAGCAAGCCGACGAAGGTGCCGAGCAACGACACGGGCACGGCAAGAATCGGGATCAGCGTCGCGCGCCAGTTTTGCAGGAAGACGAACACCACCAGCACGACCAGCAAGATGGCCTCGCCCAGAGTCTTCAGCACCTCGCGGATCGAGACTTCGACAAAGCGCGTGGTGTCGTAGGGAATGGCGTAATCGAGCCCCTGCGGGAAGGACTGTTTCAGTTCCTCGACCGTGCGCTTGACCTCGTCGCCCACGTCCAGCGCATTCGCACCCGGCTGCAGGAAGATGCCGACGAGCGTGGCCGGCTTGCCATTGTAGAGCCCGTTGAAGTCGTAGTCCTTGGAGCCGAGCTCGACCCGCGCGACATCCTTCAGCCGCAGCAGCGAACCGTCGGCGTTGGCGCGCACGACGATGTTCTCGAACTCCTTCGGGTCGGCGAGCCGGCCCTTGGCCGTGAGCGAATACACCAGCGACTGTCCCTGGTCGATGGGCGGCTGGCCGATCTTGCCGGGTGCGAACTGCGCGTTCTGTTCGCCGATGGCGCGCGAGAGATCGGTCACTGTCACGCCCAGCTGCGCCATGCGGTCGGGCTTGAGCCAGATCCGCATCGCGTAATCCTTCGCGCCGAAGATCTGCACGTTGGTGGTGCCGGGAATGCGTTTGAGCCGGTCCAGCACGTTGAGTGTGACGTAGTTGCTGGTGAAGAGGTCGTCGAAGCGCCCGTCCGGCGAGAGGAAGGCCAGCACCTGCAGGAAGGCCGACGAGCCCTTCTCCACCGTCACGCCCTGGCGCCGCACTTCTTCAGGCAGGCGCGCCTCAGCCTGCTTCACGCGGTTGTTGACGTTGAGCGCGGCCTTGTCGACGTCGGACCCGATCTCGAAGGTGACCTGGATTTCCAGCACGCCATTGGAGGCAGACGTTGAAGACATGTACATCATGTCCTCGATGCCGTTGATCGCGTTTTCCAGCGGTGCAGCCACTGTCTGCTCCAGCACCACAGCGGAGGCACCGGGATAGATGGCGCGCACGGTGACGACCGGCGGCGCGATTTCCGGGTACTGCGCAATCGGCAGCACGCGCATGGCGAGCAGGCCAGCCATCACGACGAGGATGGACAGGACCGTCGAGAAGATCGGACGGTCGATGAAGTAGCGCGAGAGCATGGTGTGTGCTCCGTCCTATTGCGCGGCGGCCTGCGCGGGCGGCACGGCAGGCTTTGCAGGCCCCGCGCCCGTTTCCGTCGCGGCGACCGGCATGCCGGGAAAGAAGATGCGTGCCGTGCCGTCGACGATTACGCGGTCGCCCGGCTTCAAGCCCTTGCGGATCACCCAGCGCCCGTTCGTCCTGTCAGGGTCGCCGCCGGTCCAGGCGCCCACTTCCACCGGATGCGGCAGGGCGACCGTCATGCCCTTTTCACCGGGGGTCGCCACGTAGACGAACTTGCCGGTCGGGCCGTCCAGCACCGCGGCCTGCGGCACGGTCACGGCATCGGGCAGCACGCCGCCTTCCACCACCACCCGCACGAATTGGCCGGGCTTCAACGCACCGTCGGCATTGGCGAATTCGGCGCGCATGTCGAACGCCCCGGTTTCGGGATTGGCCTTGTAATCGCTGAAATTGAGTTTGCCGGTCGCGTCCGCGCGGCTGCCGTCGGCGAGCACCAGGCCAATCTTCTGCTTGCCGGTTTGCAGCGCGCCTTCCTCGATCTGCTTCTGCAGCGCGAGGCGTTCGTCCTCGCCGACGGAGAAACGCGCATAGATGGGTTTGATCTGCGCCAGCGTGGTGAGTGCCGGGCCCGACGGCGACACCAGCGCGCCTTCGACCTGCAGGGCGCGCCCCATGACGCCGGCGAGCGGCGCACGGATTTCCGCGTAGTTGCGGCTGATGCGCACATCGGCGAGCCGCGCCTGCGCCGCATTCACGCCCGCCTGCGTCACATCGAGCGCTGCCTTGGTCGCATCCAGCGCGCGCTGGCTCACGAAACCTTGCGCCGCCAGCGACTGGTTGCGCGCGTGCTCGACCTGCGCTTCCTTATTCAGGGCCTGCTGGTTGGCCACCTCGGCTTCGGCGGCACGCACCTGGGCATCGAGGCTGGCCGCATCCAGCGTGTAGAGCAGTGCGCCGGCCGCTACGGGTGCACCTTCCTCGAAATGACGCCGTTCGATGATGGCCGAGACGCGTGGCCGGATTTCGACTTCACGCGAGGCTTCCAGCCGCCCTACGTACTCGAAGCTGACCGGTACGGCAGAGGGTTTGACGGTTTCGACCGTCACCGCGGCGGGCGGCGGCATGCCGCCCTGCGGAGCCTGTGCGTCGGGCTGACCGCAGGCTGCGACGAGCGCCGCCAGACTCAGGGCAAAAGGAAGGGCCAAGCGTGACATGCGACGCGCTCCTGGATGATCTTGATATGCCCGGATGATAGACGCATACATTCGTGTATGTAAATTGATTTGTGCAAGCCTTTTATGGACAATCGGGACATGGTGAAAAAAACCCGCGAGGACGCCCTCGCCACCCGCGATGCGCTGCTGACCGCCGCGCTCCAGGTCTTTCGCGAACGCGGCGTCGCCCACACCCGGCTGGCGGACGTGGCCGCGCGTGCCGGCGTCACGCGCGGCGCGATTTACTGGCATTTCAGGGACAAGGCCGAACTCTTCGCCGCGGTGTGCGAGCGCGGTACCCTGCCGGTGGAAGCCCTGCTCGCCGAAGCCAGTCGCACGGTTCAGCGCGATCCGCTCGCCACGGTCAAGCAGCTGGCGCTGATGGCACTGAAGCAACTGGCGGGACACGCCGACACCCAGGCGATGTTCGACGTGATCTTCCACAAGTGCGAATTCACCGACGAGCTCGCGCCGGTGGTCGCTAGGAACGACGCCGACCGCGCGGCCTGCCTGTCGCAGGTGCAGGCGCTGTTCGACCAGGCCGTTGCGGCCGGCCAGCTCCCCACAGAGACCGACACCTTCCTCGCCACCCACGGGCTACACGCCTACATGGTGGGCCTGATGCACGAGTGGGTGCTCACGCCGGACAGCTATGACCTCGACGCCTGCGCCGAGCCCCTGCTCGATACCTATCTGGCCGGCCTCAGCCAGCGTCCGCCGCGCTGCCCGAAACCGACTTGAACAGCGCGAGCGCCTGTGGGCGCTGTGCGGCGTGATCGACCACCGGCGCGGGGTAATCGCGCCCGACGACCACGCCCAGCCGCGCCTGTTCGGCCATGGACAGGGTCCAGGGGGCATGAATGGATTTGTCGGACAACGCCGCCAGTTCCGGGACATAGCGGCGGATGAATTTCCCCTGCGGGTCGAATCTTTCCGACTGGGTCACAGGATTGAAGATGCGAAACCAGGGCTGGGCATCGCAGCCGACCGACGCCGCCCACTGCCACCCGCCGCTGTTGGCGGCCAGGTCAAAGTCGATGAGTGTGTCGGCGAAGTAACGCTCACCCAGCCGCCAGTCCACCAGCAGATCCTTGGTGAGGAAGCTCGCCGCCACCATGCGCAGGCGGTTGTGCATGTAGCCGGTCTGGTTGAGTTGGCGCATTGCCGCGTCGACGAGAGGGTAGCCGGTGCGCGCTTCGCACCAAGCCTCGAAATGCCCCGGCGGGTTCGGCCAGGGCAGCGCATCGAACTGTGGCTTGAACGCGCGGCCCGCCGTCACCTCGGGGCGATGCCAGAGGATCTGATGGTAGAAATCGCGCCAGACCAGTTCCGACAGCCAGGTTTCCGCGCCGCGGCCACCGATGCCGTGCGCCGTGGCCGCGAGCTGGCGCACCGACACCGTGCCGAAGCGCAGGTGCACGGACAGGTAGGACGGCCCCCTGATCGCGGGAAAATCGCGCGCTTCCCTGTACTGCCCGATGCGACCAAGGAAATCCTCGAACAGGTGCGCGCCGCCCGACATGCCGGTCGGCAGTCGCAACTCGGCGAGATTGGTACGCGCGAAACCCAGTTCCTCCAGCGTCGGCAGCGTGCCCGTCTGGGGTGCCAGCCGGTCGGCGTAGCGCTCCACCGGATACGCCCGGAGGTGGAACGGCGTGAGCTTCTTCAGCCAGGCATTTTTGTAGGGCGTGAAAACCGAAAAAGGCGTGCCGCCTGCAGTAAGCACTTCCTCGCGTTCGAAGACCGTGCAGTCCTTGTAATGATGGAAAGCAATACCCGCCCGCTGCAGGCTCGCCTCGACCGCGGCGTCGCGCGCCCGCGCGGCCGGGTCGTCGTCGTGGTTGCAGTAAACCGCCTCGGCTCCCAGTTCGGCCGCCAGCTGGGGAATCGCCTCGCGCGCGTGGTCGTGCAGCACCTGCAGTCCGCCGCCCCGCGCTTCCAGCGCCCGCTTCAGTTCAGCCACGCTGGCATGGATGAATTCCACCCGCCGGTCGGCTCGGCCCGGCAACGCGTCGAGGATTGCACGGTCGAACACGAACACGCACACGACTCGGCGTGCGGATTTCAGCGCATGGTAGAGCGCGGCATGATCGAAATCACGCAGGTCGCGGCGAAACCAGACCAGGGCACGGGCGTATTCAGGCATGGGGGGTGCTAGCCGCTATAGTGAGTGAACAGGCTCGGGACGCAGATTACAATGAGGGCGCAAACATGGATACCGTCAATCTCACCCATCATTTCCTGATCGCCATGCCGGGCATGGTCGATCCGAATTTCAACGGCACGCTGACCTACATCTGCGACCACAGCGACCAGGGCGCGCTGGGCGTTGTGGTCAACCGCCCCATCGATCTCGACCTCTCGACGCTGTTCGAGCAGATCGGCCTGTCGCTGCCCGAACGCCTGCATCGCAAGACCGTCTACTTCGGTGGCCCCGTGCAGACCGAACGTGGCTTCGTGCTGCACACCCCGCCGCAGACCTTCAGCTCGACGCTCACCGTCAACAACGCGGTCAGCCTGACCACTTCCAAGGATGTCCTGGAAGCCGTGAGCCAGGGCGCGGGGCCGGAAAAATTCATGGTCTCGCTGGGCTATGCCGGCTGGTCGCCCGGCCAGATCGAGGACGAACTGAAGCAGAATGCCTGGCTATCGGTCGCCGCCGATCCGCAGGTGATCTTCGATCTCGCGCCCGAGGATCGCCTGCCCGCCGCGATGAAGCTTCTGGGCATCGATTTCGCCAGCCTGTCGGACGAAGCCGGGCACGCGTGACGCTCGCGGACACCCACGGCACGGTGCTCGCCTTCGACCTCGGGTTGAAACGCACCGGCGTCGCTTCGGGCGAACTCTCGCTCGGCATCGCCCACCCCCTCGCCGTTATCCAGGCCGACTCGACCGATGCACGCCTTGCCGCCATCGACAAACTGATCGCCGAATGGCGGCCCACGCTCCTGGTGCTGGGCCTGCCCACCCACGCCGATGGCGGCGAACACGAAATGACCCGGGTAGCCAGAAACTTCGCGCGCAAATTAGAATCGCGCTTCAGACTGCCGGTGTTCCTGGTGGACGAACGCCATACCAGCACGGCAGCGGAATCCGCGCTGCACGCGCAAGGGGTGCATGGCAAGAAGAACAAGGCCCACCTCGACGCGGTGGCTGCGCAACTCATCCTGCAGGGATTTTTCGATGACCGCCTCATTGCCTGATGCCAATGCGCTGATTGCACAGCTTGCCGGCGCCATCGCGCCGACGCTCACGCCCGACACGCTCATCGTCGGCATCCACACCGGCGGCGTATGGGTGGCCGAACGCCTGCACAGCCTCCTGCAGGCACGCCATCCCATCGGACAGCTCGACATCTCCTTCTACCGCGACGACTTCTCGCGCATCGGTCTGCATCCCCAGGTGAAGCCCTCGACCCTGCCCTTCGACCTGGAAGGCCGCGACATTCTGCTGATCGACGACGTACTGCACACCGGCCGCACCATCCGCGCCGCGATGAACGAACTCTTCGACTACGGTCGTCCGGCCTCGATCAAACTGGCCGTGCTGGTCGACCGCGGGGGGCGCGAACTGCCGATCCGACCCGATTTCGCCGGCCTAGTGTTCGACGTGCCTGCGCACCAGAACATCAACCTTTCGCGTCTCGACGACGGCCACCTCACGCTCAGCCTCGCATGAATGCACAACTCGCTCCCGACGGCAGGCTGCGCCACCTGCTCACGCTCGACGGTCTGCCACGCGCGATCATCACGCAAATCCTCGATACCGCCGAATCCTTCATGGACGTGGGCGAACGCGAGGTGAAGAAAGTGCCGCTGCTGCGCGGCAAGGCCATCTTCAATCTCTTCTTCGAGCCCTCGACACGCACGCGCACCACCTTCGAAATCGCCGCCAAGCGTCTGTCCGCCGACGTGGTCAACCTCAACATCGCGACTTCCAGCCAGACCAAGGGCGAAGCCATCCTCGACACGGTGGACAACCTGTCTGCGATGCACGCCGACATGTTCATCGTGCGCCATTCGCAATCGGGCGCGGCGCATTTCATCTCGCGCAACGTCGCGCCGCACATCTCGGTGGTGAACGCGGGTGACGGCCGCCACGCGCACCCGACGCAGGGTCTGCTCGACATGTTCACCATCCGTCGCTACAAGGGCGCCTTCCACAATCTGACCGTCGCCATCGTCGGCGACGTGCTGCACTCGCGCGTGGCGCGTTCGCAGATCCACGCCCTGACCACGCTGGGTGTGCCCGAGATTCGCGTCATCGGCCCCAAGACCCTGCTGCCGACCGGCGTCGAACAGATGGGCGTGAAGGTCTTCCACGACATGGAGGAGGGCCTCAAGGGGTGCGACGTCGTCATCATGCTGCGCCTGCAGAACGAACGCATGAAGGGGGCGCTGCTGCCCTCCGCACAGGAATATTTCAAGTTCTTCGGCCTGACGCCGGAGAAGCTGGCGCTGGCCAAGCCGGATGCCATCGTCATGCATCCCGGGCCCATGAACCGCGGCGTCGAGATCGATTCCGAAGTGGCGGACGGCCCGCAATCGGTGATCCTGCCGCAGGTCACCTACGGCATCGCAGTACGCATGGCGGTGATGGCGATGCTGGCGGGGGGGGGTGCATGAGTCACCCAACGAGGACCCCGCGCAGCGGGATCGGCGGCCAGACAAATGCCGCCAGCCGCCGACCCCAATCTGCCCATGTCCCTGAAAAAGTTCCGGAGGCCGCATGAAGATCGCAATCAAGGGCGGGCGCGTGATCGACCCGATGAACGCGCGCGACGAAGTGGCCGATGTCTTCATCGCCGCCGGCAAGATCGTCGCGGTGGGTGTGGCTCCCGCCGATTTCCATGCCAACCGCACGATCGACGCCGCCGGGCTCGTCGTCTGTCCCGGCCTGGTCGACCTCTCGGTGCGGCTGCGCGAGCCCGGCTACGAATACAAGGCCACGCTGGAATCGGAGATGCTCGCGGCAGCTGCGGGTGGCATCACCTCACTGGCCTGCCCGCCCGATACCGACCCGCCACTCGACGAACCAGGCCTCGTCGAGATGCTGAAGTTCCGCGCCAGGAATCTGCCCGGCCCGCGCGTCTATCCCATCGGCGCGATGACGCAGAAGCTCGACGGCAAGCTGCTCACCGAAATGGCGGAACTGACCGAAGCCGGCTGCCGCGCCTTCACCCAGGGCGATGCGCCGCTGACCGACACGCAGGTCTTGCTGCGCGCGATGGAATACGCCGCCACCTTCGGTTTCAGCCTGTGGCTGCGTCCGCAGGATGTGTCGCTCGCCCGCGGCGGCCTCGCCCACGACGGCGCAGTGGCCTCCCGCCTGGGCCTGCCCGGGATTCCGGCGCTGGCCGAGACCGTGGCGCTGGCAACCATCCTGCAGCTGGCGCGCGAAACCGGCGCGCGCGTGCATCTGACGCGCCTGTCCACGCGTGACGGCATCGCGATGGTGCGCGCGGCGAAGGCGCAGGGACTCGCCGTGACCTGCGATGTGGCGAGCACGCACATCCATCTGTCGGAAAACGATCTGCTCGGCTTCGATTCGCATTGCCATCTCGCGCCGCCGCTCAGGGGCCTGCGCGACCGTGACGCAATCCGCGAGGCGCTGCGCGACGGTTCCATCGACGCGCTCTGCTCCGACCACACGCCGGTCGACGAAGACGAGAAGCAGGTGCCCTTCGGCGAATCGACACCCGGCGCCTCTGGAATCGAACTCTTGCTGCCGCTGACGCTGAAGTGGGCACGCGAAATGGACGTGCCGCTCGCGCAGGCCATCGACCTCATTTCATGGAAGCCGGCGCAGATCCTAGGCGTGCCGGGCGGCCATCTTTCGGTCGGAAGCAGCGCCGATCTTTGCGTATTCGACGAAACCGCCGAGTGGGTGGTGACGCCGCGCACGCTGGCGAGCCAGGGCAAGAACACGCCCTTCCTCAACCAGCCGATGCAGGGCCGCGTGCGCTACACGCTGATCGACGGCCACCTCGATTTTGAAGCACACTGAGCGGCGGCGACTGCCCGCCGCCCTGCTTGCGCTCAATCTCGCCGCAGGCGCTCTCGCCGTCGCAGGTTTTGCGCCTTTCGGCCTGTGGCCACTCCCACTCCTGAGTCTTGCCGTGTTGTTCGCCACGCTCGTGCGCGTGGATACGTGGCACACCGGGTTCGCACTTGGCTACGCGTGGGGACTCGGGTTCTTCCTCGCCGGAGTGAGCTGGGTATACGTCAGCCTGCATGTGTACGGCGGCATGGCTGCCTGGCTGGCTGGCTTCGCCACGCTGCTCTTCTGCGCCTTCCTCGCGTTGTTTCCTGCCGCGGTCGGCGCAGTGGCTCCCCGCATCCCGCACGCGGCGGCACGGCTGCTCCTGATGCTACCGCTGGCATGGGCCGCGGGCGAATGGGTACGCGGCTGGATTTTTACCGGCTTCCCCTGGCTGGTCCTCGGCTATTCGCAGGTTCCCGCCAGCCCGCTGGCAGGCTTTGCGCCTGTCCTCGGGGTGTACGGCGTGTCGTATCTGCTCGCGTTCGCCGCGGCGCTCGCGGCCTGGGCGCTGCACGTGCGCAGACCGCCCGTCCTGCGGGTGTGGGCGGGCGTCGCACTGGCCCTGCTGGCGCTCACCGGGCAGGGACTGCGCAACGTGGACTGGACCAGGCCCGAGGGCGAGCCCACCTCGGTATCGTTGTTGCAGGGCAACGTACCGCAGAACATGAAATGGCGCCCCGAGGTCACCCGCGAGACGCTCTCCCTGTATGCACGACAGGCCGCCGCCTCGCCCGCGCGCCTGATCGTGCTGCCGGAAACCGCCCTGCCGCTCTTCGAATCCGACCTGCCCGACGCCTACCGCGATGGGCTGGCCGGGCTGGGTCGCCGCAATGGCGGCGACGTGCTGTTCGGCCTGCCGACTGGTTCGCTGAGTGGCGATTACTACAATAGCGTGATCAGCCTCGGCTCTGCCCCCAGCCAGCGCTACAGCAAGGTCCATCTGGTGCCTTTCGGCGAATACATTCCGCAGAAGGCACTCTGGGGCTGGGTACTCGATGTGCTGCACATACCCCTGTCGGATTTTGCGCGCGGGGCGACGAACCAGCGTCCGCTCGCCGTCGGCGGGCAACGGGTCGCAGTCAACATCTGTTACGAGGATGCGTTCGGCGAGGAAATCGTCCGCCAGTTGCCCGAGGCGAGCGTGCTGGTGAACGTGAGCAACCTGGCCTGGTTCGGCGATTCGCTCGCGCCATGGCAACACGCACAGATGTCCCAGATGCGCGCGCTGGAAACCGGTCGCATGGTGCTGCGCGCAACCAATACCGGCGTGACGGCGATCATCGATGCGAAGGGCCGCCTGGTCGCGACCTTGCCGCTTTTCACGAGCGGCAGCCTGGGCGGAATGATCCAGGGCTACGCGGGCAGCACGCCCTATGTGCGCTGGGGCAATGCGCCAGTCCTGGCGGGATGGGGCATGCTGGCGCTGATACTGGCCGCGCGCTTCAGGCGCTAGCGCGTACGCGCGTGGCATTGCGGCCGCTGCGCTTGGCTTCCAGCAACGCGGCATCGGCACGGGCCAGCGCCTCGTTTTCCTGCTTGTCGTCGCGGCTGTACTCCGCGAGACCGCCGCTCCAGGAGAGTTTCTGCGTCACACCCGGGATCAGTTCGACACTTTCCGGCATGTTGGTGCGCAGGCGATCGGCGAGTTCCTGTGCGCGGTCGAGGGGCGTGTAGGGAAACAGCACGCAGAACTCGTCGCCTCCGAGACGCGCAATGAAATCGCTGTTCCGCAGGGCTTTCTTCAAGGCCTCGCCGAACTTGATGATGAGCTGATCGCCTGCCTCGTGCCCGAAGGTGTCGTTCACCTGCTTGAAATTGTCGATGTCGAGGATGAGCAGGCTGTGCGACCAGCCATCCTTCAGGCTGGCGAACAGTTCCTTCTGCTTCTCGTCGAAGCTCCTGCGGTTGTTGACCTGAGACAGATGGTCAAGCCGGGCCTGCGAAGTCGCCTCCTTCTGCCGGCCGAGCATCACCTTGCCGAGCTTCATCATGGTTTCGAGCGGCGTCTGGAATTCGGCAAGACTCACGGGATAGTCGCTGCGCAGACGCTGCTGACGCAGGTCATTGGTGAGCTTGACCATCGTGCGCAGGTTGTCGGACACGCGGTTCTTCACGGTCAGGGTGATGGCCATGACGAGGATGGAGATGACCAGGCTGACGACCAGCCAGCCCAGCACGTAAGGCGCAATGTTCTCGATGGCGCGCCCATCGTTGCGCCACACGGCAATGGTCCATGGCGTGCCCGCAAGCGCGATCCAGTTCGGCTGGTTGCGCTGCTTGATGGCCTGGTTGCCGCGTCGCATCAGTACGTTCACTGTGCCGTCGCCCTGGCTCTGCTGCAGTTCGGCGTAGGCCGCAGCATCCGGCAACGGCAGGGTGTCGAACAGGGTCTGCAGTTGTGGCAGGCTCTGCTCGACGATGACGAAGCCCAATCGCCTGCCTTCGGCGTCTACCACCGGATGCGAGAGCGACAGGCTGAAAGTGGCCGCCGCGGCACCCGCCCCGCCGCGCCCCGCGCTGGCAATCAACTGTCGCGTGTCGCCAGGCAGGAAACCGGGCAGCAACTGGCGCTGGCCGTCGGTAACGAACAGTACGGTCGCATCCTGGTTCAAGGCATGGAGGTTCGAAGCCTGTGCCTGGCAGATCTCCGGGGCTGCCGTCGAAAAGCAGGCAAGGGTCTGGGGGTGCGCGGCGATGCGTGCCGCGCTCTTCTGCATTGCGTCTGCGAGAAATTCGATCTGCGTGGCCATCACCGGCTTGTCGAGTTCCTCCGCCGCCAGCTGCGGTTGCGGTCGCGTCTGGTAGACCGCGAGCGTGACGAAGCCGGCCAGCAACACCAGGGCTGCGGCCAGGATCAGGCCGAATCGCGATATGGACGTGTGGGGCATGACGTATGCGCCAGCAGGCACCAACCTCTTTTATCTGTTCTCCGCAATGGCAAACCGCGACCGGGGCCCCGATTCGCCGACTTGAGGCTGGTACAGCAAAATCCATGCCCCGGACTGGCGCATCCGCCTGCCGGGGCAATTTGTCACTTCCGTGTAAAAAAAACCGACACTACTGCCGGCCGGTGCTGCCGAAGCCGCCCGCGCCGCGCTGGCTGGTTTCGAACTCGTCCACGATGTTGAACGTGGCCTGCACTACGGGCACGATGACAAGCTGCGCCAGCCGTTCCATCGGCGCGAGTTCGAAGGCCACCTGCCCACGGTTCCACGCGGAAACCATGAGCTGGCCTTGATAATCCGAATCGATCAGCCCAACCAGATTGCCCAGCACGATGCCGTGCTTGTGGCCGAGGCCGGAGCGCGGCAGGATCAATGCGGCATAGCCCCGGTCGGCGAGATGGATGGCCATGCCCGTCGGGATCAGCCGGGTTTCGCCCGGCTGCAGGGTAACAGGGGCTTCGATGCAGGCGCGCAAATCGAGCCCGGCCGCTCCGGGCGTGGCGTATTCCGGCAGGCTTTCGTGCAGCCGGGCGTCGAGAATCTTCACATCCATCTTCATGTTCGTCGGGATTTCGTCAGTTGAGGAGACTTGCCAGGTGCCGGATCAGATGCCGCGCCTGGATCTGTTTTTCTGCGCGCGGCAGCGCATGCCGGCCGGCAGCGTCGAACAGGATCAGTTCGGCACTGTCGCTGCCCAGCGTGTCCTGGGCGAGATTGCCGACCATCAGCGGCACATTCTTGCGCTGACGCTTGGCCTCGGCGTATTCGGCCAGGCGCTCGGTCTCAGCGGCGAAACCCACACAGAACGGCGCATCAGGCCGCGCAGCGACCTCGGCGAGGATGTCCGGGTTGGCGACCAGGTCGAGCGTCAGGTCCGCATCGTTCTTCTTCATTTTCTGTGCGGAAATCTCGGCCACCCGATAGTCCGCTACCGCCGCGACTGCGATGAACACATCGGCGGGCAGTTCGGCGAGCACGGCTGCGCGCATCTCGGCCGCGGTCCCGACATCGATCCGACGCACGCCGCGGGGCGCGGACAGGCAGGTTGGTCCGGACACCAGACAGACAGCAGCCCCTGCCTCGGCGGCCGCCTGTGCGATGGCGTAACCCATCCTGCCCGAACTGCGGTTGGTGATGCCGCGTACCGGATCGATGGGTTCGAAAGTCGGCCCGGCCGTGACGATCACCCGCCGGCCGGCGAGCAGACTGGTACCGAACATGTCGCACAGCGCCTCGACGATATCGGAGGGTTCGAGCATGCGTCCCGGGCCAACCTCGCCGCAGGCCTGCTCGCCCGCCACCGGGCCAAGCAGACGCACCCCGTCGGCCGCCAGTTGCGCGATCGTACGTTGCGTCGGTGCGGCCGCCCACATTTCCCGATTCATTGCCGGCGCCACGGCCAAAGGACAGGCCCGCGCCAGGCACAGGGTCGTCAGCACATCGTCAGCCCGGCCCTGCACGAGCCGGGCGAGGAAATCGGCCGAAGCCGGCGCCACCAGGATCAGATCGGCATCGCGCGAAGCATGGATGTGCGCCATGCCATCCGACGTATCGTCCTTCCACATAGAAGTGAGTACAGGCTTACCGGACAGCGCCTGAAACGTCGGCGGCCCGACGAAACGGCAGGCCCCAGCAGTCATCGCCACACGCACCTCGGCGCCGGCCCTGACCAGCAACCGACAGAGTTCGGCCGCCTTGTAGGCTGCGATCCCGCCAGTCACTCCAAGAATGATTTTCCTGCCTGCAAGCGACACCGAGCCGATTCCCCGCACACTATTCCCTAGAATGTCGACATTCTACGGGAGGGGGATTCAACGTGGCGATTCGGGACTGGCCGGAAGACGCGCGCCCGCGCGAGAAACTCCTGCGGCAGGGCGCGGCTGCACTCACTGACGCAGAACTGGTCGCGGTCTTCCTGCGCACCGGCGTGACCGGCAAAAGCGCAGTCGATCTCGGGCGCGAACTGCTCGAACGTTTCGGCGGATTGGGCGGTCTGTGCCGCGCCGACTGCAAGTCCGCATGCAGCGCGCCCGGTGTCGGTGAAGCCAAATACGCGCTCCTCGCAGCGGTGCTGGAAATGGCGCGCCGTACGCTCGCTGAAGACATGCGGGCGGGCGACGCCCTGACCTCGCCCGGCGCCGTACGCGATTACCTGCGCCTGATTTTGCGCGGCAAGGAATACGAGGTGTTCTGCTGCGTCTTCCTGGACGCGCAGCATCGCGTGCTGGCGGTCGAGGAACTGTTTCGCGGCACGCTCACGCAGACCAGCGTCTACCCGCGCGAAGTCGTGAAGCGCACGCTGCATCACAACGCCGCTGCGGTGGTGCTCGCCCACAACCACCCCAGCGGCGTGGCTGAGCCCAGCCAGGCCGACCGCCTGCTGACCAGCCGCCTGGCCGAGGCGCTGGCGCTGGTGGACGTGCGGGTGCTGGACCATTTCATCGTTGCCGGCCCGTCCGCATTGTCATTCCGCGAGGCCGGCCATCTGTGACTTGCCTTGATTCGATGCGGTATGGTATAAATCGCGGTTTTCGGGTTGACACTCTGCGTTGACCCCACCGGATCAACCTTCAATTCTGGAGCAGCGTCATGGCTCGCGTATGTGTCGTAACGGGCAAGAAGCCCATGGTCGGGAACAACGTTTCCCACGCCAACAATAAAACCAAGCGTCGTTTCCTGCCCAACCTGCAATACCGCCGGTTCTGGGTCGAAAGCGAGAACCGCTGGGTTCGTCTTCGTCTGTCCAATGCGGCGCTGCGCACCATCGACAAGAACGGCATCGATGCCGTGCTGGCCGATCTGCGCGCCCGCGGCGAAGCGGTGTAAGGAGACTGGATCATGGCTAAAGGCGGACGCGAAAAGATCAAGCTGGAGTCCACTGCGGGCACCGGCCATTTTTATACCACCACCAAGAACAAGAAAACCATGCCCGAGAAGATGGAGATCAGCAAGTACGATCCCAAGGCTCGCAAGCACGTGATGTACAAGGAAACCAAGCTGAAGTAATTTTCAGCACGGCCCAAAACAAAACCCGCCGATGGGCGGGTTTTGTTTTTCCGGCGAGCCGCGCCCTGAACAGCCGCGGCACGGGATCAGGCGTAGCTGCGCAGGCGTACGGAAAAGTCCTTCAGCGAGGGAATACCGCTTTCTTCTGCACGCTTGCACCATGCCTGCAGTTGCTCGAGCAGCTGCTCGCGGCTGGCAGTGGACCGGGACCACAACGCAGCCAGATCCTGGCGCATCCGGTAAACGGTTTGCAGGCGCTCGCTCCTGCCCAGCAGGCCATCGAGCGCCGCCTTGTCCGCAGCGGCCAGTTCGGCAGGTTCCTTGTGCAGCCAGCGACGGAAACTGTCAAGGTTCCAGGTCTGCGGCGCCCCTGATTTGAGTTTGGCGATCTCGGCCGCGGCGTCGGCGCCGACGCTCTTCACGAAACGCGTCATCACGTCGTAGCGATGGGTGATGATGGCCTGCAGGGTGTCGAAATCGCACAGCGGCTTGGCTGGGCGCCATTTGACCGTCGGCGCGACCTTGCGGACATTCGCCAGCCCGGCGTAGGACATGAGCTTGATGTAGAGCCAGCCGATATCGAACTCGTACCATTTGTTCGACAGGCGCGCCGACGTGCCGTAGGCATGGTGGTTGTTGTGCAGTTCTTCGCCGCCGATCAGGATGCCCCACGGGAAGATGTTGGTGCTCGCGTCCTCGCAGGCGAAATTGCGATAGCCCCAGTAGTGACCGATGCCGTTGATGATGCCCGCGGCAGTGAGCGGAATCCAGATCATCTGCACGGCCCAGATGGTGAGACCGACCGGCCCGAACAAGATTATGTTGGCCACCAGCATGATCGAGACGCCGAGCGCCGAATACTTCGAATAGAGCGCGTGTTCGATCCAGTCGTCGGGCGTGCCGTGGCTGTATTTTTCGATGGTTTCGCGGTTCTTGGCTTCGGCACGATAGAGTTCGGCACCTTCCCAGAATACCTTCCGGATACCGCGCGCCTGCGGGCTGTGCGGATCTTCTTCGGTTTCGCACTTGGCGTGGTGCTTGCGGTGGATGGCCACCCACTCGCGCGTGACCATGCCGGTGGTGAGCCACAGCCAGAAACGGAAGAAATGACTGACGACGGGATGCAGGTCAACGGCGCGATGCGCCTGGGAACGGTGCAGATAGATGGTGACGGCGGCGATGGTGATGTGGGTGAGGCCCAGCGCCACCAGAACGTAGCCCCACCAGGGCAGGTCGATCAGACCAAGTTGCATGGCAAGCTTTCCTTAAAAAGGACAAAATAGTCCATGAAAGTACAGTTGAATCCCACAAATAACAAGGATTATTTCTAGGATACCGGCACGCCCGTATTCGCCATGTGCACCACGCGCTGCGGGAACGGGATTTCGATCTTCTCCGCCTTGAATCGCTTCCAGATCGCCCAGTTGATATCCGAGCGCAGGTTGTTCTGGCCCTCTTCCGCATCGCGAATCCAGACCGCCAGTTCCAGATTGACGCCGCTGTCGGCGAATTCCTTGAGAAAGACCCGCGGCGGACTCTCCGGGTCGTCCTGGATCACACGGGGATGTTCGCGCGCCGCCCCAAGCAGAAGGCTCTCAGCCCGTTCCAGATCGGTATCGTAGGCGACCTGTACCGGAATTGCGACGCGCACGTTCGGCCTGGACAGCGAATGGTTCACCACGGTCTGGCTGATCAGCATTTCGTTCGGAACGATACTTTCGGTGCCATCCAGGGCTTTCAGCAGCGTATAGCGCGTGTTGATCTGGCTGACTTCGCCGTATTTGTTGTCGACCGTGACCAGATCCCCGATGCGCACCGAACGGTCGAGCAGAATGATGAAACCCGAGATGTAATTGCTGGCCACCTTCTGCAGGCCGAAACCGATGCCCACACCGAGTGCGCCGCCGAACACCGACAGCACGGTAAGATCAATGCCCACCGCCGGCAGCGCCACCAGCACCGCCAGGATGAGAAACACCGTGCGCGCCGCCTTCGACAGCGCCATCCGCAGCGACAGGTTCATCTGCGTGAAACCCATCAGCCGGTTTTCGATCAGCCGTGCCATTGCAAGCGCGGCAATAATCGCCACCACGATCACCACTGCCGCCTGGAAAAGCAGCCACAGCGAGAAGCGATGGCTGCCCGACTCGAAGGACAGCGCCTCCATCGCTGCATGGATGCGCGGCGCAAGCCCGGTGATGTGCAGCGCGAAAGCGCCCCAGATCAGCCAGGCTGCAGTACGCTCCCACAGCCTGAGGGCGTCGTGCGGCTGGAACACGTAGCGCAAGGCATAGACCGCCAGCCGCACCCCCACGAGCGCCAGAAGCAAGGGCACGGCCAGATTCAGCAGATGGGTGTTGGCCAGCCAGATGTCCGCAACACTGCGCCCCGCCAGCAGGGCCACAAGCAGCAGCAACGGAAAACCGATCCGCTGCAGCCCCTCGCGACCGGCCGCCCCCAGCATGTCGGCATCCGCAAGGCGCGGTTTCAGCACCCGCATCAAGGCCCATGCCGCCAGAGCCGCCAGCAGCAGCACTGCGAGCTGCCACATGAGATCGACGTCGCGGCTGTCGTCGATCAGCCGCATGATGAGATTGTCGAAAGGAACGGGCTTGGCCACGCGATTCAGAAGCTGTGGGTGAGCTGGGCGGAGAGGATGTCGACGGAGGCGTCGTATTCGCCGGTCAAGGTCACGCCGCTTTCGGTCTTGTCGATGCGTGCATCCTTGACGAACAGATGGGCATACCCGAAGTCCAGCGCACTCTTGTCCGAGAGACGGTACTGCGCCCCGAAGGCCAGCCAGGTGCGATCCTCATCCGGGATGCGGGCGGTCCGGTAGGGATCGGAAACCGGCGTCTCGTCGAACGCCACACCGGCACGCAGCATCAACCGCTCGCTGTACCGGTAGTTGGCCCCCAGCGAAAACCGGTAGCTGTCATCCCAGTTTTCAGGCGTCACCCCCAATAGAGCGCCGCTGGTCCGGACGATCCGCAACTCGTCGAAATCGCTCCATTCGGTCCAGGTCACATCCGCGAGAATGTCCCAGCGCGCGTTCAGACGATGGAATAGCGAGAGCGAGGCCGAATCGGGCAGGGTGGCGTCCGCAGTGACCGGTCCGTTGAGCGCCGTGACCACACTGAAGCTGGCATCGCCTTCCAGGGTGTATTCGACATCGGAACGATACGCCAGGCCAATGCGGGTAGCTTCGCCGATTTGCCAGAGCGCGCCAAGATTGAATCCCCATCCGTAATCTTCACCCTCCACGGTCAGCAACCCTGCTCCGGTCAGGTTGGTCAATGTCGCCTCGGCGTACTGAATACTGACCCCTGCCCCAAGCGAAAGGCTCTCGTTCACCTTCCATGCAATCGACGGATTGAGGTTGATGGTCTTGAGCTCGGATTTGATCGCCTGCGTACGCCCGGCCCAGGTATTGTCGTATTCGGTAGCCAAGCCAAACGGTGCATTGAGCCCCACCCCAAGATGGACATCCGGCGTGAGGCGGAATGCGAAGTAGCCATTCGGCACGAAGGCCAGTCCACCCGCATCACCGCCGTCCCCTCCCCCGATGCTGGATGAACCGGAAAATTCGGCACTCGGCACAATCAAATGTCCCGCAACCACCACCTGCCTGTCGGGAAGCAGCGTCATCCCGGCCGGATTGAAGAAAATCGTGCTGGCGTCTGCGGCGACCGCAGCCTGGCCGGCATAGGCATTGCCCAGCCCGCTGGCATTCTGTTCGATGAGCGCGAAACCCGCCGAATGGGCGGTGCCGGCAAGGCTTGCAAGCGCCAGGCTGACTGCGAGGCGAAGACGGTACGACATGGGCATTCTCCCTTGGGATCGAGTATTGGAATCAGGTGCGCGCGAAATCGGCATACATGGCCTCGACCGCCGCGCGGTAACGGTCGAGCACCTGGTTGCGTTTGACCTTGAGGGTGGGGGTGAGCAGGCCGTTGTCCACGGTCCACGGCTTGAGCTCGGGGTGCAGGCGACGGATCTGCGCGTAGCCGGGAAAATGCTTCAGATGCTCGGCCACCCGGCGGGTCAGGGCCTTGACGACTTTCGGGTCGTTGAGCGCGGACGGCTGTGCGGGATCGACGTTGAGGCTGGCCGCGAAGGCCTGCCAGTGTTCCTCGTTCAGCACCGTAAGCGCGGCAAGATAAGGCTTGCCCTCGCCGATCACCATCACCTGTTCGAACAGCGGGTCGAGCAGGATCGCGGATTCCATGTCGGTCGGCGGCACCTTCTCGCCGTTATTCAGCACGATGATGTCCTTGATGCGGCCGATGATCGAATAATGGCCGCGCGCGTCCACGCGGGTCTTGTCGCCGGTGTGCAGCCAGCCGTCGGCGTCGATCATGGCGCGCGTGGCCTCCTCGTTCTTCCAGTAGCCGCGCATCACGCACTTGCTGCGCGTCAGCAGTTCGTCGTTTTCGCCGATCTTCACTTCGACGCCCGGCAAGGGCTGGCCGATACTCGCCGGCACGTTGGAATCCGGGCGGTTCACACACACCACGGGACTGGTTTCGGTCAGCCCGTAGCCCTGGATGATGGGCACACCCAGGCCGATGAACACATGCGCGATCTCGGGCGACAGGGCTGCCCCTCCGGAGATGGCCAGCTTGAGGCGCCCGCCGAGCTTCTCGGTGACGTTGCCGGCCACCAGTTTCTTCAGAAGCGGCCACAGCAGCAATTCGGGATGCCAGCCCGCCACGCCTTGCGCGCGCTCGAAGCGCCGCCAGCCGACCCGGACTGCCAGATCGAACAGCTTGCGTGCGATCGGCTTCTTTTTAGCCAGTCCGTCCTGGATGCGGCCGTACACCCGCTCGTAGATGCGCGGCACCGAGATCAGCACGGTGGGGCGGATGGCTTGCAAATCCTGCGCGAGCTGGGCGATGGAACGTGCGTAGGCGACCTCGGCGCCGAGCAGCATGGGGAGGTAATAGCCCCCCGTACGTTCGAGCGTATGCGACAGCGGCAGGAAGGACAGGAAGGTTTCGCGAGAATCGAATTGCGCACATTGCGATGCGTAATACGCATTCCACAACAGATTCGCATGGGTGAGCATCACCCCTTTGGGACGCCCCGTCGTACCCGAGGTATAGACGATGCTGGCAAGCAGCTCGGCAGAGATATGGCGATCCGGAACGGTCATGCCGGCCGCGGCGTCAAGCCAGTCGGCCGCCACGACGAAACGTGGATTCCAGTCTGCAAGCTGGTTCTCCGGCGCCTCCAGGCTGACGATGCGCTGCAGCTGCTGTGCCGAGCCGGCAATCTCAGCGAGCTTCCTGTGCTGGAACCTGCCCTCGACGAGCAGCAGTTTGGCGTCGGCATGATCAAGGATGTAGGCTGCGCTGTCAGGACGGTCATCCAGATAGAGCGGTACCGTCACCAGCCCGAGCGACAGCGCGGCCTGATCGAAGATCACCCATTCGACGCAGTTTCTCAGCATCAGGGCCACGCGGTCGCCGGGCGCCAGGCCTTCCTTCATCAGGGCACGCCGCCAGCGCTCGACCCCGGCTGCGACCTCAGCCCAGGTGAACTGCCGCCAGGTATCGCGTGCCTCATCATATTGCCGGTACGCCGTGGCTTCAGGCGTGGCGGCGACACGTGCGCGAAACAGTCCGCACAGGCTGCCCAGAGTATCCGGGTGAAAAGCGTCTGTCGTCATTCGCAATGGACGTCAACAAGCCTTAACGAAACTGCGCATTCATAACCGCAAAGCCGGTGCCGGTCAAGCCGCGCGACGCACCAGTACGGCGGCAAAGAAACCGTCGGTGCCATGCACGGCTGGCGAGAGTTTCAGGGTGTCGCCAGTATCGAGGTGCAGCCTGCTCTGCGCCAGCAGGGCGTTCACAGGTAGCCGTTCGTAGCCGCCCTCCGCGAGGAAGTCATCGACGATGGCTTCGTTCTCCTCCGGAAGCAGGCTGCATGTAGCATACACGAGCCGTCCGCCGGGCTTGGGCAAGCGCGCGGCGGCACGCAGAATGGCAGCCTGCTTGCGCGTCAGCTCCGCCACGCTCTCCGGCGACTGGCGGAATTTGAGATCGGGATTGCGCCGCAGCGTGCCGAGACCCGAACACGGTGCATCAACCAGCACGCGGTCGAGCTTGCCGGCCAGCCGCTTGACCCGTACATCGTTCTCGGAGGCGATCAGCTGCGGCATGACGTTGGACAGGCCCGAGCGCGCCAGCCGCGGTTTCAGGTTGGCGAGCCGTTTCTCGGCCACGTCGAAGGCATACAGCCGCCCCGTCGAGGCCATCATCGCTCCGAGCGCAAGCGACTTGCCGCCTGCACCGGCACAGAAGTCGCACACCATCTCGCCGCGCCGCGCGCCGACCAGCAGGGCCAGCACCTGACTGCCCTCGTCCTGGACCTCGAGCGTGCCATCGAGAAACAACGAATGCTTGTTGAGCGCCGGATGGTCGCGGAAGCGCAGCCCCCAGGGCGAGAAGGGCGTTGCCTCCAGCACCAGGCCTTCGGCCCGCAATTGCGCCAGCACGCTGTCGCGATCCGCCTTCAGGCTGTTCACCCGTGCGTCGAGCGGTGCGGGCTGCTGCAGTGCGCGCCCGAGTGCGAGGATCTCGGCATCCGCCAGCGAGGCCTGCAGTTTCTCGACCACCCAGTCCGGCAGTTCCGCAGCGATCCCCAGCGGCAGATCATCGGTCTTCGCATTGCGGATGTGCTGGATCAGCTCGGGCTTGGCGAATTTTTCCAGCGCGGCGCCGCTCATGCCGCGCGCCTTGATCAGCCAGGCGACGACGAGCGTACGCGGATTGGCTGCCGGCACCACAACCGACAGATAGCGGTAGCGTCGCAGCACACCAAATACCGCCTCGGCGACAAAAGCGCGGTCGCGCGCACCGAGCTTGCGGTTTTCCCTGAAGAAGCCCGACAGTACGGCGTCGGCGGGTCGCTTGAAATCCAGAACCAGGTCGAGCGCCTGGGTGGCAGCTTGCAGCAGGGGGGGCGTAAGTTCCATTGCGGGCGGCCTGCGATTGCAGGCCGGGGTTCAGGGTTGGAGGTCCCGGTCTTTCGGATGCTCGTCGTAGGGGAAACGCACATGGCCAAAGCGGATCACCAGCACCGCGCAGGCCAGCAGCAGCATCGATCCGGCTACGCCCAGCATGCGCCACACGTCCAGGCTCTTCATGTCGAGTACCAGATAGCGGGCCAGCGCCACAATGGCAATGTAAATCGGGAAGCGCACCGGCAACTGGCCGGACTGGAAATACACGCCCACCATGGCCAGGATTTCCAGGTAGAGGAACAGCAGCAGCAGATCGGCCAGTGTAACGGTACCGGCGTCGATCATCACGCCAACCTCGATCACGCCCGCGATCAGTGTCGCCACCGTGATCACGGACAGGCCGAGCGTCTCGAACACGCCCAGCACGTTGAGGGCGATGCGCGGCACCTTGCGGTCTTTGGCGGGGTTCATGGCGTCGCCTCCTGGAAACGGTAACGCATTTTAGCCCGAGCGCTTGTGCACAAGCCACTCGCGCCAGATCGCAACGGACACGGCGAGCAGGACTGGACCGAGGAAGAGCCCGATCAGACCAAAAGCATTGAGCCCGCCGAGAACGCCAAGAAACACCAGCAGGAAGGGAATCCGCGTCGGGCCGCTGATCACAAGCGGGCGGATCAGGTTGTCAACCCAGCTCACCACCAGTGCCCCCCACAGGAAGAGGCCAAGCGCCGCCTGCGTGTCCCCATGCGCCAGCAGGTTGAGCGAAAGCCCGATCCACACAACCGGCCCCACGAACGGAATCAGCGAAACCAGTGCTGTGATCGCGCCCCACAAGGCGGGCGTGGAAATGCCTGCAACCCAGTACCCCAGGCCGGCGAGCACGCCTTGCGCGATCGCCGTAAGCACGATACCGAACACCACCGCCCGAACCGTGACGCCGACTGCCTGTATGTAGCCGCGTGCCGATTCGCCCAACCAGCGTGTGGCGACGCCACGGAACTGCGACAGCACTTCGTCGCCATGGCGGTA
Organism: Pseudomonadota bacterium; assembly: GCA_040754275.1. Taxonomy (GTDB): domain Bacteria; phylum Pseudomonadota; class Gammaproteobacteria; order Burkholderiales; family Thiobacillaceae; genus Thiobacillus. The sequence goes on from JBFMCW010000002.1 coordinate 124,353, forward strand.
CAGAAAAAACAGTGCAAACACCGCGATGCCGAATTTTGCAGCATTGCGCCCCACGCCACCGGCGAGGAGCTTGAGTGTCGAGGCATCGGAAAGCCCCAGCGCGGTCATCTGCGTCCGGACCCAGGCAGGATCGCCCTGAATTTTCGCGTACTGCGCGAGAAACCACTCGCCGACCGGCCAGTCGCGCACGCCGGCGGGCAGGGGAGGCAGCCCCTCTGCGGCCAGACGCCTGAGCAGCGCCGAAGCGTCCGCCACATCGCCGACGACCGTGAACATCACCCACAGCAAGGGAAGCAGGAGGGTCGCCGCTACGCCGATCGTCATCAGGAGGGCGACAATGTTCTCTCGTCCAGGAAGTCGATTATTCAGCCGCTGATGCAGTGGCCAAGTGGCATAGGCGAGGATGCCGGCCCAGGCGAGTGCGGCAAAAAACGGCGACAGTACCAGGATGGTGGCGCCAAAGATGAAGACCAGAAAAGCAAAGGCCGCCATGCGGCGGGCAAGCGGCGAGTCGATGTCGATCGGCATGGCGGGCCTTATCCGAGGCCGGCCGCGGGCTGCAGGTTCAAAACTTCCTGCGCGTCACCCACAGGCTGGTAAACATGAAAGTGCCTATGATAAGCCCCACGATGCCGAGCGACAGTCCTACGGGGATCTTGTAGAAATCGACGATGAGCATCTTGGTACCGACGAACACCAAAACCAGGGCCAGGCCATATTTCAACAGATGGAAACGATCTGCCAGGCCTGCGAGCATGAAGTACATCGCACGCAGGCCCAGGATGGCAAAGATGTTCGAGGTGAACACGATGAAGGGGTCGGTGGTGATGGCAAAGATCGCCGGGATCGAGTCGACCGCAAACACCAGATCGGACAATTCGATCATGATCAGGACCAGGAACAGGGGCGTGAAGATGCGCACACCGTTTTCATAGACCCAGAATTTCTCGCCCCGGTAATCCGGCGTCAGGTGCATGTGCCCCTTGAGCCAGTTGAGCAGCGGATTCTTGTTCAAGTCCGGCTCGGCTTCGGCGAAGATTAGCATCTTGATGCCCGTGATCACCAGGAATGCACCGAATAGATAGAGGATCCAGTGGAATTCCTTGATCAGCCAGGCACCAGCCACGATCATGACCGCACGCATGACGATCGCGCCGATGACGCCGTAGATCAGGACACGGCGCTGGTACTCCGCCGGTACGGCGAAGAAGGTGAAGATCATCAGGAACACGAAGATGTTGTCGACCGCGAGCGACTTCTCGATGAGATAGCCAGTCAGGAACTCCATCGCCTTGACCTCGGCGATCTCGCTGCCGTAGTTCTCCTTCAGGTACCACCACAGCCCGAGGTTGAACAGCATGGCCAGCGCAAACCAGACAAAGGACCATGCCGCTGCCTCCCTGAAACCGACCTTGTGCGCCTTGTTGCCGCCGACGAGGAAAAGGTCGACGGCAAGCATCACCAGCACGAAGCCGATGAATGCCGCCCACATCCACGGTTCGCCGATGTTCAGGGTGGTGTTGACAGCGTCCATGCGGCTTGTCCGATCCGCCTCAGCCCTGGATCGCGCGGAGGGCGGCGATCCGCTCTTCCAGCGGCGGATGCGTCATGAACAGACGCTTCCAGCCCTGCGGGCTGCCGCCGGCGATGCCGAAGGCCGCCATCTTCTCGGGCAGCGGACCCGCATGGACCATCTGCAGGCGCTCGAGCGCGGCAATCATCGCACCCTTGCCGGCAAGCGAGGCGCCGCCACGGTCGGCACGGAATTCGCGCTGGCGCGAGAACCACATCACGATGATCGACGCGAGGATGCCGAGCACCAGTTCTGCAACGATCATGGTCACGAAGAAGGCCGGACCATGGCCCTGCTCGTTCTTGAACACCACACGGTCGACCGTGTGGCCGATGACGCGCGACAGGAACATGACAAAGGTGTTGACCACGCCCTGGATCAGCGCCAGGGTCACCATGTCGCCGTTCGCCACGTGCGCGATCTCGTGGCCGATCACCGCTTCGGCCTCCTCACGCGACATGGTGTGCAACAAACCGGATGACACAGCGACCAGCGCGTTGTTCTTGTTCGCGCCGGTGGCAAAGGCATTCACCTCGGGCGAGTCGAAGATGCCGACCTCCGGCATGCCGATGCCGGCGTCGTCCGCGAATCTCTTCACGGTATCGACCAGCCACAGCTCGGTCGAGGACGATGGCGTGTCGATCACGCGCACGCCCATCGACTTCTTCGCCATCCATTTGGAAATCGCGAGCGAGATCAGCGAACCGCCGAAGCCCATGATCGCGGCAAAGATCAGGAGTGATGTCAGATTGAGGCCGTTGGCCGTGAGGTAGGGTTCCACGCCGAGGATGCGCATGGTGAGCGACAACACCAGCACGATGGCCAGGTTGGTCGCCAGGAACAGGAAGATGCGTTTCATTCGGGTCTCCTTGGATACGGGGCACACGCCCCCAGAAATACAGACACAGCATACCGACAGCACTTGAACAATAAAATTCGATTTTTATACTTTTATAATTCGTATATTTCGAATCAATGCCGAGCATGCTCAATTACAAGCATCTGCATTACTTCCGCACGGTAGCAAAAACCGGTGCCATCAACCGTGCAGCGGAAAAACTCCACCTTACGCCACAGACGCTGTCCGGCCAGCTAGGCGCTTTCGAGGAACGGCTCGGCGTGGCCCTGTTCAGACGCAGCGGCCGCCGACTGGAACTGACCGACGCCGGGCGCACCGCGCTCGCCTATGCCGACGACATCTTCCACATCGGGGCGGAGCTTGAGGAAGCCTTACAGAACCGCGCCGCAACACCGGTCCATCCCTTTCGCGTCGGTATCGCCGATGTGGTACCCAAGGCCATCGCCTACCAGCTGCTCGCTCCCGCCCTTGCGCTGGCCGAGCCGGTGAAACTGGTCTGCCGGGAAGACCGCCTCGCCACGCTGGCGGCGGAACTCTCGATCCACCGCCTCGACATGGTGCTGGCCGACCGGCCCCTGCCTTCCAGCATGGACATCAAGGGCTATAGCCACCCGCTCGGCGAATGCGGCATCGCCTTTCTTGCCGCCCGGCAGGTTGCTCAAAACCTGCAGGGCGATTTTCCGGGCTGCCTCGATGCGGCACCTCTGCTCGTTCCCGGCGAGGACAGTGCCCTGCGCGCACCGCTCCTGCGCTGGCTGGAAAAGAAAGGAGCCGCGCCTCGCATCGTCGGCGAATTCGACGACAGCGCACTGATGAGCGCCTTCGGCCAGGCGGGGGCCGGCGTGTTTCCGGCCCCGCTCACGGTGGCGCCGGCCGTCATGCGGCAATACGAGGTCATCGAACTCGGGCGCACCAACGACATCCGAGAACGCTATTTCGCCATCTCGGTGGAACGCCGGCTCAGTCACCCGGCCGTGGTCGCGGTGAGTGAAGCCGCGCGCAGGAGCCTCGACTAGCCACAGACAGTGCTCAACCACGCCGGCACCTCGTCCGGCGTGAGAATGGCGAACCGCGGCGCACAGAGCCGGCGCAGCTTCAACACGGCGCGATCCTTGCTGACGAGCGGGGCGCCCAACTGCGCGGCGAGATCGAGGAACTTCTGGTCATCGCCATCCTTGCAGCGCGGCATACGATCTTGCATGGGCTTCAGCCTATAGCGAGTCGGAGTCCCCTTGTGGGGCATGGCCTGCACTGCGACAGACTCGAATACCGTACACAGGCTGCGGTAACGATCGGCCAGCCTGCGCTGCGCCCCGGCATCCAGTCCAAACTGAGGATAGGCCAGCACGTGCAGCCATTCCGCCAGAGTGGCGGGCGTCACGGCGGCGCGCACGCGGCCCGCTTCGAGCGCCTGCCGCAACGGACGACTTGCCGGGTCGTCGAAATACAGGAAATCGAGCACCACGTTGGTGTCGATCACGAGCAGGGGCTCAGACAATATCGGTGTGCTCGGCAATGAACTCATGCACCCAGTGTTCGGGCTTGGCGCTGGCGAAGCGGCCGACGATTTCGCCCTTGACGAAGAGGAGCACGGTGGGAAACCCGCGCAGGCCGTAGCGGCCGGCGAGCTTCATGTTAGAGCCTTCGTCCACTTCCACCTTGGCCAGCCGGACCTTACCACCATGGTGCGCGATCACGCGTTCCAGCACCGGCGTCAGCGCACGGCACGGCGGGCACCAGTCGGCCCAGAAATCCACCATGACCGGCTGGGCATGCGAGGCCTCGATCACGTCGCGGTCGAAATGCTCGAGGTGGGTATCGAAAATGGAGGCCGTCTCCGGCGAGTTGGCGTGCATCATCTCGAAAAGGGTGGAACGATAGCGCGCTATTGTGCCTCAAGCCGGGTGCCTCTATGGTCGAATAACGAATTGAGCAAAACGCACATCGCCACCAAAGCATGGAAGAACGCTTTTACCGCGAAGCCGAAATCGCCCGCCTGCCGGGCTTTATGCCGGCCGCCACCTACAACCTCGCGCATACCCTTCTGGCGCGCGCCGGCACCTGTCTGTTCGTGCCGATCCGCAGCATGCAGTACATGGCCGTGCTGGACGCCGAGGAATTCATATTCGTGGACAGCCAGAACAAGGCCTGGGTCGAACTGGCCTGGCAGCATTTCCAGCCGCAGGCACGTGCGGCTCTGGACGAGCGCGTACCCTTCGAGATCGTGCATTACCAGCCGCAGGCTGCGGATACCATGAAGCGGCTGCCGAACGAATTCCACCAGGCCCTGTTGGTGCTGGCCGGGCGGCAGAGACCCGATGCGCCGGCCACGGTCCTGCACTGGCACACGCGTACGCCGGACGGTGACACGCCACGCTAGGCCGCGCCCGTCCGCCAGCCCAGCCAGGTACCCAGCGCACGCAGCAGCCGACCACCACGTGTACGCGGACGCGGACGCGGCAAAAGAATCAGGGTGTCGCATACGCCAGCGAGCCAGGCGGGCGCCTCGCCAGTCACGATCAGGTCAGGGTATGCATGCGCGACATGCCGCGCAAGGGAGCGACTGCGCGGGCCGTACACGGCATGACAGGATGCTTTGTCCGCACCGAACGAAGCCGCCAGAAAATTCAGGCGGCGCAGCGCGGCGGTTTCGTAGCCATTCGGGCTGCCCCCGGGATAGCCGCCGTCGAGCTGACTGTCCGGTTCGATCAGGTGCAGAATATCCAGTGTGGCGCCGTTCATCCGCGCGAGCAGCGTTGCCTTGCCGACGACCTCCGCATCGCCGGCATCGAAATCGACTAGGGCCAGAATGTGCCGGTAGGGGCGTAGTTCAGGCATGGGCGGCCTCTCCCACGTCCGGCATGTCGGTCGGCATGGCAGGCGCGCCCTGACATTCACGGAAGATCCGTGCACGGCAGCTCCGGCACACCTCGGGATCGAGCCGCTTGTAGATCGAGGCGATCGCTTCGGTCTTGCTGTCGAACAGGTTGGCGCCACCGATGACCTTGAGCGCGCCGCTCTCGGCGAGCTGTTCCTGGACCGTGTCCTTCACCCGTATGAGGTAGAGCCCGCCGCCCTGCGCACGGCGTCGCCCGGCTTCTTCCTCCAGATAGTGTGCACCGGCCTGATCGATGAAGTTGATGCCGTGCGCGATGACGGCAACATGCTTCTGTCCCGGCGCATCGGCATCCTGCGCAGCGAGGGACTCGCGGATGTGCGAGGTGGCGCCGAAGAACAGCGAACCGTCGATGCGCACGAAGCGCAGTTGCGGACACTGCTGCGTGTTCTCGGCATCGGTGAAGTGACGCTTGCGATTGTGCGGATCCGGTGCACGCACCCGCACCTGCGGCTTCGATGTGCGCGCAAGATAGATCGCCAGTGAGAGCAGCACGCCGACGATGATCGCTTCTTCCAGGGTCAGGAACAGCGTCGAAGCGAAGGTGGCGAGCAGGATTGCGGATTCCTGGCGGTTGGTCCTGAGCGTGTGTGCGATTTCCTTGAAATCGATCAGCCCCCAGGCCACCAGGAAGAGGATGCCTGCCATCGCGGCATTCGGCAGGTACCGCGCCCATGGGGCGACGAAGAGCACCATCACCAGCAGGAAGGCGCCGGCCAGCATCGCGGCCAGCGGCGTTTTGGCGCCCGCGTCGTAGTTGACGCCGCTGCGGTTGAAGGAGCCGGTGGCGACGTAGCCCGAGAAGAACGCGCCCGCGAGGTTCGACATGCCCTGTCCGACGAATTCCTGGTTGCCGTCCACATGCTGTCCCGAGCGCGCGGCGAGCGCACGCGCGATGGACACGGCCTCGGTCAGCGCCAGCAGCGTGACCGCGATGACGCCGGGGGCGACGGCCCGCACGCTTTCGATATCCAGGCTGGGCGCGGACAGGGGCGGCAGGCTGGCGGGCAGCGCCCCCACTGCCGGCAACTCCGCACCCGTCGCCCGGCTGATCGCATAGCCGAAGGCCGCGCCGCCGAGCATGGCGACGATCATGTAAGGCAGTTTCGGCCACCAGCGCTTGACCGCGATGCCGAGCAGCAACGTGACCAGGCCGGTTGCCGCAATCTCGAATTCGATTTCATGCGCGCGCGTGAGCGTATGGCCCCACACCTCGATGAATTCTGAGCCGTTGGGGATGGCGAGCCCGGTGAAATGTTTGACCTGGTTGGTGGCGATCAGGATGGCGGCGCCCGCGGTAAAGCCGGTGACGACCGAGTGCGAGATGAAGTTGACCAGCGTACCCAGCTTGGCCAGGCCCATCACGATCTGGATGATGCCGACCAGGAAGGTGAGCGTGAGCGCCAGCCTGACGTATTCCGTGCTGCCCGGCTCGGCGTGCGGCGCCAGCACAGAAAACAGCACGATCGAGGCCGCGGTCGTGGGGCCGGAAACCAGATGCCAGCTCGAACCGAACAGCGCGGCAATGATGGCGGGGATCATGCCCGCGTACAGCCCGTACTCGGGAGGCATGCCGGCGATGGTGGCGAACGCCACGCCCTGCGGCAGCGCGATCAGGGCGCCGGTCAGGCCAGCCATCACGTCGGCACGGGCGGTGTCCCGGTTGACACGCGGCCACCAGAGGCGAAAGGCGGTGAATGGCTTGAGCCAGGCTGGCAGGGCAGGGGGAACGGTCAGGGACATCGCACACACCGACAGAATTGCAAGGATTGCGTGATATGTAACCCACAGGCCGTGAGTCCGGCGTCAACCCCGCGTCAAGCAAGCGTCAAGCCGGTCCGAAATGGAGCTCCGCGCGGGTGCCATGCCCTTGCTCGCTGGCGAGCGCGACCGACCAGCCGTAGCGCTCGCAGATCTTCTTCACCAGCGCGAGCCCGATGCCCGCTCCTTCGCTGTGGGCGCCCTTGTAGAGGCGCTGGAATACCTTGTCGAGCGCTTCGCGCGGAATGCCAAGCCCCGTGTCGGCGACAACGAGCGTGGATGCGTCGAGCCGGATATGCACGCTGCCGCGCTCGGTGTAGGTGAAGCTGTTGCGCAACAGGTTGGCGACGACGATGGCGACGAGGTTGGCGTCCGCCGCCACGCGCGGTCGGGCGGCCAGCTCCAGCGTCAGATCGACCGGGCGGTCCCCCAGCAGGTGGCGATGTTTCTCGATCGATTCCTCGACCAGCCCCGCCAGATCAACCGGCTCGCGGCGCGCGTCGTCGCGCTCGCGCGCCATCGCCAGGAGCGCTGTGGACAGATCGGCCATATCGGCAGCGCCGCGTTCGATGCGGGCGAGCCGCTGGCGGTCCCTCTCGGACCGGCTCTCGTCTGCGAGCAGCACCTCGGCGGCGCCGCGGATCACCGCGATCGGCGTGCGCAATTCGTGCGACACGTCCGCCGTGAATGCGCGCTCGCGGTCGATGAAATCGGCCAGACGGTTGAGCGTCGATTCGAAGGTTCGCGCCAGCTCGCCCACCTCGTCCTGCGAGAAATCCTCGGCGAGACCGCCGGGATGGCTTTCCGGACGTACCGCGCGCACCCTGCGCGCGAGTTCCTTCACCGGCTCGATGACGCGTTCGGCAAGCCACAGCGCGAAGCCGCCCGAGAGCAGGGCCATGAGCACGACGAACACCGCAAGATACAGTTTCAGGTTCGCCTGCTTCTCGCGCAGCAGGCTTTCGTTGTAGAGCAGAAAATAGCGGCTCTCGCCGCGGTCGGCGATGGCGACGCGGTAGTACACCCCGCCGAGACGCGCCTCGTGCAGACCCGGCGCCCATGCGGCGATCGGCTCCGGCGGAATCGGCTCGCCCTGTCGGGCAGGCAGCACGTAGCCCACCAGCGTGGCCGTCGCCGGCGGCAGCGATGCCGGGTTGCGGGCACGGCGATCGAGATAGTCCTGGATCTCGGCGTTCAGGGTTTCATCGATCAGGCGCTCGCCCGCATCGCGCACCCCGATGTACAGGCCCGCAGCCGTGACCAGCGCGATCACCCCGCCCACCAGCGCGAACGCCGTGGCGACGCGGAAACGCAGGCTGCGGCTAAACCGCATCGGCGGGCGCGACGCGGTAGCCGATGCCGCGCAGGGTGTGAACGAGCGCCGGCTCGCCCGGGCCGTCTACCGCGGCGCGCAGGGTATGCATGTGCGCGCGCAGCGCATCGGAATCAGGCGGCGTGTCGCCCCATATCGCACGCTCCAGTTCGTCGCGCCTGACCACGCGCGGGGCGGCGCGCATCAAGGTTTCCAGGAGCTTCAGGGGAATGGGCGGCAGGATGATGGTGCGAACGCCGCGCCGTACCCGGACCAGAGCAGGATCGAACTCGAGCTCGGCCACGCGCAGCACCGCCGGGGTCAGCTCGCTCCTGGAACGCCGCACCAGCGCCTTGAGACGCGCCTCCAGCTCGCGCAGGGCGAAGGGCTTGAGCACATAGTCGTCGGCACCGCATTCGAGTCCGGCCACGCGGTCGTCGAGCGCGTCGCGCGCAGTCAGCATGAGCACCGGCGTAGTCCGCCGGGCCTCGTCGCGGAACTTGCGGCAGACCGTGAAACCATCCATGCCGGGCAGCACGACATCAAGCACGATGGCGTCGTAGTCGTGGGTGACTGCCAGGTGCAGGCCGGTGATGCCATCGCCCGCCGCATCGACCGTATGCCCCTTTGCCTCGAGAAAATCGCAGACGTTGGCGGCCAGGTCGGGGTTGTCTTCGATCACCAGAATGTGCAGGGAGGGGGGGGATTCCATGACGGAAATCGTCTTTTCGAGCCGAATGTCGAGTTTAGGTCATGCAATGTTAAAATTGCGTCAAACGCTGGTCGCGCGGCATGGGGTTTCCCGGTTCTTCCGGCTCTCTTCTTTCATCCAATCTTCACCTGGAGTTCAACATGGCTGTCAATCAAGCTCTCCTCGGCAAGGCTTTGCTGTGGGGTGCCGTCACTGCAGGCCTGTACTGGTTCCTGTTCCAGTACGCGGGCGATTTCGTGCGCCTCGCGCATACCACCCTGGACGCCTGCGTGGTCCAGCAGGGTACCGAGACCGTCTATTACAACAAGGCCACTCCCGAGTTGTGCACCGCCGAAAATGGTTCGTTCATCGAGGGTAGCTGGTGGTATGTGCTCGCCCCGATTGCGCTGGCGTTTGCGCTTTCCTACACGCACGGCATCTTCACCGGTCTGTTCTGGGACGTGATCGGCCTCAAGGCAAAAAAATAAGGAAAACGGGACTTCACTCATGGAACTGATCGATTTCGTTGAAATTACGCCGCTGACCGCGATTCTCCTCATCCTGGTCGGCTTCATCGGCGGCATGGTGTCCGGCTTCATCGGCTCGGGCGGCGCCTTCGTGCTCACGCCCGCGATGATGACGCTGGGTGCGCCCGGCATCGTCGCCGTCGCCTCCAATATCTGCCACAAGTTTCCCAAGGCCCTGGTCGGCGCGATCAAGCGCAACAAATACGGGCAGGTCGATGTCAAGCTGGGGCTGGTGCTGGGCGTGTTCGCCGAAGCCGGCGTGCTGTTCGGCAAGCATGTCATGACCGACATCAAGAACACCTTCGGTGCGGTCGGTACCGACCTCTATGTATCGGCGATGTTCGTGGTCACGCTGGCCATCGTCGGCGGCTTCGTCTACAAGGATTACCGCAAGCTCAAGGCCGTGGACGATGCCGGCAACGGCGACGAGCAGGCCGCGCCCCTGACCAGACTGGCGCGCTGGGTGCAGTCGGTGAAGATCCCCGGCACCATGATCTACTCCAAGGGCGCGCAGGCTGAACTCTCCGTCCTCTTCCTCATCCCCATCGGCTTCGCCACCGGTTTCCTCGCCTCGGCCATCGCGGTGGGCGGCTTCATCGGCGTGCCGGCGATGATCTACATCCTTGGCGTACCGGCGATCATGGCCTCGGCGACCGAACTGGTAATCGCCTTCATCATGGGTCTGGGCGGCACGCTGTTCTACGGCCTGGAAGGCGTGGTCGACATCCGCCTGGCGATGCTGATCCTGCTGGGTTCGCTGTTCGGCGTGCAACTGGGCGCCATCGGCACGACCTACGTGAAGGACTACCAGGTCAAGTTCACCATGGCCGTGATCATGCTGACGGTGCTGTTCTCGCGCTTCTTCTACATCCCGGGCTATCTCAGCCATCTCGGCATGATCGATCCGCTGCCGGAGTCGGCCACGACGATGCTGAAGTATGCAGGCGATGCCATCCTGGCAATTGCCTTGCTGGTCGGCGCCTACACCGTGCTGTCCGCCCTCGCCAAGGGCATGAAGGCGCACAAGGAAAAGCAGTCCGTACTGGCACGCGCCGAAGCTGCCGATTGAACGAGCGGGGAAACCTCATGACCGACAAAACCACCAACACAGGCATGCCGAGCTTCATCCTGGTCGCCACCGACGGCTCGGATGATTGTGCCGGCGCCATCCGCACCGGCCTGGCCCTGGCACAATCGCGCGGCGCACGCCTGATCGGCCTGTCGATCGCACTCGACAACCCCGAGTACAGCACGCTGGTCCCGAATCTGCACGAAGTGATCGAAGCGCGCGCACGCGAAGCACTCAAGTCCTTCATCCTCGAGGCGGGCGAACGTGCCGAGGTCACGACACGCAGGGCCTCCGACCCTGCGGAAGGCATCGTGTCCGCCGCCGGCGAACTCGGCGCGGACCTCGTCGTGCTGGCCGAGAGCGACAAGGGCGGCCTGACCCGGGTGATGGTGGGCGACACCACGGCCAATGTGATCGGCCTTGCCACCTGTCCGGTTCTGGTGGTGCCGCGCTCGGCGCATTTGTGGGACAAGCGCATCCTCGTGGCGACCGACGGTTCGCCCCACAGTGGATCGGCGGTCGAGACCGCGGGCCAGTTCGCGCGGGCGGCGGGCCTGCCCCTCAACGTGGTGTCCGTCGTCACCAGCAGCCACAGCGAATCGCGCCGCAAGGATGCCGAGCGTGCAGTCGCCGCCGCCCTGGAACGCATGCAGGCCCTGGGCGTACAAGCCGAAGGCGCCGTGGAAGAGGGCCGTCCCGACGAAGCCATCGTCAAGATGGCCGAATCGGTCCGTGCCGACCTCATCGTCGTCGGCAGCCACGGCCGCACAGGACTGGCGAAAATCCTGCTCGGCAGCGTGGCCCAGCGGGTCATCGGACACGCCGCCTGTCCGGTTCTGGTCGTCAAGTCCTAGGGCCGGTTCACACAGGAACGGGGCCGTGCGGGATAATCCCGCACGGCCCTTTCGCATTCTGGAGTTCACGCATGATCCGCAAGAATCCTTCCGGGCATCTGCCCGTCGTCCACGACACCGCCTTCGTCGATCCCACCGCCATCCTGTGCGGCAAGGTCGTGGTCGAGGAAAACGTCTTCATCGGCCCCTACGCCGTGATCCGTGCCGACGAAGTCGATGACAACGGCGAAATGGAGCCCATCGTCATCGGAGCGAATTCCAACATCCAGGACGGTGTCGTCATCCACTGCAAGGCTGGCGGCGGGGTCAGCATCGGCCAGGGCAGTTCGATCGCGCACCGTTCCATCGTGCACGGCCCCTGCAGCGTCGGCGACAATGTCTTCATCGGTTTCAATTCGGTGCTGTTCAACTGCACCGTGGGCGACGGCTCGGTGGTGCGCCACAACTCGGTGGTCGAAGGCTGCCATGTACCGCCCGGCTTCTATATCCCGTCCACGGCCAACATCCATTCCGATGCCGAACTCGCGCAGATCGAGCCGGTGAGCCCGGATGCGGCCAGTTTCTCGGAAAGCGTCGCGCAGGCGAACCACGAGCTGGTCAAGGGTTACAAACGCATCCGCAACGAATTCTGAGCCGCGGATGATCGCCGCACGGGAAGCCTGGCAAGCCGGCCTCTTCGGCAGGCCCCACTGGGCAAGCAACCTCGCGGCCGGGCTGGTGGTCGGCGTGGTCGCCCTGCCGCTGGCCATGGCCTTCGCCATCGCCAGCGGCGCGCGCCCGGAGCAGGGCATCTATACCGGCATCGTCGCCGGTGTGCTGGCGGCGCTGTTCGGCAGTTCGCGCGTGTCGATCAGCGGCCCGACCGGCGCCTTCATCGTCATCCTCGCCGGCATCACCGCGAAGTACGGCATCGACGGCCTGCAGATCGCCACGCTCATGGCCGGCCTGATCCTGCTGGCAATGGGGCTGGTGAAGTTGGGTGGCATCATCCGCTTCATTCCCACGCCGGTCGTCACCGGTTTCACCGCCGGCATTGCGGTCATCATTTTCGTCGGCCAGTGGAAGGATTTCTTCGGCCTCGCCCCGGCGGCAACGGGCAGCCATTTCCATGAAAAGCTGCTCGCGCTGATCGGAGCCCTCCCCGGCCTGCATCTGCCGACTACTTTGTTGTCGATCGCCGCGCTGGCGATTCTCATCGTCGCGCCGCGCCTGATCCGCCGCATTCCCGGCCCCCTGATCGCCCTGGTCACGCTGACGGCCGCGCAGGCCTGGTGGCACTTCGACGGCGTCGCCACGATTGGCAGCGCCTTCGGCGGGATTCCGGCCGGCCTGCCCGCACTGAACTGGCCCGAGATCAGCTTTGCCCGTGTGCTGGAACTCATCGGCCCCGCCTTCACCATCGCCATGCTGGGCGCGATCGAATCGCTGCTGTGCGCCGTGGTCGCCGACGGCATGGCCGGCACCCGGCACGATCCGAACCAGGAACTGGTTGGCCAGGGCATCGCCAACCTCGCGGCGCCGGTCTTCGGCGGCTTTGCCGCCACCGGCGCCATCGCGCGTACCGCCACCAGCATCCGCAACGGCGGCACCAGCCCGCTCGCCTGCATCGTCCACGCGCTGGTACTGATCGCCGTCGTCGTCGCACTGGCGCCGCTGGCCGCGCAGATTCCGCTCGCCGTGCTGGCGGCGATCCTGTTCGTGGTGGCGTGGAACATGAGCGAGGCGCGCCATTTTGCCGACCTGCTGCGCCACGCGCCGGTCAACGATAAAGCACTGCTCCTCATCACCTTCCTGCTCACCGTGTTCGCCGATCTCGTCATCGCGGTCAACGTCGGCGTGCTGCTCGCCGCACTCCTGTTCATGAAGCGCATGAGCGAAACCGTGACAATCGAGGGTGAAAGCGAAACCAGTCTCGCGGCCATGTGCCCGGTGGGCGTGCCCAAAGGCGTGCAGATCTATTCGATCGACGGGCCTCTCTTCTTCGGCGCCGCGGCAAGTTTCGAACGGACGCTTGCCGGCCTGCACGACCAGACGCGCGTGCTGGTTCTGCGCCTGGGGCAGGTGCCGATCATCGATGCCACGGCCATGCAGGCCCTCGCCGACCTGACGCGGCACTTCCAGCAACGGGGGGTGAAGGTGATGCTGTGCGAGGCGAATGCGCGCATCAACACCAAGCTCGGCAATTTCGGACTGCTTGCCCGGCTGGGCCAGGCGGATGCGCGCGTGTCGCTGCCCGAGGTGCTGGATCAGGCGGCGGTGGAACAGGCCGGCGCCTGACGCCGCTCAGTCGTCCTCGCCGAGCTCGGGGTTCCAGCCCTTGGCGCGGGCCTGCGCCAGTGCCCGCTCATAGATCTGCGTGTGGCGCTCGCGCAGCTCGGGGGGCAGCCTGCTGGGCAGGTTGGCGTACTTGTCCCACTCCTTCTCGATGCGGTCCATCAGAGCCTGCATACGGCCGAGCTCCCAGCCGGTGCAGTCCTCGGTCTCGGGCAGAAAACCGAACAGCCAGCCGTCGAGCACGACGCGACCGAGCTGGGTGATGCCGTGCTTGTCATTGTGGAAACCTACGTAGCGATCCATGGCACAACCCGGTTAACGTGTCAGGCCAGCATACAGCAGCGGCAGCTTCTCCGGCAGTCTTGCCACGTGGTCGACGACCATGTAGTTCTTCTGTCCGAAGATGCGGCTGACGTAGTTGTCGGCGCGCGGATCGAGGCTCATGCAGTAGGTCGTGACGCCGTTGCGCGCGACCTCCTCGACCGCCTTCTTGGTGTCGTAGCGCAGGTACTGTGGATCGCGCACGTCGATGTCCGCCGGTTCGCCATCGGTGATGACGATGAGGAGCTTCTTCGCCGAACGCTGCAGTTTCAGGTGGTGGCCGGCATGACGGATCGCCGCACCCATCCGCGTCGAGAGCTGGCCGGTCATGCCGGCGAGCCTGGCTTTCGGCACTTCGTCCCAGTGCTGGTCGAAGTCCTTGAAGCGGTAATACTCGACGTCGTGTCGGCCATCCGAGCAGAAACCGTGGATGGCGAAAGGATCGCCTACCTTGTTGATCGCGTCTGCGAGCAGCACGCAGGCCTGGCGCGTGAGATCGAGCACGCTGTATTCCTGGTCCTGGACCATCTCGTTGGTCGATTCGGACAGATCCAGCAGCACCAGGATGGAGAAGTCGCGCGTTTTCCTCACGCTGCGCATCATGATCCGCGGGTCGGGCTGGTTGCCGAGGCGGATGTCGGTAAAGCTCGCGATCGCAGCGTTGATATCGATCTCATCGCCATCCTCCAGCTTGCGGATGCGCTGCACGCCCTGGGGCTGCATGGCGTCGAGCAGGAATTTCATGCGATGGATTTCGCGCTTGTACTTGGCGGTGATCTCGTCGATGACATCGAGCTCGCCGGACTTGGCGCGCTTCTCGAGCACCGTGGCCCAGGCCGGACGCTCCAGCTGGATCTGGTAATCCCATTCCGAATAGTGGAAGGGATCCGACATGGGCTCCTTGCCCTCCAGCTCGTTGAAGGACTTGCCGCCGCTCTCGTCGCCGATGTTCTCGTACGGGAAGAGTTCAGTGGCAAGCACCCAGATCTCCTCGGCGTCGTCGCCCGCCGTCTCGACGTCGATCTCGTTAGCCATTTCCATCGCGCTCACGTACTTGCGGACCTGCTTGACGGAGTCGTAGCCGGCCGAGGCGGCCTTGGCGAAGTCGAATTCCGCGAACGCCCAGAAATAGCGGTTGTCGTCGCGGTACGGTGCGGTCAGCACGTCGGTGCGCGCATTGAAGGGAATCTTCTTGTCACCGATGCTGTGTGCAAGCTGCACGCCGATGTCCCACGAAGTCTGGTTGGTCTGGAGCCTGTCCTGCGCGGCAGCGAACAGCGCACGTCCCTCGGCGATCCAGGCATCGTCGTCGACGTAGGTTTCGTCGAGCAGCGCGCGCGCCAGGCGATCGAGATAGTCGCCCACGCTGGCATTCATCTCCGGTGTGGCGGTGTGCAGCCTGGCCCATAACTGCTTGAGGCCCGGGAAGCGGCGGATCGACAGGGTCTCGACACGCGCATCCTCGATCACCGAGATGATCGCCATCTGCAGCGGATTCAGCGCCTCGGCCGAGATCGGCACCTTCGTCTCGACCACATGGGCCGCGCAGTGCGCGGCGGTCGCGCGGTAAAGCTCCAGACCGGATACCGGTTCCTGGCCTTCCGGCGCGAAATCGTCATAGGCATCGGGGAGGTGCAGCAGATAGTCCTCGATGTAGGGCTTGTAGCCCTCGCGCGACTCGAAGTCACCCGAGGTCGGCCGCATGAAGAAATCGCGTGCCCACAATGCACGCAGATACATGTTGATGCGGCGCTGCACGTCGACCAGGAGCGTACCCTTGCGCTCTTTCTGCAGCATCGCCAGCGACTCCTTGGATTCGAGGCCGAAGTAGCGGATCTGCTCCTCGTAGTTGGTGCGGTGCGCGTGCGCGCCCCACAGCGCCCAGCGGCGCAGGCCGCCCAGGGTCAGATGCTGGAACAGCACTTCCAGTTTGTCGAGCATGGGCCGCACACCGCGCGGCGCCTGCGCGATCAGCGTGTTGATGAACTGCAGGTAGTTGAGGAACAGCTGCGCATCGCCCAGACGGTTGGCCGCAGTCGGCGCCGTGGCGAGCAGCAGCTCGATCACCGTGCCCGAGGTCTTTGAGGCCAGCATCAGTGCAGCAGTAGCCAGGTCGCCAACCACGTCCTCGCCCACTTCCTTGGCCACGCGCGGCGCTTCCTCGATCCAGGTTTCCACCAGCGAATCGCCGCGCCCGAGGCCACGGATCGCGGACGTGCCCTTCAGGTAATTGTCGAGACCGCGCGGCGAGAACACCTTGGTGGCCTCGTGCCAGTTGGCATCCAGCGACGCGCGGCTGTGCTCGGACAGGTCTTCCAGCAGTTCGGCGTAGTCTTCGAGTTTGATCGACATGATTTGGTGAGCCGTAAGCGGTGAGCGGTAAAGCAGCGAGGTCAGCGAGTTATCCGCTTGCCGTTCACCGCTTGCCGCTCACCCATCAAAAGAACGTCGTCACCGCCGCATCCAGGGCATCGCGCATGTCGGGATCGTCGGTGATCGGACGGACCAGCGCGACGCGGCACGCGGCCTGGGGATTGACGCCCTTGGCGATGAGCGAACCTGCATAGATCAGCATGCGGGTCGACAGGCCCTCGTCGAGGCCGTGACCCTTGAGGTTGCGGCTGCGCTCGGCGATCGATACCAGCTTGCCGGCGACCTCGGCCGTGACACCGGATTCGTGCGCGACGATCTCGGTTTCGATGTCGTGTGCGGGGTAGGTGAAATCCAGTCCGCCGAAACGCTGCTTGGTCGACTGCTTGAGATCCTTCATCAGCGACTGGTAGCCGGGGTTGTAGGAAATCACAATCTGGAAATCCGGGTGGGCGTTGACCAGTTCGCCCTTCTTCTCCAGCGGCAGCACGCGACGGTTGTCGGTGAGCGGGTGGATGACCACGGTAGTGTCCTGGCGCGCCTCGACGACTTCGTCAAGGTAGCAGATCGCGCCATGGCGCGCAGCGATGGCCAGCGGGCCGTCCTGCCACTCGGTGCCGGAGGCGGACAGCAGGAAACGGCCGACCAGATCGGACGCGGTCATGTCTTCGTTACATGCCACGGTGATCAGCGGCTTGTTCAGCCTGTGCGCCATGTATTCGACGAAGCGCGTCTTGCCGCAGCCGGTGGGGCCCTTCAGCATCATCGGCATGCGCACCGAATAGGCGGCCTCGAACAACTCGACCTCGTCGGCAACGGCGCGGTAATAGGGTTCCTTGGTAATGCGGTACTGATCGACGATGCTGCTCATGCTCAATCCTTGGTTGGTCGTGAGTGGAGAGTCGAGAGTGGAGAGCGGATCGCGCTCGACTTTCGACTCCCGGCTCGAAAACAAAAAGCCCCCGCGCCTCGCGGCAACAGGGGCTTTTCTGGGAATGTCCCGTGCCGCGCGATTAAACGGTCTTGCCGCGGTAGATCACCATGGCAGCGCCCTGGCTCTGCGCGAAGTTGTCGTAGCCGACCAGGCGAACGTGGTTGTTCGGATTGGCCTTGTGGCAGGCTTCGGCTTCGCCGAGAATGCGGTCGATGTCGGTCTCGCCGAACATCGGCAGCTTCCACATGTACCAGTAGTTGTCCATCAGGTGCTCGGGCTCGGTGTGCTCGATGGCGGGGTTCCAGCCCTTCTTCACCAGATACTCGACCTGCTTGCGGATGTCTTCCGCCTTCATGGCGGGCAGGTAGGAGAAGGTCTCGAACTTGCGGCTGGCGGGGTCGCTCAGACGGCTTTTGTAATCCATCACATCAGACATTTTTGATTCCTTTGCTTGAATGAGTTTCGTTAGGCGAAGGACGGTCTCTGCGGGGTCGCATCCCCACCGCGCTGCGGTGGGGGCCCTGCTCCGCCCTGCGAGACCTTACTTGTGCGCGACGTCCAGCTTGTCGACGGTATCGAACTCGAACTTGATCTCTTTCCAGGTTTCCATGGCGATCTTCAGTTCGGGGCTATTGGCTGCCGCGGCGGTCAGGATGGCCTTGCCTTCCTTCTCGATGGCGACGCCCTTGTTGCGTGCTTCCACGCAGGCTTCCAGCGCGACGCGGTTGGCCGCGGCGCCAGCCGCATTGCCCCAGGGGTGGCCCAGGGTGCCACCACCGAACTGCAGCACGGAGTCATCACCGAAGATGGTGACCAGCGCGGGCATGTGCCACACGTGGATGCCGCCGGAAGCAACCGGGAACACGCCGGGCATGGAACCCCAGTCCTGGTCGAAGAAGATGCCGCGGCTGCGGTCTTCCTTGACGAAGCTGTCGCGCATCATGTCGATCCAGCCCAGGGTGGCTTCGCGGTCGCCTTCCAGCTTGCCCACGACGGTGCCGGAGTGCAGGTGGTCGCCGCCGGACAGACGCAGGATCTTGGTCAGCACGCGGAAGTGGATGCCATGGTGCGGGTTGCGGTCGAGCACGGCGTGCATGGCGCGGTGGATGTGCAGCAGCAGGCCGTTGTCGCGGCACCAGTTGGCCAGGCCCGTGTTGGCGCAGAAGCCGCCGGTGATGTAGTCGTGCATGATGATCGGTGCGCCGATTTCCTTGGCATACTCGGCACGCTTGTACATCTCTTCCGGGGTCGGGGCGGTCACGTTCAGATAGTGGCCCTTGCGCTCGCCGGTCTCGCGCTCGGCCTTCTGGATCGCTTCCATGACGAAGTCGAAACGCTGGCGCCACCGCATGAAGGGCTGGCTGTTGACGTTCTCGTCGTCCTTGGTGAAGTCCAGACCGCCGCGCAGGCACTCGTACACGGCGCGGCCGTAGTTCTTGGCGGAGAGGCCCAGCTTGGGCTTGATGGTGCAGCCCAGCAGCGGACGGCCGTATTTGTTCATGACGTCGCGTTCGACCTGGATGCCGTGGGGCGGGCCGCCGCAGGTCTTGACGTAGGCGATCGGGAAGCGGACGTCTTCCAGACGCAGGGCGCGCACGGCCTTGAAGCCGAACACGTTGCCCACCAGCGAGGTGAACACGTTCACCACGGAACCCTCTTCGAACAGGTCGATGGGGTAGGCGATGAAGGCGTAGAAACAGGTATCGTCGCCGGGCACGTCTTCGATGGCGTAGGCGCGGCCCTTGTAGTAGTCGAGGTCGGTCAGCAGGTCGGTCCACACGGTGGTCCAGGTGCCGGTCGAGGATTCGGCGGCCACGGCGGCGGCGGCTTCCTCGCGGTCCACGCCCGGCTGCGGGGTGATCTTGAACACCGCGAGGATGTCGGTATCCAGCGGGGTGTATTCGGGCATCCAGTAGGTCTGGCGGTACTCTTTCACGCCAGCGTTGTAGGTCTTGACAGCCATGATTCCTCCTAGCAATAAGGTCAGGTTTACGCGACATGCCAGAAGTGGTCATGCACGATGGCGCACAGTCTGCGTGGTTTTTATCATCTATAACAGTCGTTTTTTTCTATTTCCCGTATAGACTTTTATCTATGATTTGTTATCAAGCCTACTGACGCATGCATCGCCACACTACTTTTCGCCAGCTTGAAATCTTCGAGGCCATCGCCCGGCTTGGCAGCTTTACCCGCGCGTCGGAAGAATTGTTCCTCAGCCAGCCGACGGTCTCCATGCAGATCAAGAAACTGTCGGAAGCCGTAGGCGTGCCGCTGTACGAGCAGGTCGGCAAGAAAATCCATCTAACACCAGACGGCCAGGAACTCGCACAGGCCGCGCGGGAGATCTTCGGCATTCTCAACCGTTACACCATGTCGGTCGCCGAGCGGCAGGGGCTGAAGCAGGGCCAGCTGCGCCTGATGGCGATCACCACCGCCTCGTATTTCGCCCCGCGCCTGCTGGGCGAATTCGCCAAGCTCTACCCTGGCATCGACGTCTCGCTGCGCGTCACCAACAAGGAACAGGTGCTCGCCAGCATGGCCGACAACCTCGATGATCTCTACTTCGTCGGACAACCGCCCGAAGACATCGATGTCGTCGCCACCCCCATCATGGACAACCCCATCATCGTCCTGGCCGCGCCCGATCACCCGCTGGCGGGCAAGAAGCGCATCCCGCTTGCGCGCATCGTCCAGGAGCCCTGGCTGATGCGGGAGAAGGGCTCAGGTACGCGCAACGCGATCGAGCGCATGTTCAGCGCCTATGACATCAATATCCACCCACGCCTCGAACTGGGCAGCAACGAAGCAGTGAAGCAGGCCATCCTTGCCGGGCTGGGCATCTCCGCCCTCTCGCGCCACGCCCTTGCCCTCAACCAGCCGGACCAGTTCGCCGAACTCGATGTCGAGGGCTTTCCCATCTTGCGCCACTGGTACGCCGTCTACCCGGCCGGACGCCAGCTGTCGGTGGTGGCACGGGCGTTTCTGGAATACCTGCTGAACCGGGACGAGGCCCATCCGCCCCAGCCGGACAGACACCGGAACTGATCCGGACGTGTAAAAAGCGCAACTCTGCCGCATTCCGGCGCCTGTGGTGCATGGACGGATATCCCCACACGCCCGGAACACGGGTAATATGAAACTCCCTCAACCAACCAAGGGATACACATGAACAAATCCGAATTGATCGACGTCGCAGCCGCTGAAGCGGACATCAGCAAAGCCGCCGCCGGCAAGGCACTGGATGCCATCCTCGCCGCGGTCGTCAAGGCCGTGGCCAAGGGCGACACCGTGACCCTCGTCGGTTTCGGCACCTTCAAGTCGTCCAAGCGCGCTGCCCGCACCGGCCGCAACCCGCAGACCGGCGCCGAGATCAAGATTGCCGCCTCGACCGTGCCGCGCTTCACCGCGGGTGCCGGCTTCAAGACCGCCGTCGCCGGCAAGAAGGCCGCTGCCAAGAAGAAGTAAGCATCACGGCAGGTCCGCTTTGTGCGGATCGATCCGGATCAGGGCCATCCCGTGCGGATGGCCTTTTTCATGTGTGCCGCGCTGACGGCGTACGCTGCAGCCCGATGCGGGCGATCTTCACCCAGGCACCTTCCGGGCTGTTTCCGATATCGAAGCCGCACCCCGCAACGAACGCGAGCATGTCGAGATTACTGGCGAGGATGCGACCGTACATGCTTGCCAGGCCCTGTTCCCTGGCACATTCGAGCAATGCCGTCATCAGACGGTGGCCGACACCGTGGTGGCTCCAGCTGTCGGCCACGACGATGCCGAACTCGCAGCTCCCCCCATCGGGCTGGATCACGTAGCGCGCCGAGCCGACCACGACCTCGTTCACGCCCTGCAGGCTCACGGCGACGAGATGCACGCCTTGTTCGGGCTTGAGCAGGCAGTCATGCAGCGCCGAATCCCGGAGGGGGTCGTAATCGCCATCGCCGAAACGGAAATAACGCGCGCTCACGGACAGCCCCCTGACAAAGGTCATGAGGTTCTGCATATCCGCCGCCGCAAGTCGACGCACGGAAAGCGTCGCACCCGTCTCCGTTGTCCAGCTGACCGGCAAACCCATCGTTCCGCTCCTTAAAGCGGAAATTGTATTGGTTATCGCGGCCTCGGGCATGACCGAGGCCGCCGATGGCAGCAGCCTCAAGCAGACAGCGCGGGGGCGTTGCGCTGATCGCCGTAGCAGGCGTCGAGCGCCCGCAGCGCAAGCTCCTTGGTCTTGAAGATATGCGTCCTCGAAATCACCTCCGTGAGGCCGCTTTTCTCGAAGGCCTCCAGCACCTGGCGCTTGAGGCTGCTGAAATAGAGATTCACGTTCCGCGCGCGCAGCTGTTCGGCCAGCGCACGCAGCTTCTCCTCGCCTGAAACGTCGAGATCGTTGATGCCGCTGCCGATGACGAGTACCGCCTGCGCCCGCGGGAAGCGTTCCAGCGCATGCAGCACCACGTCCTCGAAATATGCGACGTTGACAAAATTGAGCGAACCGTCGAAACGCAGCACTACATAATGCTCGCTGATTGCCTGCAGCCCGTGCGTGTCGATCCCGCCCAGCACGCCGTCCGGATGACGGCCAAGAATTTCGGCGCGTGGCCGCATGTTGCGATAGAGATACAGCACGACCGTGAGCACGACCCCGAGCAGGATGCCGTTGGCAAGTGCGGGCGCCATCGCCAGTGTCGCGGCGAACGTGAGGATGCCGATCACTGCGTCGGGCCGGTTGACCTTCCAGGCGTGCACCAGCGGGGCGATGCGCACCAGGCTGAAAACCGCCAGCATGATGATCGCGGCCAGCACCGCCTGCGGCAGGTGGTACAGCAGTGGCGTCAGGAAGAGCATTACCGCGAGCACGCCCAGCGCACTGACGATGGCGAACAGGCCCGTCTGCGCCCCTTCTCGTGCGGCCACGGCCGATCGCGAAAAGGAGCCGCTCACCACATAGGCATGGAAAAAGCTCCCGACGATGTTGGCAAGCCCCTGGCCCACCAGTTCGCGGTTGGTGTCGATGCGCTGTCCAGTCTTGGCGCTGATCGCCTTGGAAATCGAGGTCGCCTCCATGAAGCCGAGCAGGGCCATCACCAGTGCGGCAGGCAGCAGGGGCACCACCAGCGACCAGTCGATGTGGGGCATCTGGAAACCCGGCAGGCCCGCCGGAATGGTGCCGACCACCTCGCCGCCGCCCGTGAAGCGAACCTGCCCCGCCTCCACGCCTACGAATCGCCAGTGCCCCATGCCCAGCGGCTCGCCTTCCGGCATCCGCCCGGCGACCATGAATCGCGGGGGCCCGCCCGGGGCGCTCTCGAGCGTGAAGTCGATCTCGTGCAACTGGATACGCAAGGCCATCACCTGCTTGTCAAGCGCCTCGGCGGCTGCCTTGTTGCGTGCGATGTTCGCCTCCAGGTCCAGCAGCGCTTCCAGTCCCGGATTGCGCGCATCCTTCAGGCGCGCGAGTTCGGCCTGCAGGCGCGATGCAGCCTCGCCGCTCCGCCGGCGCTCGGCATGGGCGTGTTCGAGCTGAGCGATCAGCGCGCGCACGGAAGCATCCTGGACATTCTCGATGCGCGCACTTGCCGTGCGTTCGAAGCCGATCGCATAGCTGACCAGCGTGGTCAGGGCGATGACGATCAGCACGCCCGGAAGCCGCGGTGCGCGCTTCTGCAGCAGCATGATCAGGCCGAATGCGCCCAGCCCGAACGCGAGTGTGGGCCAGTGCGTACTGCCCAGCTGCTGCAGGACCACCCACAGGTCGGACAGGAACCACTCGCTGCGCGGCATGGGCACGTTGACCAGCTTGTTGAGCTGGGAGAGCCCGATGATGAGTGCGGCAGCATTGGTAAAACCGATGATCACGGGATGCGAGAGGAAATTCACCACCAGCCCGAGGCGGAACAGGCCGAGCGCCAGCCGCAGGACGCCGACCATCAGCGCGAGCATGATGGACAGGGTAATGAAGGCTTCGCTGCCGGCCGAGGCGTAGGGGACCAATGCCGCCGCGGACAGCAGCGAAAGCATGGCGGTCGGCCCGGTATGCAACTGGCGCAGCGACCCCCACAGGGAAGCCACGATCACCGGAAGGAAGCCGGCATAGAGGCCGTACACGACTGGCAGGCCCGCGAGCTGCGCGTAGGCCATGCCCTGCGGCACCAGGATGAGTGCAACGGTGAGTCCTGCGAGCACGTCGGCCCGGACACCCGCGCGCGTCATGGGAAACCACGTGAGGAAGGGAAACAGCCGCGTCAGCAATGGAGAGGGCGGTGTCATCATCGATTTCTCCGTCTGGCGCGCAAGCTGGCCTTGCGCGCATGCATTACCGGACACCACAACACGCTCGGCAACGACGAACGCCATGGGCAGGGCGCACGCCTGCAGGCGAACGGTTGCGGGACAGGGCTGCTAGGGGGACCCCGCGCCGCGCCGTTCGCCCGGGACGTACTCGATCAATCCGGCCAGATACGGGCCGGATGCAGAACCGACGCATCCGGACGCTCGGGGACAGGCCCCCGCCTGGATACGACGGGGGCGGGTTTTTCCGCGACGGCCGCGGGTTTCTGCTGGGTCCTGACCTTGCGCACGCCTGCGGCGAGCTTGCCGGATACCTTGTTCATGACTTCAAAACCTCCGTGATGAGTGCTTCCACATCGGCGACCGCCGCTGCGCCGCGCGCACCCAGCGCGTAGACGCTGCCGCCTTCGAGCGCCGCGCTGCGGTAGGCCGCGCGGCGGGTCAATCCATTCGTCAGCGCAGGCACGCCGAATTCGGCCAGCGCCGCATGCATCGCGCCAGAGAGCGCATTGCGGCGGTCGAGCTGGTTCACGACCAGATACGCCCGCATGCGCGGATTGCGCTTTTGCGCCGCATGCACCGCGTCGGCCATGTCGACGCTCGCCCACAGGTCGAGCGGCGAGGGCTGCACCGGAATCAGCACCAGGTCGACCGCCCGCATCACGCGCCGCAGGGCATCGGACTGCAGGTGCGGCGGGCAGTCCACCAGCACGTAGCGTTGCACACGCGCCGCTTCGTCGATGGCCGCCTCGACCGCATGGCCGGCGATCTGCCGTACCGGCGGCAGGTCGCCGTTCTGCACACCGACCTGCGCCCACTGGCCGGCCGAGCCCTGCGGATCGGCATCAAGCAGCACGGTTGCGCCGCGCCGGTGCAAGCCGGCCGCCAGGTTGACCGCCAGCGTGGTCTTGCCGGTCCCGCCCTTCTGGTTCGCCAGTGCGATCCGCAAGGCGGCCATGTCGATTACGCACCACCCGCCGCGAGCGCGTCGATCTGCCGCGCGAGTGCCACCAGATCGGGGCCGATCTTCTTGCCGTCCGCATCCAGCGTGACGCTGACGTAGGTCTTGCCGAAGCTGAGGTTGGGGTAGTGCCGCGCAGCTTCGGCCACTTTGGCCACGCCGTCGAGGAAACGCCGGGTCTCGGCATAGCTCTCGAATTCGAACCGCCGGCTCAGCATGGGCGGCAGATCCTGGCGTTGCCAGTGCGGGATGGGGTTACTGTCTTCAGGCATAGCGTTGTTCCTGTTCAGGTAAATCCGCTTCCATCTTGCCGAGCTCGTCCAGGTGCATCAACTCGTCGCGCAGGATGCCCACGAACAGGGCGTGGTGCACGAAATCGCGCACGCGCCCGCAATATGTCGCCGCCTCCTCGTACAGACGGATGGCCTCCACTTCCAGCACGCGGTCGATGGCGATCATTTCACCCAGGCTGCGGCCCAGCCGGACCGGCGGCAGTTGCGTCGCATTGGGCGCCGCACCGAGCTTCAACAGCGCATCCATCAAGCTTTGCACATGCCCGAGTTCCTCGGTGACGTCCTGGCGGAAATGCGCGCAATGGTGCGCCATTCCCCACTGGTCGCACAGCCTGGACTGGGCCATGTACTGCTGTACTGCCGCCATTTCATGCGCCAGCGCGCGATTGAGATACCCGAGTAGCCGTGGATCGAGTGCCATGCCAAACCTTTCACCTGGCGGGAATGCAGCTCACGTCGCCGTCGCGCCCCGCACCGTTGGCGTCGGGTTCGGTGGGCAGGATATGCTCCACTTCCCCGTGAACGCGGGCGATGATGTGGGCGGCGATCAAACCGTCGCCCACGCGCTCGCAGGCATCCGCGCCAGCACGTACCGCCGCGTTGACCGCGCCGGTTTCGCCGCGCACCAGCACCGTGACGTAGCCGCCACCGACGAACTGACGACCGATGAGGCGAACCTCGGCAGCCTTGGTCATGGCGTCCGCCGCTTCGATGGCGGGCACCAAACCTCGGGTTTCGATCATGCCCAGTGCGATCCCGAGGGTCGCACCGGCCATGACCGTGCCGTCTGCCCTGACCTTGTCCACCCTCATGTCCATGACGCGCCCCGATCAGGCAGCAGCAGCAGTGGGCAGGATGTTTTCGACTTCGCTGTGGACGCGGGCGATGATGTGGGCCGCAACCAGGCCGTCGCCCACGCGCTCGCAGGCATCCGCGCCGGCACGCACCGCCGCGTTGACCGCGCCGGTTTCGCCGCGCACCAGGACGGTGACGTAGCCGCCGCCCACGAACTGCCGGCCGATGAGGCGCACTTCGGCGGCCTTGGTCATGGCGTCCGCCGCCTCGATGGCGGGCACGAGACCGCGGGTTTCGATCATGCCCAGGGCAATGCCAGTCATACCTGTAGCCATTTTGCTCTCCTTAAAACAATGCGATGTTCAGATCATTCAGGCGGCAGCCGCGGTGGGGAGGATGTTCTCTACCTCGTTGTGCACGCGGGCGATGATGTGGGCGGCAACCAGGCCGTCGCCCACACGTTCGCAGGCGTCGGCGCCGGCACGCACAGCGGCGTTCACCGCACCGGTTTCGCCGCGCACAAGCACGGTCACATAGCCGCCACCCACGAACTGGCGGCCGATCAGCCGAACTTCCGCGGCCTTGGTCATGGCGTCGGCGGCTTCGATTGCCGGCACCAGTCCACGCGTTTCAATCATTCCAAGAGCGATACCTGTCATTGCGTTTGCCATGATGTTTCTCCTTTACACGGTTAATGAGACTGCCTTCTCTGCTTCGTGACGCTCTTCCGTCACACTCCACTGGTCGATGATCCCGAGGATCGTCAAATCAGTAAGAATCCTGTAGTCGCCGGCGCCGTAGCGGGCGGCCGAGCCGCCGGCGGTGAATACCCATTTCCCTTCCGGCACGCCGACCGGATCGACCGCCACCGAAAGCTTGCCCTTCTCGTCGGCGAGCACACGCAGCGATGCACTGAACAGGCCGGGAATGCGGCGCGTGCACACCAGGTCCGAGACCACGCGCATGATCTCCATCTCAGTGCTCCTGCCAGTGGTCGATGATGCCGATGATGGTCAGGTCGCTCGGGAAATCCTTCGCACCTGCCGCCTCGCGCGCCGCGGAACTGCCGACGCAGATCACCCAGTCGCCGGGAATGCAGCCCACGGCGTCCACCGCGACGCTGCGCGCACCGCCAGCCTTCTCGCGCACCACCAGCAGGGGACGATGCCCCATTTCGCGCACGCGGTTGGTCGAGACCAGGGTTTTTTCAACTTGCATGATCTTCATGAATCACCTCAATGCCCATGCGGATCGATGTCGATATCGGTCACGGCTTCCTGCACGCTGCCCGGCGCCTTGCCCTGCACCGTCATGCCGCAGTAGAGCAGGCCGTCCGCGGCAAGCGCGGGATAGCGCGCCGCGATCGCAGACTTGATGCGCCGGCAGCGGGTCACGGCGCGTTCGCGCGATCCGGGCACCTGCTCGTCGTAGCGGAAATGGATCGCGATCGGAATCGGCAGGCCGCGCGACACGTTCAGCTTGCTGAAAATCCTGATGCCCACGTCCATGTCCGCCGCGCCTTCCTCGATGGTGTACATGTGACCGAAGTAGGCCAGGTTGCGCAGATGGACCTCGTCGAAACCCTCGCCGATGTTGATGAAGCGCTCGGCATGGCCAATGTCCGCGTATCGCCCGTTGTGCTCGGCGCAGACGTAGTCGATCTGCGACAGGTTGTTGGTCAGCAGGCGTTCGATCAGACGGCGCATGCCGGGCTCCGGCGCACTGCAGCCGGCTGCGCGCACCGCCTCGTCGATTGCCGCACCCAGGCGCCAGCGCGCCTCGGAGGCCGCCATGCCGGCGGTCTGCTGATAGATGGCCAGGTTGTCGACGTGGCAGTCCACGCGCATCGCGCCGCTGGCATCCGGGATGTGGATGCGAATCGCGTCGTTGTCGGTATCCATGCCGATCAGCAGCGTCGCGACCGAGGCGCCGCAGCAGAATCCGTTCTCGATCGCGGTACGGAACGCCTCCAGGCGATCCAGTGCGGCCTGCGCGGCCTTCCGGTCATCGCTGCCGTGGGCGGCGCAGCCTTCGTGATGCGGATCCGAACTGCTGTAGTGGTACACCGCGACCTTGAGATAGCGCGTACCGGCATCCGAGGTGGTCGGCAGCCCTTCGCGGTACCGGCGCAACTCGGTCTCGACCCACTGCTTCACGTTGAGCTCGATGTCGAACATCGCGCCCGCGTAGGACTTGCGGCGCCGCACCGCCTGATGCGGCAGACGCAGCACGAACTGCAGCAGGCCTTTCAGGCGCCCATCCGCGCAGGGCGTGATGTCGATCTCGTGGAAGCCGCACTCGATGAAGAAGCGCTGCATGGCCTCCGCTTCCGCCTGGCCGTTCCAGCGCGCTGCAAACTCCTGCGCCAGCGCGTGGTAAGCCTGCAGCACGCAGTAGCCATAGAGCGTGCGCATGTCGAGCGTGGTCACCCAGGCGTCGGCGAGCACGGCGTGCGGCAACTCGAAGCCGAGTCGTTCGCGCGCGATCTGCTGCGCGCGCTGCTCGAAACCCGCCTCGTGCTGCTGCGCCGCGATTTCCTTGAGCGTCGGCACGATGGCATCGAAGCGCCGGCGGATGCTGCGCTCGTAGTCGGCCAGCGCCGCATTGCGCGCCACATCGATCAGCGGATGCGCCTGCGGCGCACAGGTGGTGCTGACGCACTCTCCGCCGCGATCCTGCATGCCGGGCGGGCAGAAGCTCGGCCGCTGGGGCCAGCTCGGCAGTCTGTTCGCCGCGGGCGCCGTGCGCACTGCCAGGCCTGCCGGAGCCGACTGACGGGCGCGCATGGCTTCAGAGCGTTGACGGGTATTCATGCCGGATCCTTCCTGCTATGTGCTCAGCCCCGCGCCCCACCGGACACGGTGATCGCCGCACCCGTGCTGGCGTTGCCGCTGCTCCCGGTAATGCGGCTGGGGCTGGGCGCCGGACGCTCCACTTCGCGGTTGGCGCGCGCGGAAACGCCGTTGCCGCGCGGATCGCCGCGCATCGTCGGGTTGCGACGCTGCGCCGAACGGCCCTCGGTACCGGTCACGCGATCGCCGCGATCCCAGGCGTCGCCCGTGATCCTCCGCTCGCGCCCTTCGCCGGTGATGCGCTCGGGCGCAGCGGCTGCCGGGGCAGGCGCCGCAATGCTGGCCGCCGCTTCCTCGCGGTAGCGGAATTCGGGCGTGCCCGAAATCAGCCCGACCGCACGGGCCATCGGCCCGGTGATGCGGCCGCTGTCGCCATACGCGCTGCCGGTGATGCGGCGGGTCTCGCTGTTGCGCGCCATGCGTGCCGGCGTCGAGACCGAGAAATCGCGCGGCTGGTCGGCGTCAACGGGCGCGATGCCGCAGGCCTCAGCCGCCTGGTCTTCGCCCATGTAAGGCGTGCCGCTGACCGGCTGGCATTCGCCGCGTTCGTTGCCGGTCATCCGGGCATCCGGCCCGGGCTGCATCCCGGTGAGCGCCGGGCTGCGCCCGAGGCGCGCACGATTGATCGCTTCGGCCGCGACACGCGACGCACAGAACTCGGCGTACTGTTCGGCACCGATGTAGGAACTGCCGGTCACGGGCTTGCAGGCACCGTACTCGTCGCCGGTCACCTTGCCCGAACGGCCGACCTGGCTGCCGGACACGTCCTGGCCACGGAAGGTGCGCGATACGCCCACCTTGGCCGGCGACTGATAGGGCACCTCACGGCAGAAGGACACGAATTCCTCGCTGGCGATGTAATCGGTACCAGTCACACGCTTGCAGGCGCCCTGCTCAACGCCGGTAAGGCTCGACGAGCGACCCACTCGGGTTCCGCTCACCATTGCGCCAGCGCTCGTGTGACTGGTTTCCACCTTTTTTGGGGCATTGCCCTCGCCATTGCGCGACGCCGCGGCGTCGGCATAGGCCGTGCCGGTGATAGTGCGCTGCGCACCATGCTCGCCGCCGGTGACGTGCACCTTGCGGTTGAGGTCGGTGCCGGTCACGGTCTGGCGCTTTTCGGTCATGCCGGCACTGACCTTCTCCGGGCGCGGCTCGGGGGCCGTGCCGCAGAATTCGCCGACCTGTTCGGCCGCAAGATATTCGGTGCCGGTCACGCGCTTGCAGGTGCCATGCTCGTCGCCAGTCACCCGGGTGCTGCGTCCCACCTCCGTGCCCGTCACGCGACGGCCGCGGCTGGTGCTGCTGGCCCCCACCTTGGCCGGCGACGGCTCGGGCAGCGTGCCGCACAGATCGCCGTATTGTTCGGCGCCGACGTATTCGGTGCCGGTCACGGT
The DNA here is from genome assembly GCA_040754275.1 of Pseudomonadota bacterium. Taxonomy (GTDB): domain Bacteria; phylum Pseudomonadota; class Gammaproteobacteria; order Burkholderiales; family Thiobacillaceae; genus Thiobacillus. The sequence continues at coordinate 154,377 of JBFMCW010000002.1, forward strand.
ACGGCAGGACCCCGCCTCGTTGCCGGTCACGCGTGACGTGCGCTCGACCTGGTTGCCGGTGACGGTGCTGCCGGAGAGCGTCGTGCCGATTTCCACCTTGGCGGGTTCGGGACGTACGCGACCGCAGGGACGGCAGGGCGCGGCATCGCCGCGCCCCCGCATCGACTGCTCGATGCGGCGCAGGCGCGCTGCCGACGGCGGTGCAGGCGTGAAATCGGACGCGGGACGCGCAGCTTCGATGCGCGCGGAGTAGGTTTCGCCATGCTGGCAGCCGCAGCGCGCAGACTCGGCCGACGACGCCGAAGCAGCCGGAACCGATGCGGGTGCGGTGCTGCGCGCAGCCATGCGGGCCTCGGTCGCGCTTCTGGAGGCGCTGCCCTTGTTGGTTTTGAGCGCGCTCTTCCCATGCAGGGAAAGCGCCTGGCGGCGGGCGATGGCCGCCTCTCGGCCGCTGAGGCGTTCGCCCGTCGCGGTTGCAGTCGCTTCACTCATAATCTGGTTTCCTTATGCTTCAGCGGGTGATCATTAAGATGCCGGCTTCGGGCAGCCATGCATTTGCCCTTGCGTTGAAATATAAAATTGTCTTTTCATAATAAAAAATGAATAATTTTTATTGTTTCCATTCACATGTGTGAATGATTCATTCGTCCTGACAGGGAGACAAGATGAACGTGACCTTTCGCCAGTTGCGCCTGCTGGAAGCGGTGGCGCGCCATTCGAGTTTCACCCGGGCCTCGGAAGAACTGCACCTGACGCAGCCCGCGGTCTCGACCCAGATCAAGCAGCTCGAGGAAGAAGTCGGCTTGCCGCTGTTCGAGCAGATGGGCAAGAAGATATTCCTCACGGAGGCCGGCAAGGAGGTGTACGCCTTCAGCCGCGCCATCGCCCAGCAGTTCCGCGACATCGAGTCCGTGCTCGACGACATGAAGGGCGTAAAGCGCGGGTCGCTCGCGCTCACCGTCACCAGTACCGGCAAGTATTTCGCGCCCTACCTGCTGGCCGCCTTCCTCAAGCGCCATCCGGGCACCCAGGTGCACCTCGAGGTCACCAATCGCGAGGAGCTGGTGCAGCAGCTGCAGGACAACACACCCGACCTGGCGATCATGGGCACGCCCCCCGACAACATGGAATTGCGGGCCCAGGCCTTCATGCAGAACCCGCTGGTGATCATCGCGCCGCCCGACCATCCGCTGGTCGGCGTCGCCCGTGTACCGCTCAGCCGGCTGGTCGAGGAGAACTTCATCCTGCGCGAGCAGGGTTCGGGCACGCGCAACGCAGTCGAGCGCTTCTTCCAGCAGCGCGGCATCAAGCTCAAGACCCCGATGGAAATGAGCCGCAACGAAGCCATCAAGCACGCGGTGATGGCCGGGCTGGGGCTTGGCATCGTGTCGCTGCACACGCTGGAATTCGAACTCGCGCTCAACCGCGTCGCCATCCTCAGCGTCGAAGGCTTCCCCATCATGAAGGAGTGGTATCTCGTCCACCGCAGCGGCAAGCGGATGTCGCCGATCGCCCAGGCCTTTCATGCCTTCGTGCTCAACGAAGCCGATCACATCATGAAGCTGCCGCAGCCGAAGCCCGTCACCCGCTCGCGCCGGCGCGTGACACGCTCCTGACGCACCGCCCTCCCGCGCATCTCAGCTGGTGAACTTCACCAGCCGCGTGACCTGGATGTCGGAGATGAACACCACGCCCGTGTGCTCGCTGAAGAAGGGCGCATAGCCTTCGAGGATGGGCTTCACCAGGTCCTCGGGGACGGCGACGATGATCATGATCAGCACCGCTTCCTCGTTGAACATCAGGTGGCCTTCGTGAAAACCGTGGCGGCCCTTGCCCGAAAGATTGTTGACAATGGTGTAACCGCTGACGCCGGCGCGATCCAGCAGATCGGTGGCAAATTCCTGATGAGCGCCCTCGAGAATGATCTCGAGTTTCTTGAGGGGGCTGAAGTTGAGGTTTTTCATGCCGCGATCTCCTTGATTTCTTCTGTCGGCCGGCCGGGCCACGAGGCGTGCTGCCGCCAGCCACCGTCGTCGAACAGATGGAACGTACCGGTTTCGGGGTCCACGATGGCCATGCGCACCCAGCCGTTGTAGACGAGATTCTTGACTGGGACGACGGCCTCGATGGCGCGCCGGGCCAGGGCGAAGGGCGCTTCGATGAAGGTGAGCAGGCGCATGGGCTCGTGATAGGGCCGGCCGTCCTTGAGCACGGTCTGTGCCGGCAGGCCGGTGCGCAGGTCGCTAAGGTTGCCGGTCATCACGCCGAAGCGGCCGGCCACGTTATGGTAGACCTTGCTGCCGCTGCCGTAATGTGCGTTGTCCACCGTCGAGAAGTAATGCTCCATGTTGATCCACTGTCCCACCACCAGCGGGCCTGCGAGGATGTTTTCCAGCAGGCGCCCCCTGGAGTCGGCGCGATAGTCGTAGGACTGCAGGAAGACGCGCCCCTCCAGGTCCATCTGCTCGGTGAGATGCCGGCGCCCGATGACGAAACCGAAGTTGCGCGACAGGCCCCACTCCGGGCGCACTTGCGACCAGTCCGATGCATTGCGCAGGGCATGGCGGTAGGCCCTCGCCGGATCGACGCTGCCGCCCGGTTCCAGGGTCGGTATGCGTTCGGCTGCGCTGAGCCGGGTGGCGGATTGCAGGCCGTTGCCGAGCCGGTCCACGTAAACGAGGTGGCTGGGCGGCAACAGAGCCATGTCGTGCAGCTGGATTTCGTCGGTGGTGGTGTTGTGGAAGGCGGGAACGAACCAGGTGTCGTCCGGAATGGCGATGCCCTGCGCACGCAGGCCTTCGCGGACTGTCGGCTTGTTGGCGATCTGGGCCAGCACCCGCGCATTGACGATGCCGTGATTGCCGCCGCAGGCGCCGCAATCCAGCGCGGATTCGTAGGGGTTGTTCTCCGAGGTGCTGCCATGACCCACCAGCAGGACGAAGCGCGAGAAGCCCTCGGTGAGACCGATGGAACGCAGCGCCGTACCGACGAAGTTGAGTTGCTCGTCCAGAGTGAAGCCGATGCGGCCCAGACGCTCCATCTGCAATTGCGCGTAGCCGCGGTCGATGCGGTAAACCGTGCGCAGACACCCGATGAACGCGGTTTCGGCACGCGCATCCAGTACGAAGCGACGCGCGAAATCGGTCGGCCCCTCGCGATTGCCCAGCGCGGTCTCGCGCAGCTCGCGAATCATGTCGTCGGTGATCGCCTCGCGCTCCACATTCAATTCCCGCACGACCGCCTTGACGATGAGGGCACGTTGCAGCGAGCGGATGATCGAATCGGCCTGCTCCCGGCTGAGCTTGTCCAGCAGCAGCCGGCTGTCCGGCCTGTCCGGATGCAGCCGCTGGCGCCAGCGGCTGTAGGCGAGCGGCGCAAGGCTCTTGCCGAACATGTCCAGCCCGAACAGCAGGCCGACCGCTTCCACCGTGATGAAGGGTGAAAGCACCGAGGCCTTCAGTTCGTGGAAAACCTGCTCGAGCGAGGACACGAAGGCCTGTTCGTCGGCGCTGCGCGCGATGGCCAGTTCCAGCACCACGTTCTTCGGGCTTGCCACGACCGGGCACAGGTGGGTTTCGCTGCCCTTCTCCAGGCCGATGAAACTCACCGGCACGCCGAAGAAACCGGCGATGCCAAAGGTCTGGTAATCGCCGACTTTCTCCAGATGGCGGCGGATTCGCTCCGAGCGCACGTCGATGCAGAACATGAGCTGCGCGAACGGCCGCTTCGCGCGCTGCACGGCCGGGGCCAGATTCATGCCGTGCATGAGACGGCCCATGGCGCAGGACTCCAGCGCACGCAGCCACATGTGACCCTCCGCCGTCTCGAATTCCGCGAGCGTGCCGGCAAGCGTGGTGAGCGCCTCCGGCGCCAGTCGCCGCATCGCGTCTGCCAGCCCGGCCCGCTCCGCCAGATTCTGCAGGCCGGCGGCCTGCGCCCGCGCCTCGTGTTCGCGCTTGCGCGCCAGATACACGGGCAGCAGGCGATCGATACGCCCGGCACGTCCCGATGCAAGGGCATCCTCGACGGCATGTGCACTGTCCGGCAGGATATGGCCGCCATGGAACTCGTGCCGCAGGTAAGCCTGCCCCGGATGCGCCTCGACGAACCGGTCGAGCTCCGCAAGCGTATGCGGCAGACCCTTGCGCTGTGCGTGTTCGCGCAGCAGGGCCAGACCGAGCACGAGGCGGATGGCCAGGTAGTCGACCAGATCGGCCGGGTAATGCCGCGCCCAGTGGTAATGCTTGGCGCCCGCACGCCAGCGGATGAAGCCTGCCCATCCATGCAGACGGGTCAGCTCGCAGGTGAAATGGCCCTTCCAGTCCTCTTCCGGCACGCCCAGCGCCTCCATGACATGGCTGATGATCCCTTCGGGCGTGGCGTCGACGGCAAGGATGCGCTTGATGTGCAGGCCCCGGATGAAAAGCCGCAGGTTGCGTTGCGCCACCGCGCTCCAGGCGGCGAACAGGCCCTGTTCGCGCCCGGGCATCTGCCACACGGATTGCCCTTCGTCGAAGAAATCGAGACAGCTCTTGATCACCAGTTCATTCAAGGTCGCGCCGATCCCGGTGCCGAAGAGCCTGTCCACGATTGCATAGGGCGGACGGCCGGGCGGCATGTCGGCACGCACCTGCGCCGCCAGAACGGTTGCGTCGGTTTCGCGCGACGGCAATCGCGCACCCGACAGGGCGGCATGGACATCGTACGCATCGGCAAGCGTCGGCCGCGGACCGATCGACACGCCCGGCTCGGTGAGCAGCGTCATCAGCAGGCGCTGCTGATCCAGTCCCGCGATGTCCGGCCTGCCTGCAAGGAAGTGCGCCACCTCGTCCGCCAGTACCCCGGGATCGACCTTACCCTCGGCCAGATAGCCTTGCTGCACCTTGCGCGGCAGATAACCGCGCGCATGGAACAGGCGCTCGCCCTCGGCCACTGCCTGCTCGAACGGGAGGTGTTCAAGGCCGTAAAGCGGGTTGTGATGAATGAAGGTCCGCATCGGCCAGAAAAAGGGGATGGCCTCCCCAGCCACATGGACGAGGGTACGGACCCCGAGGCGCCGTCCGAGTGCAAGGCTCATAGCCCACCTCCTGTCAGCATGAAACCGGCGACGACGAAGACGCCCAGCGCGCCGGACCAGGACAGCATCGGAGCATGCCCGATGTCCCCGGCAGTCGTGCCGCGTCCCCTGCCGAAAACGAAGCCCTGCAGCAGGCGCGTGGCCGCCCAGCCCCAGGTCAGCCAGATCAGCAGCACCCCGATTGCACCGCCCGGTTCGAGCATCCGGAGCAGGTGCAGCAAGGCAAAGAACCCGGGGAAAGGCGGCGTGGCGATCGCCGCCAGAACCGTCACGGCCAGCACGACCGAAAGCCGCGGCAAACTGCCGATCAGTCCATCCTGCAGGCCCGCGTATGCTGCGCCGAAGCGTTTCGTCAGCGGCTGCGCGAGCAGGGCCAGCAAAGCCGCGGGCAGGCTGAACCAGAGCGTGAAGAGATGCAGCGCCTGGGGATCGGCGCTGCCGGCAGCCAGCACCCAGGTCAGCGCAAGTGCCGACGTCGCCAGAAAGCCCGCCCACATGCCCATATCCCGCACGGTCAGGAGGCGCAGGGCGTAGAAGCCGGACGTCAGCAGCGCCCACGGCACGAAGGCGTGCGGCACCGGATGCGGCAGCATCTGCAGCAGGATCACGCCGCACTGCGGCCACAGCACGAGCAGCACGGCGCGCGCACGCGGGCTGCGCAGAGGCACGAAGGCACCGTTTAGCACGATGCTCAGGGGAAAGAGCGGCAGGAAAAAGGCGACGGCGAGCAGCGTCATCACACCCACCGCAACCAGACGTTGAGCCGCCGCGACGCGCCCAGCACGGCTTCTGTCAGCCAGGCGTACACATCGGCCACGTAGAATTCGCGCGAAAGCAGCGAATACAGCGCCAGCCGCAGGGGCGTCGCGGGCCCGCCGCGCGATCCGCCGTTGATCGTCGCATAGTAGGTCGCCAGCCAGCCGCCCACGACCGCCGCCGTCAACAGGGCGGCGAGCACTTCGAAGGTGCCGAGCGGAATGCTGGCCGCAGCATAGATCCGGTCGCTGAAGGCGCGGTCGGGATACAGGAACAGGTCGAAGGCGTGGCCGATCCAGGTGTAGCCCGCGACGACGATGACCAGCGACAGGATGATCATCGCCATCAGTCGCCACGGGCTGCCCGCCTGCAGGTGGTAGGTCACGAACAGCAGCTGCGCGCCGGTGACCCAGCCGAAGAACAGCAGGATGATCGCGCCTTGGCGGCCGACGAAATCCTCGTCCACCAGCCAGTGCGACAGGCCGAGAATGAGGAAGGGGACGACCACGGTGAGGGCGGCCGCCACGACCCAGGGCAGCCGGTAAGCGGCGGTCTTGCGCTCCACCACGAAGGTATACACGTCGTCGTGCGGGACGCCGTCATGCTTGCGGGCGTTCGAGATCACGCTGCCGGCGCCGAGGAAGAGCGTGCCCTTGAACAGGCCGTGCGCGATGAGATGGTAGATCGCCAGGGAGAATGCGCCGACACCGATCTCGACGAACATGAAGCCCATCTGCCCCATGGTGGAGTAGCCGAGGGATTTCTTAATGTCGTTCTGCATCAGCATCATCACCGAGCCCAGGATGGCGGTCACGAGACCGACCACGAACACCAGGTGCAGCACCTCGCCTGCATGCACGAATACCGGGGCGAAGCGGTTGATGATGAAGCCGCCTGCGTTGACGATACCGGCGTGCATCAGGGCCGATACCGGCGTCGGCCCCTCCATCGTGTAGGGCAGCCAGGTATGCAGGGGGAACTGTGCCGAGCGCGCGAAAGCGGCGAGCGCAACGAGCAGCGCCACCGCCGTCGTGAGCGGCACGCCGAGTATCGGGTGCGCCGCCGGATCGGCGGCGATCTGCTCGAACAATGCTGGCAGCGACGTCGTCCCGTAGGCCTGATAAAGCAGCACCGCTGCAAGGATCAGCGGCAGGTCGCCGAGGCGATAGGTGAAGAAGGTCCAGAACGCGTAGCGCTGCGCAGCAGGGCGCGCCGCATCATGACCGAGCAGGAAGTAGAGCACCACTCCGATCAGATGCCAGGCGACCAGCAGGGTGACGAGATCGCCCGCAGCCACCATCAGGAGAATCGCCGCGGCCATCAGGTCGAGCAGAACATAGAAACGCGCATAGCCGGGCTCTTCGGCCATATAGCGCACGGCGTAAACGTGCACGACTAGGCTGATGCCTGCAACCATCAGCGCCATCACGCTGGCCAGCGGATCGAGCGTGAGGCTGCCCCAACCCTGGCCGAACGCCGTCCAGGACGGCCGGCCTTCGATGAGATAGAGCGCGAGTGCAGCCAGCGCGAGCAAGAACGTCAGTCCGGCAAACGCCACGCTCAGGCGCGCGATGCTGCGCCGGGGACGCCCCGCGAGCAGCGTGATCAGCAAGGCCGACAGCAGGGGCGTGGCCGGAAGCAGGATCGTGAGCTTGTCCACTGCGCCAGTTTCCCCCTTGATCATGCGTTATGCCGGGCCCACCCCGAAGGCGCGGGCATTTCGTGGTTCGATCAAGGAGGCCGGTCGTGTAGTACCGGGCAAACGCGGCCGGCCATAAAATATCCACCAGCCGAATACGGTTATCATCCGCCCAGACTTATTCAAGCCAGATGGGCTTTCCGCCACCGAAAGACCGTCAGGCAGCCCCCTCATTAGAACCGCAATTCATCCTAGAGGCGGCGATCCATTCATAACAGTCTTAATTTTTTATGGGAACAATTAATCATGATGAATGGAACAAGCGCTCGCGGCCTGACACTCGCATACGGTGGTCCATATTATGGGCGCACCCGGGTTGTCGTTTTTGCTGATGCATGACTAAAATCCCCGCCATCGGGGATCCCAGCCCCCGGCTCCCGGGCCTTGCCCGCAAGACGGTGTCCCGTCCAAGTCTGGCGACGCGTTTTTGGAGATTCGCAATGGACACCGCACGCCCCTCGCACCCCACGCTTGGCTCGGCCTTCAAATACTGGCTCAAGCTCGGTTTCATCAGCTTCGGCGGTCCCGCCGGACAGATCGCGATGATGCACCAGGAACTGGTGGAGAAACGCCGCTGGATTTCCGAGCACCGTTTTCTGCATGCGCTCAATTACTGCATGCTGCTGCCCGGGCCGGAAGCCACCCAGCTCGCGATCTATGTGGCCTGGTTGATGCACGGTATCAAGGGCGCCATCGTCGCGGGAGTACTCTTCTTCCTGCCGGCCTTCCTGCTGCTGTCGCTGCTGGCGGCCCTGTATCTGGCCTGGGGTGACGTGCCGCTGGTGCAAGGCCTGTTCTACGGGATCAAGCCGGCGGTGGTGGCAGTGGTGGTGTTCGCCGCCTGGCGCATCGGTTCGCGTGCGCTGAAGAATGCCGTCCTGTGGGGCATGGCTGCGCTGGCTTTCATTGGCATTTTCGTCTTCGACATCGGCTTTCCCTGGATCGTGCTGGCCGCGGCCATCGCGGGCGCCGTCGGCGGCAAGCTCGCTCCCGACCATTTCAGAAGTGGCGGCGGACACGGGCTGGCCCATCAAGGCTTCGGGCCGGCCCTGATCGACGACGACACCCCCACTCCGGCACACGCGAGATTCTCCTGGGGCGGGCTGGCCGCCACCAGCGCGATTTTCATCCTGGTCTGGTTTGCATCGATGGGCGCCGTCAGTGGCCTGCCCACGCTTGCCGACATGGGCAGTTTCTTCACGAAGGCGGCCTTTCTCACCATCGGCGGCGCCTATGCCGTCCTGCCCTACGTGTATCAGGGCGGCGTGGAACAGTTCGGCTGGCTCACCGGCCCGCAGATGATGGACGGCCTCGCGCTGGGCGAAACCACACCCGGGCCGCTCATCATGGTGGTGACCTGGGTGGGCTATCTGGGTGGCGTGGCCAAGGTGGTCTTCGACCATCCTGTCGCGGCAGGGCTGGCCGGCGGCGCCGTGGCGACCTTCTTCACTTTCCTGCCTTCGTTCTGGTTCATCCTCGCCGGCGGCCCCTTCGTCGAAGCGACGCGCGGGGAACTGAAATTCACCGCGCCGCTGACGGGCATCACTGCGGCCGTCGTGGGCGTGATCCTGAATCTGGCCGTGTTCTTCGCCTGGCACACTTTCTGGCCGCAAGGCGTGAAGGGCGATCCCTTCGCCGGCCCTTTCGAATGGCTCCCTGTGATCGTCGCGCTCGCCGCCTTCGTCGCCCTGTGGAAGTATAAGGCCGACATCGTGAAGGTGATCGGCGTGTGCGCGCTCACCGGTCTGGCTTATAGTCTTGTCGTTTGAAGGAGAAACCATGGAATCCACTCCGCAGCCCCTTCGCCAGTGTGCCTGTGGCGGCGCCGCCCCGAAATGCGCCAGCCTGCCGCGCGCGCTTGCCCCCGGCGAACTGAATCCAGACGCCACGCTGGTATTCGATGTGCGTCGCGAAGCCGACTTCAACGCCTCGAACGAGATCATTCCCGGCGCGCTGTGGAAAAACCCGGACATGATCGATGCCTGGATCGGTGCCGTGCCGCTCACGCTCGACCTCGTCGTGTACTGCGTGCGCGGCGGGTCGGTATCGAACTTGGTGGTCGACCGCCTCCAGGCCATTGGAGCGAAAGCACGCTACATCGAAGGCGGAATCGAAGCCTACAAGGCCGCGGGCGGCAAACTGGCCCGCAAATAACCCATAAGAAGTAGTTGACCAATTTACTCAGATATTCTATGGTGCGCCATCCTAATTTTTATTGATCGCAAGGACGCACAACCATGGAACGCGAAATCAACGGCAAGATCGTCGAAACCGACCCCGAGGGCTATCTGGTCAATCTGGAAGACTGGTCCGAGGAACTGGCCATCGAACTGGCCAAGGAAGACAAGCTCGAACTCGGCGAAAACCACTGGAAGGTCATTCACTACATGCGCGACCAGTTCGCGCAGAACGGCACCGCGCCCAACCTGCGCTTCCTGCAGAAGGGCCTGAAGGAAGAATTCGGCGACGAATGGGGCGACAAGAAATTCCTGTTCGACCTCTTCCCCTTCGGCCCCGCCAAGCAGGCCGGCCGCTACGCCGGCACCCCGAAGCCGACCGGTTGCGTGTAAGACGCCGATCCGCCTCCCGCAAAAAGCCCCGCTGTGCGGGGCTTTTTGCGTCCTGCGGTAGGATGCGCGCATTCCCTTCCACAGAGCCTCTCCATGAAACGCACCGCTCTCGCCTTCGCTCTGAGCCTGTTCGCCACGCTGGCCCAGGCCTTCCCCTGGTACGCCTCGGGCAACAACATCCGCGGCGCGCAACTGATGACCGAGCCGGAGCGCCAGGCCTATGTCGCCAAGCTGCAGTCCATGAAGATCCTGGCCGAATGTCGGGCCTACCGGGAAGAACACAACAGGGAAATCGATGCGCGCGCGGCCAGACGGCACGTGAACCTGCCGCCGGTGCAGGGCGACCCCTGTCAGGTGATGGTTCAGATGGGCCGCATCAAATAGCGTCTCAGCTGCCGCGGAACATGAAGTACACCGCGCCGACGAGACACAGCGACGCCCACAGGAAATCCCACTTCAGCTCGACCTTCATGTAGAGCACCGCGAAGGGCAAGAAGACGCTCAACGCGATGACCTCCTGCATGATCTTCAACTGCGGCAGGCTCATCACGGTAAAACCGATCCGATTCGCCGGCACCTGCAGCAGGTATTCGAACAGCGCGATGCCCCAGCTGGCAAAAGCAGCGATCACCCACGGCTGGTTGTTCATGTCCTTGAGGTGGGCGTACCACGCGAAGGTCATGAAGACGTTGGAAAACGTGAGCAGGATCAGGGTTTGCAGGGACGCGGGCATGGCTCTCTCCAGTGGCGCTGGCGCATTGTAGGGATAAAATGCGGCCTTTCGACCGACAAGGACAAGCACGATGAGCGCACCGCTGGTGGGCGTGGTGATGGGGTCTTCCAGCGACTGGGAGGTGATGAAACACGCGGCGCTGCTGCTGAAACAGCTGGGCGTGCCCTTCGAAGCCAAGGTGGTGTCGGCGCACCGCACGCCGGACCTGCTCTATCGCTACGCCGAGGAGGCCGAGTCGCGCGGCCTCCAGGCCATCATCGCCGGCGCCGGCGGCGCAGCCCACCTGCCGGGCATGCTCGCCGCCAAGACCATCGTGCCGGTGCTGGGCGTGCCGGTGCCGTCGAAATACCTCAAGGGCATGGATTCGCTGCTCTCCATCGTGCAGATGCCCAAGGGCATCCCGGTTGCCACGTTCGCCATCGGCGAAGCGGGCGCAGCCAACGCCGCACTCTTCGCCGCCGCACTCATCGCGCGCGGAGACGCCGGTCTCGCCGCACAGCTGCATGACTTCCGCCGCGGCCAGTCCGACTCGGTCCTGGCCATGGACCTGCCCGATGCCGAGTAAGCCCCTGCCTCTACTGCCAGGCTCGACGCTGGGCATCCTAGGCGGCGGCCAGCTCGGTCGCATGTTCACCATCGCCGCACGCACCATGGGCTACAAGGTCATGGTGCTCGATCCCGATCCGCAGAGCCCCGCCGGGCAGATGGCCGACGTGCACCTGCAGGCCGGCTACACCGACGATACGGCGCTCGCACGCCTCGCCGAAGCCTGCGCCGCCGTCACCACCGAATTCGAGAACGTCCCCGCGCAGAGCCTGATCGCACTGGCAGCAAACTGCCGCGTGTCGCCCGATGCCGCCGCCGTGGCCATCGTGCAGGACCGCAGCCACGAGAAATCCTGGCTGGCGCAGCACGGCTTTCCCACCGCACCCTTTGCGCTCGTCTACAACGAGGGCGATCTCGACGCCGCACTCGCCGACATCGGCACGCCAGCACTCCTGAAGGTGGCACGCTTCGGCTACGACGGCAAGGGCCAGGCCCGGATTCAGATGCCGGCCGACGCCCATGCCGCGTTTCGCGCATTCGGCGGCCAGCCCTGCGTCCTCGAAGGCTTCGTGAATCTGGAACACGAAGTGTCAGTGGTGCTGGCGCGCAGCGACACCGGCGAATGCGCGCTGTTCCCGGTCGCCGAGAACCGCCACGTGAACGGCATACTTGACGTATCCATCATACCCGCCCGCGTCTCCACATCCCTGGCGCAACAGGCGCGCGACATGGCAGGTGCCGTGGCCGATGCGCTCGGCTACGTCGGCGTGATGGCGGTGGAGTTCTTCGTCGCCGACGGCCGGCTCATGGTCAACGAGATCGCCCCGCGCCCGCACAACTCCGGGCACTACACGCTCGACGCCTGCGTGACCGACCAGTTCGAGCAACAGGTGCGCGCCCTCGCCGGCCTGCCGCTGGGCGATACGCGCCTGCTCTCGCCCGTGGTCATGGTCAACATCCTCGGCGACCGCTGGGAAAACGGCGGCCCGCACTGGAACACGCTGCTGACGCACCCCAACGTGAAGCTGCACCTCTACGGCAAGGAGACCGCACGCGCCGGCCGCAAGATGGGGCATTTCAACGTGCTCGACGCCGACGCCGGCACTGCCCTGGCACTCGCCGAAAGGCTGCGCGATGCGCTCTAGCGCCGGCCTCCTCGCCTTGCTGCTCGTCGTCCCGGCAGCGCAGGCGGGGGAGCGATTGCCGCTCGTCGTCGGCAGCCAGACCATCCAGGTCGAAGTCGCCGCCACCCCGCAGGCCCGCCAGCGCGGCCTCATGGGCCGCACCCATCTGCCTTCCGATTCCGGCATGCTGTTCGTGTTCGAGGCACCGGGCCGGCATTGCTTCTGGATGCGCGATACGCCCCTGCCGCTGTCCATCGCCTTCATCGACGCCAGTGGACGCGTCGCCGGGTTCACCGACATGCAGCCGCGTACCGACACCCTGCATTGCCCTCCGACCGCGGTGCGCTATGCACTCGAAATCGCACAGGGCAGTTTCCTGCGTCCTCTGCTCGCGCCCGGCACACGCGTGCAGGGATTGCCGCGCTGACCCGACTCAGGGTGCAATCGTCCGCACCCGCAACTCCATCGTGTTGCCCTTGCCGTCGCTCCGGAGTACGCGCACCGGCAGGTAGTGCCGGTCCACGGCAAGCCAGGCCTCGAAGCGTTCCTCCGGCTTGGCCAGGCGCATCAGATGCAGGGTGCGCAGCGGCCCGAGCGCGGTGTCCAGGATTTCCTCGCCGCGTGTCTCGAACGCGTAGCGGCGGACCTTCTTGCCATTGAATACGGCGAACTGCAGTTGCCCTTGGGGAGGCGGCGCCGCGAGCGCCAGCTGGAAGAACAGGCTTAGCGCATCCTGCATGCCCGGCCGATAGGCGAAGTGCCGGGTCTCGCCGCTGGACGTGGTCAGCGCGACCTGTCCGCCACCGGCGTCGAGCCGTGCACTGGCCCGCCTGTCGCCGCGCTGATCCCAGAATTCCTCAGGCTGCAGGCCCTGCGGCGTGATGCGCCCGCGACTGGTCTGCACGAAGCGGCCGCGATAGAACACGCCGGCGAGACCGGTGGCCGAAGCGACGCTGGTCAGCGTGTAACGCGCACCCTCGTTTACCCAGATCAGGGTCTGCTCGCCCGAGGCGATCCCGTAGAGTACGTCGAAGCGCATGTCGATGCGGCCCGGCAGCTCATTGAGCGACGGAACGGGCGGCTCAGCGACCGGCTCGGCAACCGGCGCGGCTTCGCGCGGGGGCGGGGGCGATGCCGGCTCGGGCGCAGGCACCGCGAAACCCGCCACGCTGTCCGGAACGGGCAGCGGGGGCTCGGATACGGCTTCAGACGGGATGGATTCATCGACTGCCGCGGGCAGCGGGGGCGGCTCCACACGGGGAACTGGCGCAGGCTTGATCCGCTGCGTCGGTGCTGCGGCAGGTTTGGCGGGAGGGGCAGGGTCGGCCGGGATCAGACGCGCCTCGAATACCTCGGTGTCGGCGTCGTCCGTCCCTTGCGGAAGCGACCAGCGTACCCCGCCCAGCAAGATGACATGGAGCAGCAGGGAGATCACCAGCGCCAGCGCGGCAGATCGCAATCCGCCATGCATCGGTCAGCCCTGGACGCGCGCGCGCGCCAGCCGCTGTTCGAGGGTGACGCCATCCTCGACGACGCGGATCCGCACCGGCAGATTGCCGCGGGCCGGCGCCACCCAGACGGTGACGGCCTTGTCGTCCGGCTCGCTGAGGATGCGCCGGTATTGCAGGGTCGCCAGCTTGCCGAGCGGGGTAGCCAGCGTGCCGCCGTCCTGTCGCGCATAGCGGTAGTCGCTGAGCTTGCGACCGCTGGTCACGGGCAGTGCGTAATCGGCAGGCAGCCGGGATACGAACATGAACTGGTAAAGCTGCGAAAGCTGATCCTGCGTCCCGGGTTTCAGGTCGGGCACCTGCCAGGATTCGCCCTTGTAGCGGTAGGCGATATTGCGCTGCGTCCAGTCGAGGCGCGCGACCGCGAGTTTCTCCGGTGCATCGCTGCGCGCATGCCGGAACTGCGCCGGGCGCAGGCCCTGCGCCGTCACCGTGCCGGTGCTCTCCAGCCGGATGCTGCCGGGCCACAGCATCTTCAGCGGGCCGGTCGCACGCATCTCGCTCGTGAGCGTGTAGCGCCCGCCCCTCAGCACGAAGGTGTCGGTGACCTGACCGAGTTTCTGGCCGTTGCGGTAGAGGTCGTAGGCCAGCTCCATCCGCTGCGGGGCATGCGATTCCGCACGGGTTTTGGCCCGGGGCGGATCGGCATCCCCTTGCGGGACCGCATGGGCTGCGGCTGCATACAGTCCGGCAAACAGCAGCAGGAATTTCAGCATGGCATCAGCTTTCCGTGGACAACACGGACTGTGACGCGGAATCGTCCCTCAAGTTTATGCGGCCACACTTGTTTACGAGCCGGCCCTCGGCGAACCAGCGGATCGCCAGCGGATAGATACGGTGCTCCTGCGCCAGCACGCGCGCAGCGAGCGATTCCGGCGTGTCGTCGGTCCGCACCGGCACGGCCGCCTGGATCACGATGGGCCCGTGATCCAGCCGGGCGGTGACGAAATGCACCGTACAGCCGTGGATCTTGACCCCTTCGGCAAGCGCGCGCTCGTGGGTCTTGAGACCCGGAAAGGCGGGCAGCAGCGAGGGATGGATGTTGAGCAGGCGGCCCTCGAAACGCGCGATGAAGGCAGGCGACAGGATGCGCATGTAGCCGGCGAGCACGACGAGGTCGGGGTGGTGACGCTCGATTTCATCGGCAAGCCGTGCGTCGAACATGGTGCGGTCGGCATGTTCGGTATGGTCGAGCGCAATCGCAGTCAGGCCGCGTTCACGCGCCCAGGCAAGCCCCGCTGCCTGCGGCCGGTTGCTGATCACGGCCACGATTTCCACCGGCAATCCCGCCTGGACGATCGCCTGAAAATTGCTGCCGCGCCCCGACAGCAGGACGACGACGCGACAGGTCACGAATAGAGGACCTGCTCCGCGCCGTCCGGGCGGGCGACGATCTCGCCGATCTTCCACACGGTTTCGCCGCTCGCTTGCAGATGCGCCATCGCCGCGTCGGCGTCGGCGGCCGCGACGACCACGCACATGCCGATGCCGCAGTTGAAGGTGCGCAGCATCTCCATCGGCTCGACGTTGCCGGCCTGCTGCAGCCAGTCGAACAATGGCGGACGCGTCCACGACGCAAGCGCAACACGTGCTGCCACCTGCTCCGGCAGGCAGCGCGGCAGGTTGCCGGTGATGCCGCCGCCGGTGATGTGCGCCATGCCCTTCACGGGCAGTTTCTCCATCAACGCGAGCAGGGGTTTGACGTAGATGCGCGTCGGCGCCATCACGACATCGGCAAAGGGCCGGCCATGGAAGTCGGACTTGAGGCCGATGCCGGAGACATCGATGAGCTTGCGCACCAGCGAGTAGCCGTTGGAGTGCGCCCCGGACGAGGCCAGCCCCAGCACCGCGTCGCCGGGCACGATGGCCTGCCCGCCGATGATCCGGGATTTTTCCACCACGCCGACGGCGAAGCCGGCGAGATCGTACTCGCCGTCCGGATACATGCCGGGCATCTCGGCCGTCTCGCCGCCGATGAGAGCGCAGCCGGCCTGCTCGCAGCCCGCTGCGATACCGGCGATGACCGCCTCTGCAGTATCGAGCGTGAGCTTGCCGCAAGCGAAGTAGTCGAGGAAGAACAGGGGTTCGGCACCCTGCACCAGGATGTCGTTGACGCTCATCGCGACGAGGTCGATGCCGACGGTGTCGTGGCGGTTGAGTTCGAACGCGAGTTTCAGCTTGGTCCCGACACCGTCGGTTCCGGAGACGAGGACAGGTTCCCTGTACTTCTTCGAGATTTCGATCAACGCGCCGAAGCCGCCGATGCCGGCCAGCACTTCTGGCCGCATGGTGCGGCGGGCGTAAGGCTTGATGCGCTCGACCAGCGCGTCGCCCGCGTCGATGTCGACCCCGGCATCTTTGTAGGAAATGGAAGACACACCCGGCTCCAGAATCAGAAAGTGCGTTATTTTAGCGTTTATGTTCCCCGCCCGTCCCTTCGCCCTTCCCCTGCTGGCACTCGCGACGCTGCTCGTCGCAGGCTGGCTGCTCTACCTACTGGCGCCGGTGCTCACGCCCTTCCTGGCCGGCGCGCTGCTCGCCTACATCTTCGATCCGCTGGTCGACCGCCTGGAAACCCGCGGCCTGTCCCGCACCGTTGGCACCGTGGTGGTCATCCTGCTGGCCGGACTGGGGGTGTTTGCCCTGCTGCTGGTGGCGCTGCCGCTTTTCCAGGGCCAGTTTGCCGAGCTCTCCCAGCGCATTCCCGCCGCACTGGAACTGGTGCAGACGCGCTTCCTGCCCTGGCTTGCGCAAACCTTCGGCATCCGCGTGGAGACCGACCTCGACACCCTGAAGGCCTGGCTCACCGAAAAGGCAACGCAGAACGGCGCCGACTGGCTGCCCACGCTGCAAACCGGGGCGCTCGCGATCGTCGGCCTGCTCGCGAACCTGTTGCTGATTCCAGTGGTGATGTTCTACCTGCTGCGCGACTGGGATGCGATGGTCGCGCGCGTGGCCGCGCTGACGCCGCGCCCCTGGATGTCCACGGTCAACCGGATCGCACGGTCGATGGACGCAGTGGTCGGCGAATTCCTGCGCGGCCAGCTCTCGGTGATGCTGGCGCTGTCGGTCTACTACGCCCTCGCACTGTGGCTGGCAGGCCTGGATTACGCCCTGCCCATCGGCCTGCTCACCGGCGTGCTGTCCTTCGTACCCTTCCTCGGCTTCGGCCTCGGCATGCTGCTAGCGCTGCTGGTCGCGCTACTGCAGTTTTCCGACTGGACGGGCGTGGCCTGGGTAGCGGGCATCTATCTGGGCGGGCAACTGCTGGAAAGCTACGTGTTCACGCCGCGGCTGGTCGGCGAACGCGTCGGGCTGCATCCGGTGGCGGTCATTTTCGCGCTGGCCGCTTTCGGTCAGGTATTCGGTTTCGTCGGCGTGCTGCTGGCGGTACCGCTGGCGGCGATCCTGCTGGTCGCACTGCGCGAACTGCGCGGGGCCTACGTCGCCAGCACGCTCTATCACGGTGGCTATAATGCCGCCTCCGCCGATTCCCCCGCATCCGCCATGTCCGCCCCCCTGCTCGATTCCCGCATCGCGTCCCTGCCGCTGATCCACAAGGGCAAGGTGCGCGACATCTACGCCGTGGGCGACGACAAGCTTCTGATCGTGACGACCGACCGGCTGTCCGCCTTCGACGTGGTCATGCCCACGCCGATTCCCGGCAAGGGCGAAGTGCTGACGAAGGTGTCGGCCTTCTGGTTCAACAAGCTGAAGGCCATCGTGCCCAGCCAGGCGCTCGCCATCGACCCGGCATCGGTGGTGGCCGCGAACGAACGCGATCAGGTCGCGGGGCGTGCCATCGTGGTGAAGAAGCTCAAAGCCCTCCCGGTGGAAGCCATCGTCCGCGGCTACCTGGTCGGCTCGGGCTGGAAGGAATACCAGGCCAGCCAGTCGGTGTGCGGCATTCCCCTGCCTGCGGGCCTGCGACAGGCGGACCGCCTGCCAGAACCGATCTTCACGCCCTCGACCAAGGCAGCGGTGGGCGCACATGACGAGAACATCAGCTTCGACGCGACCGCCGTACTGATCGGCCCCGAGCTTGCAGCACAGGTCCGCGACGTGAGCCTTGCCCTGTACAAGGCAGCGGCGGAGTATGCGCTCACCCGTGGCATCATCATCGCCGACACCAAGTTCGAATTCGGCCTCGATGAAGCCGGCCGGCTGGTGTGGATCGACGAGGCGCTGACGCCGGACTCCTCGCGCTTCTGGCCCGCCGACCAGTACCGGCCGGGCAGCAATCCGCCCAGTTTCGACAAGCAGTTCGTGCGGGACTGGCTGGAATCCAGCGGCTGGAACAAGCAGGCCCCGGGCCCGGAACTGCCCTCCGAAATCGTCGCCAGGACCGCCGAAAAATACAACGAGGCGATGACGCGCCTGCTTGGTTGAACGGTCGAGCCGCGCGAAGCGCGGATCGACGGGCCCTACTTCAGGGTTGCCTTGAGGAAATCTGCCACCGCCCCGACCATCGCCGTCTCATGGCCGGTGAAGAAATGGTCGGTCTTTTCGATCACCACCTGTTTCGATGCCGGGTTGGACAGGCTGCCCTTGCGGGACCCGGCATTCCCCAGCACCGCCGGCAGGTCGTTGTCGCCATACAGGTCAAGTATGGGCAGCTTCACGGACGCATAGCCCTTGAACGACGGCCCCAGACTGGCCCAGGATTTGACCGCCGGATCCGGTTTGCCGGTGAAGTATTCCAGACTCATGCGCGAGCCCATGCTGTGCGACACCACGGCGATGTGCGCATAGCCCTTGGCCTTGAGGAAGGCGACCGCCTCGCCGAGGCGCTCGGCCGCCTCGGGAAAGGTCGGCGGATAGGCCTCGCCCTTGGCGTCGGCCGCCAGGATGGGCATCTGGATCGACAGCGTGGTGAAGCCGCGGTCGGAAAGGTCGGTACGCAGGGTGCCGACCATGCCCCAGTCCGGGTGGATGCCCATGCCGTGGACGACGATGGCCGCCTTGTCGCTACCTGCCGCCGGCGTGAACAGCGTGAGGAATTTGTGGTGGCCGCGCGGGGTCTGCAGATAGACCGGGTCGCCAACGACAAGCCCCGGCACGATTTCGTCCGCCCATTTCTTCTCGCGGGCATAGTCCGCCCCCGTGGCATTCGCGGCCTGCGGCCAGGCCAGCAAGGCCCACATCCCGACAAGCAAGGACCCCAATCCGTTTTTCTTCATATTCCTGCTCCTGCGCGTTAAAGTCTGAAATCGGCCCACCCGATAATTCTACGGAATCGGTGTTTTATCAATAATTTGTCTCCAGGTAGTCAAAAGTGACCGTGAAGCCACTGCGTGTCGTACCCCCCTCACCGCCGACCGCTTCGACACGCGATCCCCGTCAGCGTGGGGGTGCGCGCGTAGTCATCGTGGATGATCGCGGCACCGCGCGCAGTCTGCTGGAGGGTCTGGCACGCACGCTGGAACCTGGCGTAATCGTCGAAAGCCATGCCGACCCGCTCGATGCGCTGGCGCGCATGGAAACCGACATCCCCGATCTCATCATCACCGACTATCGCATGCCTGGCATGGACGGCATCGAGTTCACCCGACGCGTTCGCTCGGAACGCCGGCTCGCCGACGTGCCCATCATCATCGTCACCGTCGTCGAAGACCGCCAGATCCGCTACCAGGCCCTGGAGAACGGCGCCACCGATTTTCTCACCCGCCCGATCGACCCGCAGGAATGCCGTGCACGTTGCCTCAATCTTCTGGCACTGCGCCGCAGCCAGAAAATGGTGACCGACCGGGCACTGTGGCTGGAAGAACAGGTGATGCAGGCCACTCGCGAGGTGCGTACCCGCGAGCGCGAAACCTTGATGAAGCTCGCGAAGGCCGGCGAATACCGCGACCAGGAAACCGGCAACCATATTCTCAGGATGTCCAAGTATGCGCGCCTGATCGCCGAGGAGCTCAAGCTCACGGCCGCGGAATGCGACGAAATCGAGGCCGCCGCCCCCATGCACGACATCGGCAAGATCGGCATCCCCGACCAGATCCTGCTGAAACCTGGCCGCCATACCCCGGAAGAAACCGCGATCATGCGGCGCCATCCCCTGATCGGCCATGAAATCCTGGCGGACAGCCCCTCGCGCTACCTGCAGATGGGCGCCATCATCGCCCTCGGCCATCACGAAAAATACGACGGCAGCGGCTATCCGCAAGGACTCGCGGGCGAAGACATCCCCCTGGCCGCTCGCATCGTGGCGGTTGCCGACGTGTTCGACGCGCTCACCTCAAAGCGCCCGTACAAAGGCGCCTGGTCCTTCCAGGAGGCGCTCAACTACATCCAGACCCAAAGCGGCAAGCATTTCGATCCTGCCTGCGCCCGCGCCTTCGAACTGCGCATCGACGCCGTGGCGGCGATCATGCGCGACCTGGGCGACGAACCCGAATAAGCTGCAGACGATGGCGAAACCGTCGCTCCCCGCTCCACTGCGCCGGATCAAGCAGCGCATCGACGCCCGGCCGGACACCGAATTCCAGCAGGCCCTGATCCGTTTCATCATCGGCGTCATCGCCTACATCTACTTCAGTTCGAGCTGGATCGACCATCCCGAGTACATCTATTCAAGCATCCACTTCGTCGCGCTGTTCTTCATCACGACGTCGGCGCTGATCCTCGTTGGTACCCTTGCGAGTGCAAGGATCTCCCCTCCGCGCAGGCTCTTCGGCGCCGTCGTCGATTTCAGCACGGCCTCCTTCCTGCTGCTGATCGGCGGCGAGACCTCGGCGCCGCTGGTCGGCATCTATCTCTGGGTCACGCTTGGCAACGGCTTCCGCTACGGCGTGCCCTATCTCTATTTCTCCACGGCGCTGGGAGCCATAGGCTTCGGATCGGTGCTGGCATTCAATCCCTTCTGGCACGAGCACGTGGCTCTGGGCATCGGCATCCTCTTCACGATGATCATCGTGCCCCTGTATGCCGCCTCGCTGACCCGCCAGCTCCACGCCGCGGTCCGCCGCGCTAACGAGGCGAACCAGGCCAAATCCTCCTTCCTCGCCAACATGAGCCACGAGCTGCGCACCCCGCTCAACGGCGTGATCGGCGTGGCCGAACTGCTGGCCGAAACCCGTCTCGACAAGGAGCAGAAGGAATTCGCACAGATCATTCGTGCCTCGGCGCACACCCTGCTGGAGCTCATCGAGAACGTGCTCGACATTTCCCGCATCGAGGCCGGACGGCTCTCGACCAGCGGCGAGGATTTCGACCTGCATCGCCTGGTCAACGGCACCATCGCCATGATGGAAACCCAGGCACACCGCAAGGGGCTGGTGCTCGCCGCACACATTGCGCCGCAAACCCCCTTCCACCTGCATGGCGACGGCCGTCACCTGCGCCAGGTCCTGATCAACCTCGTCGGCAATGCCATCAAGTTCACCGAGCACGGACGCGTGGACGTGTACATCCGCCCGGTCGGACAGGGACAGCCGCAGCGCCTGCGCTTCGAGGTGGTCGATACCGGCATCGGCATCCCCGAAGACGCGCAGGCACGGATCTTTGACAGCTTCACCCAGGCCGACCCCTCGGTGACCCGCCGCTTCGGCGGCAGCGGGCTCGGCACGACCATCGCCAAGCAGCTGGTCGAGACCCTCGGCGGCCAGATCGGGCTGCACAGCCGGGAAGGCGAAGGGTCGACGTTCTGGTTCGAGCTGCCCTTCGCCCTGCAGAAAGCCCCCGATGCCGCCACCGTCGAACAGTTCGACTCCCCGATGCGGGTGGCCGTACTGGCCGGAGCTGGACTTTCCGCACGCCTGCAAGGCATGATCCGCGGCTGGGGCGCCGACATCGTGGTGGTCGAAAACACCACCCGGCTCGCAGCCGAACTCACGGCCCCCACGGACGGTGCCACCCCGCTGGGTGCGGTCGTCATCGAGCGCAGCATGCTGCCGGGCGAGCCGGGAACCTTCCTGCGCCTGTTGCGCGACGACCCCAGCCTGGCGACCCTGCCCGTCATCCTGATCGAATCCGACACCCGAACACCCGCTACACGCGATGCGCAGTGGCTGCGCGATGGCTATGCCTCGGTGCTGCATACGCCGGTCAACACGACCCTGCTGTTCAATGCCATCCATGCCGTGGTCAGCCACGACATGCCGGACAACGTGGTCTCGCTGGGCAGCAGGTTCCAGTCGCAGGCCGAACCGGCAAAGGGCCTGCACATCCTGGTGGCCGAAGACAACCCGGTAAACCAGCGTGTCATTCGCAGCCTGCTGGAACACGCCGGCCACAAGACCTTCCTCGCACACGACGGCGAGGAAGCGCTGGCCATGCTCGATGCCGACGAGCAGGCGTTCGACCTCGCGATCATCGACATGCACATGCCGCAGCTCTCGGGCCCGGAGGTTGTGCAGCGCTGGCGCTTCCTAGAGAAGGGACACCTGCCCATCATCATGCTGACCGCAGACGCACGGGCCGAAGCCCAGGCTGCCTGCGAAGCAGCCGGTGCGGACACGTTCCTCACTAAACCCATCAACAGCCGCGAATTGATCGAGGTCATCGGGCGGCTCGCACGCCCGGAGGCCGCGCTGGGCGCCCCCCCTGTCGCCGCACCGCGCGCGACCGAAGCGTCCATACTCGACGAAAACGTGCTGGACGAACTTGCTCAACTGGGTGGCCAGGCGTTCGTGGATGACCTGCTGGGCAGTTTCGCGGCAGATAGCGCCCGCTCCTTGCGCGACGTGCAGCGGGCGCTGGACGCACAGGATTACGGCCAGTGGCATGACCAGCTGCACATGCTGAAAGGTGGCGCCAGCGATATCGGCGCACACCGGCTGGCCGAACTGTGCGCGGAGGCGGAACGCATCAAGCCGTTCGAAATGACGACGCCCCTGGCCCGAGCCCGCCTCGACGCCGTACGTGCCGCACTGGAGGACGCCCAGGCGGCACTGGACGCCTATCAGGCGAGCCGGCTACGCGCTGAGCGCGTGTGAGGATTCGCCCGGTTCCGCGGCCTTGCCGCTCTGGCGACTGACCAGCCGTTCCATCATCCGCAGGTCCTTCTGCTCAAGGCGCAAGGCGGCATCGACCCAGATATCGGCAATGCGCATCAGCTCGGAATAGGCGATGGGCTGGATTTCCTCGCGCGCGCAGCGCAATGCCAGCGCACCATTGCGTGCACGGGCTTCCCGGCGGATGTAGTCGTGCACGGCCTGCTCGCCCTCGCCGGGTTCGGCCAGCACATCCACCACACCCAGTGCGTGGAGTTCTTCCGCCAGATACAGACGTCCACTCAGAATGATGCTTTCTGCCTTCTGGAAGCCGACCCGCCGGCCGAGCAGGCTAAGCGCCCCCATGCCCGGAAACAGGTTGAAGAGAATTTCCGGGAAGCCAAGCTTGGTGCCGCGCTCGGCGATCAGCACATTGCCGGAGAGCGCACACTCGAAGCCCCCGCCAAGCGCGTCTCCCTGCACCAGCGAAATCGATTTCAGACCGGGCCGGTTGAGGTGTACCGCATTGAGATACAGGGGCTCGATGCAGGCCTTGGCATACTGCGCCAGACGATCGCGGTCGCCGGTCGCGATCAGCTCGGCAAAACGATTGAGATCGCCGCCATAGTTGAAGACGCCGGGCGTGGACGATGCCGTGACCATGTAGCGCACGTCCGGCTGCTCCGGATCGTCGATCTGGCCAGCCACGCCATGGCACCAGCTCAGGAGTTCCTGCAGCAGCGTCGGCGTGAAGCAGGGACGTGGCTCGGAATGCATGTATCCCCAAGCCGTCTGGCTGTGTGGGTCGTAGTACGTGGTGAGCTGGGAAAAATCGTTGCTTTGCGGTTGCAGCGTGCTCCGAACGGCTTGCAGATGCGCCATGTGACTCTCCACGTTGGTTGGCAGATACGTTTGCCGAATTGACAACAATGGCGTAAAGACTAACGCGCGCCGCACGGCGGCTCAAGCTCAAAATCGTGAATTTTGGTGCACCGCTACATCTGGTGGAAAAGCGTCCCGCTTGTCGCCAGATCATGCGAGGCGCCACGTACTCAAAAGGTCCAGGCCATGCGTATCGCCAGCACGATCAGGAGCAATGCGAAAATCCGCTTGAGGGGCCGCACCGGCAGGCGATGGGTGGTGCGCGCCCCGAGCGGCGCGGTCAGCACGCTGCCCGCCACGATGCCGGCCAGCGCCGGCAGGTAGACGAATCCCAGGCTGCCATCCGGCAAACCCGCCACGCCCCAGCCGCCCAGCACGTAACCGGCGGCCCCGGCAAAGGCGATGGGAAAGCCGATCGCCGCGGAAGTGGCGATGGCGCGATGCAGGGGAACGTTGTGCCACAACATGAAAGGCACCGACAGCGTGCCGCCGCCAATGCCGACCCAGCTGGCCACCGCACCGATCACGCCGCCAGCGATTGCCGTTCCCGTCTGCCCCGGCATCGCGCGGTGAGGCGCAGGCTTGAAATCCAGCCACATCTGGAGGGCCGCGTAGAACAGGAAGGCCACGAAGAAGATCTTCAGCACGGCCGCCGGCACCTGTGCGGCCAGCATGGCACCGGCCAGCGTCCCGGCCAGCGCACCGCCGGCAATCCGCCGCACAACCGGCCACTCGACCGCCCCGTGGCGATGGTGCGCACGCACACTGGACAACGAGGTGAACAGGATGGTGGCGAGCGAGGTCCCCAGCGCGAGCTGCGGTTCCATGCCTGCGGCCACGCCCTGCGCGTGGAACTGCACGATCAACACCGGGACGATGATCAGCCCGCCCCCCACGCCGAGCAGGCCGGCGAGAAAGCCGGTCGCCAGCCCGAGCGCGAAATAGGCGGCCAGGAGCGCCGGCGCGAGCTCCGGCATCAGAGCTTCTTGACGATGAAGGCGTATTCCGCCGGGTCGACCGGCGTGATCGACAGGCGATTGCCCTTTTGCAGGATGCGCATGCTGGCGAGTTCGGGATAGCCGCGGATCTCGGCCAGCGGCATCAGCCGGGTCTTCCTCACCAGCCTGACGTCGACGTTGAACCAGCGCGGAGTCTCCAGCGTGGCCTTGGGGTCGAAATACTTGTTCTTGGGGTCGAACTGCGTGGCGTCGGGATAGGCCGGCACGCTCACCTCGGCGAGGCCGGCGATGCCCGGCTCGGCACAGGAAGAATGATAGAACAGCACCTTGTCGCCGACCTGCATCTGATCGCGCATGAAATTGCGCGCCTGGTAGTTGCGCACGCCGTACCAGGCCACAGTCTGGTTCGGCATGGCGGCGAGATCGTCGATGGACACGTCGGACGGCTCCGACTTCATGAGCCAGTAGCGCATCACGCGCTCCGCCGGATCAACGTACCGACGCCTTCGGGCGTCAGCACTTCCAGCAGCAGGGCGTGTTCGACGCGGCCATCGATGATGTGCGCAGTCTTCACGCCGCTGTTCACCGCATCGACTGCGTAGCCCACCTTGGGAATCATGCCGCCGGAGATGGTGCCGTCAGCGATGAGTTCCTCCACCTCGCGTGGCGTCAGACCGGTCAGCAGCTGTCCCGCTTTGTCCAGCACACCCGGAGTGTTGGTGAGGAAAATCGCCTTTTCCGCCTTCAGCACGCCGGCGATCTTGCCCGCTGCGACGTCGGCGTTGATGTTGTATGCATTCCCTTCGGCGTCGGTGCCGAGCGGCGCGATCACCGGGATGAAATCGCCGGCATCCAGATGCTGGATCACCTGCGGATCGATGCCGGTGATCTCGCCGACCTGGCCGATGTCGAGCATCTCGTCGGTTTTTTCCTTGGACGGCACCAGCATCTTCTTCGCATGGATGAAGTTGCCATCCTTGCCGGTGAGACCCACCGCCTTGCCGCCGAACTTGTTGATGAGCGTGACGATGTCCTGATTGACCAGCCCGCCCAGCACCATCTCGACCACGTCGAGCGTTTCCTCGTCGGTGACGCGCATGCCCTGGATGAAATCGGACTGCTTGCCGATCTTCTTCAGCAGGTCGGCGATCTGCGGGCCGCCGCCGTGCACCACCACCGGGTTCATGCCCACCAGCTTGAGTAGCACCACATCCTTGGCGAAGGCCTCCATCAGGTGACGCTCGGTCATGGCATTGCCGCCATACTTGACGACGATGGTCTTGTCGTAAAAGCGCTGGATGTAGGGCAGCGCCTCCGACAGGATGCGGGCCTTCTCGGCGGCGGTATGGGGCGTGGTCATGGCGGCTCCGGGGAAAGTGTGCGCGGATTTTACGCCAAGAAAAAAGGCGGCGCGCGGCCGCCTCTTCCCGCCGGAAAGAACTTACAACACGTTGAGACGCTTGGCCGCCGTGGCCAGCTTCTTGGGCAGCGTCAGTTCCAGCACGCCATCCTGATACTTGGCTGAGGCGGCGGATTCGTCCACTTCGTGCTCCAGAGCGAAGCTTCGGCTTACGCGGCCGAAATAGCGCTCGCGACGCAGTACCTTCTCGCCTTCCTTCTGCTCGCTGCTTTTCTTCACCTCGGCACTGATCGAGACGGTATTGCCGTCGATGGTGACATGGATGTCGTCCTTGGCGACGCCCGGCATGTCGGCATGCACGGCGTAGGCCTTGTCGTCCTCCTTAACATCCATGCGGATCTGCGGCATCTCCTTGTCCATCTGTACCGGGCGGAAAAAGCCGCGGAAGAGGTTGTCGAGCGGATCGGTCATTTCGAACGGGTCGTAGCGAGTGATATTGGCCATGATGTCCTCCTTGAGGAAAGAGTTGTGCGAGACACTTATATAGAGCAGGGTTTTGCGGTTTCAAGGGGGGGGTTGCCGCGTGTGCCGTCCACATCTAAAGTGCCCGCACCTGCGTAACGGGAACCATGATGGACTCACTCGATGCCTCACGCTGGCTGGACGATCACGGCGACTACCTCTTCCGGGTGGCACGCCGGCAACTGCACTCGGACGAACTGGCCGAGGACGCCGTGCAGGAGACGCTGCTTGCCGCGTTGACCGCCCGCGCGCGCTACGCGGGCGATGCCAGCACGCGCACCTGGCTCACCGCCATCCTCAAGCACAAGATCGTCGATTGCATCCGCCGCCAGGTACGCGAGGTGGAATTGCCGCACGATGCGGACGGCGAGGAAGACGTCGACGCCCTGTTCAGGCAGGACGGCCACTGGGCCGAGCCCATCCGCCCTTGGGGCAACCCGCAGGCCGAAGCGGAACTGGGCCAGTTGCGGCGCGCGCTCGACGACTGCGCCGACCGGTTGAAGCCGCTCATGGCGCAGGTTTTCAGCCTGCGCGAGGCGGCAGGCATGGAAACGGAAGAGATCTGTAAGGAACTGGGCATCACCCCGACGAACTGCTGGGTACTGTTGCATCGGGCGCGCCTGTTCATGCGTCAGTGCCTGGAGTTGAGCGGTTTTTCGGGGGCGGGCGCATGAAATGGATGCCGACATGCAGGGACACCACGGAACTCGTGTCGCGCGCCATGGACGAACGCCTGGCTTTCGGAGAACGGCTCGCGATGCGGATGCATCTGGCGATCTGCAGGAACTGTTCGCGTTTCGCAGAGCAGGTCCAGGAAATGCGTCGCCTCTTCCGCATCGAAACGGGCGACGAAACGGGGGCCGGACTCAGCGATGAGGCCCGGCACCGCATCGAAACCGAATTGCAGAAAAAGCTCGAATCCTGAGCCTTTTGCATCACCCGGCCCCGGCCGGCCCAGTTGTAACGACGCTGTAATCCAACCAATAGGAGAGTAACCATGTCCAAGAAATCCCTGATCGCCGCTGCTGTCGGCACCGCCTTCGTCGCCGGCATGTCGGCCGCTCCCATCGCCTCCGCTGCGGAGAATCCCTTCGCCCTGTCCGGCCTGTCGTCCGGCTATCAGGTCGCCGACCATCACAAGGCCAAGGAAGGAAAATGCGGCGAGGGCAAATGTGGTGGCGACAAGGCCAAGATGAAGGACGGCAAGTGCGGTGAAGGCAAATGCGGTGGTGACAAGGCCAAGATGAAAGACGGCAAGTGCGGTGAAGGCAAATGCGGTGGTGACAAGGCCAAGATGAAAGACGGCAAGTGCGGTGGCGACAAGGCCAAGATGAAGGATGGCAAGTGCGGCGAGGGCAAATGCGGCGGCATGAAGAAATGATCTGCTGATCGCATGTGCTCCCTGCGCCCGTCAGGCGCGGGGCTCGGGTTTCGGCGCGAACTTATCCCCGCGCTGAAAACCCGGGTACCCGACGCCATCGCATTCTTCGAGCTCGCCCCGGAAAACTGGATCGACCTGGGCGGTGCCTATAGCCGCGACCTGCGTGGTTTTACCGAACGCCATCCCTTCGTCTGTCACGGACTGTCGCTCTCGCTCGGCGGGCCGACGCCGCTCGACGAGATGCTGCTGGTCAAGATCCGCCAGTTCATGAATACGCATGGCATCGCGCTTTACACCGAACACCTGTCCTACTGCTCGGACGACGGCCACCTGTACGACCTGCTGCCGATTCCATTCACCGGAGACGCCGTGCGATACGTCGCCGCGCGCATCCGTCGCGCGCAGGACATCCTCGAACGCCGCATCGCGATCGAAAACGCTTCGTACTACACGCCTTCGCCGATTGCCGAAATGGACGAGCTCGCCTTCATCAGGGCAGTGCTGGAAGAAGCCGACTGCGACCTGCATCTGGACGTGAACAACGTCTATGTCAACAGCGTGAATCACCGCTACGACCCGGCCGCCTTCATCTCTGCGCTCCCGACCGAGCGTATCGTCTACATGCACATGGCCGGCCACTACAACGAAGCCGACGACTTGATCGTGGACACCCACGGCGCCGACGTGATCGAACCCGTGTGGTCGCTGCTGGAAACGACCTACTGCCTGCACGGCGTCGCCCCGACCCTGCTCGAACGCGACTTCAACATTCCGCCGCTCACCGAACTGGCAAGGGAAGTCGAGCGCATTGCGCGCCTCCAGGCGCAGCACCACGCACACCATGGAACCGTCCGACGTGCCGGCTGATTTCCAGCATTACCAGCGTGCGTTCACCGCGCATATCCGCGATCCGCGCGCGCACCCGCGTCCAGCGGGCGTGGAGGCTCGGCGCATGAAGATCTACAACGCGCTGCTCTTCAACAATATCGAGGGCTTCCTGCTCGCCTGCTTCCCGGTCTTGCGCAAGACACTGGGCGCGCGCAGATGGACGCGCATGGTGCGTGTGTTCTTCTCCATGCATCGCAGCCACACACCCTATTTCCGGCAGATTCCGGATGAGTTCGTGCAGTTCCTGCAGGACGAGTGGTCGCCGCCGGAAGACTACCCGCCCTGGCTGATGGCATTGGCGCATTACGAATGGATCGAGCTGGTGCTGTCGGTTTCCAACCGCATGCCCGAGCGCGGCGTCGATCCGGCCGGCGATCTGATGCAGCGGATCCCCCTGCTGAACCCCGTGCTCGCGAACCTGCGCTATGACTGGCCGGTGCATCGCATCGCGCCGCGGCGCAAGATCGCAGCGGCCGAAACCTACCTGCTGGCATTCCGCGACGCCGCGGATCAGGTGCAGTTCAGCGAGATCAATGCCTTCACCGCACGGCTGCTGCATCTGCTGGAACCGGGTACACGCACCGGGCGCGCGGCCCTGGAAACCCTGGCGACCGAAAGCCGCCATCCCGATACCCGACTGGTACTGGACGCGGGGCGCGCCTTGCTCGAAGACCTGCGTGCGCGCGGCGCCATTCTCGGAAGCTGAACCGCGTCAGTGGTGATGGTGCTGCATCGCGCCGCTGCCTGGCGCGCGCGCCTCGGCCTTCACTTCGACCGCCTGCTTCTTGCCGCCCGATTCGATCGTCAAGGTGAGCGGAATCGTCTCCCCAGCCACGATCGGCTGCTTCAGGTTCATCAGCATGATATGGTAGCCGCCCGGCTCCAGGCTGACCATCTTGCCCTTGGGCAGGTCGATGGCCTTGACCTCGCGCATGCGCATCACGTCGCCGTCCATGCGCATCTCGTGCACCTCGACGCGCGGGACCGTCGGGCTGGACGCCGCGACCAATCTCGCATCCGCGTCGGAGCGGATCTTCATGTAGGCACCGCTGACCTTCTGGCCGGGCATGGTGGCGCGCGCCCAGGCATCGGAGACGCTGACGCCGGCTGCAGCGGCAGGCAGGGAGACGGCGAACAGCGCCAAGGCAAGGATGGTTTTGGTCATGTCGGAACTCCTCAATAGGTCCAGTTCATTTTCACATAGGCCGAACGCCCCACGGCGGGCATGGCCCCGCCCACCGCGGCCGCCCCACCTGCGACGCGGTTCACACCGGCCAGCGGATCGTAATACAGCTTGTCGAACACGTTGTCGATGCCGGCAGTGAGGGTCAGGTTCTTCAGCGGCGCGTAAGCCGCATGCAGGTTCAGCAGGCCGTAGCCCGGCGTCACCGGCTCGCCATTGTAGGCGGCGACATCCACCTTGCGGGCGGACAGCAACCACTCGCCGCCGACGCGCCAGCCCGGCTTGCGGTAGTCAGCCGACAGGCCGCCGCGCAAGGGCGCGATGCGATAGAGATTGTCGTCGGTGTCGGTGTTCCTGCCGCGCGTGAAACTTGCCCAGGCACCGAGTTCCAGTGCGCCGAAGCGTTGCGCCACCGACAGTTCGGCCCCCCATAGCCGGGCATGGACGTTGGCGTATTGCAGGACCGGCAGACCGCTCGTGTCGAGGCGCGCCGCCGGCTGGCCCTGGATGAAATCGTGCACGTCCTGCCAGAACACACTGGCCTTGGCGCGCAGGGCCCGGCCACGCACGCTCACCCCCAGATCCACGCCGTGCGCAACTTCCGGTTCGAGATCGAGGTTGCCCCAGTAAGTACGGCCATCGGCCTGGCCGGCGCTGGCGCCAGTCGGCGTGTAGAGATAGCGTTCGAGGATGCTCGGCGAGCGCGTCTTGCGCGTGAGCGCGCCTTCCAGGTCGAGACGCGGCCCGAGCGCGTAGCGCAGCGCCAGGGTGGCGTCGAGGTTGGCGTCGCGGCGCGCGTGGTCGCGCGCGTTGAAGGCGTCGCGGTCGGCCGCCGCCGGGGCGAAGACGTCGACGATGTCGCCGGCGTCCATGCGCACGACTTCGCCACGCAGGCCCGCGTTCATGCGCAGCCCCTCCGTCAACGCACCTTCCCATTCGCCGTAGACGCCGGTCCGGTTGCGTTCGGCGTCGCGGAACATGTCCTGCCTCGGCAGCATGGGATTCGTCACATTCTGCTGATACACGTCGAAATCGTTGAGATGGGTTTCGAAGCCCAGTCTGAGCGTGCCGCTGCCGGCCGCCCGGGCAAGCGCAAGCGTGAAGCCCGTGTCGTCGCTGGTCGAAGGCGCGATCATGCGGGCGGGCCCGGCGAGCGGGCGCAGGGAATAGTTGTCCATTACGTGATCGATTGCGTGTCGGTACACGCCTGCTTCCAGCCTGCCGATCGGCGTGTCGCCCTTGAAGGCGAGACGCACCCGGTCGGCATCGTCCACTACCATGTCCATCGGCAGCGTAGGCGTGCCGACGTCGCGTGCCCGGTGCGTCCCGGCCTCGAATTCCCAGGTTCCGCTGCCATGCCGGTATGCGGCGGCCAGGGCATGACGCTCGCTGGTATAGCCGGTGTCAGCGACTTCTCCGCGCGCAGATTCGTAGTTGTCGGCATCCTGATAGCCACCCAGGTAGCGCAGATTAAGCATGTCGTTGGCCGCGCCCAGCTCCACGCCTGCCTGCAGCCCGTCGTTGCCGCTCGACGCCCCCAGCTCGATGCGTGCCAAGGGCTTCCAGGCCGTGTCCACAGCAAACACGGGCGGACGCGACTTCGCCTCCACGCTGCCGGCAATGCTGTCGCCGCCCAGACTCACCGGCGTGGCGCCGACGATGACCTCCAGCGTGTCCAACGCTTCCGGACCGGCATAGTGCAGCGGCGGGTCCATGTGATTGGGGCAGGCTGGCGTGATCGTCATGCCGTCCACGCGGACGCGCACGCGCTCGTTGAACAGGCCGCGCAGCTGCACAATGCCGGTCTGCGCGCCGTTGCGCACCACGGCGGCACCCGGCACGCGCGTCAGCCGCGCGGCGACGTCGTCTGGCAGGCCCTCCGTGGTTTGCGTGGCATCGATGGGACCCAGCACCGCCGGCGTACCTTCGACCAGCACCGTCATCAGCGGTGCCGGCGTTTCGGCATGGGCAGGTGCGGAAGGCAGGCCGGCGGCGATCAGTGCGGCAAGCAGGCGCGTAGGAAATGCAGGGGCAGGCATGGCAAGCATCCGTTTGTTATTCGAATCGGGGGCCATTGTCTCTTCGGCCCGATCCGCGCGGAATGCGGCATATCGTCGCAGTCCGGGGCAGCCGAAAAAAACCCGCCACGCGGGGCGGGAAGGAGTGAGGTCGATACGCCGTGAGGCGTGGGGCGACTGTAGACGCCCCTTGCCTGTCACGCAACTGGACAAAATGTCGCAGCCCGCGGCGCCTGACGGCGTGCGCATTACAATCCCGCCATGTCCGCCGACGCCACGCTGCTGTCCACATTGCCCGCACGCGCCCTGCTCGGCCGTCTGCTGGCAGTGCGTGGCTCGCTCATCGCGGGCTGGGCAGCCGGCATCGTGTGGTTGCACTGGGGACTCGGCATCCACATGCCGCTGGCGCCGATGACAGCCGTGCTCGGGCTGATGGGGGCGTTTTCCCTGATCACCATCTGGCGGCTGCGACAGGACGTGCCCGCCACGCAGATGGAATTCCTCGCCCACCTGCTGGCCGACCTGACCGCCTTCGCCGTACTCGTCTTTTTCAGCGGCGGTGCAACCAACCCCTTCGTCTCGCTGATGCTGATTCCGGTCGTGATCGCTGCCGTCAGCCTGCGCCCGCGCTGGGCCTGGCTGCTGGCGATCGTGGCGAGCGGCTACTATGCCCTGCTGCTGTTCGTCTATCAGCCGCTGGCGATTTCCGATCCCATCGCCGCCTACGGCATGCACCTGGGCGGCATGTGGTTCAACTTCCTCATCAGCGCGGCGCTGATCGCCTTCTTCGTCACCCGCATGCACGGCGCGCTGCGCGCGCGCGACCACGCGCTCGCCGAACTGCGCGAGAAACAGCTGCGCGACGAACGCATCGTCGCGCTCGGCACCCAGGCCGCGCTGGCCGCACATGAACTCGCCACACCGCTGGCCACCATCCAGACCACCGCCCACGAGCTTGCCCACGAATTCGCCAACGATCCCGAGATCGGCGAGGACTGCCGCCTGCTCGAAAAACAGGCGCAGGCCTGCAAGGCCATCCTCACTCAACTTGCCGAGCGTGCGCGCGATGCCACGCCGCCCAAACAGTCTCTCGACGCCTGGCTTGCCGCCCTGCTCGAACGCTGGCAGGTCTTGCGGCCCGATGCGCGCGTCGTGACGGAACTGGCAGTCGATGCCCGCCCCTTCCTGCCGCCCGACGGGCTCGAACAGGCCGTGCTCAACGTGCTCAACAATGCCGCCGACGCCGCCGATGCGCCGGTCGAATTCCAGGCCCGCGCTGATGCACACACGCTCGCCCTGGAAATCGCCGACCGCGGTCCCGGCTTCACGCCCGAGCAGAAGGCGCAGGCCGGGCGCGTGCTGATGAACGGCAAGCCCGGACGCGGCTGGGGCATGGGCCTGGCGCTCACGCACGCCACGCTCGAGCGCGCAGGCGGCAGCCTCACGCTGGCCGAACGCGAAGGCGGCGGCACCCGCGTCCGTATCGTCATCCCGTGGGAACATAGAGCATGAACATGAAGCTCCTGATCGTCGAGGACGACGCCGATTTTGCTGCCGCCCTGTCGCGCGCCATGCACAAGCGCGGCATCGACACCGCGCTTGCCGGCGATGCCGCCGAGGCCCGCACCCAGGCTGAAAAATTCCGCCCGACCCACGCCCTCGTCGACCTCAAGCTTCCAGGCGAATCGGGCCTGCGCGTCGTCTCCGATCTCGCCGGGCGGGATCATCCGCCCGTCATCGTCGTGCTCACCGGCTACGCCAGCATCGCCACCGCCGTCGAGGCCGTACGCCTGGGCGCGCAACACTATCTTGCCAAGCCGGCCAACGCCGACGAAATCCTCGCCGCCCTTACCCGCGACACGCCGGATGCCGCACTCGACATTGCCGCCGAGCCGCTCTCGGTGGCACGCCTTGAGTGGGAGCACATCCAGAAAGTGCTGGCCGAACACGACGGCAACATTTCGGCCACGGCGCGCGCGCTGAAAATGCACCGCCGCACGCTGCAGCGCAAGCTGGACAAGCACCCGCCCAAACCGGCCTGAAGCGACGGAACTTCGCCATCCGGCCACGGGTCTTTCGTTCGGCTCCACACCCCTTCCGATCCCGCATGAACATACAGAATCTGCTCGACCAGCTCCTCGGCGCCGGCCAGTCCGCCGCCCGGAAAGCCAGCCAGTCCGGTTATGCCAACTTCGGCACCGGCATGCTCGCCGGCGGTGCGCTCGGCCTTCTGCTCGGCGACAAGCGGGTGCGCAAGTTCGGTGGCAAGGCGCTTACCTACGGCGGCGCCGCTGCGCTCGGCGCTCTGGCCTTCCGGGCCTACAGGAACTGGCAACAGCAGAAGGCCGCCGCCGGCGGGACACCCGCACCCGCCGCACAGCCGACACAGTTCCTACCCGCCCCCGAGGCCGCAGACCACAGCCGGGCGGTACTGAAGGCACTGATCGCCGCCGCCAAGTCCGACGGCCACATCGACGCGCGCGAACGCGGCCTCATCGAGGAGCAGCTCGGCCGCATGGCCGGCGAAGCCAGCCTGCGCGCCTGGATCGACGCCGAAGTCGCGCGCCCGCTCGATCCCGCGGAAGTCGCCTCGGCTGCCGGCGGCTCGATGGAAATCGCGACCGAGATGTATCTGGTGAGCGTGCTCGCCGTCGACAGCGAGAGCTTCATGGAACGCGCCTATCTCGACGCGCTGGCGACGCAGCTGAAGCTGCCGGTCGACCTCAGGGCGCAACTGGAAACCGAAGCAAAGCAGGCCGTCACCGCAGCCTGAGGCTCAGTGCCCGACGCCCCAGTCGATCACGCCGGAATACGCCGTCGCCAGCACCACACCGCCGAACACGATGCGATACCACGCAAACAGCGTGTAATCGTGGCGGCTGACGAACTTGATCAGAGTGCGCACCGCCAGTAGTGCACTGGCGAAGGACGCGGCACCGCCGATGGCGAAGAGCGGAATGTCGCCGGCGTCGAAGAGGTGCCAGTTCTTGTACAGGTCATACGCCGTGGCGGCGAACATGGTGGGAATGGCGAGGAAGAACGAGAACTCCGCCGCCGCCCTGCGTGACAGCCCGAGGAACAGCCCGCCAATGATCGTCGCACCCGAACGCGAGGTGCCGGGAATCATCGCCAGCGCCTGCGCAAAACCCACGGCCAGTGCGCGCCGCCAGTCGAGATCGTCCACAGTGGGCGTGCTGATCACGTGGCGGCGACGCTCGGCCCACAGGATCAGCAGACCGCCGATCACCAGTGCGGATGCCACCACGATGGGGTTGAAGAGATAGCCCTTGATCTCCTTGTAGAACAGGAAACCCAACACCGCCGCCGGCAGGAAACCCGCCATCAGGTTGACGACCAGCCGCCGCGATGCCGGTTCGCTGCCCAGGGTGGTCGCCACGTGGCCGAGCTTCGCACGGTACTCGTAGACCACCGCGAGGATCGCCGCCAGCTGGATGGCGATCATGAACACCTTGGCCTTTTCGCCGTTGAAGCCCAGCAGCTGCCCCGCCAGGATCAGGTGCCCGGTGCTGGAGATCGGCAGGAATTCGGTGAAGCCCTCGACGAAGCCAAGGATGAGGGCGTGCAGGATCTGGGTCGGGTCGGCCATGGGCGCCTGTCGGATCAATAAAAAAGGCGCGTCACCTAGACGCGCCCTGAAATTATACGCAGGGCGGATTACAGCTTGTGGTAGACCTCGGCGCCCTGCTTCACGAACTCGACCGCCTTCACCTCCATGCCTTTCGCCAGGGCATCGGCTTCGTTCAGGCCTTCCTTCGCCGCGAACTCGCGCACGTCCTGCGTGATCTTCATCGAGCAGAAGTGCGGGCCGCACATCGAGCAGAAGTGCGCGACCTTGGCCGACTCCTTGGGCAGGGTCTCGTCGTGGAAGGACTTCGCCTTGTCGGGGTCGAGGCCGAGGTTGAACTGGTCGTCCCAGCGGAATTCGAAGCGCGCCTTGGAGAGCGCGTTGTCGCGGATCTGAGCGCCAGGGTGGCCCTTCGCGAGGTCGGCGGCATGGGCGGCGAGCTTGTAGGTGATGATGCCTTCCTTCACGTCGTCCTTGTCCGGCAGGCCGAGGTGCTCCTTGGGCGTGACGTAGCACAGCATCGCGGTGCCGTACCAGCCGATCATGGCGGCGCCGATGCCCGAGGTGATGTGGTCGTAGCCCGGGGCGATGTCGGTGGTAAGAGGCCCGAGCGTATAGAACGGCGCTTCGGAACAGGACTCGAGCTGGATGTCCATGTTCTCCTTGATGAGGTGCATGGGCACGTGGCCGGGGCCCTCGATCATCACCTGCACGTCGTGCTTCCACGCCACCTGGGTCAGCTCACCGAGCGTGCGCAGTTCGGAGAGCTGCGCCTCGTCGTTGGCGTCGTAGATCGAACCCGGGCGCAAACCATCCCCCAGGCTGAAGGCCACATCGTAGGTCTTCATGATTTCGCAGATCTCTTCGAAGTGGGAGTAGAGGAAGGATTCCTTGTGATGCGCCAGACACCACTTGGCCATGATCGAACCGCCGCGCGAAACGATGCCGGTCATGCGGTTGGCGGTCATCGGCACGTAGCGCAAGAGCACGCCGGCATGGATGGTGAAGTAGTCGACGCCCTGCTCGGCCTGTTCGATCAGCGTGTCGCGGAACATTTCCCAGGTCAGCTCTTCAGCCTTGCCGTCGACCTTTTCCAGCGCCTGGTAGATCGGCACGGTGCCGATGGGCACGGGCGAATTGCGGATGATCCACTCGCGCGTCTCGTGGATGTTCTTGCCGGTGGACAGATCCATCACGGTGTCACCGCCCCAGCGGATCGCCCAGGTCATCTTCTCGACTTCTTCCTGGATGCTGGAACCGAGCGCGGAGTTGCCGATGTTGGCGTTGATCTTCACCAGGAAATTGCGGCCGATGATCATCGGCTCGGATTCCGGGTGGTTGATGTTGTTCGGGATGATGGCGCGGCCGCGCGCGACTTCGCTGCGCACGAACTCGGGCGTAATCTCGTTCTGCAGGTTCGCACCGAAATTCTGGCCGGGGTGCTGGCGGTTCATCAGTGCGGCGAGCTTCTCGCCCTGCGGGCCGGAGGCGCGCAACGCTTCCAGATACGCCGCGCGGTTGTTGTTTTCGCGGATGGCGATGAATTCCATCTCGGGCGTGACGATGCCCCGACGCGCGTAGTGCATCTGGGTCACGTTCATGCCGGCTTTCGCGCGACGCGGCGTGCGGTGCAGGCCGGGGAAGCGCATCGCGGACAGCGCGGGATTCGCGGCCTGCTGGCGGCCATACTCCGACGACAAATCGGCCAGCACCTCGGTGTCGCCGCGCGCCTCGATCCAGCCGGTACGCAGCGCAGGCAGGCCCTGCCGGATGTCGATCTTCACCGCCGGGTCGGTGTACGGGCCGGAGCAGTCGTACACGTAGATCGGCGGGTTCTTCTCACCGCCGAAGCCGGTCGGCGTGTCGGCCTGCGCAATTTCGCGCATTGGTACGCGAATGTCGGGCGTGCTGCCGGCCACATAGACCTTGCGGGAATTGGGCAGCGGCTGGATCGCGGCGGCATCGACGTGGGCGTCGGCGGCGGTGAATTCGGCGGGCTTGTGGGGGGCATTCATGGGCATTCTCCTATGGGGGAGCAGCCCGGACGTGCGCGCAGCGCAGCGTCCCTGCCCTCCCTACGGCGGTCTCAACCGCATCAGGTTCGAAGGGTATGTCTCACTCCTGACGGACTGCATCCGCAGGAGACCCCTGGCGAGCGACCAAGTTAGCCGAATTGTGGAATAATTGCAAGGCAAGACCCCATCTAACCCATTGATTTTCCGGGCCCCGCTGCACTTCATTTAAGGCTACGCATGGACATCGAACTGGCACGCTACAACATGGTGGAACAGCAGATCCGGCCCTGGGACGTGCTGAACCAGCACGTGCTCGACCTGCTGTTCAGGGTCCGCCGCGAGGACTTCGTGCCCGAGGCACACCGTGCGCTCGCCTTCGTCGACATGGAAATCCCGCTCGGCCACGGCGAAGCGATGTGGACGCCCAAGCTGGAAGCGCGCGTATTGCAGGAACTCACGCTCGCGCCGTCCGACCGCGTGCTGGAAATCGGCACCGGCAGCGGCTACTTCGCAGCCCTGCTCGCCGCCCAGGCCGCCGAGGTGGTGACGGTGGATATCCACGCCGACTTCACCGCCGCCGCCGCAGAGAAATTGCGTGCGCACGGCATCGCCAACGTCAGCCTGGATACCGGGGATGCGGCGCAGGACTGGGCCGACGACGCCGGTTTCGACGCCATCGTGCTGACCGGGTCCACGCCGCTCCTTTCCGACGCTTTCCGGCGGCGCCTGAAAGTCGGCGGCCGCCTCTTCGCCATCACCGGTACAGCGCCGGTCATGCAGGCGCAGCTCGTCACCTGCACGGCACCCGGCGCGTTCCGCAGTGTGACGCTGTTCGAGACCTGCGTGGCTCCGCTGGTCAACGCACCGCACCCTGCCGCCTTCGTGTTTTGAAGCCGCAATGCGCCAGATCCGTCCAGTCGAGCTTGCCGCCTATCTGGCGCAGGGCCATGCACCCGTGCTGCTCGACGTGCGCGAACCCTGGGAAGCCGGCATCTGCCGCCTGCCCGGTTCGCTGCTGATTCCGATGCGCGATCTGCCCGCACGACTGAACGAATTGAACAAAGAAGCTGAAACGGTAGTCATCTGCCATCATGGCGTGCGAAGCTACCACGCAGCCCGTTACCTGGAGTCCCTGGGATTTGGAGATGTCATCAACCTCTCGGGCGGCGTCGCCGCCTGGGCTGACGAGGTAGACCCGGCCATGCCGCGCTACTGAATTCACGACTGGATCATCATGCACCTCAAACCGCTCGCTTTCGCCCTGGGCCTTGCACTCACCCCCGCGGCTCATGCCGCCAACCTGTCCGATGTCTATCGCGATGCGCAGGCCTACGACGCACAGTACGCTGCCGCCAAAGCCGCACGCACGGCCGGCCAGGAAAAGGCCGTGCAGGGCCGCGCCGGCCTGCTGCCGCAGGTGAACGTCAACGGCAACCTGCGCTACAACGACGTCGATTCCTCGCTGCCGGGCGGCGACGCCGATTACGATTCCAACGGCTTCGGCATCAGCGCCTCGCAGCCGCTGTTCCGCAAGCAGAACTTGGTGCAGTACGAGCAGGCGAAGACCCAGACGCGCATCGCCGAGGTGCAGTTCAAGGCCGCCGAGCAGGACCTCATCCTGCGCGTGGCGCAGGCCTATTTCGACGTGCTGCAGTCGCAGGACAACATTGCCTTCATCAATGCGCAGAAGGCCGCGATCACCGAGCAGCTCGCCTCGGCCAAGCGCAATTTCGAGGTCGGTACCGCCACCATCACCGACACCCACGAAGCGCAGGCCCGCTACGACCTGGCCGTGGCGCAGGAAATCGCCGAACAGAACACGCTCAACATCCGTCTGCGCGCGCTGGAAAAACTCATCGGCAAACCCGCCGGCGCACTCGACGTGCTGGTCGAGCCAGCCCAGTTGAAGACCGAAGCCGGCAACATCGACGAATGGGCCGAGCGCGCCGCCCAGGGCAACCTGCAGGCCGAAATCCAGCGCCTGGCCAAGGCCATCGCCGACCAGGAAGTCGAGCGCAACCGCGCCGGGCATTACCCCACGCTGGATGCCGTTGCCGGCTACACCGTCAGCAACAACCAGAACTTCGGTACGCAGCAGGTCGACACCCGCACGGCCAGCATCGGCCTCGAACTCAACCTGCCCATCTACCAGGGCGGACTCGTCAGCTCGCAGGTGCGCGAGGCCGTGGCCAACCAGGAAAAGGCGCGCCAGGATCTGGAAGTTGCGAGCCGCGATGCCAGCCTGTCTGCACGCCAGGCCTGGCTCAACGTGAACAGCGGCGCCGCGCGCGTGCGCGCTCTGGAACAGGCGCTGGTCTCCAGCCGCGCCCAGCTCGATTCCACCAAGCTCGGCCTGCAGGTCGGCGTGCGCACCAGCCTCGACGTGCTCGACGCCGAACAGCAGGTGCTGTCCGCCCGCCGCGATCTGGCCGGCGCGCGCTACGCCTACCTGCTGTCGGGACTCGCGCTCAAGGCCGCCGTGGGCACGCTCAATCCCGCCGATCTGGCCGAGATCGACCAGCACCTGAAACCCGCGGCGAAATAAGCGCTGCCATCCGCGCCGCCGCGCCACGATGGCGCGCGGCGAAGGCCCCACCGGCCTCGCCCATGCGGGTGCGCGCCGGGGTGTCGGCCAGCAGCCTCAGGGCCTCACACACGCAGGCTTGCGCATCATCCACCCGTAACGCCGCACCGGCTTCGATCGCCTGTCGCGTCGCTTCCTCGAAATTGAAGGTGTGCGGCCCCACAAGCACCGGGCGTCCCGCACTTGCCGCCTCGATCAGGTTCTGCCCGCCCAGGGGCTGCAGGCTGCCGCCGACGAAGGCCACGTCGCACGCCGCGTAGTACGCGAAGAGCTCCCCCAGGCTGTCGCCCAGAAACACACGCGTCATGGCATCCACCGCGGTCGTTGCGCTGCGGCGCACATACGGCAGGCCCGCGGCCTCGATCAGCCGGGCGACCGCGTCGAAACGCTGAGGATGGCGCGGCACCAGTACCAGCAGCACCTCGGCGGGTGCGCGCTCGGCGAAGACACGCAGGAGCGGCGCCTCCTCGCCCTCGCGCGTGCTGGCGGCGAGCCACACCGGCCGCGCGCCCCACTGTTGCCGCCATGCCGCGCCGCGTTCCAGCAGTTCGGAGGCTGGCGCGATATCGAACTTGAGATTGCCCGTGACGCTGAGTTCGCGTGCACCAAGCTGCCGCAGGCGTTCCGCATCGGCTTCGGTCTGTGCCGCGACGATCGCGATGCGCTGCAGGCTCGCCCGCGTCAGCGCCGGCAGGCGCGCATACCCGCGCGCCGAGCGTTCGGACAGGCGCGCATTCGCCAGCATCAGCGGCATGCCCTGCCCTGCTGCGACGCGGATCAGGTTCGGCCACAGCTCGGTTTCCATGAGGATGCCCACCGCCGGCTGCGCGCGGCGCAGAAAACGCCGCACAAGCCGGGCGTAGTCATAGGGCAGATAGACGATGCGCGCGAAGCTGCCGTACAGCGATTCGGCCGTCGCGCGACCGGTCGGCGTCATGCAGGTGAGCAGGATGGGCGCGTCCGGATGCGCGATGCGCAAGGCCTCGATCAGCGGTTGCGCCGCACGCATCTCGCCCACCGACACCGCGTGAACCCAGAGCGCGCCGGTGGGCACGTCCGCCGCGCCCAGGCGCTCGCCCCAGTTCTGCAGGTAGCCGCGCTCGCGCCGGCCGCGCCACAGCAGGCGCAGCGGAATCAGCGGTGCGGCCAGCAACAGGGCCAGGCGATACAGCGTCCAGTCGAGGAGAAGGCGCAGCGGCGGCATCGGCGGATTGTAAGCGCGGCCGTGTAGATGCCCCTATAGCCTTAAGACAGCGGTGCTACACTCGGCGCCAGTTCTGGAGACCCAACAATGAAAATCCTGCTCACCGGCGCCGCCGGGTTCATCGGCATGCACGTCGCGCAAATCCTGTTGCAGCGCGGCGACGAGGTCGTCGGCATCGACAGCCTGAACGACTATTACGACCCCGCGCTCAAGCTCGCGCGGCTGGAACAGCTCAAGCCCTTTCCCAACTTCCGATTCCTCAAGGACGACATCTCCGACCGCATGATGATGGAGGACCTGTTCGAGAAGGGCCACTTCGACGCCGTCATCAACCTCGCCGCCCAGGCCGGCGTGCGCTATTCGCTGAAGAATCCCCATGCGTATGTCCAATCCAACCTGGTCGGCTTCGCCAACCTGCTCGAAGGCTGCCGCCACCACGGCGTCAAGCACTTCGTCTATGCCAGTTCGTCCAGCGTGTACGGCGCCAATACCAATATCCCGTTCTCGGTGCACGACCCGGTCAACCACCCCGTGAGTCTCTACGCCGCCAGCAAGAAGGCCAACGAGCTGATGGCGCACACCTATTCGCACCTCTATGGACTACCCACCACGGGGCTGCGCTACTTCACCGTGTACGGCCCCTGGGGCCGGCCCGACATGTCGCCGTGGCTGTTCACCTCGGCCATCCTCGAAGGCCGCACCATCGATGTCTTCAACCACGGCGACATGATGCGCGACTTCACCTATATCGACGACATCGCCGACGGCACCGTGAAAGTGCTCGACCGCATCCCGCAACCCAACCCGAACTTCGACCACGCCAACCCCGACCCCGCCACCAGCCACGCGCCCTACCGCATCTACAACATCGGCAACCACACGCCGGTGCAGCTGATGGATTTCATCGGCACCATCGAAGCCGCACTCGGCCAGACCGCCAAAAAGAACTTCCTGCCCATGCAGGACGGCGACGTGCAGGCGACCTACGCGGACGTCGACGACCTCATCCGTGATACTGGTTTCAAGCCGGCGACGTCGCTGGAGTACGGGATCGGGAAGTGGGTGGAGTGGTACCGCAGCTACAAGCAGTCTGCTTAAGCTACCAGGCGCGCATCATTTTACGCATCAAGTGATGCTATGATGAGGCATCATTCAGATGCGGAACCTGCCATGCGAACAACCATCAACCTCGACGAAACGCTGCTGGAGCGCGCCCAGACGCTGTCTGGCGTGCAAGAGCGCTCGGCCCTGCTGCGCGAAGCGCTGACTGCGCTGATCGAACGCGAAAGCGCCCGCAGGCTGGCTCGCCTTGGCGGTAGCCAGCCTGACCTGGCCGCAATCCCGCGACGTCGCAGCACGACAAGGTCGTGATTCTGCTCGACACCTCCGTGTGGATCGATCACCTGCGGCGAGGCGATGCGCACGTGGTCGTCCTGTTGCAGGCCGGAACCGTACTGACCCACCCCTTCGTCATCGGCGAACTGGCGTGCGGCAACCTCAAATCCCGCACCGACATCCTCGGTCTCCTGGCCGCCCTGCCGAAGGCGCGCGCGGCACAGGACCATGAAGCACTGTACTTCATCGAACGCCACGCCCTGATGGGACAGGGCATCGGCTATGTCGATGCGCACGTGCTCGCGGCAACCGCGCTCACCGAAGGTGCCCGCCTGTGGACCCGGGACAAGCGCCTGGATGCGCTCGCACAGTCGCTTG
The DNA here is from genome assembly GCA_040754275.1 of Pseudomonadota bacterium. Taxonomy (GTDB): domain Bacteria; phylum Pseudomonadota; class Gammaproteobacteria; order Burkholderiales; family Thiobacillaceae; genus Thiobacillus. The sequence continues at coordinate 197,615 of JBFMCW010000002.1, forward strand.
ATCTGGCTTACCTGCCAACCGCACACTGAAAGCGGGCAATGGGAAATCAAGTTGCTTTCTGTGTTTGTTTACCTATAGAGCAGAGGGCATTCGTGGTCTGATCCTTATTCTTCGATGCCGCGACCGGAGAGATGACGAACAATAGGGGACAGAACACGGTTTCATTTCCCGTAATCAGCGAAGGGCTGCAGGACATGAACGCCTGGCTCACCGAATACCGCCGCCCCTGGAAACTCGCCACGTTCGCAATCGGCATCGGCTTGCTGATCCTGGGGTCCTTGCACTACCAGGCGCCGGACTGGGATATCCCGATCAGCTTCATCATGGCGATCCTGGCCTACCTCACGGCGCCGTGGAGCCTGCGCGTCATTCTTGAGCGGCGGTGGCGGCAGTGGCCTGCCATGCTGTTCGCGACCTGGTTCACGGTGGACGGGTGCTATGCGATCTACTGGTCGATCCGCCATCCAGACGCGCTGGAGATGATGCGCGCGGCGAATTTCCCGGCCTCGCTCTCGCTCTACGGAATCTGCGGCGTGATCTGGCTGTATCGGGGAAGCCTCGGCCAGCTCTGGTCCGACCTGTGGCGGCACCTGTCTTTGCCGGGCCGCGGGCATTGAATCCGGCTGCCGCGCGTTCGAGTGGGTGGAGCGAGGACACGCCCGATCCCCAAGGCCCCCTTGCAGCAATCAGCCGGCTGCTGTCCTACCCCTGAACCTCCGCCGCCTGCGCATTGATCATGTTCTGATACAGCAGGGCGGAGATGACCAGGGTGTCCTGGCTGGACACCTCTTCGAAGCACAGGCCATGCAGCACGGTCGGCTTGTCGTCCATCGTGGGGCGCGAGGTATTCACCGAGCGAATCCGGCATTTCAGGCCAAGCAGATGCTCGGCCTCGCCGACTTTGACGCGCAGCTTGAGCGTGATCGGATCGCCCACGTCGCCGACCTTGTCGCCAGACGCGATGAGCGCACCGCCCATGCTGATATCACGCGCGAGGCAGGCATGCCCCTTGCCGGCTTCGGTGGTGGCGTGGCAGATGATGTTGATGCGGCTGCGCGGGGCGTTGCGCACGACCAGGCCGCGCACTTCCCTGGGGTAACTCAGGTGGAGATGCGGATAGGGCGTGTTGGTGACGCGGCGGGCGCTGGCGGCAAAGGCGTAGACGCTCTTGCCGCTGAACAGGCGGACGACGAAATCCTGGCCTTCGCGCACCAGCATGAGGCTGCCGTTGAGCACGGGTGTGGTGACGACGATGCTCTGGCCTTCGAGGTAGCCGATGAGGGTGACGAAGCAGCGCGTCGGCTCGAGGCCGGTCTGGAACTGAAGCTGGATGGAATCGCCGATGTTGAGCTTGACCTGGTCGAGCGTAAGCGCGCCCTCGCGCAGGGCCGCCGCCTCGTCGCCGCCTGTCTGCACGGACCGGGCTTCGGTGTTTCCGGGCATGGTGTTCTCTCCTGAGTGTGCCTCGGCCTGCATCACAGTGGCCGGTTGGCATGCCATGTCGTTCGCCGACGACAGGGATGATTGCGTCTATCTGCCTGTTTTCTTGAGCGATTCACTCCCGGTGTTCCCATCCCTGTCGCCGCGTGGCGACATTCTGCCCGGTTCCGGGTCGTTCCGCGCCTGCCTGGGATCGCCTATCCAATTGTTCGTGAATGGCTTTTTCGGGCTGGCCTGCACATTGCACTACAGGGGAGGCGCCCAGTTCCGGACGCCGCCCCACCAGAGTGTTCACATCCCCGTTTTTGAAAGAGAACCGCCATGCTCAAGACCCTCATGCATCCCGGCACGTCCGGCAACGCCCGAACGGAATCGAACCGCCCGGGCGCCGCGCCCCAGACCTCCGGCCGCGTCGCCGAAGCGGGAAAACCGGCGGAGACGATCCGCGCCGAGACGGCCCAATCCGCACCGAACGACGAGGGCAGCAAGCTGATCGTCGGACCGAACATCAAGCTCAAGGGCTCGGAGATCACCGATTGCGAAATCCTGGTGGTCGAAGGCCGGGTCGAAGCATCGATGAACAGCCGCGATATCCGCATCGCCGAAGGCGGCGTGTTTTCCGGCACGGCCGAAATCGACGTGGCTGAGGTGCGCGGCACCTTCGAGGGCGAGCTCACTGCCCGCAGGCGCCTGGTGGTATATGCCACCGGCCGCGTCAACGGCACCATCCGCTACGGCGCGCTGATGGTGGAGGAAGGCGGCATCATTTCCGGCAACGTGGCAATGCACGACGCCGCACCCGCCCGTGCCAGGGTGCAGGAAATGCCCAGGCCCGCCGAGCCGGATGCCGAAGCGGCCCCGAACCTTGAACAGTTGCCGTCCGCACGCGGCCTGGCCGGCGGTCGCGCGTCGTGAACGCGATCATGCGCGCCGCCCGGTGTCGCGCGCTGGAACGCAATTTCCTGCGCTTCGGCGCGCGCAGGGTGCAGGCGCGCCTGCATGCCGCGCGGGCGAACGGCCATCTGGAAGGCTTTGACGGCTTCCGGCCGGCGTGGCTGTCAGATTACTTCAGGTAGGCACTCAGAGCTTGGCGCTGCGTCCGCCGTCCACCGCCAGGATCTGGCCGGTGACGAAGTGAGTGTCCATGGCGAAGAAGCGCACCGCAAGGGCGATGTCGTGCGGGTCGCCGGCGCGCTTCAGCATAGTGTGCGAAATGATGCGCTGGCGCGACACCTCGTCGAAATTGGCGTCGTCTTCCGGCCACATGATCGGCCCGGGCGCGATGCCGTTGACGCGCACTTCGGGCGCCAGTTCGCGCGCGAGCGATTTGGTGAGTCCGACCAGCCCCGCCTTGGCGACCGAATACACGACGTAGCTCTTCATCGGCCGGTCGGCGTGGATGTCGGTGATGTTGATGATGCAGCCGCGGCGCTTCTTCAACTCAGGCGCAGCGGCCTGCGACAGGAACAGGGGGGCCTTGAGGTTGCTGCCCATGAGGTCGACCCAATCCTTTTCCGCAATGCTGCCGATTGGCGTGGGATAGAAACTCGACGCATTGTTGAGCAGCACGTCCAGCCCGCCGAAGGTGGCGACGGTCTGGTTCACCAGCGCGGGCAGGCCGCCGATGTCGAGCAGGTCGGCTTGGATGAGCGCGACCGAATCGGCGCGCAGGGCGTTGAGTTCGGCCGAGAGCGCGCGCGCCTCGGTCGCCGAACTGCGGTAATGGATCATCAGCTTGGCGCCGGCCGCGTGCAGCAGGCGGGCGGACGCCGCACCCACGCGCCTGGCCCCGCCGGTAATCAGCACGACTTTGCCTTGCATTGGAGTTCGCCTTTATATTCCTCGGGATTGCCCATTATCACCGAAACGATGCTCCCCGCCCCCTCCCCCGATGCCCTCGCGCACAGCCAGCGCGTCGCTGCCCATCTCGTCGCAATGATCGGGGCGGCTGGCGGCTGGATCCCGTTTTCGCGCTACATGGAGGCTGCGCTATACGCGCCGGGCCTGGGGTACTACGCCGCCGGCGCAACCAAGTTCGGCGTGGCCGGCGACTTCGTCACTGCGCCCGAACTGACGCCGCTGTTCGGCAGCACGCTGGCGCGCGCGATCGCGCCTGTGCTGGCGGCAACGGGCGGCGACATTCTGGAGCTGGGTGCCGGCAGCGGCAGGCTCGCCGCCGACGTGCTGGGCGAACTCGACCGCCTGGGCGCGCTGCCCGCCCGCTATGCCATCCTCGACGTGAGCGCCGACCTGCGCGCGCGCCAGCGGCAGACGCTCGAACGCGCAGTGCCGCACCTGATGGAACGCGTGGCCTGGCTGGATGCGCTGCCCGAATCGCACACTGGCGTTGTCCTCGGCAACGAGGTGCTCGACGCCCTGCCGGTCGAGCTTGTGCACTGGACCGATGCCGGCCCGCTGCAACGCGGCGTCGCCTTCGAAGATGGCTGCTTCGCCTGGCAGGACCGACCCATCGCCGACCCGGTCCTCCGCGTACGCGCAGAGGCGCTCGATCTCGTACCGCCTTATCTTTCCGAGATCAATCTCGCTGCCGACGCGCTGATCGCCTCGCTCGGCGAGCGCCTCCGGCACGGGCTGGTGCTGATGATCGACTACGGATTTTCCGCGCGCGAGTACTACCACCCACAGCGCCACATGGGCACGCTGCGCGCACATTACCGCCACCACGCGCTCGACGATCCGTTCCATCTGCCGGGCCTGTGCGATCTGACCGCGCACGTCGATTTCAGCGCGGTCGCCAGGGCCGGCATGGCCGCCGGCCTCACGCCCTCGGGGTATTCGGGTCAGGCGGCGTTCCTGCTGAACAGCGGGCTGACCGAACTGCTGATGGAATCCTCACCCGCCGACGCCGTAGCCTGGCTGCCGCAGACCAATGCCGTTCAGCGGCTGGTGTCGCCCGCGGAAATGGGCGAACTCTTCAAGGTCATGGCGCTAACGAAGGGCGAGGTACCGGTGCTCGCGGGCTTCGCCAGCGGCAATCGCCTGCATGCCTTGTAAAGGCCGGCCCACGGGGAGATAAGCGAGGAAGACCAGCCATCCTCCCTTCCTCTTTTGCTTCCCTGTGAATCCGTTTCGATATCGACTGGATTTACACCAGCGGCAGCTGCGCGTCGGCTTCCTCGGGCTGCAGGCGCACCACGCGCACCGCGTGCAGGCGACGGCTATCGGCGCGCAGCACGGTGAACTGGAAGCCGTCGAACTTCACGCTCTCGCCGCGCTTGGGCAGGTGGCCGAAGCGCGAGACGACGAGCCCGCCAAGGGTGTCGAATTCCTCGTCGGAAAACTGTGCGCCCAGGGTCTGGTTGAAGTCCTCGATCTCGGTCCCGGCTTTCACGCGGAAGACGTTGTCCTTCTCGCGGATGATGTTGTCTTCGGTTTCGTCGAAGTCGTATTCGTCCTCGATGTCGCCGACGATCTGCTCCAGCACGTCCTCGATGGTGACCAGCCCCGCCACGCCACCGTATTCGTTGACGACAATGGCAATGTGATTGCGGTTGGAGCGAAACTCCTTCAGCAGCACGTTGAGCCGCTTGGATTCCGGGATGAACACGGCCGGCCGCAACATGCCGCGGATGTCGTCGTCGGATTCGGCGTAGTGACGCAGCAGATCCTTGGCGAGCAGGATACCGATGACGTCGTCGCGGTCCTTGTCGATGACGGGAAAACGCGAGTGCGCAGTTTCGATGACGAAGGGGATGAACTTTTCGGGCGGATCGTTGATGTCGATCACGTCCATCTGCGCGCGCGGGATCATGATCTCGCCGACGCGCATCTCGGACACCTGCAGCACACCCTCGATCATCGCCAGGGCGTCGGCGTCCATCAGGCTGTTTTCGTAGGCGCCGTGAAGCAGTTCGATCAACTGCTCGCGGTCTTCGGGTTCGCGCATCAGCCAGTGGGAAATGCGCTCAAGCAAACTCGGCTTGTGACTGGGACTACTGTCGGACTCCATGTTCAGGCGTAGGGATTGGGGATTCGGAACCGTTTCAGTATAACGGCTTCGCGCGTTTCCATGATGTCGGCCTCCGCGGGGTCTATGTGGTCGTAGCCCTGCAGGTGCAGCACGCCGTGGACGGTCATGTGCGCGTAATGGTTCTGTAACGGCTTGCCCTGTTCGCGCGCCTCGCGCTCGACCACAGGCGCGCAGATCACCACGTCGCCGCCCAGGATGCCACGCCCCGATTCATCGTGGCCGATTTCGCCATATTCGAAGGTGAGTACGTTGGGCACGTAGGTCTTGCTGCGGAAACCCTGGTTCAGCGCGCGCGCCTCGTCGGCATCGACGATGCGCACCGTGATCTCGGCCGGGTGTTCCAGCGCGGCGGCGACCCAGCGGCGGACCTGCGCGCGGCCGGGCAACGCGTCCGCCTCGCTGGCGTATTGCACCGACAGGCTGAATTCCACACTCACTTTTCGGTTAACGGACATGGCGATTTGCCACCCGGAAACATGAAATATTCTCGCGCCTTGTCCGTTCCCCCTCCCCATCCCGCCCCCGCTTGCGGGAGAGGGAGAGTACGTGCGTGATGCGCGTGTTTTTCACGATAACGCCCGCTTCGCCGCATAGGCATCGACGATGCGCCCGACCAGCGGATGGCGCACCACGTCTTCCGAGCCGAAGTGCGTGAACGCGATGCCGCGCACGTTGGCAAGCGTGTCGACCGCGTCCATGAGGCCGGATTTCACGTGCTTGGGCAGGTCGATCTGGGTCGGGTCGCCGGTGACGACGGCGCGCGCGCCGAAACCGATGCGGGTGAGGAACATCTGCATCTGCTCGGGTGTGGTGTTCTGCGCTTCGTCGAGGATGATGAAGGCGTGGTTCAAGGTGCGCCCGCGCATAAAGGCGAGCGGCGCGACTTCGATGGCGTGGCGCTCGATCAGCCGCGTGACCTTGTCGAAGCCCATCAGGTCATACAGCGCGTCGTACAGCGGGCGCAGGTAGGGATCGACCTTCTGCGTGAGGTCGCCGGGCAAAAAACCCAGGCGCTCCCCGGCTTCCACCGCCGGGCGGGTAAGTATCAGGCGCTTGACCTGCTCGCGTTCCAGCGCGTCCACCGCACAGGCGACGGCGAGGTAGGTCTTGCCGGTGCCAGCCGGGCCGATGCCGAAGGTGATGTCGTGCGACAGGATGTTTTCGATGTACCCAGCCTGCCCCGGCGTACGGGCGCGAAGCTCCGCGCGGCGTGTGCGCAGGCGCGGGCCGGATTCCTCGTCATCCGCGCGGCCGCGCGTGAGTTCGACCAGGCCGAGCTGGATGTCGTCGAGGGACAGTGTGTCGTGCGCACGGTTGTAGAAATGCTCGACCGCCTGCGCCCCCTTTTCCGCCTGAGCAGCGTCGCCGCTGACGCGAAACGTCATACCGCGCCGCGCGATGGTTACGTCGAAGGCCGCCTCGATCTGCCGCAGGTTCTCGTCGAGCGGTCCGCACAGGTTGGCGAGCCGGCGGTTGTCTTCCGGCGCAAGCTTGAGTTCGACGATGCCGGTCTTCAAGCGACCACGCTTTCTCGCGTCACGATCTCGCCGCGCAGACTGTGCGGCAAGGCCTCGGTGATGCGCACGTCGATGAATGCGTGCATCAGGCGATCGGCGCCCGGAAAGTTCACGATGCGGTTGTTGTCGGTACGGCCGGCAAGTTCGTCGGCGTTTTTCTTCGCACGGCCTTCGACCAGCACGCGCTGCACGGTGCCGACCATGGACTGGTTGACGGCCTGCGCCTGCGCCTCGATCTGTGCCTGTAATTTCATCAGCCGCCGGGTTTTGGTTTCCGCGCCCACATCGTCAGGATAGTCGGAAGCCGGGGTGCCGGGCCGCTTGCTGTAGATGAAGGAGAAACTGGCGTCGAAATCGAGGTCTTCGATCAGTTTCATGGTCGCCGCGAAATCGGCCTCGGTTTCGCCGGGGAAGCCGACGATGAAATCCGACGACAGGCAGAGGTCCGGGCGCTGCTCGCGCAGTTTCCGCACGATGGACTTGAATTCGAGCACGGTGTGGCCGCGTTTCATCGCCGCCAGGATGCGGTCGGAACCGGACTGCACGGGCAGGTGGAGGTGCGACACCAGCTTGGGCAGCGTGCCGTAGCAGGCGATGAGCCGTTCGGTCATTTCTCGGGGGTGGCTGGTGGTGTAGCGGATGCGCTCGATGCCTGGGAGCTCGTGCACCATTTCCAGCAGAAAAGCGAAGTCGGCGGTGCTGCCGTCGTGCAGCGCGCCCTGCCAGGCGTTGACGTTCTGGCCGAGCAGGGTCACTTCCTTGACGCCCTGCTCGGCCAGTCGCGCGACTTCGGCGATGACGTCGTCGAACGGCCGCGAGACTTCCTCGCCGCGCGTGTACGGCACGACGCAGAAGGTGCAGTACTTGGAGCAGCCTTCCATGATCGACACGAAGGCCGCGCCGCCCTCGACGCGCGCCGGCGGCAGGTGGTCGAACTTCTCGATTTCGGGAAAGCTGATGTCGACCTGCGGCTTGCCGGTTTCGCGTTTTCTGGCGATGAGCTCGGGCAGGCGGTGCAGGGTCTGCGGGCCGAAGACGACGTCGACGTACGGCGCGCGCGCGACGATGGCCGCGCCTTCCTGGCTGGCGACGCAGCCGCCGACGCCGATGACGACGTTGGGGTTGGCCTGCTTGTACTGGCGCACCCGGCCCAGGTCATGGAACACCTTTTCCTGCGCCTTTTCGCGCACCGAGCAGGTGTTGAACAGGATCACGTCGGCGTCTTCGGGCGTGGCGGTCTTGACGTAGCCTTCGGCCGCGCCGAGCACGTCGGCCATTTTGTCCGAGTCGTACTCGTTCATCTGGCAGCCGAAAGTCTTAATATAGAGTTTTTTCATGTCGCCGGAGCAGTGAATAGACTGGGGGCGGAGACTGCCGGACGCCGGCAGGTAAGGAATCTGGTGGTGATGGGCAGACTTGAACTGCCGACCCCCGGATTATGAATCCGATGCTCTAACCGACTGAGCTACATCACCATTTTTTCTCGCGACGGGTCGCGGAAAGCCGCGCATTCTAGCCGAACACGGGGTCAATTGTCCAGCCATCACTGCGGACGTAGCCTGGCGAGTTCGGCCAGCAGGTTGATCATCAGTTCACGACCAAGCGGCCCCATGCCTGCAACCAGCTGATCGGCGTCGCGTTCGCCATTGATCAGCCGTCGCATGCGACCGCCCAGCATCGCCATGTCGCCACCCGCTTTCCCCATCTGTTCCGCCATGTTTGCAAGCACTGACATTGCCTGGACGTCTCCATGCGCCGAGGCATCGATGAGTGCCGCCAGCCCGGGCGCAGCCGCGCTGCCGTCCGGCTGAGCATTCAGCGGCGGCAGGGTGGCGGGGTTGTCCAGCCCGCGCAGGATGGCGTCGAGCAGGATGCCGTCCTCCTCGTCCAGGCCCAGCTTGATCGACGGATCGCGGCGGCCATTGATTACATGACGCAGCGCGCCGATCAGCCGTGCCCAGCCGGCCTGTTCGGCGGCGTCAAGCTGCTTCATCAGGTCGGGTAGCTGGCTGCGGTCGCGCAGGGCGTTGACGACGGCATGGATGAACCCGGCGTGAACACGCAGGACCTGGTCGACGGCGGGAGGAAGGTGGGCCATGGGGGCTAGGGGCTAG
>JBFMCW010000003.1:0-187272 GCA_040754275.1 Pseudomonadota bacterium
GCGCAACCACAACGACCTGACGCAGGCCCTGTCGATCATCGACCGCATCAAGCCGGAACGCGCATATCTAACGCATGTCGGTCACTCGATGGATGCTTGGCTGGAAAATAACGAAGCATGCCTGCCGGCACACGTATCAATCACCCGAGACAATTGGGTGGTGCAGGGAAGTGACTGACTGGGCGAGTAGCCACTGCCACAAAAGTCGGCTCTGGTAGGACGGTGCCGGGCCTCCTCACGAACGTGCGTTTAGCCCGGATATTTCATCAATGCCCCGCTGAGGCGGCGGAAGTGATGCGAGATGAGTAACTGGAATGGTGAAAGGCGGCTGCTGCCCAAGAAATAGGCAGCGCGACGGATTTTTGGCGAACCTCCCCCAACCCCCGAAGCATCAACGTGTCGGGGCCGCACTTGGGGTGGGTTACGGCGCGAGCGCGCGGGCGGCGGAGAGGAACACCGCGCGCATCGGGTGATGCGAGGCGAGCAGGATGCGGACACGGCGGGTGTTGATGAGGATCGCGGCGCCGATCTTGAGGAGCCTGACGCGGATCGTGGCGGCGGATGCCTTGGCCAACTCCGTGCCCTGCAGGGCGATCTCGCGCAGGCGCTGCATCAGCGTGTAGGCCAGTGCGGCGAACATCAGGCGCAGCCAGTTGGCAAGGAACTTGTGGCAGCTGGCGCGGGTGCCGAAGAGGTCGAGCTGCGCCTCCTTGATGCGGTTCTCGGCTTCGCCGCGCTGACAGTAGAGGCCGTCGTAGAGGGCGTCCGCAGGCAGGTCGAGATTGGTCACGACGAAGCGCGGGTTGGTGCCCTGTGCTCCGTACTCCAGGCGCGCGACGACGCGGCGCTCGACATTCCACGTGTCAGCCGCGTAGCGGAACTCGCGGACCGCGCGCTGCTTGGCGTCCGTGGCAACGAAAGCGGCTTCGAGTTCCTGCTCCCAGGCTGCCACCTGCCGGTGCAGGCGCGCGTTGCGCGCCACGCCGACGACGTAGCCGACATCGTGCCGTTCGCACCAGCGCAGCAGCCGTTGCCGGCAGAACCCCGAGTCGCCGCGCACGACGATGCGCACCTGCGGCCACGTTTGGCGCAACCGCCCGACGAGGAGGCGAATCACGGCAGCGGCGTGCTTCGCGCCATCGATGCGAGACGGCCGCAGCAGGCAGGCGAGCATATGCTGCCCGCAGAAGACGTAGAGCGGCAAGTAGCAGTAGTGATCGTAGTAGCCGTGGAACTGCGACAGTTCCTGCTCGCCGTGCAGCGGCACATCGGAAGCGTCGACATCGAGGATCAGTTCATCCGGCACCTGCTTCTGGGCGGCGATGAATTGCTCGACCAGCACCCGGTTGAGCGCCATGACGTCAGTGCGGGTGGCGCGCGTCTCCAGGCGCGAGAAGGTCGGGCTGCTGGCCAGTTCCTCGGCCTTGCCCACCGCCGTCTGCATCAGCGGGTCAAAGCGCAGCCGGTCGTGGTCGTTCAGGTCCTCGTAGCCGCAGCACAGCCCATACAGGCGCTGGGCGACGAGATCGCGCAGCGGATGCCGGATGCGTTCAGGATCACGCGGGTCGGAGAGCGCCGTGGCCACCGCCGCCGACAAGCCGATCTTCCGATCAACCTGGCGCACCAGCATGATGCCACCGTCGGAACCGATGGCGCCTCCCGTGAAATCCGCTTCTATCTCCCGGCGCCCAAGGCGCCCAAACAGCATCTGCTGACAGGTACAATCTGGCATCGGCGGAACTCCTCTCAATACGGCTTCGATACCTGTATTAGAGCGCCTTTCCGGCGGTTCCGCCGACCTCCTTATGAAATATCCGGGCTCACTGCTGTCCGGTTAAATGAGGGGATGAATCGCTGAAAGCCATGACTGACGCGGATTTCCGAGCGACGAAGGGTGGTGTCGATTTGAACGGCGATTGCCAATTCGGGCAGTCTTCCGGGCTTTTGCCCGGAGGTCGCCATGAACACAGGCAAGACGCTGTTCGCCCAGCTCATGGATTTCCTGCCCTGGACGACCTTCGCCCGGTACGTCGCGCGCTACGACGGCGACAAGGGCGTTCGCTCGCTGACGTGCGCGGAGCAGTTCCGAGTCATGGCCTTCGCCCAATTGACCTACCGCGAGAGCCTGCGCGACATCGAAGTGTGTCTGTCGGCCCAAGACGCCAAGCTCTACCACATGGGCTTTCGCGAACCCATTCGGCGCTCGACGCTGGCCGATGCCAACGAGTTGCGCGACTGGCGCATCCATGCCGACTTCGCGCAGCGCCTGATCGGTCAGGCCAGATCGCTGTATGCCAGCGAGGACTTGGGGCTGGAATTGTCGAACACGGTCTATGCACTGGATTCGACCACCATCGACCTGTGCCTGTCGGTCTTTCCGTGGGCACACTTCCGTACGACCAAGGCCGCCGTGAAGATGCACACGCTGCTCGATTTGCGCGGCAGCATTCCGAGCTTCATCCACGTCTCCGACGGCAAGCTGCACGACGTGCATGCCCTCGACCTGCTGGTGCCGGAGCCGGGGGCTATCTACGTCATGGATCGCGGCTACGTCGATTTCGCTCGCCTTCACGTTCTGCATCTGGCCGGCGCTTTCTTCGTCACGCGGACCAAGTCGAACATGGACTTCCATCGCGTCTATTCGGCGAAGACGGATCGGGCGACCGGCATCATTTGCGATCAGACCATTGCGCTCGACGGCTTCTACACGAAGCAGGACTACCCCGCGCATCTGCGCCGCGTGCGATTCAAGGACCCCGAGACCGGCAAGACGCTCGTCTTCCTCACCAACCAGATGACATTGCCGAGCGCCACCATCTGCGCGCTCTACAAGAACCGCTGGCAGGTCGAACTGTTCTTCAAGTGGATCAAGCAGCATCTTCGGATCAAACGTTTCTTCGGTACGTCGGAGAATGCGGTCAAGACGCAAATCTGGATCGCCGTGTCGGTCTATGTGCTCGTCGCCATCGTCAGGAAGCGTCTGGGCATCGATGCTTCGCTCTACACATTGCTACAGATCTTGTCGGTCACGCTTTTCGAGAAGATGCCCTTGCAGCAAGCCTTTCCGGGCAACGACTCCGGTTCCGACAGTACCACCATCAGCAACCAATTGAATCTGTTTGCGTTTTAACCGGACAGCAGTGATCCGGGCTATCTCGCCCGTGACCTGAACGCGGCACTCGCCGCCACGCTGCGCTACTGCCCGGTGCTGGCCACCGAACCCGAAAGCAGACTCGCGGCCATCGTGGATTTCACGTTCAACCTCGGTGGCGGGCGCTTGCAGACCTCGACGCTGCGGCGTCGCGTGAACCAGCGCGACTGGGCCGCAGCCGCGACTGAGCTGCGGCGGTGGGTCTATGGTGGCGGTAAGGTGCTGCCTGGGCTTGTGGCCCGGCGGGAGGCTGAAGTCTCCTTGCTGGCTTGATCGCCAACGTGCTGGGCCGCTTCCAGATCAACTATGCGGGCACCCAGCGACTTCACTTGTTCCCGAAGCGCCTCATTCTCACGCTCGATGGCGGAATGCTGCTGATTACCTTGTTCGATAGCGGTCAGCAATTTCGCTTGCAACTGGTCGCCAGGCCAGACGGCCACGACGCGCTTGGAGTGAGCCAGCCGCCTGACGAGGTCAAGCGGGTTGATCTGCAGGCTGGGCTCGAACAGCAACTCGAGGTTGTCGAGCAGCAGCGGGTCTTCCGTTCGTTCCTTGTCCGCGATCTCCCGCAGCAGTTCGCCTGCCGAGAAGCCGCGCTTGTTGTTCGGCGTGGCAGCCAAACGGCGGCCTAGCTCCAGGCCAACGTTGAGCGACTCAATGTTGAGCTTGGCGCCGAGCTGGCGAAGCAGTTGGGTCTTGCCGCTGCGGCTGGGTCCGACCAGCAGGATCAACTTGCTGTTGAGGTCGCCGATTTCGCCGATGAGTCGTTCGGGTTTTGCGAGCATGCTCATCCCCTCAGTCCGACTCGGCTTCGAGCCGCTGTTGATCAGGGGAGCGGTAGCCCGGCGCCAGCACGGCATTTCGCACACCGTAGATGGCCAGGTGGTCCTTCAGCCACAACCGGTACTCATGCCCGCGCAAGCTGTGGTCAGGGGAGCAGTCGACACTCCATTTGCGCAGGATGTATCCAGCCGTGGCGGCGCGCAGATTCATCCGCAGCACGCCGTCGCGCATGCCGTAATCCATCTCGGTGATCTCCGGCCGAGGTTGATCCGGATGCGGCACCAACTCCAGCTCGACGATCCGCGTCCACTGAATGTCCTGATCGCTCATCTCGTGGGGCGCGACGGGCTGCCCCTTGAGCACCGCCGGGCGCTTGATCCGGGTGATGACGAAATCCCGGAACTCCCGCGACTTCCGGTCGAAGGCGCGGACGTGCCAGCGCAGACCGTTGTCGATCAGCGCGAACGGGACGATCTCCCGCTCGGTGCGGCCACTGGAGATGGAGTGGTACTCGATGCCGAGCGGACACTCCTGGTGGACCGCTCGGGTCACACTCGCCAGCACATCCAGATCCGGGTGCGTGAGCCGCGTCGGGCTTTCGCTGGCCACCCACGCCTTGAGCCGCATTGGCTCACCATCGCCAAAGCCCTGGGTCAGCCACGACAGCACCCGCTCCGGGGGGAAGTCGAAGACGGGCCGGAAGTCCGGCCCCAGGACGTAGGACTTGCCCTTGGAGTCGTAGTCGATGTTGCCCGGGGCCAAGTCCTTGTACAGCGCCAGATCCCTGGATGCGGCGGCGGACTGGATGCCAAACCGCGTGACCAAGTCCTGACGGCGTATCTCCCCGATGAAGCGCACGCGCAACTCCACAAACGCGAGCCGGTCGCGCTGGGGCTGGGTTAGATCTGCAAGCTGTTCGTTCGACATCCTGGCTGGCTCGTTCGGGTTAGCGAATGCTTGTGCTGGTTATTGCGGAAAGTATATGGTCTGCCATAGAATCTGTCCATGACTCTATTTTGATTTGTGTGTGCGTCGCATTGTGATAACTACAAGCGGCGCGGCGGCAAAAGGATCGGTACGGGCGCCATGCAAAATTTCGCAGAGCTTCACCTCAAGCCAGAGACGCTGGCGCAGCAAGGGTTGCCGGACATCCCGTACCCCGTACCAGCGGCTGATCTGAAGTCGGCCCTGCTCGAAAACGGGGGCCTGCCGCTGGCTGTGATGCTGCACGGTCTGCAGCAGCGCTGCCGGGATGGTGACGCCGAATGGCAGCAGGTCGAACCCGCAATGGATCGGCTTGCCGAGCTGTTGGCGCCCGACGATGCCCGCGATATCATTTCAGCTTCCGGTGACCACTGGTGGCTCGAGGTCGGGCCCGTGGACCTCGGCGGCAAACTGGTCACCATCCAACGTGGCACTGTTCTGATCGCTGCCATCACCGCCCGGGACGACGGACGATTGCGGGTGGCCGTGTTTCGCCCGTTGGACGCCAAGAGCGCGGAATACCTGATCGGGCTGGGGCAAGTGCCTCACCCCGAGCACGGGGTCTGCATGCGCGAGAACAACTGGGAGTACGCGCTCGACAGCTCCGCCGGCAACGGCAACTACTACGCCGCCGACCGGGGCGAGGCCTATCTGTCCCACTGGGAGAAAGGCCTGGGCATCAGTTGGGACGGCTCCGATGTGCCCGAGTGGCGTAAGCAGCTGGGCCTCGTCGCCCGACCCGCCGCTCGCGTGGTCGCAGAGCTGGGCGTCTACTACACCTTGTCCGGCAATGAGGACGAGGAGCCTGTTGCCGATACAAGCGCGGCGGAAGAATTCGAGACACCGGCCCCACCAGCTTGGCACAGCAAGCGGCAACAAAAGCGCACGGTCCAGGGGCGGTTTCTGGGCTGCCTACTCGGCGGCGCAGTTGGCGATGCGCTGGGCGCACCGGTGGAGTTCATGAAGCGGGCTGAGATTCTGCGTCGCTTCGGCCCGAAGGGCATCACCCAGTACGCACCGGCTTATGGTGGCCTGGGGACGATCACCGACGACACGCAGATGACCTTGTTTACCGCCGAGGGCTTGATCCGAGGCTGGGTGCGCGGCTGCTTCAAAGGCATCACGACCTATTCCGGGGTCACGGCCCACGCCTATTTGCGCTGGCTGCAAACCCAAGGCGAACGCCCGACATGCGACATCGACTTCGGCACCGATGAGCCTGGCTGGCTGTTTCAGCAGCGTCAGCTGCACAGCCGTCGTGCACCGGGCAACACCTGCCTATCGGCCCTGCGGGCGATGAACTCCCTCGGGGAGCCGGCCCGCAACGACAGCAAGGGCTGCGGCGGCGTCATGCGGGTTGCGCCGGTCGGTCTTTTCGCCTGGCGCCTGCGTCAGCATGAATCTCCCCAAGACGCCTTCCGGCTGGGTACCGAGTTGGCTGCGCTGACCCATGGGCACCCGACCGGAGCCCTAACCGGTGGTGTGCTGGCGGTGCTGATCCTGGCGCTGACCGATGGCGCGTCGCTAAACGAGGCATTGGCCGCCGTAAAACGCCTCCTGCGAGTTGAGCCCGGCCACGAAGAGACGCTGCGGGCAATCGAAATGGCTGAGGAGTTGGCCGATTCCGGTTTGCCACATGAAGAAGCCATTGCCCGGCTAGGCCAGGGATGGATCGCCGAGGAGGCCCTGGCGATCTCCATCTATTGCGCGCTGGTCGCCCGCAATTTCAAACATGGCGTGATCCTGGCGGTGAACCACGATGGTGACTCCGACTCGACTGGAGCGATCGTCGGCAACCTGCTGGGCGCGGTGCATGGCGTGAAGGCGATCCCAGCCGAGTGGCTGGAGCCGCTGGAACTGCGCGACGTCATCACCGAATTGGCGGAAGACCTCTACGCCTTCAAGGATTGGGCGATCGGCGAGTACAGCGACAACGAAGAGCTGAACCAGCGGATCTGGCGGAAGTACCCGGGATTCTGAGATGGAGTGAACTGGCATGAGCGGAAATCGATGGGACCAGCCGGGTGTGCCCCACAAGGGATGGCACTGCGTGGACGTGGTCGACCTGCGGGCCGACGGCGAGTCGGCGGACGAAACCGATTACGCGACCTGCCAGATGTGCGGCAACGAGAAGATCCGCTACGTCCACATCATGGAACACCCGGATCTGGACGAGACCTTCGACGTCGGGTGCGTCTGCGCCGAGAAGATGAGCGGCGACTACGAGGGGCCGAAACGGCGTGAGGCCAAGTTGCGCAACCGGGCAGCTCGCCGAACTCGATGGCTGCAGCGCACGTGGCGGGTGTCCGCCAAGGGGAACAGCTTTCTGAACGTCGATGGGCACAACCTCGGCGTCCACATGAACAAGTTCAAGCGGTGGGGCTACCGGATCGGCAGCCGGTTCAGCACCAAGACCTACGCGACCAAGGACGAAGCCAAGCTGGCGCTGTTCGATGACTTCTGGGCCGCGACCCAGGATGACGATCGGCTGTGGGCTTCGGACTGATTCCAGCAGGCTGGCGGACCAGTCTTAGACCAGGACACATCAAATAATGAGAACAGACTTGATCGAAAAGTACGCACCGATTCTTTGTGGGTCGACGCCTCCGGTGGTCCGCGACCCGCGCCTGTTGATGGATGCAAGCGGCGACGTGAAGATCTATTACGCGCCGTTCGAGTACATCAACCCCAGTGCGCGGATCGTTCTGGTCGGGATCACACCGGGCCCCACCCAGATGGTCAATGCCAACAACGAGGCGCGGCGCGCGCTTCAGGCCGGCAAGTCCAGCACGGAAGCGATCCAGGCCGCCAAGAGCGTCGGCGCATTCAGTGGCGAGCCGTTGCGAAGCAACCTCATCAACCAGCTCAACCATTGGGGCTTTCACAAGTGGCTCGGCCTGACCGATTCTGCCGACCTGTTCTCCACGTCGCGCCACCTGGTGCAGACCACATCCCTCCTGCGCTATCCGGTGTTCGTCAAGGACGACGATTACCGTGGCTCTCCAGACATGACCAAGCACCTCTTGCTGAGGAAGTACCTGCTGGAGAACTTCGCGGCGGAGGTCGAGGAACTGAAGGAGGCCGTGTTCGTCGGGCTCGGGCCGCAGGTCCAGAAGGTGCTGGATCGACTGATCCAGGAGCGGGTGCTGAATCCCGAACGGGTGATTGGCGGCATGCTGCACCCATCCGGCAACTGCACCTACCGGATCAATTACCTCATCGGCGACAGAAACGCGCCGATCCCGCACGCCACCAACCCTGTGCCTTACGACCAGGGCCGGCGAGCATTTCGGGAGCGGTTCGTCACCGCCTGATCGAAGGTCGGGTGAGTCGATGCGGACGCGGGTTCAATTCCGAAATTGGGAATCGAACTGGCGTCCTGCCCGATGCGCTCGGTTGGTGACCCGGCCGGGGCAGAACTGGTAGGATTGTTGGCAGTCGGGGCTGGGTTCCGCACCTTTCCGCAGGAGTTCGAAGCGGTCGTAAGGCGCTGAGTTACATAGGTTTGGCGCAGGGTTCCGCCCCACCACCAGAACATCCAACGGCTCGCGATTCTCGCGGGCCGTTTTTCATTTCCGGCGGACTCAGGCTTCGTAGAGTGCGCGCGCGAGCGTGGCCGGCGAAATCGTCGTCGCCTGCGCAAACCCGCCGACGAAGCGGATCGATTCCGGCGCAATCGCGAACAGCGCAAAATCGGCAAAGCCGAACATCATTTCGCTCTGCGGAAAACGCGCCAGATACGCCGCCCTCGCCGTGGCGTATTCCGATGTATCGCGCGCCAGCTGCCGCGCCGTACCCAGCACCGTGATACGCGCCAGCTCCTGCGCCATTACCGCAGACGCGGGCGGGGCGATCACCAGCAGGCTCACCTGCGGATGCGCCAGCATGTCCTTCGTGTGCGCCGCAAGCTGGCTGACGTGGATGATGAAATCCGTACTGTCCGGCCGCAGCGCGAACGGCACCATCGATACGTAGGGCCGTCCCTTGTGGAGCGTGCCGAGGGCGGCGACTTCCTGGGTGCGGAGCAGGTCGCGGAGGAGTTGAGCGTGGGCGGGGGTCATGAGCGGTTCACTCTTCGGCACGATGCTGGACGGTGCGAGTTTACCCAAGACGAGGGATGACTCCTCGACCGCATTCTCTCAACCCTGCACAGGCCGGCTCAATCCTTCGTGATGAATCGCTGCACGATCTTCCTTGCAAACGGGGTAACCAGAAGCACGGCAGGAAACGCGAAAAGCCATGCAGCAAGCCATGCACCGGCCCAAAGGCCTGCAAAGTTCGACACCAGGCCGACAGCGCGATACGTCGCGATGCCGGAAATCAGGATGGACATCAGGCCCGAAAGAATCAGCGCGAATAGCTGCGGCTCGTATCTCCTCGCAATCATGCGCACACCCCCGAATCCTCCCGGGACCGATCCGTATTGCTGACCCGATGCAGCACCTCGGCGAAATTCTTGCCAAACATCCGGGCCGTCCTGATGTCGCCAGCCTGGAACGCATCGGCCGGCGCCGAGTGATCTGCCTGCGCCATCAGGCCCGACCATGAGCCAAGCCGATTGGCGGCTTCGTCGTAGGGAACGCCCGCGTGCTGCTCCGGAAGAACGGGATTGCCGGCCCAGAGCATCCCGTGCTGCATGCAGAACACGAACATCGACATGAGCGTGGACTGCTTGTCTCCGGCCGGCAGCGACGACACCGTGAATCCCGCAGCGAGCCGGCCCCTGAGCTGCTGGGTGCGCCACAGCCTTCCCGTCGCGTCCATGAAGGTCTTGAACGGTCCGGAAACACCGCCGAAGTAGGTCGGCGAGCCCAGGATGAAGCCGTCGTACCTGAGCAGTTGATCCGGCGTCCCGGCAAGGTCCTCCGCTTTCAGCAGATGGGCCTCGGTGTCCGGTACGCTCCGCGCGCCTTCGTGGACGTGTGCGGCAATGTGCGCCGTATGGCCCTGCGCACTGTGGTAGATGACGGCAATGCTTTTCATTTTTCATGCTCCTGATGAATGTGCGGGGAGAGGGAAGTACGGCCGACGTCGCGTTCATCGCGCGATCCATGCGATGAGGGCGGCGCTCAGATAGAGGCCCATGCCGAAGACCGTGTGATTGACCACGCTGCGCAGGCAGTTCCTGAGCGGCGTCGGCGTTTTGGAAGCGGCGAAACCCGAGCCCATGGCCGGCTGCATCACGAAGAGCGGCGCCGCGACCGTGCCCACACCCACCAGCACGGCAGGGAGGAAGCTTGGACTTTTCGCCCAGCCGATTCCGTAGAGGCCGACGAGCAGGCCCGCGAACGCGACCCCAATCGCATAGTGGGTGAGCCAGCCCAGCGCAAGCTCGCCGGGAATCGGCTGCGCCGCCCGGATCGACGCGTGGGTCAATGTGCCGCGCGCCAGGTGCCCGACCCAGCGGCCGATGTACGCGAAGTCGAGCGTCGGGACGCCCATGCGCTTGAGGAACGTCAGCCAGACGTCCATGACCGCGGTCGCCCCGATCCCGATCAGCGCAATGTGTGTGATGTCTTGAAGGTGTGTCATGCGAGCCCCTTTCCGTTGACGAGTGAACTTGTTGAGCACACCATACAAGTTGAAGTCAACTTCAAGTCAAGGGGTCGCCGGATGGATATTTCCGAAGTCGCCAAACGCACCGGCGTGCCCGCGTCGACGCTGCGCTACTACGAAAAAAAGGGGCTCATCGCTTCAGTCAGCCGCCAGGGAATCCGGCGCAGGTTCGCGCCCGGCGTGCTGGACCAACTGGCTTTGATTTCCCTGGGTCAGGCCGCCGGCCTCTCGCTGGACGACATCCGGTCGATGTTCACGCCCAACGGCGAGCCGAACATCGACCGAAAGATGCTGGAAGCCAAGGCCGACGAAATCGATGCGCTGGTCAAGCGCCTGCGGGCAATGAGCCGTGGCCTGCGGCACGCGGCGGCCTGCCCCGCGCCCAGTCATGCGGAATGTCCGAGCTTTCAGAAACTGCTCAAGGCGGCAGCGAGCGGCGCCATCGAGAAGCGCTGGAAGAAGGGTGAGCTCGACCGTCCCGGGAAGTAGTGCAACTAGGCGGTTTCGCTATGCGGGCTCGCGCGTGGTATTTCAAAGCAGCTCGATGGGCTGCTAGCGGCCAACTGCCGCCGTTCGATGATTCCAACAAGCAGTCATCTGAACGACTGCTGCAATCAGAAACCTGCCGGAAGACCAACTCACACAACTCGGCCACAGCGGACGGGTGGGGCTCATGCTTGAAAGTTTCACTGGAGCCGGGGCGATTCAACTGGTCATTCTGCCCAGAATGCAATTTATGCCCCCTAAACCGACCGGCCCATCTAAAATTAGCGACGACGGGCAGAGATTAACGGATTGGCGCATGCTGAGTTCATCACTTCATCGCAGAGTTTCCCCCCTACTGTTTGGATTGAGCCTGATGGCGTTGCCGGCCGCCGCCAGCCAACTTACGGCGGTGCAATCCGACCCGAGGGTACTGGGCTGGATGCAGGGCTTCCCGCCCCCGGCCGACAAGCTGATCATGCAGCCCGACTCCAACTACTTCAGCTTTCCCAAGCTGCGCTGGACGGTTTGCCACATTCGCGAGTTGCTGCCGACCGAGCAGGTCAGCCGCGGCCTCGGCGCGCCGGTGCCGCTCGAATATGCGCTGGATGAGGCTGCCATCGACGCCCTCAGTTTCACGCCCACAGGCTCGCACGAGCGCATGACCTGGAAGGAGTCCATGGCTGCCAACTACACCGATGGCATGCTGATCCTGCACCGGGGCAAGATCGTGTACGAACGTTACTTGGGCTGTTTGGATGAGTCTGGCAAGCACGCAGCCATGTCCATGACCAAGTCCCTGACCGGCTTACTGGCGGAGATCCTGGTGGCCGAGGGCGTCCTCGATGAAAAGGCGTTCGTTGCCTCTATCGTGCCGGAGCTTAAGGACAGCGCATTCGGTAGCGCCACGGTACGGCAGGTGATGGACATGACCACCGCCCTCGACTACACGGAGAACTACGCCGATCCGCAATCCGGCATCTGGAAGTATTCCGCCGCCACCAGCCCACTGCCCAAGCCTGCCGGTTACGTCGGGCCGAACGGCTATTTCCAGTATCTCCAGACTGTCGGGCAGGCGGGGTGCCACGGCCGCACCTTCGGCTACAAGACTATCAATACCGACGCCCTCGGCTGGATCATCTCCCGGGTCACGGGCAAGGCACTGACGGAACTCCTGTCAGATCGCATCTGGAGCGGGATGGGCGCCGAGCAGGACGGCTACATGACCGTGGACGGCCTGGGCACGCCTTTCGCGGGCGGCGGGCTTAGCGCCGGCTTGCGGGACTTGGGCCGCATCGGCCAACTGGTCCTCAACGGCGGACACATCAATGGCCGTCGCCTGTTCCCATCCGAGGTCACGCGCAGTCTCGCGGCGGGGGGCGACAAGAAGGCCTTCGCTGCGGGCTACAGCGGCCTTCCGGGCGGCAGCTATCGAGGCATGTGGTGGGTCTATCACAATGCCCACGGTGCCTTTGCGGCCCGTGGCGTGCACGGCCAGACCATCTACGTGGACCCGAAAGCCAAGATGGTCATCGTGCGGCTAGCCTCCCATCCCAAGGCCAGCAACGCCGCCAACGATCCTACCTCTCTGCCTGCCTATCAGGCGGTGGCGGACTACCTGCTGACGAAGCCCTGAGCGTGATCTCGCCCAGATCGTGAGCCCGGGTAGGCGTGACGTTTGCCTAAGTCCGAACCACCTCGATGCTCCAGCAAGCGGATGGGCCCGAACCGACGAACAATGGGCGACTCGGTTTCCCCAATGGCCGCTTCGAGGCGGGAACGGCCGGTGATGCCTTGAAGCGCAATGACCGCAACGGGTCGATAACAGCCGCACACAACTCCCCGCAACCTCCTTCACCCAATCAACGCCACCGCCTTGATCTGCACATAAAGCAGTTGCCCCGGCGCGATCTCCAGTGCGTGCGCGGAGCGCCGGGTCAGCCGCGCCAGCAGCGGCGATTCGCCGACACGCAGTTTCACCAGGGTGAGCGCGCCGTGGGCGTCGGCAACGCTGTCGACGACGACGGCGGGCAGGGTGTTGAGGATGCTGGTGCCGCTGTGGGGGGTGCGCGCAAGGCTGACGTCGCGGGCGAGGATGCGCACGCGGGCGCGGTGGCCGAGGGGCAGGCCGTGGTCGCGCACCCACAGGCGGCCGCCGGCGAATTCCATGTGGGCCAGTTGCCATTCTGCGTCGCGCGCAGCGACGACGGCGTCGAGCACCACGCCGGCGTCTTCTCCAAGCTTGATGGGCAGGTCGAGGCGGGCGAGGGTGTCGCCGAGCGGGCCGGCGGCGACGGCCTTGCCGCCGGCCATCACCACGATGTGGTCGGCCAACCGCGCGACTTCGTCGGGGGCGTGGCTCACGTACAGCACGGGGATGTCGAGTTCGTCGTGCAGGCGTTCGAGGTAGGGCAGGATTTCCTGCTTGAGCGCGTGATCCAGCGCGGCGAGCGGTTCGTCCATCAGCAGCAGGCTGGGGCTGACGGCGAGCGCGCGCGCGATGCCGACGCGCTGGCGTTCGCCGCCGGAGAGCCGGTCCGGCTTGCGGTCGAGCAGGTGGCCGATGTTGAGCATGTCCACGGCCTGGTCGAGCGCGACGCGGCGCTGCGCTTCGGGCACGCGTTTCTGCCCGTATGCCAGGTTGGCCTGCACGGAAAGGTGCGGGAACAGGCTGGCTTCCTGGAACACGTAGCCGAGGGGGCGCCGGTGGGTGGGGCGGAATACGGCGGCATCCTGCCAGACGTCGCCCTTGACCGAGAGCCGGCCGTTGGCGACGCGTTCGAGCCCGGCGATGGCGCGCAGCAGCGTGGTCTTGCCGGAGCCGGAATGGCCGAACAGGGCGGTGACGCCGTGGCCGGGCAGGGTGAGGTCGACGTCGAGCGAAAAGCCGGGCCAGTCGAGTTTGAAGCGCGCCTCGATGGCGGGCAGGACGGCGCTGTTCATGCGCGCCGCCCGGTGGGGTTCAGGGTGTACAGCAACAGCAGCACGAGGAAGGAGAAGGCCACCATGCCGGCGGCGAGCCCGTGCGCCGCGGCGTAGTCCATCGCCTCGACGTGGTCGTAGATCTGCACCGAGACCACGCGGGTCTTGTCGGGGATGTTGCCGCCGATCATGAGCACCACGCCGAATTCGCCGACGGTGTGGGCAAAGCCGAGCACGGTGGCGGTGAGGTAGCCGGGCCGCGCGAGCGGCAGCACCACGCTGAAGAAGGTATCGAGGGGGGACGCGCGCAGGGTGGCGGCCACTTCGAGCGGGCGTTCGCCGATGGCTTCGAAGGCGTTCTGGATCGGCTGCACCACGAAGGGCAGCGAGTAGATCACCGAGGCCACCACCAGCCCGGCGAAGGTGAAGGGCAGGGTGCCGAGGCCGAGCGATTCGGTGAGCCTGCCGACCGGCCCCTGCGGCCCCATGGCCACCAGCAGGTAGAAGCCGATCACCGTGGGCGGCAGCACGATGGGCAGCGCCACGATCGCACCCACCGCACCCTTCCACGCCGAGCGCGTGCGCGCCAGCCACCAGGCGATGGGCGTGCCGAGGATCAGCAGCAGCGCGGTGGTGACGCCCGCCAGTTCGACGGTGAGCCGGATCGCGCTCCAGTCGGTGTCGCTCAGCACGGCGCAGGATCAGTATTGATAACCATAGGCCCGGATGATAGCCCGGGCCCGGTCTTCCTTCAGGTACTTCATCAGCGCCAGCGCGGCCGGGTTGGCCTTGCCGCGCACGAGAATCACCGCATCCTGGCGGATCGGCGCATGCAGGCCGGCAGGCACGACCCAGGCCGAGCCGCGCTTGAGCTTGCCGTCTTCAACTACCTGCGACAGCGCGACGAAGCCGAGTTCGGCATTGCCGGTGCTGACGAACTGGAAGGTTTGCGCAATGTTCTCGCCCTGCACGAATTTCGGCTGCAGTGCGGACAGCACACCCAGTTTGTTCATCGTCTCGACGGCGGCGCCGCCGTAGGGCGCAAGCCTGGGGTTGGCGAGGGCGAGGTGATCGAACGCGCCTTGCTTCAGCACCTCGCCCTTGCCGTCCACATAGCCGGGCCTGGCCGACCACAGGGCGAGCTGGCCGATCGAATAGGTGAAGCGGCTGCCGGCCACGGCCAGGCCTTCCTTTTCCAGTCTGGCCGGGGTGTCGTCGTCGGCCGCCAGCAGCACCTCGAAGGGCGCGCCGTTTTTGATCTGCGCGTAGAACTTGCCGGTGGCGCCGAAGGCGAGCCTGGCCCGGTGGCCGGTGGCCTGCTCGAAATCGGCGGCGATCTTCTGCATCGGCGCGGTGAAATTGGCGGCGACGGCGACCTGGACGTCGGCCGCGTAGACGGGCCCGATGAACAACGTCGCCCAGACTGTTGCCATGCAGCGTTTGAAAGGGAATTTCATGTCTGCGCCATCGATATATATGAACGGGTATAACGAACGACAAAAAAATTTGCGCCTAACGCTCCGACTGCCCGGAAAGCAGGCGGGAAAACGTCCGCATTTCGCGCGCGACGCTGGCTGCCGCCCGGGCCTCCATCGCCCGGTAGCGTGCAAGCACATCCAGCCCGAATGCCGTCACCCGTGCCCCGCCGCCGCCCGGGCCGCCCTTGTTCGCCTCCACCAGAGGCGACCGGAAGCTGCGATTCATGGTGTCGACCAGCTGCCAGGCACGCCGGTAGGACATGTCCATTTCGCGTGCCGCAGCGGATATGGAACCGGTTCGCCGCAAGGCATCGTGCAGGTCCGCCTTGCCTGGCCCCATGGCAATTTCGGCACCGAGCAGGATGCGCAGGCGTGGCCTGGACGAGGTCATGTCCGTTCCGCAGGGTTGAAGAGGGCGCTATATCCGTACGGACATAGCGCCTGCATTATTGCCGCGCGCGTCCGGTATGTCCAGCGCGTGCCGTACACGGCCGCACAGCGTCTCGGGATCGGGCGAAATGACTTCATCGGGAATGACGAACTTGCCCGTCAGCCGCGCGTGGCTCTCGAAACCGTACGACACGATGAAGGGATGGATGCCTGCGGCCAGCGCCGCTTCGTAGTCGCGGTGCTCGTCGCCCACCGCATAGGCACGCGCGGGATTGATGTCGAACTGCTCCCGTGCGGCCTTGTAGTAGGGCGTCTTGCCCTCGCGCAACGGCAGTGCATGCAGAAAATCCAGCCGACCGATGTCGAGATCGTGCCGCGCGAACAGGCGCGCCAGCGTGATGTGGGGATCGTGGCTGATATTGCGCGTGACCATGCCGACGCGGATGCCGGGTGTCTCGATCAGATCATGCATCAGCGCCTGCATGCCCGGATAGAGGTTCGCCTCCTCGCGATAGACGTCGGTGAGCGTGTTCAGCAGCTCCTTGCGCAGGCGCTTGCCCACATGCTGGGCCAGGTTGCGCGGAAACTCCTTGATGCCGCCCAGGTACTTGAACAGGTTGCGGCGCTTCTGGAAACGCTCCAGGTCGCCGAGATCGAGGCCATGCTGGGAAAAGGTCGTGCAGATGGCCGAAAAGGCGTCGATGAGCGTGCCATCGGCATCGATGATGATCAGGCGGTCCGTGCTGCGATACATGCGTTCACCGGTATGCGTCAGATTTATCTGAGCATACCTGCTGGCAAGGCAAAAAATGATGAACGCGCCATGTCGGTCAACTCGCCGCGCGCCCCTCGAAGCCGCGGGCGTGACGCCCCAGCAGCGTGGTCGCCTCGTGGCCCGAAACCGGCGCGCTGTAGTAATGTCCCTGCATCTCGTGGCAGCGCATCTGCTGCAGGCGCACGAGCTGCGATTCGGTCTCCACGCCTTCGGCGACGACGTTGAGGTTCATGCCGCGCCCCATGGCGATCATGGCGTTGACGATGGACATGTTCTCCTCGCGTTCGAGCTCCTGCACGAAGGACTGGTCGATCTTGAGCGTGTGGATGGGGAAACGCGAGAGGTACTTGAACGAGCTGTAGCCGGTGCCGAAGTCGTCGATGGCGAGCCGGATGCCGGAAGCCGAGAGCCGCCCGAGCTTCACGGCATTGGCTTCGAAGTCGCGCATGAGGAGGCTTTCGGTGATCTCCAGCTCCATCTGGTGGCCGTCGAGCGCATACACCTGCACGGCGCGCATCACGCTGTCGACAAAATCGGGGTTCTCCAGCTGGCGTGCGGATATGTTCACCGACAGGCGCACCGGCGGCAGGCCGGCCTTGCGCCATTCGGCCAGCTGCGCGCTGGCCTGGCGCAGCACCCAGTCGCCGATGGGGACGATGACACCGGATTCCTCGGCCACCGGGATGAATTCGGCCGGCGTGAGCAGGCCGCGCTGCGGATGCCACCAGCGCAGCAGCGCCTCGAAGCCCCGCACCTCGCCGGTATCGGTGTCGACCTGCGGCTGGTAGAACAGCACGAATTCGTTGCGCGCCAGCGCACGACGCAGGTCAGCCTCGATCTGCATCCGCTCGGAGTAGGGGGCCTGCATGCCGGATTCCCAGAACTGCAGGCGGCTGCGGCCCTGCGACTTGGCCTGGTACATGGCGATCTCGGCCTGGCGGATGAGGCTGTCGATCATGTCGCCGTCGTCGGGCGCGACGCAGGCGCCGATGCTCACCGAGATGTAGATCTCGTGGCCTTTCACGTACACCGGCTTCGACAGCACCTGGATGATCTTGCGGCAGATGTGCTCGACGTCGCCGCGCGACAGCAGCGTGGGCAACAGCACGGCGAATTCGTCGCCACCCAGGCGCGCGAGCGTGTCGCCCTCGCGCAGGCACTGGCGCAGGCGCGCGCCCACCGCGAGCAGCAGCTCGTCGCCGATGGTGTGGCCGAGCGAATCGTTGATGACCTTGAAATGGTCGAGGTCGAGGCTCAACACCGCGAGCGGCTTCTGGCTGCGCTTGGCCTGCGCGAGCATGAGGCCGAGGTGGTCGCGGAACAGCGCGCGGTTGGGCAGACCGGTGAGCAGGTCATGGTAGGCCTGGAAATGCACGGTCTCCTCGGCCTGCTTGCGCTCGGTGATGTCCTTGGCGACGCCGTAGCTGCCGATGAAGCGCTGCTCGAAGGGGCTGGCCTCCTCGTCGTACATGCCGGTGGCGGTCAGTTCCACCGACTTGCAGCGGCCGTTCATCAGGCGCGGCCGGCGCGCGCCGGGGTTGCACTTGAGGCGGATCTCGATGTTGCGCGCGTTGCGGTCGCCGGCGCGTCGCTCGTTGAACACGTGCTCGGCGCGTGCGATGTCGTCCTCGTGGACCAGCAGGCTGTAGTGCTGGCCAAGCAGATCCTCGCGGCGATAGCCGAGCAGGCTTTCGGCCCGGTCGTTGACAAAGGTGAAGCGGCCTTCGCTGTCGAGCGTGTAGATGAAATCGGGCGAGCTGTTGACGAGGAAGCGATGCCACTTCTCCGACTGCTGCAGGCGCTGCAGGATGTGATTGTTCTCCTTTTCCAGCCGGCGCCGCGCCAGCACGTTGTCGACGCGACGCAGCAGTTCCTCGGGCTCGTAGGGCTTGCGCACGAAATCGGCGGCACCGCCGCGCAGGGCGCGGATCGCCGCATCGATCGCGCTCTCGCCCGATACCACGATCACCGGCGTGTCGGCACTGCGGTCGGCGACGAAGCGCAGCACCTCGTTGCCGTTGAGGTCCGGCATGCCCAGGTCGAGCAGGACCACGTCGAACTGCTGCTTGCCGATGGCGATCAGCGCGTCGCAGCCGCCGTTGGCGCAGACCACGTCGTAATCGCGCGCAACGAGCAGACGCTTCAGGCCTTCGATGATCAGCGGCTCGTCGTCCACCACCAGGATGCGCGGCCGCACCGGAAAAGGACTGACGGTACTGCGCTGTTCGGATTCGATCGGTTCGTGGGTCATGAAGTGCCTCCTTGGCGCCGGCTACATCGATCCGGCGCGCGTTGTCGTAATGGGGGCCTGGCCGTTCTGCAGGGTGGGCAGACGAATCAGGAAACGGGTGCCGCGTGGCGTGCTGTTGCAGTCGAGCTCGCCGTTCATGCGCTCGACCAGGCTGCGGCTGATGGCCAGTCCCAGTCCGGCATGGTCACCGCCCTTGCTCGTCGCCACCGGCTCGAACAGATGGGTGACGACTTCCGGCGGCAGGCCGGGGCCGGTGTCCGCGACTTCGATCTCGACCAGCCGCTGTCCCTCGGCTTCGGCCAGCCGGGTGCTGAATTTCAGATGCCCGCCATCCGGCATGGCCTCGACCGCATTCTTCGCCAGATTGAACAGCACCTGCTTCAGCAGGTCCTTGTTGAGCGGCAGCGGCGGCACGTCCGGATTGAGGTCGATCTGCACCTTGACCTTGTTCGGGGCAAGCAGGGTCCCCAGCGCCATGCGCACCAGTTCGGAGACGATCGCATTCACCGAGGTCAGTTCCAGCGGTGCGGCCGGCGCGGCGCCGTCCTCGGCAGCCGTGAGCCCGCGCACGATGCGTGCGACCCGTTCGATCTCGTCGCCAATGATGTCGAGATCGCGCTGCACCGACGAATCGCTGCCCAGCCGCTCAGACAGCAGATTGACGTAGTTGCGCATGATGGTGAGCGGATTGGCCACTTCGTGGATGGCGCGTCGCACGCGGTCGCGCGGGATGCCGTCGGCAGCGGCGGCCTGCGGTGCGGCGGCAGGTTGCACTGCGGCGACGCCTTCCGGCTGGACCGTGTGGCGCGGATTCAGGGCCTCGGCACACTCGGCGAGCGTGAAACGCCACAAGGGCGAGGCGGACAGGCCCGGAGCCGCATCCCCGGCCACCAGCACGCCGCGCTGGCCGTCCGCCAGTGCCAGCGGCTGGCAGAGAAAGCCGCTCGCCCCGAGCAGCCGGGCGATCTGCTCGTCGACCAGCGCGGATTCCGCGGTACCGCCCTCGAATTGCTGCGGCGCATTGCGCGCCAGCGCACGGGGCAGGGCGGAATGGCCGTCGTCGGGCGGGATCGCCAATGCAGCCAGGCCCGGCGCGGCCGGCAGCAGGGCGCTCGCACGCAACAGACCGTCGGCGGCGGGTGCGAACAGGCAGGCCGCCTCGATCCCGAACAGCGCGCGCAGGCTGTCGCGCAGGCGCGCAAACACCTGGCCCGGTGCCTCGGCATGACGGAAATGGCCATGCAGCGCCGACTGGGCTGCCTGCCCCGCATACAGCAGGGCCAGACGATCAAAACCGGTGCCGGTCGATACCGCCAGTGCATCTGCGAGGCCGAAGCGCTGTGCCATCTGGCGCGCATGCGCCTGGCTTTCCGCGAGGAGCTGCGCGGCCACGCCGGCTCCCATCTGCAGTCCGGACAGCGCGGCGCGCACGTCCACGCTGTCCACCGCATTGGCACGCACGACGAGCTGATACGCAAGCTGCGTGACCCGGACGAGCGGGTGTGCGGCACGCCCGCGGGTCAGCGGCTCGGCGTGGAAACGCACGGCATCGGCGAGCCAGCCGTCCTGGTCGAATCCGACCAGGCAGTCCGCGGCGATCGCCGGGGAAGACAGGTCAATGTCGAGGTAGTCCGCGATGTTGTGGCACAGACCGGCCATCCAGGCCATGTCGGGATCGACCGCGCCGGCACGCTGGGCCAGCGCCTGCGCCAGGTGCGCGGCGCCGATGGACTGGCGCCAGCGCACACCGTAGGCCGCCTGCGCGGCGCCGGAGGCGACCGGCGCCGCCAGCAGCACGCTGCGCAGCAGGTCAGACTGGGCATCGAACCCCGACGCCAGCAGCCGGACCCGCAGGGACAGTACCGGATCGCAGCGCACGCTGGCGGAAAATTCGCTCCGGGCGGCCTCGCCCCGCATCAGATGCTCCAGCGCTTCGGCCACCACACCGGGAGCACAGACACAGGCCGTTAGCTCCGATTTCTTTAGTAAATTGTTCGGAAGTTCTCGCATGTCATTGCTATATATATTGAATTTTGCTACACCGTCAATCGAGCGCCCGAAATAAATTCAGCGGAATGCCGGACTGTTGTTTTCAAGTTTTAGTCGGCATGTCCGTTTTTTGCCCATCCTGATACATTTCCGCCGTCTGCCGATGATGTCGCCCATGAAAGCTGCCCTGACCGGATTGATGTTGTTGTATGCCCACGGCGGCGCCTGGGCATTCGAAGGCCACGCCACCCTGCACTGGAATGCCCAGACAGGCACGCCGCAGGCAATCCTGCCACGCGCCGATTACACGGGCATGCCGGAACTGTCGGCACAGTCGGTACTGGTGTTCGACCAGGCAAGCGGCCAGGCCCTTCTCGCGAAGAACGCGAACGTGCAGACCCCGATCGCGTCCATCACCAAGCTGATGACTGCGATGCTGGTGCTGGACGCCGGACAGCCGCTGGACGAGAAGATCACCATCACGGGGGAAGACCGCGACACCCTGAAAGGCACTGGCTCGCGACTCGGCATTGGCGCAAGCTACACCCGCGCCCAGCTGCTGCACCTCGCGCTGATCGCCTCGGACAACCGTGCCGCGCATGCGCTCGCGCGCACCACGCCCGGCGGAGTGGCGCGCTTCGTCGACAACATGAACCGCATGGCGCGCGCGCTCGGCATGCACGACACCGTCTACGTCGAGCCGACCGGCCTGTCGAGCGGCAACCAGTCGACCGCACTCGACCTGGCCCGGCTCACCGACTACGCCTACCAGAACTACCCCGAAATCCGCCAGATCAGCACGGCCGGCAGCTACACGCTCGGTACCCAGCGCGTGGTGCTGAAGAAGAAGCGCAAGAAGGCCCGCGTCCTCTACCGGCCGGTGGCATTCAACAACACCAACCGTTTCACCCGTGCCGACGACTGGCACATCGGCCTGTCGAAAACCGGCTTCATCAACGAGGCCGGCCACTGCCTGGTGATGCAGGCCAACGTGGCGCAGCGCGACGTGATCATCGTGCTGCTCGACGCGCAGGGCAAGAACAGCCGCGCAGGCGACGCCACCCGCATCAAGGCCTGGCTCGAATCCGGCAGCGTCAGCCACCGCGCCGACAACCGCGACACGCCCGCCTCGCGCACCTGACCGGCCGCGCGGCGGCGGTTATCATGGGCGGCCCTGCCGCCCTTTTCATTTTGCATGTCGCCCGAGCTCGCCCAGCAGCTGCTGCTGAAGACTCTCCTGCCGCTCTCGCTGCTGATCGCCGCCGGCGGCATCTGGCCGCGCTGGCAGACCGGCGTCTCGGCGGTGGCGCTGCGCGGCGAGATCAGCCGGCTGGTGCTCAACTTCTTCGCGCCCATGCTGTTCTTTGCGGTCGCGGCCGACGCCGCGGTCGACCTCTCGCTGGTACAGGTGCCGCTGGTGCTCGGGGTCGCCACGCTGTTCGGGCTGGGCCTGGCTGCCCTGCTGCTCTTCGCCACGCCGCTGGGGCACGCGCTGCCGGGTCCGGCCAAGGGTGCAATCCTCCTTGCCTCCGGCTTCGGCAACGTGCTGTTCTTCGGCTATCCCTTCCTCACCACGGTATTTGGCGAGTCGGGGGCGCGCTACCCCTTCTTCGCCGACATGCTCGCCACCACCCCGCTGGTGTGGTCGGTCGGCGTCTGGATCGCCTTCCGTTGCGGCAGACACAGCGAGCCCGCCTCCTTCCTGCGCATGTGGCTCACCCTGCCGCCGGTGTGGGGCTTCGCCGCCGGTATCGCAGTCAACCTCTCCGGACTGCCGCTCGCCCCGCTGGTCGAGGCCGCCCACTGGGCCGGCAGCCCGACGATTCCGCTCATGCTGTTCGTACTGGGCCTCACCATCCCCTGGCACGACCTGCGCCCGCAGAAAGCGGTGATGATCGCGCTGTCGATCAAGCTGGCCCTGATGCCGCTGCTGGCACTGGCGGTGGCGCTGGCCTGGCCGGGCAGCCTCACCGAGCCGCTCGAGGCGGCCGTGCTGGAGGCTGCCATGCCAACCATGGTGATGGTCATCGCCCTGGCCGACCGCTTCGGTCTCGACGCCCGCCTGGCCGGGCTCATCATGGGCTGGTCAACCCTGACCGGATTGGTTACGCTGCCATTCTGGCTATGGCTGTTAAGGGGACTGGCAACATGAAAATCGGATTCATCGGCAGCGGCATCATGGGCCGCCCCATGGCGGAAAACCTCTTGCGCGCGGGTCATCAGCTCACCGTCTATGGCCGCCGCTTCGACCGCATCGAGCCCATGCTGGTCCTGGGCGCGCTCGGCAAGGGCACGCCCGCGGAAGTCGCCGCCGAAACCGACATCACCTTCACCGTCGTCTCCGACACCACCGATGTCGAGCAGATCATCCTCGGCGACCGCGGGCTGGTACAGGGCGCAAAACCCGGCCACATCATCGTCGACATGAGCACGGTGTCGCCGGCCGCGACCCGCCGAATTGCAGCGGCCCTGGCGGAACGCGGCGTGCACATGCTCGACGCCCCGGTATCCGGCGGCGAAGCCGGCGCACGCGAAGGCACGCTCTCCATCATGGTCGGTGGCGAGGCCCCCATCTTCGAGCGGGTGCATCCGCTGTTCGAGGTGCTCGGCAAGAACATCGTCCACGTCGGGGGCCATGGTGCCGGACAGGTCGTCAAATGCTGCAACCAGATCGTCGTCGGCCTCACCTTCGAGGGCGTGGCCGAGGCGATCCTCCTGGCGCGCCGCAACGGCGTCGATCCGGTGAAGATGCGCGAGGCGCTGATGGGCGGTTTCGCCGGCAGTCGCATCCTCGAAGTCCACGGACAGCGCATGCTCGACTCCAACTACAGGCCGGGCTTCAAGGTGAAGCTGCACCACAAGGACATGGCCATCGTCATGGACAACGCGCAGGAAACCGCGACGCCCCTGCCCGGAGCCGCACTCATCGCGCAGCAGATGAACGCGCTGATGGGGGCCGGCGACAGCGAACTCGATTCCTCGGCGCTCATGCGCGCGCTCGAACGCCTGACCGGCGCGAACGGCAAGTGAGCGGCAGCCCCCGATGAGCGGCAAGGAGCGCGTGGTCTTCCTCGACCGGGCCGCCTTCACCGCTGACGACCTGCCGATTCCAGCCTTCGATCACAACTGGAGCGAGTACCCCGATACGGAAGCCGCAGACGTCGTGCCGCGCCTGTTCTGGGCGACGACCGCGATCACCCATGCCTGTCCGATCGATGCCGGGATGATCGCGCAGCTGCACAAGCTCAGGCGGATTGTGCTCACCGGCCCGGCAGCTGTAGACGAGGCTGCATGCCATGGGCGCGGCCTGGCCATTTTCCGACTCGAACCTGGATACGACCTGATCGCACTGCTGGAAACCTGCGTCGCCGAGGCATGAATCTCTCCGACCCGACTCTCTTCCGCCAGCAGGCGCTGATCGCCGGCACCTGGCTGGATGCCGCAGACGATTCACGTTTCGACGTCCGCAACCCGGCGAATGGGGAAATCGTCGGTACGGCGCCACGCTGCACGGCCAACGACGTCGCGCGTGCCGTCGAGGCTGCCCATGCCGCGTTCCCCGCCTGGCGCGACCAGACCGCGAAGGCGCGTGCATACGGCCTGCGTCGCTGGTTCGGGCTGATCCTCGCCCACCGTGAGGATCTCGCCGCGATCATGGTGCGCGAACAGGGCAAACCGCTCGCCGAGGCGCGCGGCGAGATCGACTATGCGGCAAGCTTCATCGAGTGGTTCGCCGAAGAGGCGCGGCGCGTTCATGGCGAGGTGGTGCCCTCGCCGTGGCCGGACCGGCGACTGTTCACCCTGCGCCAGCCCGTCGGCGTGGCAGCTTTGATCACGCCATGGAACTATCCTGCCGCGATGCTCACCCGCAAGGCCGGCGCAGCGCTCGCTGCCGGGTGCACGGTGGTGGCCAAGCCGGCCTCGCAGACCCCCTTCACTGCGCTCGCCCTGGCCGAACTCGCGCAGCGCGCCGGACTGCCGCCGGGTGTGCTCAACGTCATTCCAGGCGACGCCGCCATGATCGGCGACGTGCTGACGGCGCACCCGCTGGTGCGCAAGCTCTCGTTCACCGGCTCAACCGCAGTCGGCAAACGCCTTCTGGCGCAATGCGCCGCCACGCTGAAGCGCGTCTCGCTGGAGCTCGGCGGCAATGCGCCCTTCATCGTGTTCGACGACGCCGACCTCGACGCCGCAGTGGAAGGCGCGCTGGCGAGCAAGTACCGCAACAGCGGGCAGACCTGCGTGTGCGCCAACCGCATCTTCGTGCAGGCCGGCGTGTATGAGGCCTTCGCCGCACGATTCGTGGCGACAGTCGCGCACCTCAAGGTCGCCGACGGATTCGAACCCGGTGCGGAGATCGGCCCGCTGGTTTCCGCCGCTGCGCGCGACAAGGTGGAAGCACATGTCGCCGACGCGCTGGCGCACGGGGCAACGCTTCTGACCGGCGGGGCAAGACACGCCCGGGGCGGCCTGTTCTTCCAGCCGACGGTACTCGGCGGATGCACGCCCGACCTCGCGCTCTGCCGCGAAGAAACCTTCGGCCCGGTCGCACCGCTGATCCGCTTCGGCAGCGAAGCCGAGGCCATCCGCATGGCAAACGACAGCGAATATGGCCTTGCGGCCTACGCGTACACGCGCGACCTCGCGCGCGCCTGGCGGCTGGCCGAACGCCTGGAATACGGCATGGTCGGCCTGAATGCCGGCCTCATCTCCACCGCCGAGGCGAGCTTCGGCGGCATGAAGCAGTCCGGCCTCGGCCGCGAAGGCGGCAGCAGCGGCATCGCCGAGTATCTCGAAACCAGGTACGTCAACCTGGGCGGGCTGGGCTGACGGCGGCATTGATTCCATGCAGCCCGCTCGCGCACGCACGCTTCTCGTCATCGGCGCCGCCAGCGGACTGGGCGCGGGAGACCCCGGCTGCGCCGAGGGACCGGATGCCTTGCGGCGCTACCGCGTCTTTCACGACACGCCGTTGCAGCACGTGAAATGGGAAGCCATCCTGCGTGTGCCGCGCAATGCGTCCGATGCGCCCCTGCGCGCAGTGGCGACGCTCGACACGCAGCTCGCACGCACGGTCGAACGCGCAGTGCGGGAAGGCAGTTTCCCGCTGGTGGTGGGCGGCGACCATAGCTGCGCGATCGGCACCTGGAGCGGCGTACGCAGTGCACTGGCAGCAGAGGGCCCGCTCGGCCTGATCTGGATCGACGCCCACATGGACAGCCACACCTTCGCCACCACGCCGAGCGGGCACCTCCACGGCATGCCGCTTGCCGCATTGCTCGGCCATGGCGATGCGGCGCTCACGCACATCGACGGCACAGCGGCCAAGCTGCGGCCCGAACACGTATGCCTGATCGGCGTACGCAGCTACGAGGCGGGCGAAGCCGCGCTGCTGCGTCGGCTGGGCGTGCGCGTATACGCCATGGATGAAATCCGTCGACGCGGGCTGGCGGGCGTGTTCGACGACGCGCTTGCGATCGCCCGCAGCAGAACCGCCGGCTACGGCATCAGCATCGACCTGGATGCGCTCGATCCCGACGAGGCGCCAGGCGTGGGCACGCCGGTCCGCGGCGGACTGCATTGCGGCGAACTGGCTGCGACGCTGTCAGGGCTGCGCGACGACCCGGCGTTCGTGGCGATGGAGATTGTCGAGTACAACCCGCACAAGGACCATGGACACGCCACTGCCCGGGCTGCGGGCAGGCTGGCCCGCGCAGTCATGCCCGTGAAGTGAGTTCTGCGGGGCTATCTCGCGCGACAGCCCCCAAAGGGACATGGGAAGACGCAAGCCACTCAGATTTTTTGATTCCGGACAAAACCCGGCAACAGGGTTAACCATCCCGCATTCCTGCCGATATTTGAAGTGTTATCGCTGAATTCGAATTAGGCAGGTCTGGATGCGCTTTGCCTTGTCATTGTTGCTGGTCGGTCTGCTCTTCGGGTGCAGCAAAGAGGCTGACCCTGTAGCCCCCACCTACCAGGCAGCCAGCGAGTCTGCCACGCCCGAACTCAGCTTTGCGGTTCACCCCTTGCACAACCCGCAGAAGCTGCTCGAAGTGTACGGCCCGCTCATTGACTATCTCAACAGCCACCTGGAGGGGGCTCGGTTGCGGCTGGAGGCTTCGCATGACTACGCGGATTTCGAGCGAAAGCTGTATCGCCGAAGCGTCGCTTTCGCGCTGCCCAACCCCTTCCAGAGCATCAAGGCGCTTGACTATGGATACAACATCATCGCCATGGCCGGCGACGCCAGGGATTTTCGCGGGCTCCTCATCGTGCGGCGCGACAGCAATATCCAGTTGCCCGAGCAGTTGCGTGGCAAGAAAGTGAGTTTTCCCGCGCCCACTGCACTGGCCGCCGCGATGCTGCCCCAGCATTTCCTCCATCAGCATGGCCTCGTCTACGGCAAGGACTATGAAGCCCAATACGTGGGGTCGCAGGAATCGTCGATCGTGAATGTGCAGCTCGGCTATACCGCGGCCGGCGCAACCTGGCCACCGCCATGGCGGGCCTGGCGCAAGGCAAACCCCGAGAAGGCAGCGCAATTGAAAGTGCTCTGGGAGACCCAGAGCCTGCCCAACAACGGTATCGTGGTGCGAGACGATGTTCCACCGGAAATCGCTCGTCGCGTGCGCGACCTGCTGCTTGCCCTGCATGAGCATGATGCGGGACTGGCACTGCTGACGCATATGGAAACCGCGCGCATCCATCCCGCCGATTCAGACAGCTATCAGCCTGTCCGTACCTTTCTGACACGCTTTGCTGCCGACGTCCGGCCGCCGGAGACGCAATGAAAGCCCTGTTCCTGCGCCTGGTGTCCGGCTCGGTACGCCGGCATCTTATGCTTGGCGTGGCACTGGTTCACGCGGTCATGATGACGGTATTCGTCTTTGACATCACCCAGCGCGAGCGGGCGTCGCTTCACCAACAGGCGGTCGACCAGTCGCGCAGTCTGGCCGAGATTCTGGCAATCAACAGCCTTCCCTGGGTACTCACCAACGACCTGGTCGGCCTGCAGGAAACGGTCGATGGCATGCGCGCCTACCCGGACATCCGCTACGTCATGGTTGTCGACCCTGGCGGCCGGGTACTGGCGCATGGTGATCGCTCAGTTGTAGGCCTCTACCTATCCGACAGCGAAAGCCGCAGGATGCTCTCCGCTTCGCCGTATCCCCTCTTGCTGCAAAGCACCTCGACCGTCTCCGACGTGGCGGCACCCGTGATGGCTTCAGGTCGGCTGGTGGGCTGGGCACGTGTCGGGCTGAATCTGGAAACCATCATCGCTGCGCAAAAACATATTGTTCGCCAAGGGATCCTGTACGCCTTGATTGCCATTGCAGTGGGCAGCCTGCTGGCACTGTTCATCGGCCATCACCTCACGCGTGGACTGAAAGCGCTCGAGCGGGTCGCCGAAAAAGTGAAGGCAGGCGAACGCGGCCTGCGCGCCAGTGTTGTCAATCAGGACGAAGTGGGGCGTCTGGCAGAGGGCTTCAACGCCATGCTGCATGCGCTGGAAGCACGCGAGACCGAACTGGACGCCTCGCGCGCCCAACTCGCACAGAGCGAGGAACGTTTCGCGCTTGCCATGGCTGGCGCGAGCGATGGTCTGTGGGACTGGGATCTGGTCACCAACACGGTGTACTACTCGCCTCGCTGGAAATCGATGATCGGCCATGCGCCCGACGAAATCGGCAACTCGCCGGATGAATGGAGCACCCGCCTGCATCCTGACGACGCAACCCGCGTGCGGGCGGAAGCCGAAGCCTATCTGCGCGGCGAGCGCC
This sequence comes from Pseudomonadota bacterium, assembly GCA_040754275.1. Classification (GTDB taxonomy): domain Bacteria; phylum Pseudomonadota; class Gammaproteobacteria; order Burkholderiales; family Thiobacillaceae; genus Thiobacillus. Next base: position 28,547 of record JBFMCW010000003.1, read on the forward strand.
CACGTTATGAATCCGTCTTCCGATTCCGTCACCGCAATGGCGGCTACCTCTGGATACTGGCGCGAGGGGCCGCCACCCGGGATGCGCAGGGACAGGCGCTTCGCTTTACCGGAACCCATGTCGACATCAGTACACAAAAGGCACTGGAAAACCAGATTCACGAGGCACGCGAACGCGCTGAAGTGACGCTTGCCGCGATCGGCGACGGTGTGCTGGTTACCGACCATCAAGGACATATCACCTATCTGAATGCCGTCGCCGAGCAGCTTACCGGCTGGACGTCAGCCGAGGCCAATGGGGTGCACAGTATCGAAATCATCCAGCTGCTGAACGAAGACAGCGGCGAAGTCGTCGAAAACCCAATCGAGCAATGTCGCCGCCAGCATTCGGTGATCAAAGGGGCCAGCAATACTTTGCTGGTCACCAACCAGGGCCGGCGCATCGCGATCGAGCATTCGGTCGCCCCGATCTTCAGTGACGAAAATCGCCTGTCGGGCCTGGTCATGGTATTCCGGGATGTGACCGAGAAACGTGCCATGACACGGGATCTTGCCCGACAGCTCAGCCATGACGCACTGACGGGGCTGGCAAGCCGTATCGCTTTCGAGGCCCGGATCGAAGCTCTGGTCGCGGATGCACACGCATCTGGTCTGACTCACACACTGCTATATCTCGACCTGGATCAGTTCAAAATCGTGAACGACACCTGCGGGCACGCGGCAGGCGATCAGATGCTCAAGCTGCTGAGCCAGCACATGCGTGCGCAAATGCGCTCCAGCGACATGTTCGCGCGCCTGGGCGGCGATGAATTCGGCGTCTTGCTGGAAGCCTGCCCGCTTTCAGTTGCAACCAGGACCGCCGAGAAGCTGATCGATGCCGTGCGCGAATTCCGCTTTGCCTGGGCGGACAAACAATTCCAGGTTGGTGTGTCGATCGGTGTGGTGGCACTGGATGCCGATTGCGAAAGTGCCTCGGATGCCTTGTCTGCTGCGGATGTGGCTTGCTATGCAGCCAAGGACGCCGGCCGCAACCGCTTGCATGTCTATAGCGCCAGCGATTACACCAGCGCGACGCGCCACATGGAACTGCACATGGCCGCGCAACTGCGCTCGGCCCTGCAGGAAAACCGCTTCAGCCTTTTCGGGCAGGTCATTCGGCCAATCGGCCTGGGCGCGACGCCTGCACGGTCGCTTGAGCATCACGAGGTTCTGCTGCGCATGCGCGATGAGGCAGGGCAACCCGTTCCACCCGGCGCGTTCATCCCGGCCGCCGAACGCTACGGCCTGATGCCGGAGATCGATCGTTGGGTGATCCACAACGCCCTGCGCATGGCCGCCGAAACCCGGGCCGAGGCGCATGTGTCGCTTGCCATCAATCTATCCGGCCTGTCGCTGCTCGATACGACGCTGCCCGCCTACATTCGCGAGCAACTGAGCTTGACCGGGGTCGACCCGACCAGATTGTGTTTCGAGATCACCGAGACGGCCGCCATCGCCCATCTCACCACGGCGGTGGCTTTCATCAGGGAAATGCGCGCGCTCGGATGCAGCTTTGCGCTGGATGATTTCGGCGCGGGCATGTCTTCGTTCACCTACCTGAAAAACCTGCCGGTCGACTATCTCAAGATCGACGGGGCATTCGTCAAGGACATCGTGGACGACCCGCTCGACCATACGTTTGTCGAAACCATCAACCGAATCGGTCAGGCCATGGGCATGAAAACCGTTGCCGAATTCGTTGAGAGCGACGCCATCCTTGAGTGCCTGCGCGAGATTGGCGTGGATTATGTGCAGGGGTACGGCATCGGGCAGCCCCGGCCACTCCAGGAGATATGCGAAAGCTACAGGCCTGCCCCGGCCATGTCCAAACAAGCCTGACCGCTGGCGCCAACCAGGAAGGCGCGCAGCACCAGCCTTCGGCGTATTACTCGAATTCCATCGCACGATAGACGCGTCCGGCGTTGCTGCGCGCAAGCTCGTCCGCGGTATGCAGGTGCAGGTAGGCCGACTGGTCGACCTTGTAGGCATCATCGAGCGAGCCGCCGGCGTCGATCACGGCCTTCACCTTCGCGCGCAGGTCCACCAGGTAATCGCGCGTCCACCTGCGCACGGTCGCCATGTCAGTGGGGCCGCCGTGGCCGGGAATGACGGTCGTCGCGCCCAGCGCCTCGAACTTGTCCCACACGGCGATCCAGCTCGCGATGTCGGTGTCCTCGAAGATGGGCAGCATGCGGATATGGAAGGCGGTGTCGCCGGCGATCACCAGTTTTTTCTCCGGCAACCACACCATGGTGTCGCCGTGGTGGTGCGCACGGCCGAGGTGCAACACCTCGATCTTCGTGCCGCCCATCGACAGGTCCAGCCTGTCGTCGTAGATGATGTCGGGCATGGCGAATTCGGTGCGGTAGGCCTTGTCGCGGGCACGGGCGCGCATGCCGGCGAGCGCGTCGTAGCCCACGCGCTCAATGTATTTCGCGGTGTCGCGGTGGGCGACGATCTTTGCGCCCTGCTCTTTCCAGTAGTTGGAACCGAGCATGGCGTGGCCCTGGCCGTTCTCAAGCACCACGTATTTCACCGGCTGGTCGGTGCGCTTCCTGATCTCGTCGTGCAGGCTTTGCGCGAGCAGGTAATTGTCACCGGCATTCACCACCACCACGCCTTCTTTCGTGATGATGAAGGACAGGTTGTTGTTATGGCCGGAGTTTTCGTAGGTGCCCGGCGCGGTGGCGCCGATGGCCGACCACACGCCGGGGACGACTTCCTGCGGCAGCGCGTAAAGGAAGGAGCGCGGCGCGGCGTCGGTCGCCACCACGGGCAGGCCGGCACGCTTCCAGTTGAAGAAGCCGTCGCGGTAGTTCTTCACGTTGGTGTAGCCCAGCTTGATCAGCGTGTCAGCGGCGAGCGGGCTGCGTTGCGACACGCCGCAGTAGACGACGATGGGCGTGGCCTTGTCCGGCACGGTCTGCTCGATCTGGAATTCCAGCCAGCCGCGCAGCAGGTTGGCAAAGCGCGGCGAATCGATGCGCCCGCCCAGCGTGGCGAGTTCGACCGGCTGGCGCACATCGATCACCACGGTCTCCGGCTGCGCCTTCAGTTGCGCGGCGAGGCCGGCAGTGTCGATCTGCGGCACCCGCTTCATCACGTCGTCGAGCACGGCCTGCGCCTGCTGGGTCAGCGTAGGGGCTTCGGGAATGGGATGCACGACGGCGGACAGGTTCTGCGCGGCGGCGGGCGTGGCGAGCAGTGCGGCAAGGAGCAGGGTGGGGGATTTCATGATGGTCTCCTGTAAGGCATTTATTTACAGGGAGGGAAGGGAGGGTTTCAAGTTTTTCCGCCCGTGCCTCCCTTGCCTCCCCGTGAAAATTTCGAATCTCAATCTTCCGACATCAGCCCGACGAACGGGTTCTCGATGCGCTCATGCCCGAAGGTGGACATGGCACCGTGGCCGGGCACAAATCGCACGTCGTCTCCCAGGGGAAAGAGTTTCTGGCGGATTGCGGCAATCAGTGCCGCGTGATCGCCGCGCGGAAAATCGGTGCGGCCGATCGAACCCTTGAACAGCACATCGCCGACGAAGGCCAGTTTCGCCTCCGGCTGATGGAACACTACGTGGCCGGGCGTGTGGCCGGGGCAATGCAGCACGTCGAAACGCAGCGCCCCAACCTCGACCGTGTCGCCGTCTTCCAGCCATTGATCCGGCACGAACGCCTCGATGGGCGGAAAGCCGAACATGGCCGCCTGCTGTGGCAGCGCATCGAGCCAGAACCGCTCCTCGCGCTGCGGGCCGATGATGGGGATGCCCAGTCTGTCGCGCAGTTCCGCCGCTGCGCCGACGTGGTCGAGATGGCCATGGGTGAGCAGCAATTTTTCCAGCGTGAGGCCGCGCGCCTGCACTTCGGCCAGCAAATGGTCGGCCTCGCCACCGGGGTCGATCAGCGCCGCGCGGCCGGCGGCGTCCCACACCAGCGAGCAGTTCTGCCGGTACGGCGTCACGGGGAGGATGGTAAATTCCATGCCTGTCATTATCGCCGCGCCGCTTTCATTCAACCAAGGCCATGTCCGCACCCGATGCTTTGCTCCTGCTGTCCACCCACTGCCCGCACTGCCCGGCCGTGCTCGCCGCGCTGGCCGAGCTGCTGAAGCAGGGCGCGATCGGCAGGCTCGAAGCGGTCAACATCGAAGAGCGCCCCGAGGCCGCGCAGGCCCTCGGCGTGCGCTCGGTACCGTGGACACGCATCGGTCGCATCGAATTGCTCGGCAGCCAGAGCCGCGCCGAGCTCGCCGACTGGGCCGCCAAAGCCGATAGCGAAACGGGGCTCGCCGACTGGTTCCACCTGCTGCTGAAGGAAGGCCAGCTGCCGCGCGTGCAAGCGCTGATCGAAGCCGAACCCGGCCTGCTCGGGGCCGTGCTGCCCATCGTCGGCAACGTCGACGCCAGCCTCAACGTGCGCCTCGGCGCTGGCGTGCTGCTGGAGCACTTCGCCGGCACCGACACCCTGCGCGCCCTGCTGCCGCGGCTGGGCGAACTCTCACAACACGCCGATGCACGCGTGCGTGCCGATGCCTGCCATTACCTGGGGCTCACGGGTGATGTGGCGGCGAAGTTCTGGCTGGATGCGCGGCTGGGCGATGAGGATGCAGACGTGCGGGAGATTGCGGAGGAGAGCCTCGCCGCAGTTGGCGACGCCTGATGTCGCTGCCCGCCGCCTACCTTGGTGTCATCCTCATATGGTCGACCACGCCGCTGGGCATCCAGTGGAGCGTGCAGGGACCGGACTTCAGCTTTGCGGTGCTGGCACGCATGGCGATCGGACTCGCCGTGTGCGCGGGGCTGATGGCGGCGACACGCACGGCCCTGCCGCTGTCTCGAGATGCCCGCCGGCTGTATGCGATCAGCGGAAGCTCGATCTTCGCGGCAATGCTGCTCACCTACTGGGGTGCGCAGCACATTCCCTCGGGGCTGATCTCGGTGATCTTCGGGCTGTCGCCACTGGCGACCGGGGTGTTTGCGGCCTTATGGCTGCGTTCGCGCACGCTGACGCCGCTGCGCTTGTTGGGTCTGGCCTTCGCGCTGGCGGGGCTCTGGGCACTCTTCGGACAGCCGTGGCCGGGCGACGGCCTGGCCACGCTGGGGACGGCGGCAACGCTCGCTGGCATGACGGTACAGGCGCTGGGGCTGGTGTGGATCAAGCGGCTGAACGTGCGCGCCTCGTCGCTGGCAATTACCACGGGTTCGCTGGCGGTGGCGGCGCCGCTGTTCGCACTGGCCTGGCTGGTTTCGACCGGCGGACACTGGCCGGCGGCGATTCCGCCACGTGCAGGCGCCGCCATCGTCTACCTCGGCGTGCTGGGATCGGTGGTGGGCTTCACGCTTTACTACTACGTGATCAAGCACCTCGACACCGGGCGGGTGGCGCTGATCACCCTGGTGACGCCGGTGACGGCGCTGCTGCTGGGGCAGACGCTCAATGCGGAAACCATCCCGCTCCCGGGCTGGCTCGGCATCGCGCTGATCGGTGTGGGTCTGGTGCTGTACGAGTGGCAGGCACTGCGGCGGCTGCGACGCTAAAGATGCCTGTTGCGCTGCCGTCATTAACCTTGTGTTTACGAAGGTCTCTCTTTCGCCCATGAACCTGCTCCCGTACATCCGCCTGCTGGGCGTCGCCACCTGTGCCGCCTTTATTCCCGCCCATGCCAGCGGCGCGCCTGCCGAACCGCCAGCGGCAGCGCAGCACGACAGGCTCGCCCGCCTCGCAGCCGATCCGGCCGCGCTGCCGGAGGCGATCCGGCGCGGCAAGGTTGCAGCAAGCGTATGCCGCCACTGCCACGGCCCTGGCGGCAACAGCGCGTTGCCGGACGTACCCAACCTGGCCAGCCAGAATGCGGACTACCTGCTGGAGCAGATGAACAAGTTCGTCCACGGCCAGCGCAAGTCCTCGGATTTCATGGCCGGCATGATCAAGGCCCTCACGCCGGACGAGCGCATCGACATCGCCCTCTTCCTGTCGCGCCAGCCCGTGGTCTACCCCGCCGGAAACAAACCGGCGAACGCCGCCGGCAAGGCCGCTTATAAGCTCCTGTGCATCAAGTGTCACGGCGACACCGCGGTTGGCACGCGCCGCATCCCGCGCCTGGCCGGCCAGCAGGTCAAGTATCTGGAGGATTCGCTGAAGCGCTACCGCAGCGGCAAGGGTGATCGCATCGACCCCTTGATGGCCGCCTACACGCAGAACCTCAAGGACGTGGACATCCGCAACCTGGCCGGCTACCTGTCGTCATTGCGCCCCTGAGGCGCCAGCCCTATTTCCTGAACAGATCGTCGAGCGGATTCGCCTTCCCGGGCGATTGCGCCGCCGGCGCATCGCCGAACAGGGCGTCGAGCGCGCTGCGGCTCGCCTGCGCCATGGGCGCACCGCCGCCGCGATAGGCTTCGGGCCGCGGCACGAACCAGCCGCAGTCGTTGACCCGCGTCTTGTCCGCTACGCGCTCGGCGGCGAGCTCACGACACTGCCCGGCACGGGTGGGGTCGAAATGCCTGCACAGGCGGCAGACATGGAGTTCGGCATGACAGCTCGGGCAGGTGTCGCGCCGCCCCAGCGGCAAGGGCAGACCGGCCAGGCTGGCCCCGCATTTCCAGCAGACGAGACTCATTGCGAAGCCACCAGGGCATGGTATTCCAGGTCGGCCAGCGACACCTTGCGCAGCGCACGCTCGTGCGTCGCTTCCAGCACGACGGGCGGGGCGACCCCCGCCTCGGCGGCTTCGAGCCAGCGCATGGCGCATACGCACCAGCGGTCGCCGGGCTTGAGGCCCGGAAAATCGAATTCCGGCGCGGGCGTGGACAGATCGTTGCCCTGTTCGCGCGAATACGTCAGGAAGGCTTCGGTCATCACAGCGCACACGGTATGGCTGCCAAGATCGTGCGGACCGGTGTGGCACAGGCCGTCGCGCAGAAAACCGGTGCGGGGCGCCAGACTGCAGGTTTGCAGCGGCGTGCCGAGTATGTTGCGGGCGTTGCTCACAGCAGGACTCCTGAAATCGGTACAGGCAGAATAAAAATAGCACGTGCCGGGAACGCCCGTCAGCCCGGCCGGCCTATTGTGCATCCGCCCCGGAGATCCCTGCATGGATACCCTTACCATCACCGCCGTGACCGCCAGCGGCCAGGCTTACGACATCGATTTTCCGCTGCATCCGCTGACCCGTTCGTCCGAGGCCGTGGGTGATACCGTGACGGCGCTGCTGGCGGCCATTTCCGATACCGTCGCCACGCACAGGGCATTGTCGGATGGCGACATCCTGCAGGCGCTGGCCATGACGCTGGCCATACGCACACGGATGGCGGGCGGTTCCGCCGACAGCATGCGCAAGCTGGTGCACGAACTCTTCGACAGCGGCTTTGCCGCCGCGCTCGCCAGCCCGCAGACGCAGGCGGGCCACGCCTGATTCAGGGCGCGGGCGGATCGAACGCGGTGGGCGCGGCCGGCGCAAGACTCAGCTTGCCGGCCCCCGCCGCTTCGGCATGAACGGATTCCACTTTTGCCAGCACGCTGGGTGCAGGGTAGCCGTCGACAGGCAACCGGTGCACCGCCTGGAAGCGGCGTAGCGCGCTCTGGGTGCGCGGACCGACCAGGCCATCCGGCTTGCCGGCGTCGAAACCCAGTTCGTTGAGCTGGCGTTGCATGGCCTGGATCCGCGCGATGCTGAGCGTGCCCGATTCGACCGGGTATTCGGGAAGGGGCGCCCCCCCCGAGAGTTCATGCGCCAGCTGCGCCACAGCCAGCGCATAGTTGACCGACCGGTTCCAGCGCATGACAACCTTGAAATTGTCGAACACCAGAAAAGCCGGCCCCTGCCAGCCTTGCGGCAACACGAGACGCGCGAGCAGGTCGCCCGGAATGGCGTCTCCATCCGGAACCGCCCCAAGGCGCCTCCATTCATTCACCGACATGCGCAAGGATGGCCAGCTGAGGCGGTAATCGAATCCATCCGGCAGACCTGCAGGAACCGCGATGGGCTCGCCGGGCCGCCAGCCCTCGCGCCGCAGGTAATTCGCTGCGGAATGCAGCGCATCGGGGAGGGATTCCCACAGGTCGATGCGCCCATCGCCATCGCCGTCCAGCGCGTACGCGAGGAAGGTGGACGGCATGAACTGCATGTGCCCCATGGCGCCCGCCCACGAGCCGTTCATGTCGACAGGCAGGACATGGCCGGCCTCCACGATGCGCAGGGCATCGATCAACTGGGACTTGAAGAAGGCGCTGCGCCGGCCTTCCCATGCCAGCGTCGCGAGACTGACCGGGATGTTGAAGCTGCCCTTGGTGACGCCGTAGTTGGTCTCCAGCCCCCAGAACGCGACGAGCACCGCCCTGGGCACGCCATGGCGCGCCTCGACCGCGTCGAAGAGCGCCGCGTGTTCGGCGAGCATTGCCTGGCCGCGCGCAACCTGGGCCGGCGTGACGCGGCGCCCGAGGTAATCGGAAAAGGTCTGCAGGAATTCGGGCTGGCGACGGTCGAGTTCGATCACCCGCTCCACCGGCCGGGCGCCGGCAAAGGCCGCTTCGAGGGTGTCTACGGAAATGCCCTCGGCTGCGGCATCGGCTCGGAACGTGTCGAGCCAGTCCTCGAACGCGGGCACGAATGCCGGCTCATACGACACGGGAGCCGGCACACCATCGGCATGCACGGGCAACGCGAACGCAAGGAGCAGACAGGCCAGGGCTGCCTTCCCCCCGATCCGCCCCCGGGGAAAGGGGACGCGGGCGACGGGTTCGAATCGATCAGCCATGCATCTGCAACCAGTATTCGGTGAGCGCCAGGTGCCACAGCTTGCTGCCCTGGATGCGCGTGTGGTGCGCCTCGGGGGCGTCGAGCAGCCTGTCGACATAGGCGCGGTGGTACAGGCCGCGCTCACGGCAGGCCTGCGAATTCAGGAGATCCTTCATGAAATCGAGAAATTCGCCGCGCACGTATTTCAGCGCGGGCATGGGGAAGTAGCCTTTCTTGCGGTCGATGACGGCGTCGGGAATCAGACCGCGGGCGATGGTCTTCAGCACGTGTTTGCCCTCGGATGCCAGTTTCAGTTCGGCCGGCATGCTTGCCGCGAGTTCCACCAGCCGATGGTCGAGGAAGGGCACGCGCGCCTCCAGCCCCCAGGCCATGGTCATGTTGTCCACGCGCTTCACCGGATCGTCGGTGATGAGCATGGTCGTGTCCATCCGCAGCACCTGGTCGATGAATTCGTCGGCGAAGGGCTCGCCAAGATGCGACGCAATGAGTTCGCCGGTGTAGTCGGGCCCGTGAAACGCCGGCTGGGTCATCTCGAGGAACTCGTCGTGGTCGCGATCGAAGTAGTGTTTGCGGAAACGCTCCAGCGGCGAACCCTGCGTTTCCGCCGCCATGCGCGGGTACCAGAAATAGCCGCCGAAAACTTCGTCCGCGCCCTGGCCGCTCTGCACCACTTTCACCGTCTGCGACACCTGCTCGGCCAGCAGGTAGAAGGCCACCGCGTCCTGCGCGAACATTGGTTCGCTCATCTGCGCCACCGCCTCGGGCAAGCGCTTGAGCACTTCGGCATTGGGAATCAGATACTTGTGGTGGCGCGTGCCATACATCGCCGCCACCGGGTCGGAATATTCGAACTCGCTGCCGCGCTCTTCCGGCTGGTCTTCGAAACCGACCGAAAACGTCATCAGGTCCGGCACGCCCTGCTCGGCGAGCAGCGCCACCAGCAGGCTGGAGTCGAGCCCACCGGAAAGCAGCACACCGACTTTCACGTCGGCGATCTCGATGCGTTTCTTCACCGCCTGGCGCAGGCTCTCGTGGATGGCTTCGGTCCACTCGGCTTCGGACTTCGGCATGGCCGGACGTTCGGCCTTGAGCGACCAGTAGCGCCGGTGCAGCAGATCGCCGCGCGCGTTCACTGTCAGCGTCGTGCCCGGCGCGAGCTTGCGGATGCCGTTGTAGAGCGTGCGCGGCGCGGGGACAACCGCATGCAGCGTGAAGAGATGATGCAGCGCGACCGCGTCGATGGAGGTATCGACGCCGCCCGCCGCCAGCAACGCCTGCGGCGTCGAGGCGAAGCGGAAATACCCCGGCGTCTCGCTGTAGTAAAGCGGCTTGATGCCCAGGCGGTCGCGCGCAAGGAACAGGGTCTCGCGGTTCCGGATCGCGAAGGCGAACATGCCGTGCAGGCGCTCGACACACCCCTCGCCCCATTCCAGATATGCACGCAGGATGACTTCGGTGTCGCCGTCGGAATGGAAGACGTGTCCCAGCGCGATCAGCTCGGCGCGCAGTTCGGGGTAGTTGTAGATCGTGCCGTTGAATACCAGCGCCGTTCCGGTCGCCCCATCGAGCATGGGCTGGGCAGACTTCTCCGACAGGTCGATGATCGCGAGCCGCCGGTGACCCAGGCGCACCGCACCGTCGGCGTGCTGGCCTTCCGCGTCCGGTCCGCGCCGTGCCAGCTTGGCCAGCATGCGCGCCATCGTGTCCGCCTTGGGCGGCGCGTTGTCGAAACGGAATTCACCTGCAATGCCACACATATTCCTGCCTTGTCACGCCACCAGAGGCGGCTCGTCCATCAGCGCGATCTGTTCGCGCAATTCCAGGATGCGCGCCTGCCAGTACTGCTGCGTATTGAACCACGGAAACGCGGCGGGGAAGGCCGGATCGTCCCAGCGACGCGCAAGCCAGGCCGCGTAATGGATGAGGCGCAGGGTACGCAATGCCTCGACCAGATGCAGTTCGCGCGGATCGAACTCCGCGAAATCCTCGTAGCCCGTCAGGATATCGTTCAGCTGATCCTGCTGTTGTTCGCGCTCCCCCGACAGCAGCATCCACAGATCCTGTACTGCCGGCCCGCTGCGGCTGTCGTCGAAATCGACGAAGTGCGGGCCGTCGTCGGTCCACAGCACATTGCCGGCGTGACAGTCGCCGTGCAGGCGCAGCGTGCGCACCATACCCGCACGTGCATAGCAGTGCGCCACCTGTTCGAGCGCGTGGTCGACCACACTGTTCCACGCCGGTGCGAGATCGGGCGGCAGCCAGTGGCCGGCACGCAGAAAATCGCGCGACTGGGTGCCGAAGGTATCGAAGTCGAGCGCGGGCCGATGCACAAACAACGCCTGCACGCCGACCGCATGAATGCGGCCGAGAAAACGCCCCATGCGCTCCAGCGTGCCGGGGCGGTCGAATTCCGGCATGCGCCCGCCCTGCTTGGGGAACACCGCGAAACGGAAACCCGCGTGCGTATGCAGCGTGGCGCCGTTCAGCCGCAGCGGCGCCACCACCGGAATCTCGCGTTCGGCCAGCTGCAGGGTGTAGGCGTGTTCTTCGAGGATGGCTTCGTCCGACCAGCGCTCCGGGCGATAGAACTTCACCACCACAGGGTCTGCGCCAGGACCGCCCGAAGGACGAGCGTCTGGCGGCGTACTCCTTACGGATGCCGCGTCCTCCACGCCCATCTGGTAGACGCGGTTCTCATAGCTGTTCAGCGCCAGCAGGCGGCCGTCGGCAACGAGGCCTGTGCTGTCGAGCGCGTCGAGGGCGACATCGGGGGTGAGGGCGGCGTAGGGGTGGGACGATTCGGACATGGGATGCACTGTAACGCGAGAGGCGGATAATGCCTCATCGCCCGCTTCGCATCGAAGGCCCATGACGACGCACGATCCCTTTCAGCTCGACATCGCCCGCCACGTGTGGGAAACGCGCTACCGTGCACCGGGCGAGGCGGACATCGGCGCGAGCTGGCGGCGGGTGGCGCATGCGATTGCGGCGGTGGAGCGCGACGCGGATGCCTGGGCCGAGCGCTTCCTCGGCGTGCTCGACGGCTTCCGCTTCCTGCCGGGCGGGCGCATTCTCGCCGGCGCAGGTACCGACAGGCGGGTGACGCTCCTGAACTGCTTCGTGATGGGTGCCCTCGCCGACGACCTGGAGCACATTTTCGACGCACTGAAGGAAGGCGCGCTGACCATGCAGCACGGCGGCGGGGTCGGTTACGACTTCTCGCCGCTGCGTCCGGCCGGCATGGTGGCGCACGCCAGCGGCACCATCGCCTCGGGCCCGGTGTCCTTCATGCGCATCTGGGACGCGATGTGCGCGACCATGCTCTCGACCGGCGCGCGGCGCGGCGCGATGATGGCGACGCTCGCCTGCGACCATCCGGACATCGAGACCTTCATCGACGCCAAGCGCGACGCAGCCGAATTGAGGCATTTCAACTGTTCGGTGCTGGTGTCCGATGCCTTCATGCGCGCGGTGGCCGACGACGCCGACTGGCCGCTGGTCTTCGCCGGCGAGACCCATCGCACGGTGAAGGCGCGCGTGCTGTGGACGCGCCTGATGCGCGCGGCCTACGACACGGCGGAGCCTGGCGTGCTCTTTGTCGACACGATCAACCGCGACAACACGCTGGCCGGCATCGAGACGCTGACCGCGACCAATCCCTGCGGCGAAATTCCGCTGCCGCCCTACGGCGCCTGCGACCTCGGCTCGCTCAATCTCGCCGCCTTCGTGCGCGCACCCTTCGAATCGACCGCGACCTTCGACCACGCCGCGCTGGAAGAGGCGACGCGCATCGCAGTGCGCCTGCTCGACGACGTGATCGACGCCTCGCGCTACCCACTGCCGGCGCAGGCACGCGAGGCGCGCGACAAGCGGCGCGTGGGTCTGGGCATCACTGCCCTGGCCGACACGCTGGCGATGCTGAACCTGGACTACGCCAGCGCGGCCGCGCGCGATTTCGCCGCCGACCTGATGCGCCGGGTTCGCGATGCGGCCTACCGCGCCTCCATCGATCTGGCGCGCGAGAAGGGCGCGTTTCCCCGCTTCGATGCCGGGGCCTTTCTCGCCAGCGGTTTCGCCACGCGCCTGCCGGCGGATATCCGCGACGCCGTCGCCACACACGGCATCCGCAACAGTCACCTGCTGGCCATCGCGCCGGCGGGCACGATCAGCCTGCTCGCCAATAATGTTTCCAGCGGCATCGAACCGGTGTTCGCGGCGGCAGCGGAACGCCGCGTGCTCGGCGCCGACGGCCGCTATTCGGTGCACCACGTCGACGACTACGCCTGCCGGCTGTGGAAGCGGCAGGGACACGCCGGCTTGCCACCTGCCTTCGTCGAGGCGCGTCAGCTCGACCCGCGCGCGCACCTCTTGATGCAGGCAGCGCTGCAACCCTTCGTCGATAACGCGATTTCCAAGACCATCAACGTTGCCGCCGATCTACCGTTCGGGCAGTTCCAGGACCTCTATCGCGAGGCGCACGCGCTGGGCCTGAAAGGCTGCACCGTATTCCGCCCCAACCCGGTGACCGGCGCCATCCTCAGCGAGACGGCGGACACGGCTACGCCGTGCTGCGGCGTCGAGCGAGAGGCCGACTGATGGTGAAAGCGAAAGCAACCCCGGCCCGTCCGCGCATCGGCCTTGCGCTGGGCGGCGGTTCGGCGCGCGGCTGGGCGCACATCGGCGCGATCCGCGCGCTGGAGGACACCGGCATCCGCCCCGACCTCGTGTGCGGCACCTCGATCGGCGCGCTGGTCGGCGCCGCCTACGTGGCCGGCGAGCTCGATCGCCTGGAAACCTGGGTGCGCAGCCTGAAACTCAAGACCGTGGTGAGCTTCCTCGATTTCACGCTCGGCGGCGGCCTCATCAAGGGCGACAAGCTCATCGAATTCTTCCGCGCGCATTTCGTCGACCGCAACATCCGCGAACTCGAACGGCCCTACGGCGCGGTCGCCACCGATCTCGCACGCGGCCGCGAAATCTGGCTGCGCGAAGGCGGCGTGTCTGACGCGGTGCGCGCGTCGATCGCCCTGCCCGGCCTGTTCACCCCGGTGGCGCACGAGGGCGCATGGCTGGTCGACGGCGGCCTGGTGAATCCGGTGCCGGTGTCGCTCGCCCGCGCCATGGGCGCCGATTTCGTGATCGCGATCGACCTCAACGCCGACATCCTCGGGCGACACCTCAGGAACGCACCGGCCACCCGTACACGCCACGCCAAGCCGACGCTCGCCGACACCGTGATGGCCCAGCTCGGCATCGAACGCGACGACGGCCCCGCGCCGCCCGCCATGCTCGACGTGCTGGCGTCCAGCATCAACATCATGCAGGTGCTCATCACCCGCAGCCGGCTCGCCGGCGAACCCGCCGACGCGATGATCGCGCCGCCGCTCGCCAGCCTGGGCCTGATGGAATTCCACCGCGCCGCCGTCGCCATCGAAACCGGCCGCCGTGCAGCCGAGGCGGTGCTGCCGCAACTTCGCGAGCGGCTCGACGGCTGGAATGCGCTGCACTGACGCCATGGCCGGAGCGCGTTCTTTCGCACCGCACGGCCGCGGCACGGGCGACAACCCCGGCAACCGCTACCGCGACCGCCAGCGCGAAACCGTGGACGACGGCTGGACGCCCGCCGAGCCGCCACCCGCCCTGGTGACGACCAAGGTCCGCATCGACCCGAGCCGCAGCATCCTGTCCCGCAACGATTCGCCGGACGTGCCCTTCGAGCAGTCCCTCAATGCCTACCGCGGCTGCGAGCACGGCTGCATCTACTGTTTCGCGCGGCCGACGCATGCCTATCTGGACCTGTCGCCGGGGCTGGATTTCGAGACGAAGCTGCTGGTGAAGCCGCGCGCCGCCGAACTGCTGCGCGCGGCGCTGGCGAAGCCGGGCTACCGCTGCTCGGCGCTGGCGATGGGGACCAATACCGATCCCTACCAGCCGATCGAGCGGGAATGGCGCATCACGCGGCAGGTGCTGGAACTGATGGCCGAGTGCCGGCACCCGGTGTCCATCGTGACCAAGGGCGTGCTGGTCGAGCGCGACATCGACCTGCTCGCCGATCTGGCACGCGACGGGCTGGCCCAGGTGATGCTTTCGGTGACGACGCTCGACCGCGAACTCGCACGCCGCATGGAACCGCGGGCGGCCGCGCCGCAACGCCGCATCGAGTCGATCCGCCGCCTGAACGCGGCCGGCATTCCCACCGGCGTGCTGGTTGCGCCCATCGTCCCGGTGCTGACCGATCCGGAGATGGAAGCCGTCCTCGCCGCCGCGGCGGCGGCCGGCGCCCACGAAGCCGGCTACGTGCTGCTGCGCCTGCCGCTGGAAGTGCGCGACCTCTTCATCCGCTGGCTGGACACGCACTACCCGCTGAAAGCCGCGCACGTGATGAACCGCGTGCGTGAACTGCGCGGCGGCCGTGACTATGAAGCGGATTTCGGCGTGCGCCAGAGCGGACGCGGCCCCTATGCGCAATTCCTCGCCGACCGCTTCCGTCTGGCCTGCAGGCGCCACGGCCTGGGCACGGCGCGCGGCTTTTCGGCCGATTGCAGCCGTTTCCGCCCGCCCCGCCTCGACGGGCAGTTCGATCTGTTCTGAAAAAATTTTCCTGCGCCAGGCTTGTCCAGTCTTTGTCGAGGCGCACCTGACCTAGGATAAGGCCATGCGTACGCCATCTATATCCGGGATGCCCCACCCGGCCGCACGCCGCACGCACTGATGCGCATGACGAAACCCGGCCACAAGGGCAATAAGGCCACACTGCCAAGCAAGCCCTGCGCCGCGTGCGGCCGCCCCATGAGCTGGCGGCGTACATGGGCGAAGAACTGGGACGCGGTGAAATATTGCTCGGACGCGTGCCGGCGCAAACGCCATGCGTAACCTCGTCCTCGTCCTCGGCGACCAGCTGAACCGCGACGCGTCCGC
Organism: Pseudomonadota bacterium; assembly: GCA_040754275.1. Taxonomy (GTDB): domain Bacteria; phylum Pseudomonadota; class Gammaproteobacteria; order Burkholderiales; family Thiobacillaceae; genus Thiobacillus. The sequence goes on from JBFMCW010000003.1 coordinate 44,254, forward strand.
CTGGGAGGGTTTCGACCCCGGTGCGGACTGCGCGTGGATGGCCGAAGTCGCCGAAGAATCAACCCATGTGTGGTCGGCCAAAGCCCGCATCGCGCTGTTTCTCTCCGCCATGCGCCACTTCGCAGCGGACCTGCGGGCGGATGGCGTGCCGCTGATCTATCACGACCTCGACGCGCACCCCGATTTCGCCAGCGCACTCGTGGCGACCCTGACCATTTCCCGCCCGCAGAAAATCGTTGTCACCGAGCCCGGCGACTGGCGCGTTTTGCGCAGCATTGAGGCCACCGCCGCAGTGCACGGGATTCCGCTCGAAGTCCGCAGCGACCGGCATTTCTATTGCAGCCGCGCCGATTTCGCGCGCCACGCCGCCGGGCGCACACAACTGCGGATGGAGTTCTTCTACCGCGAGCAGCGCCGCCGCTTCCGCGTGCTGATGGACGGCGAGCGCCCGGTCGGCGGCGGATGGAACTACGATCTCGAGAATCGCGGTGCGTTCGACGCACGCGGGCCCGGATGGCTGCCCGAACGCGCACCTTTCGAACCGGACGCGATCACCCGTGCGGTCATCGAGCTGGTGAACACGCGCTTCGCCGATCATCCCGGCTCGCTGGATCGATTCGACTGGCCAGTCACCCGCGATCACGCGCTCGCTGCCCTGGCGCGCTTCGTCGATGAGCGTCTGCCGCTCTTCGGCGCGTACCAGGACGCGATGTGGGCGGGCGAGCCCTGGCTCTATCACGCACACTTGTCCGCCGCGCTGAATCTCAAGCTGCTCGCCCCGCACGAGGCAGTGCAGGCCGCCGAAACCGCATACCGCGCGGGTCGAGCGCCGCTCGCCTCGGTCGAAGGCTTCATCCGCCAGATCCTCGGCTGGCGCGAATACGTGCGCGGGGTGTACTGGCGCTTCATGCCGGGCTATCTCGACGAAAACGCGCTCGATGCGCACGCTGACCTGCCCGGGTTCTACTGGAGCGGCAAAACCGACATGGCATGTCTCGCCGACACGATCCGCCAGACACTCGCGACCGGCTACGCCCATCACATCCAGCGGCTGATGGTCACCGGGCTCTACGCGCTCCTGCTCGGCGTCGCGCCGAGACAAATCCACGCATGGTATCTGGCGGTGTACGTGGACGCGGTCGAGTGGGTCGAGCTGCCGAATACCCTGGGCATGAGCCAGTTCGCCGATGGCGGCGCGATGGCGTCCAAGCCGTATTGCGCGACCGGCCAGTACCTTGCGCGCATGAGCAATTACTGCACCGGCTGCCGGTTCGAGCCTGCACAAAAGACGGGCGACAGAGCCTGCCCGTTCACCACGCTGTACTGGGATTTCCTGCTGCGTAACGCAGCCCGGCTGGCGCGCAACCCGCGCATGGCGCTGCAGCTGAAGAATCTCGCGCGCCTGAACGACGCGGAACGCATCGCGATTCACGTGCGGGCCCGCGCGCTGGGCGCCACGCCGGCCCGGGCGCCTCTAGGACTTGAGCGATCGTAGCGGGCCGAGCGGGAGATCGAGTACAGTTCTGTCACGATTTCGAGGCGCATAGCGGAGCCATGTAACGAGAAATCGGGCAAAAATGCCGCTCAAACCACTATCGGCCTCAAGTCCAACACAGCCTCCTAGGGAGGCGGCGCGACCGTCAGGGCAAGCTTGGCGGTGCGCGGGAGCTTCTTGATCGCCGCCTCGCGCCGGCAGGCTGCGGCACGGTCGGCGGCGGGTTCGCAGTGAATCAGTTCGACCGGCAGGCGCGTGCGGGTGTAGCGCGCGCCACTGCCGGCATTGTGCTCGGCGACGCGGCGGTCGGGATCGGTGGTGATGCCGGCGTAGAGCGTGCCATCTGCGCAGCGCAACAGGTAGACGAACCAGGACGAGGCGGCCATGCCGCCATCATCGCAGATTCATCGCATGGGCACGCAGCTCAGGACGCGGCTTCGGACATCTGCTGCGCCCACAGCAAGGCATCCATGTGGACAGCGTTGATGTCGGCGACTTCGCGCCCGATCGCCTTCGCCAGGGCCTCCAGGCTCTGCGCGTCATCCTGCTCGCAGGCGATGGCGAGCGACAGATAGGGCGCATAGGGCCCGGTGCGGTGCTGGATGGCTGCCGCGATCTCTTCGGGCAGCGGGATCTGTGCCAGCACCTTGTCCATGGGCATGCGCATCACCACGTCGAGCAGGGAGAACAGGCCGGCGACGAAGATCTCGTCGCGCGCCTTGGCGGAGAGCGCGCGCCCGGCAAGCTGTTCGGCGACCCGGCCGCGCACCATGGCGTTTTCCAGCAGCGCCTGATCGAGCTCCTGCTTGTCGCCCCCAGTGAATAGCACCACGGTCAACCAGCGGTAGAGCTTGTCCATGCCCATGACCATGAGCGCCTGCTCGATGCCGCCGATCTTGTTCATGAGGCCCATGCCGGGCGAATTGACGTAGCGCAGCAGACGCACCGACAGGGCGGGATCGAGCTGGAAATGCTTGGCCAGGTCGGGCAGCTCGGCACCGGTGCGCACCCGGTTCATCAGGTCCATCACCTTGGCGCGCGAGGGGCCCATGGCCGGGCCTTCGAGCTTTTCGTGGCGGGTGATGAAGGGTCCCATGAACAGGCTGCACTGCAGCTTGTGGCACATGTGGAAAGCCTCGAGCGTCTGCACGCCGGTGGCGACGATGCGCTTGCCCGCGGCCGCCTTGGCGACAGCCGACATCTGCGCAGTAAAGGCGGGGATGTCTTCGCTGCTGGCGTCGATCAGCACGTAGTCGGCGTGTTCAAGCAGCCCCTGGCGCCCGGCCCGCAGCACGGCCTCGACTTCCACGGCAAAGCCGAAACCGCGGGCCTTGAGTGCCGCAATGCGCGCGATCAGCGCATCATCGACCGCAGTATCGTTGCCGATCCGGAGTTGCCACACGGTGCCGGCGGCCGGCCAGTCCTCGATCAGGGCATGGCTCAGCGTGCCCGGTGAAACCGGCACGAACGCCTGCCGCTGGCCGAGCAGGCGCGATACATCCATGCGCTGGAGATTCGCGAGCAGGGTTTCGTCGAGCAGTTGCTGCATCTCGGGCAGGGTATCGTCCGCTTCGGCGCTTCGGCGCTTCGGCGCAGCATGAAAGTATAGCCGGCGACCTTCTGGTCGCGGCCGAGGATGGCCTCGCGGCGCATCACGGAAGGGCTTTTCGCGGGAGAGGCCGCTTCGGCCGGGCCGGGTGGCGGCGCATCCGTCTTGGAGAGGGCTTCGCGGTGAACCTGCGCCGCGGCATTGTCACGATTGCCAGACCACATTCCCACCAGACGATTCAGCACGGCCACTCCTCTCTACGGATATCCGGAATTCATGAGAGGAATCGGCGGCTTTATCCGGCCCTGAAGGGCCGGCCAGACAATTTTTTACAGCGAGCGACTGATCGAAATGATGCCGCGCACCATGCCGGCGGAGTAGCCGGTCGCCTTGTCGAGCGGGTAATCGGCGGCGAGCCGCGCCTTCACGCCTTCGGGAATCGTCGCCGGGTCGCCATGGCAGGTCAGGCACAGGGACTGCACGGGCAAGGCCTTGGCATAGCGGAACTGCTTGCCTGAAGGGGTGGCAACGATCTGCCAGGTATCGAGCGTTTCAGGCTTTTCGCCCGAGGCGAGCCGTTTTTCCAGACCGGACTGGGCCGCGGCTTCCCAGGAATCGGGCACGCCTGCGGGATTGCGGTTCCTGGGGCTGACGCGCCTGGCGGTCACGCCAAATTGTTTCGACACCTCGGCGGCGATCAGCGGTGCGCGTTCCTTGCACACGGCGATCGCGCCATCCGCGCCTTTTTCGGCAACGGCGGCTTTCAGTTCACCGCCAAGCTTCTGCGCGAGTGCGCCCGAAGCCTTGCGCGCGTTGTCGACCATGGCGGCCTGTTCTTCAGCGGTGGGGCTGCCGGCACAACCGGCAAGCAGCAGGGCAGACACTGCAGCGGGAACGATCGATCGTTTCATGGGGGTATTCCTTATGAGGTGGGATGGAGTGGCCGCATTCTAGCAACGTACCCCTGCTATTCTCATGAAAATCGTTTGATCGCCGACCCGACGGCTGACCCCCCTATCGATGAAGCACCTCACACAATATTTCCTGCGCGGGCTACTCACCGCCCTTCCAGTCGGGTTGACGGTCTACCTGCTATATCTGTTCTTCGTCTGGCTGGAGGCACTCTCGGCGCAATGGGTGCGTCCGCTGCTCGGCGAGGCCTACGTGCCAGGCCTGGGCTTGCTGCTCGGCATCCTAGGGATCGTGCTCCTGGGCTTCGTGGTATCGCAGCCGATCGCGGCACGTCTGCTCTCGCTGCTGGAACTGCCGTTCACCAACCTGCCGGTGGTGAAGCATATCTACGCCTCCTTCAAGGATTTCGCCGATTTCTTCTCGCCGAGAAAGCCCGGTGCGCGCCAGACCGTGGTAGCGCTCAAGCCGCCGGGGCAGCAGATGGAACTGGTGGGCCTGGTGACGCGCCAGCAGGTCGACGATCTGCCTGAAGGCTTCGTCCGCGGCGACCGCGTCGCGGTCTACCTGCCGATGGGCTACATGATCGGCGGCTATACGGTGTTCGTGCCGCGCGAGTGGGTGCGGGTGATCGACATGCCGGTGGAAGAGGCGATGCGCGCTTCGCTGTTCGCCTGGATGGGCAATACGGAAGACGACGGCCGCGCGACACGCTAAAGTTGCAGCATGCAGATCGAGTGCTATGCCCAGCGCCTGCTCAACCCCTACCGCGGGGTGGTGCACGTCATTCGCTACGCGTCGGCCGAGGCGGTGACGACCGACGGCATCGAATGGGACATCTACGTGGCGAACGACGCCCTGCTCGACGGCCTGGGACGGGCCGGCAGGCGGGCGCAGATTTCCGACATCCGCTATGGCCACTGGTCGGCGGAAAAGGGCCTGAAGCGCGGGCCCCTGTATCCCTCCGACGACTTCAAGCGGCTGGAGGACATGGGCGCGGTGGTGTACGAACACCTGCTCAAGGTGCATCGCGATGTGCCCTTCGGGTTCCGCGACGCCTTCGAACTATGGCTGCTCGACCGCGACGAACGTCCACTTGCACTGATCCACAGCGTGCGCACCGACAGCGAGACCGACACCAGGCCGCCGCTCGACTGGCGCGCCGGCATCGCGGCACGCGAGCATTTCCGCAGCCACGCCATCGCGGCGCTCGACGAGCCGGCAGGCGTCTACCTCACGCGCTACGTCAACAGTCTTGCCGGCGGCAGCGTGCAGTGGTTTCGCCGCTCCGACGACGGCAGCGGACTGGGACTGCACACCCTTGGGGGGGGAGCGCATTTGAAAGGCCGCGTTCTGGAAGCGGACGCCTTCCCGCCACTTTTCATCGCCACCCATGGCATGGATGCCGCCCACACCCGGCTGGTGCACGATTACCACGCCTGGCAGGCGCCGTGGATGCTGCTGCTGGGCCATCTCGATGCGAGCACGCGTGCCGCACTTGAAGCAGCTGCCTGCCAGCAGGCCGACGCCATCGAGAAACACTGCCGCCTGTATCCCGCCGTGCTCGACCGCCCGGCACTGCAGGCCGCCCGCGTGCAGGCTGCGCTGGAACGCAGCCAGCCGGCCGCACCGCGCCATGACGACGTGATCCCGATGTTCTACATCGAGCTGGACAGCAGCTCGGCGCAAAGCCCCTGAATCGCGCCTGCGACGGGCACGCCCTTTGCGCCGGGATCATGGGGGGCTTTCAGGCCGAGCAGTCGCAGGGCACGGATATGCCGTCGACGAAGCGTCGGCAGGCTGCCGGGGCGACCGTCTCGCAGCGCGCGACCGACAGGATGGCGGCCGGCAACGCGCTTGCCGCACCGAGGTGCGCACTCATGCGCACCGTCACCCCGGGACACGTCCGGGCAAATTCGGCAATGGCCTCGGGGATGTCCTGCGCAACGTGGGTGCCGGCGGCAAGAAAATACGGAAAGGCCACGATCTCGATCGCACCGCGCGCGGCGAGCGCATGCAGCCCCTCCGGGATGAGCGGTTCGGCCAGCTCGAGGAAAGCAGCCTCGACATGCTCGTAGCCGCACTCGGGCATGGCGCGCAGGCGCGCGGCCAGGGCGCGCACCTCGTCGTTGGAGGCCGCACGACGGCTGCCGTGGGCGATGATGAGAAGACTGGGCATGGGGAATCCTGAAGTGGGGAAGCGACCCCGGCTTGAGGGGCCCGCGGGGCAGTAAGTTCCGCTTACTTTGCTTTGAGCGCCTCGCGCAATTTGTTGCCGTCGATCTGCTTGTCGAGTTCGTTCAGACCCTCGGTCACCTTGGGGTCTGCGAAGAGTTCCGTCATCGCCACTTGGCCCAAAGTCTGAAATCCCGCCTGGATTGCGGCTGCGCCTTCATATTTGACCGCCAAACGGGTCTGGTCTAGACAGCTCTCCGTCAGCAGGCGTTCGAAAATACGGGCGGTATCGCGGTTGGCGCGGTCGCGTGCCTCCGGACTCACCCGCGCAATGGGCTGCACCGCAGGGTGCAGCGTGGTGGTTGTGATCACCCAGCGCACCAGTGCGTTCTTGTCCTCGGTCGTGGTTCGGTCGACCAGGCAACGCGAGAGGTCGTCAGCGTACACCCCGGCATGCGCAGGCAGGGCGAATGCAACGGTGATCACGCCGGGAATCAGGGTACGCAGCATGTTCGTCTCCGGACTCAGCGAACGGGCTCAAAGGTGGCGTCGAGGTTGTGTTCGTCGCAGTAGTCGAGAAAATCGCCGCGCAGCGTGGCGATGTGGGCGTCGGCCGGAATACCCAGCGTCATGCGTACGGCGAACATCGGTGCACCGGTATGCGGTGCGGGGTAGGTATCGGTGTCAAGCGACTCGATGTTGATGCGCAGGCGCGCAAAGAAATTGGCCAGGCTGTTGACGATGCCGGGCTGGTCGAGCGCGGAGACCTCGACCACGTAGGGAATCAGCGGCCGCTCGGCCTTGGTGCCCCGGGTGCGGCGCTGCACGATGGCAAGGCCCAGTTCCTCGCCCACGCCGGGCAGGCGCGATTCCAGCTTGGCGAGTGCATCCCAGCTGCCGGTCACGCGCATCAGCACGGCGAACTGGCCGGCCAGCGCGGCCATGCGCGATTCCTCGATGTTTGCGCCGGCTTCGCCTATGGCGCGGGTGAGTTTTTCCACCAGGCCGACCTTGTCCTCGCCGCTGGCGGTGAGGACGATGGATTCCGCTTCGTTCGACATCAAATCAATTCCCTGTCCGAAAGTTCTTTCTTGAGATACGCATAGAAGATCGGCGCGGCGATCACGCCCTGCACGCCGAACGCCGCTTCCATCGCCAGCATGGCGATCAAGAGCTCCCAGGCGCGCGCCTGGATCTGTCCCCCGATGATACGGGCATTCACGAAATATTCGAGCTTGTGGATGACGACCAGGAAAAGCAGCGAGGCGGCGGCCACGTGCAGCGAGTGCGACAGCGAGATGACGACGATCACGGTGTTCGAGATCAGGTTGCCCAGTACAGGCAGCAGGCCGACCAGGAAAGTCACCAGGATCATGGTCTTGGTGAAGGGCAGGTTCACGCCGAAGGATGGCAGAACGGCCAACAGGTAGATGCCGGTCAGCATCGCGTTCAGCGCCGAGATGCGCACCTGCGCGAATACCACCCGGCGGAAGGCCTCGCCCAGACGATGCACGCGCTCGCACATCGCCTGGGCCAGCGGCGCCAGCGTGAGGTGGGGCCGTGCTTCGCGCAGCGCCACGAAACTGCCGATGACCATGCCGATGATCACGTGCAGCAGCGCGCGCCCGGCGTCGCCGCCGAACTTGCGCAGATCCTGAGCGTGGGTGCGCAGCCACTCCACGAGGCTGGCGCGGATTACTGATTCGTCACCCTGCGGCAGCCACGCGGCGGCCCAGGCCGGCAGCAGTTCGCGTGAGTTTTCGATGATTTCCGCCATCTTGGTAAGCAGCCCGGCCAGCCCGCCTTCGGTGCGCAGATAGAGGATGGCGCCGGCAGTCAGGCCGCCCAGGGCGCCCAGCACCGCCAGGGTGATGAGCGACACCACCAGCACCTTCGCCCAGGCATGGTCGAGGCGTCCGATGACGAAGCGCGGTGCCAGCAGGTGCACCAGCTGCACCACGAGCAATCCGGCAAGCAGGGCCGGCAGCAGGTGTAGCCACAGGCTCAGCAGCAGCCCGGCCGCCATCAGGAGCCAGGCGGCGATTTCGTGGCGTGTGGGGGGGTTCGGCATGGCGGGCACGATGCCAAACTCGCGGCGGCGAGGCAAGCGTTTCCTTGCAGCCTTGCCATGGCACGTATCCGCCAACAGTTCCGGGACAATCTGCTCGCGCTCGTCAGCCTCGTGGTCGCACGCTCCACGCTGGGCTATTCGACCTGGCGTCATGAGGTCATCGAGGACAACCGCACGCTGTGCGCGGCCGCCGCCGAGCGCATGAACGCCCGCGACGAAGTCCTGCGCACCGAGGTGCGGCGATGCTCGTGTGGCTTCAGCAATCAGCCCTCGTACCCCAGGGCCGCACCGATACGTCCCGCCGCCTCCCGCAGCAGCGCCGGCCAGCCCGGCTTGTGGCGATCGGCCGGGGCCGAGATCGACAGGCCGGCGACGAGCTTGCCCTCGGCATCGCGGATCGGCGCACCGAGACAGGCTACGCCGAGTTCGGCTTCCTCGCGGTCGTGCGCCAGGCCCTCGCGGCGAATGGCATCGAGTTCGGCTGCGAGCGCCTCCGGGGTGGTCAGGGTGTTGGGCGTATAGGCTTTCAGCCCGGTGCGCTGGGCGTAGCCGAGAACACCCGAGGCACTGTCCTCCGCCAGAAAGATCTTGCCGACCGCGGTCACGTGGAGGGGCGCGTGCGCGCCGACCACCTGCACCACCTGGATCATGGTCTGGCCACCCGACACGCGCTCGACGTACACCGCCTCGTCTCCGCGCCGCACGATGAGATTGACCGTCTCGCCGGTGGCCTGTGCCAGTGCCTGCATGTGCGGCATGGCGACCTGGCGGATGTTGAGCCGTGCGCGCAGGCGATTGCCCACCTCCAGCCAGCGCACCCCCAGATCGTATTCACCGGCGCCGGTCTTCTCGACCAGGCCGTGCGACATGAGCGCGGCGAGAATACGGTGCGCGCTGGCGGTGTGGAGTCCGGCATCCGCCGCAAGACGCGATAGCGAGGCCGGCCCGGGCCCGCGGGCAAGCAGGTTGACGAGGGCCATGGCCCGGTCAAGCACCTGGATGGAAGAGGCTGAATTTTTCATAGTGTGAAAATTTATTCCGACATGCGAAATTTGCCGATTTTCCTGCTTCAATGCAAGCCATAAATTTCACATTGCGTGAAATGTTTTCACATTATGAAAGGAAAGCCATGAGCGCCCTGCCGAACACTCCGCCGGAAACCCTGCCCGCCTTCTGCGAAGGCATCCAGTATTTCGCCGACACCCTGCCCGAACTCGACCGTTTCGCCGCCACGCCCCTGCTCGGCCCGGGCACGCCCGCCCTGCCCGACCCGACCAGCGATGCGGCCATCTACCAGACCCTGCTCGCCGCCGACGCCCTGCGCTACCTGACCCTGCAGGTCACCGGCAGCAAATCCTCGGGCCATCCGGGCGGCTTCGCCTCCTCGGCCGAGGCGGTCGCCGCGCTGCATCTCCTGGGCCACCGCAACATGGTGACCGAGGTGGGGCACCATGCACCCGGTTTCTATTCGGCGATGTTCCTCGACACCTCGCTTGAAGCCATGGGCATCGAGAGCGTGTCCGACATGCGCACCCGCTTCCGCGAGATGCACGGCCTGCTCGGCCACCTCTCGGGGGCGATCCCCGGGCTGCTGGCCCCCGCCGGCCCCCTCGGCCAGGGCCAGCATTTCGCCATGGCCGGCGCGCTGCTGCACCGCGACACGCTCTTCCCCGTCACCATCGGCGACGGCGGCCTTGGCGAACCCTACATCATGAGCGCGTTCCAGCATTTCGCCACCGCGTATCCCGACGTCACCAACTATCTGCCGGTGCTGGTGTGGAACGGCTACTCGCAGGAACACCACAGCATGGTGTCGCTGTGGGACAACGGCCGCATGGCGGCCTTCTGGCGCGCACACGGCTTCGACGAGGTGCACCTGGTGGACGCGCGCGACTATGCAGACACGGCCGACGCCCCGGTCTACGCCGATTCGACCACCTTCGGCTTCGAGGCACGTCTCGCCTTCACCGGCGCCGTGCTCAAGGCCGCGGACGAGGCTGCGAAAGCCGCGCTGTCCGGCCGCCGCGCCTGCCTTATCGTCAAGCAGCTGAAGGGCGCGGGCGTGCACGCCACCGGTGCCAAGTCGCATAACCTCTACGCGCACCACACGCTGGATTCCGACGACGTGAAGGGCGGGCTGCAGCGCCGCGCGCTGCCGATCCAGGCCTGGCGGGTGACGCGCGAGAACTTCCGCCACGCCGGCGGCGGCCCGGCCGCGAAGATCGCGGTGACCGAGACCGAACGTGCCCTGCCCGATCTCGGCACGCTGCCGCTGAAGGCATTTCCCATCGGCGAGAACGCCGTGCCGACCACCGCCTTCGGCGCACTCGCCGGCGAGGTCGGCAAGCGCGATGCGACCTTCGTCGTCACCAACGCCGACGGCAACGAGGCGTCCGCAATGGCGAACATCAACCAGGCGCTGACCATCCGCCACCCCACCGCCGATGCGCTCTACTTCCAGGGCCCGGCCGGACAGGTCTACGAGCCGCTCAACGAGGACGCATGTGCGGGCCTGGCGGCCGGCCTCGCGCTCTTCGGCGGACGCAGTCTGTGGTGCAGCTACGAATCCTTCGCCATCAACGGCCTGCCGATCTGGCAGACGGTGACGCAGGCGATGGCCGAACTGCGCCGCAGGACACCGGCAACAGTATGTCTCTTCACCGCCGGCGCGCTGGAGCAGGGCCGCAACGGCTGGACCCACCAGCGCCCTGAAATCGAGAGCTACTTCGCGGCGATGATGCGCAACGGCAACGTCTACCCACTGTTCCCGGTGGACGCCAACATGATCCAGGCAAGCTACGACTGGGCGCTGAAACAGCACAACAAAGGCGTGGTCATCACGGCCTCCAAGTCGCCGCTGCCGGTGCGCACGACGCTGGCGCAGGGCGCTGCCGCCATCGAGCAGGGCGCGATCGTGCTGCAGGAACACGCGGGCCGGAAGACAGTCGTGTTCGCCGTCGCCGGCGACATGGTGCTGCTGCCGGTGTTCGCCGCAGCCGAGGCGTTGAAGCAGGCCGGCATCGGCTCGCGCATCATCGCCGTGGTCAACCCGCGCCGCCTCTACCGTCCGCACGACGTGCTGTGGAGCAGCGTGTCCGAGCCCGACGGCACCTTCCTCGGCGACGCGGAATTCAATGCGCTGTTCGACGGCGATGCACTGATCGCCGTCAGCGGCGGTCCGTCGGCCATGCTCGAACCGGTGCTGCTGCGCACGCGTGCTTCGAGGCGCGACACCTACTGCTGGAAGCGCGGCGAGACCACGGCCAATGCCCAGCAGCTGTTCGACTTCAATGGCATGAACGCGGACGCGCTGGCCGCGCGCGCGGCGGCGATGGTTGCATAAAAAATTCACAAAGAGGACATGAGGTCAAGAGGAAAAAGCACTGGGGTTTCTCCTGTCCTCTTGTCCTCCCTGTAAACAGAATGAACCCGAAAATCATCGTTCTCGACGACGACCCCACCGGTTCGCAGACGGTGCACTCCTGCCTGCTGCTCACCCGCTGGGACGTGCCCACGCTGAAGGCTGCACTGGCCGACGCCGCGCCGCTCTTCTTCGTGCTCACCAACACGCGCGGCATGGACGCCACGCGCGCGGCGTCGGTCACGCGCGAGGTCTGCATCAACCTGAAGCAGGCGCTCGCGGATTACCACGGTCCGGTGCTGTTCGTGTCGCGCTCCGATTCCACCCTGCGTGGCCACTACCCGGTGGAAACCGATGTGATGGCGCGTGAACTCGGCCCCTTCGACGCGACGCTGCTGACGCCGGCCTTCTTCGAGGGCGGGCGCATCACGCGCGACGGCACGCATTACCTGATGGTCGACGGCCAGCCCGTGCCCACGCACGAGACCGAATTCGCGCGCGACTCGGTGTTCGGCTATTCGACGAGCTTCCTGCCCGACTACGTCGCCGAAAAGACCGGCGGCCGCGTCCCGGCGCGGGACGTAGGCGTGCTGTCGCTCGCCGCGCTGCGCGCCGGTGGCGCCGACGCCTGGCTGGCCGGTCTCGCCGGCAACGCCATCGGCGCCATCGACGGCGAAACGCCGGCGGACTATGTGCGCTTCGCCGACGCGGTGCTGAAAGCGGCAGCCACTGGCCGCCGTCTGCTGTTCCGCAGCGCCGCCTCGCTGCTTACCGCGCTGGCGAAACTGCCGCCGCAACCAGTGCCCGCGGCAGACTTTGCGAAGCTGGTGCGCGATGGCCGGCCCGGTGCGGTGGTGGTCGGCTCGCACGTTGCCAAGACCACGGCCCAGCTCGCCGAACTGCTGAAGCAGCCCGGTACTGTCGGCCTGCCGCTCGACGTGTCGCGGCTGCCGGACGCGCGCGCCGCCGTCGCCTCGGCGCTTGTCGCCAGCGTCGCGCATGCACACGCACAGGGCCTCACGCCGGTGGTCTACACCAGTCGCAGCGAACGCCAGTTCGCCAGCACGGCCGAACGCCTGGCTTTCGGCGAGACCGTGTCGGCCACGCTCATGGACGTGGTGCGCGCCCTGCCGGCGACGCTGGGCTTTCTCGTCAGCAAGGGCGGGATCACCTCCAACGACGTGCTGTCCTCCGGGCTCGCGCTCACCGCCTCGCGCGTGCTGGGCCAGATCCTGCCCGGCGTGACGGTAGTGCAGACGCCGGTCGACCACCGTCTGCCGCAGATGCCGGTGGTGATCTTCCCCGGCAACGTCGGCGGCCACGACGCGCTGGCCGAGGCGTACCGCCGGCTCGCGGCGGCGTCGCGCTAGCCGCCTGCAAGGGCTACACTCGACGCCTGTCCGCATGCCACGTACCACCTCATGTTGAACCCGGCCTTCGTCACCCGCCTGCGCGCGCTCGTGCCTGCACACTGCCTGCTGATCGAACGCGAGGACCTGGTGCCCTTCGAATCGGATGGCCTGTCCGCGTACCGCAACACGCCTGACGTGGTCGTGCTGCCGGAAACCGAGGACCAGGTCGCAGCCATCCTCAGGCTCTGCCACGCCGAAGGAGTGGCGGTCGTCGCGCGCGGCGCCGGCACCGGGCTCGCCGCCGGCGCCCTGCCTGTCGACGGCGCGGTACTGCTGGTACTGGCTAAATTGAACCGCATCAAGCGCATCGACCCGCTGGCGCGTACCGCCGTGGTCGAACCCGGCGTGCGCAACCTCGCGATCTCCGAGGCCGTCGCGCAATACGGCCTCTACTACGCACCCGACCCCTCATCCCAGATCGCCTGCTCCATCGGCGGCAACGTGGCCGAAAACTCCGGCGGCGTGCACTGCCTCAAATATGGCCTCACCGTGCACAACGTGCTCGCCCTGCGTGCGTTCACCGTGGATGGGCAGTTGCTGGAAATCGGCGGCGAGGCGCCGGACGCGGCGGGGTACGACCTGCTGGCGCTGATGACCGGCTCGGAGGGCATGCTCGCCGTCGTCACCGAAGTCACGGTCAAACTGCTGCCGCGCCCCGAGCGCGCACAGGTCGTGCTCGCCGCCTTCGACGACGTGGCGAAGGCTGGCGCGGCGGTGGGCAAGATCATCGCCGCAGGCGTGATTCCCGCCGGGCTGGAAATGATGGACCGGCTCGCCATCGAGGCCGCAGAGGCCTTCGTCCACGCCGGCTACCCGATTGCTGAAGCGCTGCTGCTGTGCGAGATCGACGGCGTGAACGAAGAGGTGTCGGACGACATCGCCACCGTGCGCGCGGTGCTCACCGCATCCGGTGCGATCGAAATCCGCACCGCCGCGGACGAGGCACAGCGACTGAAGTTCTGGGCCGGCCGCAAGGCCGCTTTCCCGGCGGTCGGTCGCCTGTCGCCCGACTACTACTGCATGGACGGCACGATCCCGCGCCAGCAGCTGCCGCATGTGCTGACGCGCATCGCCCGGATGAGCGCCGAATGCGGCTTGCGCGTCGCCAACGTCTTCCATGCCGGCGACGGAAACCTGCATCCGCTCATCCTGTTCGACGCCAACGTACCGGGCGAACTGGAAAGGGCCGAGGACTTCGGTGGCCGCATCCTCGAACTCTGCGTCGAAGTCGGCGGCACCATCACCGGCGAGCATGGCGTCGGCGTGGAGAAGATCCGCCAGATGTGCACCCAGTTCGCCTCGCCCGAACTGGTGCGTTTCCACGACGTGAAGGCCGCATTCGACCCGGACAGGCTGCTCAATCCCGGCAAGGCCGTGCCCGAGCTGCACCGCTGCGCCGAATGGGGCCGCATGCACGTGCACGCGGGGCAATTGAAGCATCCCGAGCTGCCGAGGTTCTGATGCCCGACACCCTCATCGACCGTATCCGCGCCGCGCACGCCGACCATCACCTGCTGGTCATCCGCGGCCACGGCTCCAAGGCCTTCTACGGCAATCCGGCGACCGGCGAGGTGCTCGACACCACGGGCCTTGCCGGCATCGTCGACTACCAGCCGCAGGAGCTGGTGCTGACCGCGCGTGCCGGCACGCCGCTCGCAGAGATCGAAGCACAGCTTGCCGAACACGGCCAGATGCTGCCCTTCGAGCCGCCGCGCTTCGGCGGCGCGGGCACGCTCGGCGGCGCCATCGCTGCGGGACTGTCCGGACCACGCCGCGCCTACGCCGGTGCGACGCGCGACTTCGTCCTCGGCGTGCGCCTGATCGACGGCACCGGGCAGGCGCTGCGCTTCGGCGGGCAAGTCATCAAGAACGTCGCAGGCTACGACGTGTCGCGCCTGATGGCCGGCGCGCTCGGCACGCTGGGCGTGCTGACCGAAATCTCTCTCAAGGTGCTGCCGCGCCCGGCGGCGGAAACGTCGCTGCAGTTCGAATGCAGCGAAGCCGAGGCGATCCGGCGCATGAACGAATGGGCCGGCCGGCCGCTACCGCTGTCCGCCACGAGCTGGCACGCCGGGCTCCTCACGGTGCGGCTTTCCGGCGCGGCGTCAGCGGTACGCGCGGCGCACGCGAAGCTGGGCGGCGAACCTCTGCATGACGCCGAAGGGTTCTGGCAGCGCCTGCGCGACCAGGCCACGCCTTTCTTCGACAAACGCCCGCTGTGGCGACTGGCGGTGAACCCGACGGCCACACCGCTGGTGCTGGGCGACGCGCAATGGATCGAAGCGGGGGGCGGCGTGCGCTGGCTCGCCAGCGAGGCCGCACCCGCCGTGCTGCGCGAAGCAGCGCGCCGCCACGGCGGTCACACCACGCTGTTCCGCGGCGATGCCCTGGCCGACGGCAATTTCGCGCCGCTCGCGCCCGCACTCGCCACCATTCACCAAAACCTGAAACAGCGTTTCGACCCGCACGGCATTTTCAACCGCGGTCGGCTCTATCCGGAGTTCTGAATGCAGACCACGCTTGCACCCGAGTACCGCGACACGCCCGAAGGCAAGGTCGCCGAAAGCGTGCTGCGCGCCTGCGTGCATTGCGGATTCTGCCTCGCCACCTGCCCCACCTACCAGGTACTCGGCAGCGAGCTCGACTCGCCGCGCGGACGGATCTACCTGATGAAGCAGGTGTTCGAAGGCGCGACCCCCACCGACAAGACCCAGTTGCACCTTGACCGCTGCCTCACCTGCCGCAACTGCGAGACGACCTGCCCGTCCGGGGTGCAGTACGGCAGGCTGCTCGACGTGGGTCGCGCCGTGGTGGAACAGGCCGTGGGCCGCCGCGCGAGCGACGCGATCACGCGCAGCGCACTGAAGCACGGCCTCGCCAACCCGATGCTGTTCAACACCGCACTGAAATTCGGCCAGGCCGCACGCGGCCTGCTACCAGGCTTTCTCAAGGACAGGGTCCCCGCCGCCGACCCCGCCGGCGACTGGCCCGCGCCGCGGCACTCGCGAACAATGCTGGTACTCGAAGGCTGCGTGCAACCCGGCCTCAAGCCCAACATCAACGCTGCCGCCGCACGCGTGCTGGACAGGCTCGGCGTTTCGCTCATCGCCGAACCGGAAGCAGGCTGTTGCGGCGCGCTCGCACATCACCTCAACGACCACGACGACGGTTTGAACGCCATGCGCCGCAACATCGACGCCTGGCTGCCGCATCTGGACGCCGGTGCCGAGGCCATCGTGATGACCGCCTCCGGTTGCGGCGTGATGGTCAAGGATTACGGCTGGCAGCTGCGCAACGACCCGGCGTACGCTGAAAAGGCCGCACGCATCGCCGCCGCGACGAAGGATATTTCAGAGGTGCTGCTCGCCGAACGCGGAGTACTGCTGGGGCTCACCGCTCACCGCTCACCGCCCATCCAAAAAATCGCCTGGCACCCCCCCTGCACCCTGCAGCACGGGCAAAAGCTCGATGGCGACGTAGAGTCCCTGCTCGCCGCCTGCGGTTTCGAACTCGCGCCGGTGGCCGACAAGCACCTGTGCTGCGGCTCTGCCGGCACCTACTCGATCCTGCAACCCGAAATCGCCGGCGAACTGAAGACGCGCAAACTGGCCAGCCTGCACGCCGGACAGCCAGAAGCGATCGCCACAGCCAATATCGGCTGCCTCACGCATCTGCAGTCGGGTAGCCATCTGCCGGTGAAGCATTGGGTGGAACTGGTTGACGCGATGCTGGCTTCGGCCTGAACGCGAGATCTGCTCGCGCCCTGGGTGGCCGAGCCCTACTGTTTCGTCTGTGCCGCCTGATCGGCTCGGGCTTTCACATCCTGATCGTGCAGCTTGTGGGCAAGTTCGACCGCCCAGCGGTCTTCGGGGTAATCGCTCCAGTGAAATGCGTGCGCTTCCGCCTTCCAGGCATCGGCAACCGCCTGGATCGGCGCGTCACCGCCGTTCCTGTGTGTCCTGAGTTCCATGATTCGCACCTCCTGCACGTTTATCCATGGAGATTCTTTTGTAGTTTCGCAAGCGTGGGAATCAACCATGCCGGATACGCGGACATGCATGGCTGTGGCCGGCCGCTCAGGCCAGATCTTCCGGCCGATTGAAGTTGGCGAATCCTGCCGCATCGAACTGCACAACAGCCGGATGATGCGCGGCCTGCCAGCGATGCACGGCGCGTTCGCCGCGCGCGAGCGTGGCGGCGAGATCGTCCACCAGATCGGTGCGCGCGACGAAGCAGGTGGGATGGGTGCGCGCGTCGTCGGCCGCGACGGCGAGGATGGTATCGTCTGCGCGCGCCGCGGCAAGCAGGCGCGCGGCGAGATCGGGCGGCAAGTGCGGGGTATCGCAGGGTACGACGAGCAGCCAGGACGCGGAAACGGCGCGCATGGCGGCGAGCACGCCGGCGAGCGGACCGGGAAAATCGGGCAGGGTGTCGGGCAGGACGCGATGGCCGGTGGCCGCGTAGCGGTCGAGGTTGCGGTTGGCGCTGATGACGATTTCGCCGAGCTGCGGAGCCAGCGCATCGAGCACCCAGGCAACGAGCGGTCGACCACGGTAGTCGACGAGGCCCTTGTCGGCGCCGCCCATGCGCCGGCCCCGGCCGCCGGCAAGGATGACGGCCGCCAGATCAGCGTCGGGCATAGAGGACAAAACGGTCGTCGCGGTTGTTGGGCCGCGCGATTTCGGCACGCCGGATCCAGTCGGATGAAACGGGCGGCAGCGTGCCCCGCTTGCGCACCTGGACGAGGAGCCAGTCGCAGCCGGCATCGACACGCCGGAAATCCAGGCCGCTGTGATAGGCGAGCAGATGACTGGCCTGCGCACGCAGGGCATAGGCCTCGACACAGGCATCCGCCGGTACCTGCTGCCGGAGTTCGGCCGCCAGGGTTTCGAATCCGAGCCGGCGGTCGAGCGGGCCGAGGAAAAGCGCCATGAGCAGTACCCAGATGAAGGTCATGCCCGCGGTCCATACCAGCATGGGGCGCAGGGGCGAGCGCTGCACGCGCGCAAGGAAGACTATCCAGGCAAAGGTGACGAACACGCCGAACACGAGCGACCACGGACGCAGTTCGCCGACGTCGGCCATCCCGAGGCGGGCAAGCCGCCCGGCAAGCCGGGCCGGTACGCCGAAGTCGTGCGCACTCCAGTACACCCAGAACACCAGGCCGAGAAAGCCGAACAGCATGACGGCAAACCACAGCAGGGCATTGGCCGCGCCGCGCCGCAGGGTGAGGAGGCCGGCGCCGCCCAGCAGTGCCAGGGGCAGAAGCAGGATGAGGCCCTGTTCCTCGCCGGGATCGGCACTGAATGTGTAGAGCGTAAGCAGCAACACGAGTGCGGCAAGCGGCATCAGGATGCCAGGCGCGCGCCAGTGGTGGCGACCACGATACACCGCCCAGGCAGCGAGCGGCCAGGCCGGCCACGCGAACCAGCCAAGAATGCCGGGGAAATAGCCATTGGGCGTAAAGCCCCAGCGTGCGGCGTTGAGCGCTTGCACAAGCGGCAGACCGCACATATCGAGCCAGGCCAGCCATGCAATCGTGAGTGCCAGCCCGCCGCCAGCGCCCAGCCAGGCGGCGCGACGCACACCGGGTGTCCGCCAGGCCGGCGACAGGGCAGGCATAATCAGGGTCAGGCCCAGCAGCACGACCGCTTCGGCGGCCCCGCCCGCAAGAACAAGGAGAAAACTGCCCGCGGCGAGCATCCAGCCGCCGCGCACATCGCGCGGCAACAGGGCCAGTGCGTAGAAAACCAGGGCTGCCGCGGCGAATTGCGCGGTGTAGGGATTGGTTTCATGGCCACGCACCAACAGGCCCAGGCAGCCGAGCAATGTAAGTGCGACGGGCCAGGCCGCCCCGTCCTCGGCGAGCGCACGGCCCGCCCGTGCGACGAACACCAGCGCCAGTGCAATGAAGACCCCGGAAGCCAGCCTTACCCCATCATGCAGCGGGAGGAGGGGGGCGGTCAGCCAGGCGGTCGCGTACGCAACCCAGGTGTAGAGCGTGGGCACCGTCGCGGCCGGCGTTTCGCCCCGCCACGCAAGCCAGAACTGGATGAAGGCATCGCCGTCGCCGCCTTTCCACGGCGCATGGCCGATCAGTCCGGGCAGAATCCAGGCTACACAGAGAAGCAGCATGCCGGCCTGAGCGAAGGTGAGCGATCGCTTACTGGACAATTTTCAGGCGCTGGCCGGGCTTGGGTTCGCCGGACGGATAGAGGTCGTTCATGAGGCGCAACTGGCTTTCGGCCGTCTCGCCCAGCGGGGACTGCCGGGCCAGTGCCGCCATCGTGGTGCCGGGCTGCGCAACGACCGTGCGCATCACATGGGGCCGAGCGGCCTGCCGCTCCGCCGGCGTGATGGCATGGAAGCTGTTGATCGCCGCGCGCAGGGCAGCACGTTCGCGGTCGTAGCTTGCCTTGTCCTTCGTCATGCCTGCAATCAGATACTGTCCACCGCCGAACACCACCGCCGCGACCACGACCGGCTTGCCCTGCTGGGTGCCGGCGGCGAAGGCGGCGGGATAGCCACTCAGTCGGCCACTATCGTAGCGTGTCCCGCTGTCGAGCTTGATACTTTTCTGCAGGGTTTCCAGCGGGCGGTCGTGTCTGGGCCCCGACAGCAGCTCGACCAGTGCATCGCCTCCGGGGCTGACGGCGGTCACGCGGTCGGGCCGGTTCTGCACCCGCCAGCCCAGCGGAAACTGCATCGCCAGGCCGAGCTTTTCATGCAGCAGCGCGTTGCCGCGGATGACGCCCTGCTCGGGGCTGTCACCGAAGATCACGCCATCCATTTTGAGCAGGAACGCATCCCGACCTTCGCGCGGATCGGCAACCGTGTACTTCGCTGCTTCGCCCACCACCTGCCTGAGACGCGCGTCGTTGCTGGGGTGCGTGTCGAAGGTCCCGTGGTAGGTTCTGGGCTGGCGGCCGTCCCGCTTCGCCTGCTCGGCTGCAAACAATTCCTGGTTCTTGAGCACGCCAATGACCTCGACCATGGCCTGCGGGTCGTAGCCGGCCTTGGCGAGGTACTCCGCGCCCAGGCGGTCGGATTCGAGTTCGTGCTCGCGGCCGTAGCCTGCGGTCCACGCCTTTGCCAGCGTCTGCAGCAAGGAAGCGCCGGCCTGATTGTCCATGCCCGGCACCAGGATGGAGCCGAGGATTGCGCCGACTCCGGCGGCGGTGGCTGCGCTTTGCTGCCTCACGCCGTGGCGCGCAGTGACATGCCCGATCTCGTGGCCGATCACGCCGGCAAGCTCGGCTTCGGAATTGAGGTAGGCCATGATGCCGCGGGTGATGTAGACGTAACCGCCCGGCAGGGCAAAGGCGTTGACATCCGGGCTGTCCACCACGGTGAAATGCCATTGCAGATTCGGGCGGTGGCTCTGCTTGGCCAGGCTCTGGCCGATGGCATCGACATAGGCCTGGAGTGTGGGGTTGTCGAGCGCAGCGTATTCCTTGAGGACATCCTTGTGCGCCTGCGCACCCATCTGGATTTCCTGCGCCTCCGACATCAGCACGAAATTCTTGTCGCCGGTGACGGGATTCTGCGCGCAGTGGGTGAGCGCGAGGACGCTGAACACGGCAAGCGCGATGCGTTTGTATGCGGGGGATGGCACCTTCGCTACGACCCGGGAATGAGATTGCCCGGAATGATACCGTCTGAGAGCGCGGGTAAAGACAAAACGGCCGAAACCGCGCCGGCCCGGCAAACAAAAAAGCGGCCGAAGCCGCTTTTTCCGGATGCCACTGCGTGCCGGATCACTTCATCCCGTAGCGCTGGCGGAACTTCTCGACGCGGCCGGCAGTGTCGACGATCTTCTGCTTGCCGGTGTAGAACGGATGGCAGGCCGCACAGACTTCCACGTGCAGGCTGGGCTTGCCCAGCGTGGAGCGGGTGACGAACGAATTGCCACAGGAGCAATTCACGGTGACTTCCTTGTAATCGGGATGAATGCCGGCTTTCATGGCAATTCCTCTTGGGGTTGATTCGGAGAACGCGAGAGTATAGCGAAGTCGGCCAGACCGGGCAAGCCCGTCCCACCCGCCGGCTTGGCGGCTTGCTGTGTGCCCAATCGTAAGGGGGCGCCCCCCTCAGGTCGCATCGAGTCGAAGAAGTCGGCGTTATTCCTGGCAGCGCGGATCTTGTCGATCAGGAATTCCATCGCTGGAATGTGCGCCGCGAAGGGCGGAGCCTCGGCACGTGCGACCCCGCAGCGACGCGACAGGGAAGCGATTCCGCCGTTTAGCCGCGACGCATCGAGTCGAAGAAGTCGGCGTTATTCTTGGCCGCGCGGATCTTGTCGATCAGGAATTCCATCGCTTCCATGTCGTCCATGGGATACAGCAGCTTGCGCAGCACCCACACCTTCTGCAGCAGTTCGGGCGGAATCAGCAGTTCCTCGCGACGGGTGCCGGAGCGGTTGACGTTGATCGCGGGGTAGAGGCGCTTCTCGGCCATGCGGCGGTCGAGATGGATCTCGAGGTTGCCGGTGCCCTTGAATTCCTCGTAGATGACGTCGTCCATGCGGCTGCCGGTATCGATCAGCGCGGTGGCGATGATGGTCAGGCTGCCCCCCTCCTCGATGTTGCGCGCGGCGCCGAAGAAGCGTTTGGGCTTCTGCAGCGCGTTGGCATCGACGCCGCCCGTCAGCACCTTGCCGGAAGCGGGCTGCACGGTGTTGTAGGCGCGCGCGAGCCGGGTGATGGAGTCGAGCAGGATCACCACGTCCTTCTTGTGCTCGACCAGGCGCTTGGCACGCTCGATCACCATTTCGGCGACCTGCACGTGGCGGCTGGCGGGTTCGTCGAAGGTCGAGGCGACGACCTCGCCGCGCACGGTGCGGCTCATCTCGGTCACTTCCTCGGGGCGCTCGTCGATCAGCAGCACGAACAGCTCCACATCGGGGTGGTTGGACGCGATTGCGTGCGCAATATGCTGCAGCATCACGGTCTTGCCGGATTTCGGCGGTGCAACCAGCAGGCCGCGCTGGCCCTTGCCGATAGGGGCAATGATGTCGATGACGCGGCTGGTGAGGTTTTCCTCGGCCTTGATGTCGCGTTCGAGCTTGAGCGGCTTGTCCGGATGCAGCGGCGTGAGGTTCTCGAACAGGATCTTGTTCTTGGTCGCCTCGGGCGGCTCGCCGTTGATCTTGTCCAGCTTGGTCATCGCCGAGTAACGCTCGCCGTCCTTGGGGGTACGGATCTCGCCCTCGATCTTGTCGCCGGTATGCAGATTGAAGCGGCGGATCTGCGACGGCGACACGTAGATGTCATCGGTATTGGCCAGGTACGAGGTTTCCGGCGATCTCAGGAAACCGAAGCCGTCAGGCAGTACCTCCAGCACGCCGTCGCCGTAAATGCTCTCGCCGCGTTTCGCCAGCGCCTTCAGGATGGCGAAGATCAGTTCCTGCTTGCGGAAACGGTTGGCGTTGTCGATACCGATTTCCGCCGCCAGTTCGAGCAGTTCGGTGATGGGCTTGAGCTTGAGTTCGGAAAGATGCATGGCGGGACGGGCCTCGGCAGGCTCTCCATTCGATTCGTCGGGAGAGTCCATAAGGGGGAGGTCGGGCGGGGACGGACGGCGATGCGCGCGATGGGCGCGGCGGGGGCGCCGTCCGGGCGGGGTGTCAGATGTTGCTGTCAACGAAGGCAGTCAGTTGGGATTTGGAAAGTGCGCCGACCTTGGTGGCTTCGACGTTGCCGTTCTTGAAGATCATCAGGGTGGGGATGCCGCGGATGCCGAACTTGGGCGGCGTGGCCTGGTTCTCGTCGATGTTGAGCTTGCAGACCTTGAGCTTGCCGGCGTATTCCTTGGCGACTTCGTCGAGGATGGGGGAGATCATCTTGCAGGGGCCGCACCAGTCGGCCCAATAGTCCACCAGCACGGGCACGCCGGCCTGCAGGACTTCCTGCTCGAAGGAATCGTCGGATATGTAATGAACATGCTCGCTCATCGGGAAGCTCCTGGTTGAGATATGGAGAAGGCCGTAACCGGATAGCGTGTTGGCCGGAATCGGCGCAAGCGGATTTGGGGCGGACGGTAAAGCTGGAAAATTCGGTTTTGTGCCGATATGCTACCTCAAAATCGCCGGACGCAAGTAGCCGGTCTCTGCCACCCCCCGAATCGGATCAGCTTATGACTTACGTTGTCGCCGAAGCCTGCGTGAAGTGCAAATACACCGACTGTGTCGATGTCTGCCCGGTAGACTGCTTCCACGAGGGTCCCAATTTCCTCGTCATCGACCCTGAGGAGTGCATCGACTGCACGCTGTGCGTGGCCGAATGCCCGGCCGAAGCGATTTTCGCCGAGGACGACGTGCCCGACGACCAGCGCGAATACATCGCGCTGAACGCCGAACTGTCCAAGATCTGGAAAGTCATCGTCGAACGCAAGGATCCCCTGCCCGACGCCGACGAATGGGTCAACGTCAAGAACAAGCTGCAATACCTGGAACGCTGACCCCGGTGCCTGCCCCGGGCGGAGCCGCGCTGCCGCACGCCGTCGCCCGCCACCTGCTCGAACGCCACGCCGACCGCCTGCCCGATCTTTCGGGCATCACGGTGCTCGTACCCAACCACCGCGCAGGACAGGACTTCACCCGCGCGCTGGCCCGTGCGGCTGCACGGCCTGCGCTGATTCCACCCGACATCGTGCCGCTCAAGGCCTGGGCGGAGCGCGTCGCGAACGGCCGGGCCGAACCGCACGCCGCACGGCTGGCGCGGCTGCACGGCGTGCTGCGGCATCAAGACTGGCTGGGCACGACCGACCGCTGGGCGCTGGCGGCCGAACTGCTGCAACTCGCCGATGCGCTGTCCGCCGCACGCCCTGACGAGGCTGTGGGCAATCGCCTGCGTGCCCTGCATGGCGGCAGGCTCGATCGCGAGATCGCGCTGGTCGAAGCCGTATGGCACACGCTCAACAGCGACGGCTGCGATCCGCAGGCGCGATATGCACGCGCACTCGATACGCTGGCGGATGGCTTCGCCGCGGCGCCCCGGCCGCTCCTGGGATTCGGCTTGGGCCAGCTCACCGCCATCGAGCGGCGTTTTCTCGCGCGCTGCGCCGAGCATGCCCCGGTCGAGCTGTTCGGCACCGATGCCGCCGATCCGCGCGTGAATGTCCTGCAACAGGCCTGGTGTGCCACCGAACCGCCGCTGGCGGAGCGCGCACGCAAGCTGGCGGCGGAACACCCTGTCTCGCCCATCGCCGGCACCCTGCGGGTCGCCCCTGCGCCGCATCTGGAGGCCGAGGCGCGCGCCGTCGCCGCGTGGGTGGCTGCGCAACTGAATGCCGGCCGCCGCGCCATCGCCCTCATCGCACTTGACCGTGAAACCGCACGCCGCGTGCGTGCCCTGCTCGATCGCATGGACGTGCTGATCGCCGACGAGACCGGCTGGACGCTGTCTACCACCGCCGCCGCGGCTGCGCTCGACCGCTGGCTGGAGTGCGTAGCCAGTGACTTTCCCCACGTCGAGCTGCTCGATCTGCTGAAATCGCCCTTCGTCCTCGGCGAACCTTCCGCCCGCCAGGATGCGGTATTGGCGTTCGAGCTCGCCCTGCGCCGCCGCGGCGTGTCGCAGGGCCTGGCCGACATGCAGCATCTGGCGCGCACGCTCTTCGGCGAACTTCCGCCCTGGTTCGCCGCCCTGACCGCAGCCGCGCATGCGTTCCCGCGCACACGCGCGCCGCTGGCCGTCTGGCTGACACGGCTCGACGCCAGCCTCGATGCGCTTGCTGCGCGCACCCCGCTCGGAAACGACGCTGCCGGCCGGGCGCTGCTCGACGCGCTCGGCGACCTGCGCCGCACCCTGGCCGCCGACAGCGAGAAGTACAGCTTCGCCGAATGGCGGCACTGGCTCGACCGTGCACTGGAGTCGGCAAGCTTCAGCGACACCGCGGTCGCGAGCTCCGTGGTGCTCACCTCGCTGCCCGCCGCGCGCGGCCGTCTGTTCGAAGCGGTCGCGGTGATCGGTGCCGATGCCCGCCATCTGCCGCCCGTGCCAGCATCCGGCCTGTTTTCGCAGACCACGCGCGCCGCGCTGGATCTGCCCACCGCACACGACGACGCCGAGGCCGCTATCGCCGATCTCGTGACGCTCGTCGCGCCGGCGCAGACACTCTTCTCCTGGCAGGCCTGGCACGATGACGAACCCAATCCTGCCTCGCCGCTGGTATTGCGCTTGTCGGCGCTGCACCGCGCTGCCTGGGGCGTCGACCTGCCGCGCCAGCATGCCGGCGTGCCGCCCGCGCAGACCAGCCCCGCCCTGGCTGCCGTGACGCAGCCCGCGCCGCGTGTCGCGCCCGCCGTCCTGCCGCGTCGCTATTCAGCCAGCAGCTACCAGACTTTGCTCGATTGTCCCTACCGCTTCTTCGTCGAACGCGTGCTCGACGTGCGCGCGCTCGACGAAGCCGACGATCCGCTCGACAAGAGCGACTACGGCAGCGCATTGCACCGTATCCTCAAACGCTTCCACGACAGCGACCCGCCGTGCGAACGCGACGTGGCACTGGCACGCCTGGCCGAATTCACCCGTGCGGAATTCGCCGGCCTGCCCGCCTGGACCGCGGTTGCCTGGGCAAGCCGCTGGGATGCACTGCAGCCCGCCTATATCGACGCCTGGCTGGCCTGGGTCGCGCAGGGCTGGCGCTACGCCTCCGGCGAAGCCGAGTTCGCCATATCGCACACGGTTAATGGCCTGGGCGAGATCACGCTCTTCGGTGTGCTCGATCGCGTCGATGTGCGCGCCCTGCCAGACGGGGATCTGCTGCGTGCCGTGTTCGACTACAAGACAGGCGCGGCCAGGGCACTGAAAGAGAAGCTGAGCGACCCTGGCGAAGCGGTGCAGCTGCCTTTCTACGCCTGGCTTGCCCATGCCGCCGCCGCCTACCTGCCGCTCGGCGATACACCCATCGCAGCGCTCGATCTCGACGGCGAAACCGACGTCGCCGCGATCAGCCTGCGACTGCCCGCCCTGCTCGAAGCCATCGCAGCAGGCAGCCCGCTGACCGCCTCCGGCATCGACCGGGACTGCAGGACCTGCGACGCGCGCGGGCTGTGCCGCAAGGGGATGTGGCATGCGTGAGCCGCTCGACGCTACCGTCGCGCTCGACCCCGGCCGCTCGGTAGTGGTCGAGGCCTGCGCCGGCAGCGGCAAGACCTGGCTGCTCGTCTCGCGCATGCTGCGCCTGCTGCTGGCCGGCGCAGCGCCATCAGAATTGCTGGCGATCACCTTCACGCGCAAGGCGGCGCAGGAAATGACCGACCGGCTGCACGACTGGCTGCGGCTGCTGGCGCTCGAGGACGACGCGACGGTGCGGAAATTCCTGCGCGAACGCGAAGTACCGGGAAAAAACATCGACGCACTGCTGCCGCGCGCGCGCGGCCTGCTCGAAGCCGTGCTGACCGCGCAGCCGGGACCGACGGTGACAACCTTCCACGGCTGGTTCCTGGATCTTTTGCGCCGCGCCCCGCTGGAATCCGGTCTCCCCTGGGGCGCAACGCTGCTGGAACGCACGCGACTTCTGCAGGACGAAGTGCGCGACCGCCTGCTGGCCCAGTGGGCCGCAGCGCCGGATTCGGCGGAAGGCACGGCGCTGCTGGCCTTGCTGGCCGACATCGGCGAACACAATCTGCGCGCCCTGCTGAAGCATTTTCTCGATGCGCGCGCCGCCTGGTGGGCGTACACGCAGGGCCGGAGCGATCCCGTGGGGTACGCGCTCGACGAACTGCGCGCCCTGCTGGGCGTCGATCCCGGGGTCGATCCCGAAGCGCTGTTCTGGAACGATGCGGCGGCGCTGACGCGCGCCGAGGCGCTGGCGTCGGCGCTCGAATCCGGCAGCCCGTCCGAGACGGCACGTGGCGCCGCGCTGCGTGCGGCGCTGGCGGCACGCGATCTCGACGGCGTGCTGGTCACCGTGCTGACGGGCAAACTCGAACGCCGCGTCTGGAAGCCGACCAAGGCGCTGCACGCCGCGCTCGGGGATCGGCTGGAACCCCTGCGGCTCGAAAGCGCGCATCTGGAAGACCGTCTGCTCGAATACCTCGACGCCCGCACCAGCCAGCGCATCTGGCACCTCAACCGCCACGGCCTGCTGCTGGGCCACGCGCTGCTCGCCGCCTACCAGGATGCGAAGACGCGCCAGGGCACGATCGACTTCAGCGACGCGGAGTGGCTGGCCGCGCAGCTGCTGCAGGACGAGGCGCTGCTTCCCGCGCTGGCGCTGAAGCTCGACGCGCGCTGGCGGCATCTGCTGCTGGACGAATTCCAGGACACCAATCCCCTGCAATGGCAGGCGCTGTCGGCCTGGCTCGCAACGGCGCACGGTACCGACAACGGCATGACGGTATTCCTGGTGGGCGACCCCAAGCAGGCGATCTATCGCTTCCGGGGGGGCGAGGCGCGCGTGTTCGACGCGGCGGCAGCCTTTCTGCGCGACCATTTCGATGCGCCGCATTTCTCCACCGACATGACGCGACGCCTGGCGCCTGCCGTGGTAGACGCCCTCAATCCCCTATTCGAGACCCTTGACGGCTACGTCGCGCACACCCCCGCGCCGGACAAGGCCGGTCAACCCGGCGCAGTGCGCGCGGTTGCCGTGCATCCTCCCGAGGGCGCCGCCACGCCTCACGGCGGCCTGCGCAATCCGCTGACCATGCCGCGCGTCGAGACAAGCGACCGCGCGGTGCACGAGGAGGCGCGCGCATTCGCCCGCATCCTGACAGACGAGGTGCTGGGGCGCTGGGGCGTGACGGGGCGCGACGGCCCGCGCGCAGCCCAGCCGGGCGACGTGATGGCCCTGGTGAGGAAGCGCACCCACCTGCACCTGTACGAGCGCACGCTGGATGAAGCCGGCATTCCCTTCATCACCTCGCGCCGTGGCGGCCTGCTGCACGCGCTGGAGGCGCAGGACCTGGTCGCGCTGATCGATACCCTGCTGCTGCCGCATGCCCACCTCAAGCTCGCGCACACGCTGAAAAGCCCGCTGTTCGGCTGCGACGAGGATGCCCTCCTGGCGGTGTTTGCGCCGTGCGGCGACGCGCCGCGCGGCTGGGAACGCCTGCTGCGCCTGGCGGAGCAGGACAATCCCCCCCCCTGCCTGGCGCGCGCGGCACGCCTGCTGGCAAGCTGGCGCGCGCAGACCGGCACCCTGCCCGCGCACGACCTGCTCGACCGCATCTATTTCGAGGGCGACCTCGAGGCCCGTTACGCTGCAGCCGTGCCGCCGGCGATGCGCCCGCAGGTGGCTGCCAATCTGCGGGCCTTCATGCAGCTCGCGCTCACGCAGGGGGCCGGGCGCTACCCGACGCTTGCCGGCTTCGTGCGCGAACTGTCGACACTGATCGATGACGCCGATGCCGCGCCGGGCGAGGGGGTGGCGGCCGACGGCGAGAATGCGGTGCGCCTGCTCACCATCCACGGTGCCAAAGGCCTGGAGGCGCCCATCGTCTGGCTGCTCGGCGGCAGCGACCATCCGAAGGGCGAAAACTACGCGGTACTCGCGCCCTGGCCGCCGGGCGCACAGCGTCCGCTGCATTTCTCGCTGTTCGGCAGGCAGGGCGAACGCGGCACGGCGCGCGAAGTCTGGTTCGAGGAGGAGAAAGCACTCGCCGCACGCGAATCCGACAACCTGCTCTACGTGGCGCTGACGCGGGCGGAACAGGCACTGATCGTCTCCGGCGACGCCACCCGGAACGACTGGCTCGCCCGTGTAAACGCCGCCTGGCAAACCCTCGCCCTGCCGAAAGCCCTGCCCGCTGCCGCTGTCCAGCCGACGCAGGCGCCACCCGAGCCGGCCCGCATGGTGGCGCCTGCCATCGGCCAGCGCGTGCCGCCGCCTGCGGATACCGTGGAGGCGCGGCGCGGTGAACTCTTCCATGCCTGCCTGGAACACCACGCGCCGCCTGGCGCGCCGCGCGACCTGCCTGCGCTGGCCGCGCGACTGGGGCTTACAGACGAAATCGCCGTCATCGAGGCGCAGGCATGCGCCCTGGTCGCCCGGCCCGAACTGGCGCATCTCTTCGACCCCGCCCGCTACCGGCGTGCCCACAACGAGCTGACGCTGATCGACGGCGAAGGCCGCGCGCATCGTGTCGACCGCGTGGTCGAGCACGAGGACGCGCTCTGGCTCATCGACTACAAGACCGGCGCCGACAGCCTGGGCGCAGACGCCACCGCACTCGTGGCGTGCCATCGCCCGCAGCTAGCCTGTTACCGGGCACTCATCGGTGCACTGTGGCCGGGCCGGCCGGTGCATACCGCGCTGCTGCTCGCCGACGGTCGGCTGGTGGACGTGAAAACAATGTAAAAATTGGCGTGTCGCCGCGCCGCGGCGACCAAAACCCGCCACACTTTGCGAAAAAAGCTGTTCGGAGAACGCCATGATCCGCATGCTCGTCCTGCCTGCCGCGGCCGTCCTGCTGGGCGGCTGCATTTCCTTCAATTCCAGCGACTCGCCCGCGGCCCCCGACTACGCCGCCTTCTGCCAGGAGAAGGAAGCCCTGTGCCGCGAGGTGTGCGGCAACGCCGGCGTGGCGGCCTTTTCCTGCAAGGCCGCACCGCGCGAAGGCCTGGAGTATTCCTGCCAGTGCAAGAAGCCCGGCGTTAAACTCTGATGGAAAAACCCTGGGCGGAATCCTGCGAGCAGAATCGCGACCCCATCCTCGCCGTGCTGCGCGAGGTGTTCGCCGACCGCAGCTACGTGCTGGAAATCGGCAGCGGTACCGGTCAGCACGCCGTGTACTTCGGCGCCGCACTGCCCCATCTGCGCTGGCAGACGGGCGACGTGCCGCTCGCCCACGCCGGCATCCGCATGTGGCTGGAGGAGGCCGGGCTGCCCAACGTGCTGCCGCCCATCGCGCTCGACGTGAACCAGAAGAACTGGCGCAACGGCCGCTACGACGGGATATTTTCTGCCAACACCCTGCACATCATGAGCTGGCCGGAAGTCGGAAAATGCTTCGACGGTATCGCCGACGTTCTGGAACCGGGCGGCGTGCTTGCAATCTACGGGCCTTTCAACTACGAGGGCCGCTACACCTCGGAGAGCAATGCGCGCTTCGATGCCTGGCTGAAGGCACGCGACCCCGCCTCCGGCGTGCGCGACTTCGAGGCGGTCGATGCGCTGGCCCGCGAACGCGGGCTGGTGCTGCAGCAGGATTACGCCATGCCCGCCAACAACCGGACGCTGGTGTGGGTCAGGGCTCAGGGGCCAGGATTTAGAGATTAGGGGATGAGAGCGGCCATGCTGCGCCTTCATGAATTGATGGATGGAACGCGGCGCAGCCGCACGAGGCCCCTAATCTCTAAATCCTGGCCCCTGAGCCCCTAAGCCCTGGCCTTGCCCAGTCGCCCGCGTTGCCTATAACAAAAACGTTACGGGGTTTGGGAGGTCGACACCCATGCGTATTGCCGAACTGATCCAGCGCTGGGGCACTGAAGGCCACGGCCGCGCCAGCGTGCGTGCCTATACCGTCCACCTCCCGCTGCGCGACGCTGCGCGCATTGAGGCCCTGCACCTGATGTATCCCGACCGCAGCGAATCCCAGTTGATGGCCGACCTGATCCGCGCCGCGCTGGACGAACTGGAAGTCGCCATGCCCTATGTGCCCGGCAGCCGCGTCATCGCAGAGGACGACTACGGCGACCCGATCTACGAGGATCTCGGGCCGACCCCCCGCTTCTATTCGCTCTCGCACGAGATCCTGCGCAAGCTCGCCGCTACCGCCACGGCGAAATAGCCTGTCGGGTTACTTTACATTCGCTCACCGGGTTATGCGCCGGCCGCGTACAAGTGATTGAATTGGAAAAATATTTCCACCTTGGCACAGGCATTGCTGCTGCTTCGTGACAAAAACCAATGCGGAAACCAGGAATCATGTATCTCGGTCCAGCCTTCCTCTTCGCTGCCTTCGCCAGCCTGTTCTATGTCCCCGGCTTTCTGGACATTCCCTTCGCCACGCTCACGCCCCGCCAGGTCGTTTCGCAGCTGCTGTTCCTGGTGTTCGGCCTCATTTCGCTGGCGGCGCTCGCCCGTTCGATCGAACTCGATCCGGTATGGCCCTGGCGTCCGGAATTCCGCCGCGCGCTGAACTGGCTGACAGGGCGCGCGCCCTGAAGCTTCTGCGCACGCTCAGCCGAGTGCGCGCCGCATCCCCTGAAAGCGTCGCCGGTACTGGGCGGGCGTGAGTTTCACTTCGCGCCGGAATAGCCGCCCGAAAAACGCTGCGTCCTCGTAGCCGACCGCCTCTGCGATCGCTTCCACCGGGGCATCGCCGGCTTCGAGCATCTGTTTCGCCTCCTCGATGCGCAGGGTATGCACATAGTCCAGCGGCGTCATGCCCGTGGCCTGGCGGAAACGCCGCTTGAACGTGCGCTCGGCCAGCCCCGACAGTTTCACCATCGCCGCGACCGGCGCCGGTTCCATATAGTGGTCGGCGATCCAGGTCTGGCAACGGGCGATCGTGGCGTCGTCCACCTGCCGCGTGCGCGCCAGACGCGCGAAGGGCTGTTGTCCCGCGCTGTGCCAGTCGATGAGATTGAGTCTCGCCACCTGCATCGCCGCCTCCACGCCCGCAAGCCGGGCGATGAGATAGAGCGCGAGGTCGAGCCAGGTGCTGCCGCCGCCGGCCATGATGAGACGGCCGCCTTCGCCGGCCACGACCAGCGCGCGCTGGCCCTGCACCTTCACGCCAGGATAGTCGCGTGCCAGCACATCGCACCACGCCCAGTGCGTGGTGGCCTCGCACCCTGCAAGCAGGCCGGCTTCGGCGAGCAGCATCGCACCCGAACAGGCGGTGGCGAGCGTGGCACCGGCTTCATGACGCGCTCGCAGCCACGCGATCTCGGGCGCAAAACGCTCGCCCAGCGGCGTGCCGGGCGGCAGGTTCACTTCCGGCACGCAGATCACCTCGACCGGCGGACAGTCGGCAAGCGCATGCCGGGCGAGGATAGGCACATCGTTGCCGACGACGACAGTACCCACCGCACGCGCGACGATCAGCGGCGACAGCAGCTGCGGCCCCGGGACGCCCTCGACGATCACGCCCCAGTCGCGCCCGGCGCTGGCGAGCAGGTCGACCATGCCGTAGACCACCGACGCGGAGGTTTCGGGAAACACCAGGAAAGCGATCTGGACAGGCGCGGTCATGGCCGATTCGTCAGGTTCCTTGCCGGAATGGCTTGTGTGCCGGATGGCTGCCGGACTTATTGTGCAGCCATCGCCCCTCTCGTGAAAGCCACTCCGTCCACCATGCCTCATCCAGCCCTGAGCCTGCGCCCCATCGACGCAGACACGATCGACACCATTCTTGCGCTTGCGGTCGCCCCCGAGCAGACGCATCTGGTCGCCCCCAACGCCGTATCGCTCGCCCAGGCACTCGTGCACCCGGAAGCCTGGTATCGCGGCATCTATGCCGATGAAACCGCTGTCGGCTTCGTGATGCTGGAGGATTCCACGCGCCTGCAGAGGCCGCCCCGGGATGCCTATCTCGCCATCTGGCGCCTGATGATCGATGCCCGCCACCAGAGGCGCCGTTACGGCAGCGGGGCGATGGAACGGCTGATCGGATACGCGCGCAATCGCCCGGAGATCAAGGCCATGCTCGTGTCCTGCGTCCCTGGCCGCAACAGCCCCGAAGCCTTCTACCGCCGCTTCGGCTTTACCTCGACCGGCGAAGTCATCGACGGAGAAACCGTTCTTCGCCTGCCCCTGTGAAACCCCATCCGATGGAGCCTGCCATGAACACAAGACGCCGCACCCTGCCGCAACTCGCCGCCCGCCCCTTCCTCGCCGACAGCGGCCTGGAAACCACGCTCATCTTCCACGACGGCATGGAGCTACCGTACTTCGCCTCCTTCGTGCTGCTCGACACCGAGGCCGGCCGTGCGCGCCTCGCGCGTTACTTTGCCGAACACATCCAGCTCGCGCTCGACGCGCACACCGGCATCGTGCTGGAAACGCCGACCTGGCGTGCCAACCCGGACTGGGGGGCGAAACTGGGCTACGACGCCGCAAAGCTGGCGGCGATCAATCGCGCCGCTGTGGCGCAGCTGGTCGAACTGCGCGCCGCGATGCAGACGCCAGCCAGCCCCGTCGTCATCAGCGGTAACCTCGGCCCGCGCGGCGACGGCTACCGTGCCGACACCCGCATGACCCTCGACGAAGCGCGCGCCTATCATGCGCCGCAGGTCGAGACCTTCGCCGCGACCGAGGCCGACCTGGTGTCGGTGTACACCATGAACTACGTCGAGGAAGCCGTCGGCGTGGCCCGGGCTGCGCGCGCTGCCGGCATGCCTGTAGTCGTCTCGTTCACCGTCGAGACCGACGGCCGCCTGCCCTCGGGCATGGCGCTCGCCGACGCCATCGCGGCGACCGACGATGCCACCGGCGGCTACCCGGCGTACTACATGCTCAACTGCGCCCATCCCAGCCACTTCGCCCACCTGTTCGACGGCGGCGCCTGGCAGGCGCGGCTGCGCGGGGTGCGCGCGAACGCCTCGAAACGCAGCCACGCCGAACTCGACGAGGCGACCGAACTCGACCCCGGCGACATCGGCGAACTCGCACGCGACTACCGCACGCTCGCCGGCCATCTGCCCGGGCTCGCCGTGGTCGGCGGCTGCTGCGGCACCGACTGCCGGCACGTCGCCGCGATCCGCGACAGCCTGCTGGCCGAGGCGGCATGACATTCGACTGCTACGGCCGCTTCCGGCTCGACGTGGTACGCGAGGGCGGACGCTGGGTGGTCTACCGGACCGGCACCGGCACCCGCGTACCGGACCGCGACGTCCGCCTGCCGCCGGAGCTCGCCGAGGACGACCTCGCGGCTTTCCTTGACGATCTCTTCCACGAATACGCCCGGCCGGGGCAGTCGATCACACGTCTGGCCTGAGCGTCCCTCCGGCCCGCTGTGCGCGCCAGTCGCGCCGGTAGCGTGCCGGCGGCGAATCGAAGCGCCGCTTGAAGGCGCGATTGAAGGCGGCTTCCGATTCGTAGCCCACTTCGGCAGCGATCTGCAGCACGGCGCGACTGGTGGTGCGCAAGGCCTCGGCGGCCAGTTCCAGGCGCCAGTCGGCAAGATAGGCCATCGGCGACTGGCCCAGATAGCGTGCAAAACGCTCGGTGAGCGCGCTGCGCGACAGTCCGGCAATTTCGGCCAGGGCATCGAGCGACCACGTACGCGCCGGCTCCCGGTGCAGACAGGCCAGCGCCCGGCCGACCGCCGGGTCGGCGGCGGCGGCGAGCCAGCCGGTGCGGCCGGGCGGCAGCTGCAGAACGTAGCGCCGTAGCGTCTCGGCGAACAGGGCCTCGGCCAGCCGCCCGGCGACCACCCCGCTGCC
Source organism: Pseudomonadota bacterium (assembly GCA_040754275.1). Taxonomy (GTDB): domain Bacteria; phylum Pseudomonadota; class Gammaproteobacteria; order Burkholderiales; family Thiobacillaceae; genus Thiobacillus. The sequence continues at coordinate 78,564 of JBFMCW010000003.1, forward strand.
GGGCGAGGCCGCCTGCGCGAGCTCGACGGCATGCGCGAGGAGGTTTTCCAGCCAGGCGCCGGCGGGATCGGCGCGCACCTGCACGCGCAACACGCGCGGCAGGCAGGCGACGAGCGGCCGCACCAGCCGCGCTTCGCAGGCGAGGTAGCCGCAGATGAAGCGGGTCGCTTCGCCGCCGCCGCCGAAGCGCGAGTGTGCGACTTCGCCGCTGAGCAGCGCCGGCAGCCTGTCGGTGACATCGGCAAGTTCCGCGCCGGGGCCGTTGCCGATCACATGCGCGTCGCCGTGCGGCAGCATCACGATGTCGCCGGCGGCGAAGGGCGTGGTTTCGCCGCCGACGCGCACGTGGCCACGACCTTCGACAACGAGATGGAATTCGATGATGTGATTGGACGGCTCGGCAATGAAACGGCTGAATGCGGCCGAAGGCGGCGTGCGCACGCTCCATGGCGCGGTGCCATGGGCGTGGAAGAACATCGCGCCGGAGAGTTTCACCGCGCGCAGGAGTTCGGAGAGTGCGTCCATCCGGTCAGTTTAGGTGCGCGACGGCGGCGCGGACAAGCCGGGCGGCCGCACGATCAAGCGCACCGCGCCGGGCGGCGGCGCGGTCAAGAACGCGCGCCGCGCGATCAAGCGGGCACGCGCCCGGCTGCGCATCATGCGGACTCCGCAACCCGAAGGAGCAAACCATGACGACCCCCATCAACGAAGACAAGCTGAATGCCCTGCTCGGGCGCGTCATCGTCGACGTCGGCGCCGTGTCGAACGCGCCGCTGGTGCTGATCGGCGAGCAGCTCGGCCTGTACGCCGCGCTCGCCGAGCACGGCCCGCTGACGCCGTCCGAACTTGCCGCGCACACCCGCACCCGCGAGCGCTACGTGCGCGAATGGCTCAACGCGCAGGCGGCGTCCGGTTATGTAGACTACCTGGCCGACAGCGGCCGCTACCGCCTCACGCCCGAACAGGCCCTGGTATTCGCCGACGAAGACAGCGCCGCCTTCATGATCGGCGCATTCGAGACCACGCTGGCCGCCGGACGCATCGCCGACCGGCTCGCCGGCGCCTTTGTGAGCGGCGAGGGTATCGGCTGGCACGAGCACGACCATGCGCTGTTCCATGGCATCGAGCGCTTCTTTCGGCCGGGCTATCTTGGCAATCTGATCCAGAACTGGATCCCCGCCATCGCGGGCCTGGACGAGACCCTGTCGCGCGGCGCGAAAGTCGCCGACGTCGGCTGCGGTCACGGCGTCTCGACCATCCTCATGGCGCAGGCTTACCCCCGATCGCAATTCATCGGCTTCGACTACCACGCCGCCTCGGTGGCCGAAGCGAACCGCCGCGCCGACGCCGCCGGCATGGCAGGCAACTGCCGTTTCGAGGTGGCGGGGGCCAAGGATTTCCCCGGCCAGGACTACGATTTCATCGCCGTCTTCGACGCCCTGCACGACATGGGCGACCCGGTGGGCGCCTCGCGCCACGTACTCTCGGCGTTGGCGCCGGAGGGCACGTGGATGATCGTAGAGCCCTACTCCGGCGACCGCGTCGAGGAGAACCTCAACCCCATCGGTCGTGCCTATTACGCGGGCTCGACCCTGATCTGCACGCCCTGCTCGCTATCGCAGGAAGTGGGCCTCGCCCTGGGCGCGCAGGCGGGCGAGGCGCGCATGCGCGAAGTCGTCACCAGCGCCGGTTTCACCCAATTCCGGCGTGCGACGCAGACGCCGTTCAATCTGGTGTACGAGGCTCGGCCGTGAACCGGGCTACTTGGCTCTAGCAGGGAGGGGCACGCAGAAGTCCGCGCCGCGCATAAAATGGCGGCTTTTGTTTCCGGCCTGGCACCATGCCCGTCAACCTCGTCGCCCCCGACCCCGCCGCGCTCAAACCCGTCGCCGGCATCCGCCTCGGCATCGCCTCCGCCGGCATCAAGAAGCCCGGCCGCCGCGACCTCACCCTGATCGAGCTCGCGCCGGGGTCGCGGGTCGCCGGCGTATTCACGCAGAACCGCTTCTGCGCCGCGCCGGTCACGGTCTGCAGGCAGCATCTGACAACGGGCGACATCCGCGCGCTGGTGATCAACACCGGCAACGCCAACGCCGGCACCGGGGAGGCGGGGCTCGCCAACGCGCGCCGCAGTTGCGAGGCGGTCGCCGCGCTGTTCGGCGTGAAGGCCGAGAACATCCTGCCGTTTTCCACCGGGGTGATCCTGGAGCCGCTGCCGGTCGAGAAAATCCTCCCCGCGCTGCCCGCCGCCAAGGCCGACCTCGCGCCCGACCACTGGAGCGAGGCCGCACACGCGATCATGACCACCGACATCGTCGCCAAGGGCGCGTCGCGGCAGGTGCAGATCGGCGGCAAGACCGTGACGGTGACCGGCATCGCCAAGGGCTCGGGCATGATCCACCCCAACATGGCGACCATGCTCGGCTTTGTCGCCACCGACGCGGCGGTCGCGCCTGCGCTGATGCAGGGATTGGTCAGGGACGTCGCCGACGTGTCGTTCAACTGCGTGACGGTCGACGGCGACACCTCGACCAACGACAGCTTCGTGCTCATCGCCACCGGCTGCGCCGGCCACGCCGAGATCCAGGATGCGGCGAGCGCCGACTATGCCGCGCTGAAACAGGCACTCACCGAAGTCGCCGTCGAGCTCGCGCAGGCAATGGCGCGCGACGGCGAGGGCGCGACCAAGTTCATGACCATCGCCGTGGCAGGCGGGCGCGATGTCGCCGAGTGCAAGCAGGTCGCCTACGCCATCGCACGCTCGCCGCTGGTGAAGACCGCGTTCTTCGCCTCCGACCCCAACCTCGGGCGGATCCTCGCCGCGATCGGCTACGCGGGCGTGGCCGACCTCGACGTGAACACACTCAAAGTCTGGCTCGGCGACGTGCTGGTTGCCGAACACGGCGGCCGCGCCGCGAGCTACACCGAAGCGCAGGGTGCGGCGGTCATGAAGGAAAGCGAAATCACCGTGCGCGTCGCGCTGGCTCGCGGCAATGCCAACGCCACGGTCTGGACCTGCGATTTTTCCTACGATTACGTGAAGATCAACGCCGAATACCGGACCTGATCGTCACCCCTGGAGACGCCATGAGCCACGAGCCACGTATCGCCCTCCTGATCGACGCCGACAACAGCCCGGCGGACACGATCGACGAGGTGCTCGACGAACTGGCGAAGGAAGGCGTCATCAACATCCGCCGCGCCTACGGCAACTGGAAAAGCCCGCATCTCAATGCGTGGGCCGCGCTGCTGCACGATTTCGCCATCCAGCCCATCCAGCAGTTCGACTACACCAAGGGCAAGAACGCCACCGATGCCGCCATGATCATCGACGCGATGGACCTGCTCTACACCAAGCAGCTCGACGGCTTCGGCATCGTCTCCAGCGATTCGGATTTCACCCCGCTGGTAATGCGGCTGCGGGCCAACGGCCTCAAGGTATACGGCTTTGGCGAACAGAAGACGCCCAAACCCTTCGTCAACGCCTGCTCCAAGTTTCTGTATCTGGAAAACCTGCGTCGTCCCGAGGAAACCTCTGCTGCCGGACCTGCCGAAACAGCCGCATCTGTGGCCACGACCGGCGAAAACGGTACGGGCAAGCCCGCGCCCGCACGCGCGGATGCCAGGACCCTGCGCAGCGATACCCGGCTCGTCGGCCTATTGCGCAAGGCCGTCGAGGCTGCGGCCGATGACGAGGGCTGGGCTAGCCTGAGCGCGGTCGGCACCCATATTTCCAAACAGGCATCGTTCGATTCGCGCAACTACGGTTACGCCAAGCTCTCGGGCCTGTTCCAGGCCATCGGCCTGTTCGATATCCGCACCCATGGCAAGGGGCTGCAAGTACGCGACCCGCGCGCCGCAACGTCCTGACCCAGCCACCATGCCCCTCACGCTCCCCCCGGACCAGGTCGCCTTTCTGCAGGGCCCGTTGTCCATGAACGTGGGCGCGGTGGGACGCGACGGCTGGCCGTGCGTGACGCGCGCGCAGGGGATCGTGGTGGCGCGCAACCGGCAGTCGCTGACGGTACTGCTGTCGGAAGCGCGCGGGCGGGCGGTTCTCGACGCGTTGCACGCCGGCAGTGCGATCACGCTGGTGGCGAGCCGCCCGCTCACGCACGCGACGCTGCAACTGAAGGCGGCACGCGCCGAACGCGTGCCGGTCACGGCGGCACACAAGGCTACCAGCGCGAGCTGTGTGGCTGCATTCGCCGGAGAACTGGCGACGCTGGGCTACGGCAAAGCGGTCGTCGACGCGCTGGCGGCCATCCTGCCGACCGGCGATCTCGTCGGCCTGCGTCTCGCGCCCGACATCGTGTTCGACCAGACGCCCGGTCCGCAGGCCGGGACGGTGCTGGCACGGGCATGAAGCTCAGCCTCGAATCGATCCGCGCCTGCCTCGACGGCGCGATACCCGCCGTGGTGGCGACGGCGGCGCCGGACGGCACGCCGAACGTGGCTTATGCTTCCCAGGTGCATTTCGTCGATAGCGCGCACGTCGCGCTGTCGTTCCAGTTCTTCAGCAAGACGCGCGAAAACGTGCTCGCGCATCCGTACGCGCAGGTGCAGGTCATCGAACCGGTAAGCTTCCGGCATTTCCGGCTGCGCGTGCAGTACCTGCGGACCGAGACCGAGGGGCCGCTGTTCGAATACATGAAAGCGCAACTCGCCGGCATCGCCGCGCACAGCGGCATGGCCGGGGTGTTTGCCCTGCGCGGTGCGGACGTCTATCGGGTACTGGACATCGAGTGCGTCGATGCGCACGTGCCGGCTGCGCCGCCGCTGCCGGATGCCCTGCTGCGCCTGCGCCGTGCGCTGGAGCATCTGGGCGCGTGCGACGATCTGGCGCAACTGGCCGACCGCGCACTGGCGGCGCTGGCGCATGGCTTCGGTATCCGTCATGCGCTGCTGGCGCTGCTCGACGCGAAGCTCGAACTCGCGCCCGGCAAGGCCGCTTCGACGACATGCGCGCTGTACACGCTGGCGAGCCTGGGCTATCCCACCTCCGGGGTCGGTGCAGAGGTGGCACTCGGCGAAGGCCTGATCGGCGTCGCGGCGTGCGAACGGATGCCGGTGCGCATCAACCACCGCACCGGCGACTACACCTATCAGGCGGCGCTGCGCGTGGCCGATCCTGCCGCCCCCCGCATTGCGCTGCCGGTACTCGCCGACGCGCACAGCCAGATCGCGGTGCCGCTGGTGCACGGCGAACGCCTGTTCGGCGTGCTGTACGCCGAAAGCAAGCACGAGGCATTCTTCAGCCACGCCGACGAGGATGCGCTGGTTGTTTTCGGCCGCCATCTCGGCGCGCAGCTGGCCCGTCTCGCCACCCTGCCGGACGACGAGACGGTGGCGCCCGCACCGCCGGGCGAAACGCCGCGCGGCACACCGCTGGCGGTGCGCTACTTTGCCCACGACCACAGCGTGTTCGTCGACAACGACTACCTCATCAAGGGCGTGGCCGGCTGCATCCTGTGGACGCTGCTCAACGAACACGCGTCGACAGGCCGGCGCGACTTCTGCAACCGCGAACTGCGCCGCGACCCGCGCCTGCCGCTGCCGGATTTTTCCGACAACCTGGAAACGCGGCTGATCCTGCTGCAGCGCCGCCTCGCCGAACGCTGCCCCGCCATCGCGCTCGCCAAGACCGGGCGCGGCCGCTTCCGGCTCGAACTCGCGCGGCCGCTGGCGCTGCACGCGGCGTAACGGCCGGCGTGCACGAATTCACGCGGCGAGCGCATCCGCCAGCGCGCGCAGCAGCGCCGCGCCATCGCCCTGCCAGGCACTGCCGTGCATGCACGCGAGCGTGGCGGGCTGCGCCACCGCCAGCTGTTCGAGCGTCGCGCGCGACTGCGGCGCGTGCGCGTAGTAATCCATGACGCGGCGGAACGCCTCGCTCGGCGCGAGGATGTCGGACGTGGTCAACGGCGCATGGGTCGCGCCGCCCTGGGTGAAGAGGTCGCCGCAAAAGAGCGTGCCAGCGGTCTCGTCCATGAGATAGCCGCACTCCCAGCCGTGCGGCAGATGTGGCGCGTCGAACCAGCGGACGCGGTGCGTGCCCAGATCGAGCCGCTCGCCGTCGACGAGCGCGCGCGCGGGGCGGTCGGCCAGATCGTTCACCGACACCATCGCCGCCACGTTGCTGCACAGTGGCTCGGCCTGTGGTGCCGCCGCCAGCCAGTCGTTGAGCGACCCGCACTCGTCGGCCTCGACGTGCGAAAAGCCGACGTAGCGCAGCCGCTCGGGCGGTAGCACGCGCGCCACCGCGGCGCGCACCGACGCGAACAGCTTGCGCGGCCCGGTGTGGAACAGCAGCGGCGCGTCGTCGACCAGCAGATACTGGTTGAAAGAGAATTCGCTCCCCGGAATTGTCACCGGGGTGCTGATGCGGTACAGGCCGGCGGCGACTTCGTCGATCACGGTGCCGGTGTGGGGATCAGTGCGGTTCATGCGGGACTCCAGCCTGGCAGTAGCGGTTGCTGATGGCGGACAGCGGCGCGCGCGCAGCCGTTCACTTGCCCGCTATCGCAGGCAAGTTCTTCGGCGTCAGGTCGAAATACGGCGTCGCGACCTTGCCGCCCGGCGGCACATAGGCGGGGGCGGGCGCTCCCTTCACCGGCAGGCTTGTCACATAACGATAGATCGCGACGAGGTCTGCATCCGTCATCGCGCGCAGCGACGGCGAAGGCATGGGCGGGCGCATGGGCGCGCGGGCGCGGGCGAGCCACTCCTTCTCGGTCAGTGTGCTGAAGAGCAGGCGCAGATTGGTCGGGTAAGTGGTGCCCCACGGCCCCTGCCAGCCCATGGCGTCGCCGGTCAGCCATTCCGATTCGGGCACGTGGCCGTCGTTCATCATGTAGCCGGGGGTGTGGCAGTCGTTGCAGCCGGAGCTGGCGATGAGATATCGGCCGTGGCGGATGTCCGCGTCGGCTTGGGGGCCGGCCCAGGCCTGGGCGGCGGCGAGGCCGGCGACGAGCGCAGCGGCGAGTTTCAGTGTCGGGTTCATGGGGCTCTCCTGTTCGTGCCGGGGCAAAGGTCCGGATGCAGACATCGTAATCAGGCTGGCAAGCTCGCGTTGATAAGACTTTGCTAGCGAAAACCTAATTTTTTGCTAAGCCGGGCGAGGCCTGCGGCTAGAATTTCGCCATGACCGATTTCGCCGCCCTGCTCCCGCGCCTCGACGCCCTGCTCACCCGTCTCGCCCCGCCCCCCCCCGCCCCGCCCGACTGGAAAACCGTACGCGCGGCGCGCTGGTCGGCACGCGACCATGCCCTGAAGCCCATCCTGCATCCGCAGCGCGTGGCGCTGAAGGATCTGCTCGACATCGACGAACAGAAGCAGCGCGTCGACGCCAACACGCGCCAGTTCGTCGACGGCCGGCCGGCCAACAACGTGCTGCTCACCGGCGCGCGCGGCGGCGGCAAGTCCTCGCTGGTGAAGGCGGTGCATGCCAAATATGCCGGCCGCGGCCTGCGCCTGATCGAGGTGGACAAGGCGGGCCTGCCGGCGTTGCCAGATCTCTTCGACCTGCTGGCCGACGCCGCCGCCTATCGCTTCATCGTCTTCATCGACGATCTCAGCTTCGCCGAGCACGAGCCGGGCTATGCCAGCCTCAAGGCCGCGCTCGACGGCTCGCTCGCCGGGCCGGCGGACAACGTACTGATCTACGCCACCAGCAACCGCCGCCACCTGATGCCGGAATACATGACCGAAAACCTCGAGACCAAGCACCTGGGCGGCGAGGTGCACCCGGGCGAGGCGACTGAGGAAAAGGTGTCGCTGTCCGACCGTTTCGGATTGTGGGTATCCTTCCACGTCATGGACCAGGACAGCTATCTCGCCATCGCCCGCCATTGGGCTTGCCGGCTCGGCGCGCCGGCAGAAGGCGAAGCATTCGAACGTGCGGCGCTGCAATGGTCGCTGGGACGCGGCGCGCGCAACGGCCGCGTGGCCTGGCAGTTTGCTCGGGACTGGGCAGGCAGGTCATGAGCGCGACGCCCCACGCTGCCCACGCTCCTGCGCGCCCCGTTCAAGGCCGGGAGGGCGAACCCGATGCCCAGGTTCGATTGACCGAGGTCGTCGCTGCCGTCCTCGTCCGCCCCGATGGCGCAGTCATGCTTGCCAGCCGGCCGGCCGGAAAGGTCTACGCCGGCTACTGGGAATTTCCCGGCGGCAAGGTGGAGCCGGGCGAGTCCCTGCAGGCCGCGCTGGCGCGCGAACTGCACGAAGAACTGGGCATCGGTGTCGTTCGCGCCTGTCGCTGGATCACCCGCGTATTCGCCTACGAGCACGCCACGGTACGGCTCAATTTCTTCCGTGTCCTCGAATGGACGGGCGCGCCGCATCCGCACGAAGGCCAGATCTTTTCCTGGCAACGTCCCGAGGACGTCACCGTATCGCCGCTCCTGCCTGCCAATCTCCCCATCGTGAAGGCGCTGACACTGCCGCCGATACTGGGCATCACGCATGCCGAATCCCTCGGCGTCGAACCCTTCCTGACGCGACTGGACGCCGCGCTCGCCGGGGGATTGCGGCTCATCCAGGTACGCGACAAATCGCTGCCCGACGCGGCCCGCCTCGAATTGGCGCGCGAAATCGTGCGCCGCGCCCATGCGGCCGGCGGGCGCGTGCTGGTGAACGGCAGCGTGGAACTCGCCCGCGCGGCCGGGGCCGACGGCGTGCACCTGGATTCCGCCGCAGCCGCCAAACTGTCTGCCCGGCCCGATTGCGCCTGGGTCGGCGCCTCCTGCCACGACGCGACCGAACTGGCGCACGCCGCCGCACTCGATGCAGATTACGCCCTGCTTTCGCCGGTGCTGCCCACGCTCACCCACCCCGGCGCGCCAACGCTGGGCTGGGAAACCTTCGCCGCGCTGGCTGCCGCGAGTCCGATCCCGGTCTACGGATTGGGCGGACTGGAACGCGGCGACGTCGCGCTGGCGCAGTCGTACGGCGCGCATGGCGTGGCGCTGCTGCGCGGGGCCTGGACGTGAAGCGCGCACTGCTGCCCCTCTTGGTGGCCCTGGCCCTGCTGGCCATCGCGGCGACCGGCTGGTGGCTCAAGCGGCCGGCCGGGGCCCTCGACGTGGCCTGTTCCGACCCGGTGGCCGGCTGCGCGTTCAGCCATGCCGGGGCCCCCGCCCGGGTGCGCTTCTCGATGGTGCCGGTTCCGCTCGAGGCTTTCGATCTGGCCGTCGAGGTGACGGATGTGCAGCGGGTAAGCGCGGAATTCCAGATGATCGGCATGGACATGGGCTTCAACCGCTACGACCTGCGGCCGCGAAACGGTGCATTTGCTTCCCGCATCACGCTGCCGGTGTGCGTGAGCAACCGGCATGACTGGATACTGTACCTGACGCTCGACGGCCAGCGTTACGCCGTGCCCTTCAGTTCCCGCTAGCCCGGCCGTTTCAGGTCTGCCAGCGCATTTTCACGCAAACGTCATATTCGCGCGCCTATAATCCGTTGGATACACTGGAGAAAATGTCATGATGCTATCCGAACACACCTACAAGCAGTTCGACGCCGAGCTGGAATCGGTGCGCGCGAACGTGCTGAAGATGGGTGGCCTGGTCGAGGAACAGATCGTCAATGCCATGGAGGCGTTGGTGAAGGGGGACCTGGATCTGGCCGACCGCGTGGACGCCAACGACCACAACGTCAATGCGCTGGAAGTCGCGATCGACGAGGAATGCGCCAACATCGTGGCACGCCGCCAGCCCACCGCCTCCGACCTGCGCATGGTCATGATGGTGGTGAAGACCATCACCGATCTCGAACGTATCGGCGACGAGGCTGCCAAGATCGCACGCATGGCCAAACTCATCCACAAGGCCGAGCGCATCACGCTGCCGCGCTTCACCGAAGTGAAGTACATGTCGGACCTGGTGCTCGACATGTTGAGGAAGGCGCTCGACGGCTTTGCCCGACTCGATGCGACCAAAGCGGTCGACATCGCGCGTGCCGACCAGCAGGTCGACGAGGAATTCCGCCTCAACCTGCGTCACCTCATCACCTTCATGATGGAAGACCCGCGCACCATCTCGGTCTTCATCGACATCCTCTTCGTCACCAAGGCCATCGAGCGCATGGGTGACCACGCCAAGAACATGTCCGAATACGTCGTCTACATGGTCAAGGGCAAGGACGTGCGCCACACCTCGCTGGAGGAAATCGAGAAGGAAGTGCTGTAAGGCCGGTTGCCAAAGCAGCAATAAAACGGGCGCCCGTTCTTGTCTGGCCGCGGCGAAGCTCAGCGGCTCGGCGGCACGTAGCCCGCAGCCTGGTCGACTGCACCGCCACCGAAGAAATAGCGGCTCATCTGCTCCGTCAGGTACTTGCGCGCCTGCGGGTCCGCCAGATTGAGGCGGTTTTCGTTGATCAGCATGGTCTGCTGGCGCTGCCAGCCGCTCCAGGCCTCCTTCGACACACTCTCGAAAATCTTCTTGCCGAGCTCGCCCGGTACCGGCGGAAACGCCAGACCCTCCGCCTCGCGCCCGAGCTTCACGCAATTCACCATCCGCGTCATGGTTTGTCTCCTTGGAAATCAGTTGGGCGATTCTAACCCAAGCGTCTTTTCAATTCGCCTGACAAAGACCGCCATTTCCTTCGCCGCCTGCACGTCGCCGCGCGACTCGGCCACCGCGATGCCCTGACGGTAAACCTTCAGTGCCTCATTCCAGGCCTCCGCCTCGGCCAAGGCACGGCCGAACAGTTTCCACGCAGCGGAATACTTCGGGTCCTGCTCGACGGCGCGGCGCAGGTGCGCGGCCGCCTCCGTCGGCCGGCCGGCCTTGAGGTATTCGCTGCCGAGCGAAAACCGCAACAGCGCGTTGTCGCGCCCGGCAGCCAGCATCTTCTCGAAATCGGCAATCGACGGCATCACTTCCTCCAGAACACGGGCGTCAGCACGACCAGCAGAGTGAAGAATTCCAGCCGGCCGAGCAGCATGGCAAAGCTGCACACCCAGGTCTGGAAGTCGTTGAGCACGGCGTAGGTGCTGGCGGGGCCGACCTGGCCCAGCCCCGGGCCGGTGTTGTTGACCATGGCGACGACCGCGGTGAACGAGGTGAAGACGTCGAGCCCGGATGCCGACAGCACGAAGGACAGCACGACGATGGATGCGACGTAGACGAAGAGGAAGGCCAGCACGGCGTAGATGATCTTGTTGGGCACGGCCTGCCGGCCGACCTTGGTGTGGATTTCCGCATTGGGGTGGATGAGCTTGATGAGCTCGCGGTAGAGCTGTTTGTAGAGCAGCACGGCGCGCAGCATCTTGATGCCGCCGCCGGTGGAGCCGGAGCTGGCGGCAAAGCTCGACAGGAAGAGCATCCACAGCGGCGCGAAATACGGCCAGACGTTGTAGTCGGTAGTCGAAAACCCCAGCGTGGTGGCGACCGAGACGGTATTGAACGCGGCGTAGCGCAGGGCTTCGGGGAAGTCGAGGTAGAAGCCCTTGTACTGCAGGTAGAAGGCGAGGCCGAAGGCGCTCACGGCAAGCACGCCGAAGAACCAGGGCAATTCGGAATCCATCCGGTAGGCCAGCAGGCTCTTCATGCGGAAGGCCATGAAGTGGGTGGAAAAGCTGATGCCGGCGATGAGGGCAAAGCCCATGACGATCATTTCCAGCAGCAGCGAATCGAAATAGGCCATGCTGGCGTCGTGCGAGGACAGGCCGCCCAGGCCCATGACGCTGAAACCGTGCACCACCGCGTCGATCACGCTCATGCCGCCGGCCCACAGCGCGCCCATGCACAGCGCGGTGATGAACGCATACACCACCCACAGGCCCTTGGCGGTTTCGGCCATGCGCGGGGTGAGCTTGCTGTCCTTCATCGGCGTGGGGGTTTCGGCCTTGAAGAGCTGGCGGCCGCCGACGCCCAGCATGGGCAGCACGGCAACGACCAGCACGATGACGCCCATGCCGCCGATCCAGTGCATTTGCGTGCGCCAGATGTTGATCGAGGGGGGCAGGCTGTCCAGACCCGACAGCACCGTGGCGCCGGTGGCGGTGAGGCCCGACACCGCCTCGAAATAGGCCTCGTTGAAAGCCAGGTCGGGCATGTAAACCAGGAGGGGAATCGCCGAGAACACCGGCAGCACAGCCCAGATCAGCACCACCAGCAGGAAGCCGTCTCGCGTGTGCAGTTCGCGCTTGCCGCGCCGCGACACCAGCCACAGCACGAAGCCGGAAAAGAAGGTGATGAGGATGGCTTCGTCGTAGGCGAGTTCGGCGCCGTCCTCGAGCGCGAGCGAAACGCCCAGCGGCAGCAGAAAGGCGAATGCGAAGAGCATCAGCACTTTCGAGAAGAGATGGAGGACGGGCAGGATGGGGGACATGGCGGTTTTACTTGGCCTGGTGCGATGCTACCGCATTCACCCGCGCCAGAACGCGCGGGTGAACAGCACGAATACGGTGAACAGTTCGAGCCGGCCAAGCAGCATGGTCAAGGCCAGCGCCCAGGTCTGGAAATCGTTCAGCCCGGCGTAATTGCCGGCCGGGCCCACTTCGTTGAGACCGGGACCCGCGTTGTTGATACAGGCGATCACGGCGGAGAAGGCGCTGATGAAATCGAGTCCGCTGGCGAGCAGTACCAGGGTCATGCCGATGACGGTAGCCACGTACAGCATGACGAAGGCCTGGATGGCAAACACGATCTGGTTGGCAATGGCATGTCCGCCGATCTTCACCGGCAGGCGTGCGGCGGGGTGGAGCTGGCGTTCCAGTTCGCGCACGCCCTGGCGGAACATGATCACCGCGCGGATCATTTTCAGGCCGCCACCGGTGGAGCCTGAACTGGCTGTCACGCACGACAGCAGCAGCATCCACATCGGCGCAAAGATCGGCCACTGGTTGAAATCGGTGCTGGCAAAGCCGCAGTCGGTGGCGAGCGACACCAGATTGAAGCTGACATGGCGCAAGGCGGTAAGGTATTCCGGGTAGACGCCGGCCTGCCAGATGTAGAGGCTGAGCCCGAGGATGCTCGCGAGGGTGAGCCCGAGTACGCCGCGCACCTCGGGATCGTGGCGATACGCCGACAGGCTCTTCTGCCGGAACGCCACCAGGTGGGTGACGAAATTGAGCGCGGCGATAAGCATGAAAAAGATGAGCGCGCCTTCGATCAGCGGCGAATCGTAGTAGCCCACGCTCGCATCGTGGGTGGAAAATCCACCCAGGCTCAGGGCCGCGAAGGCATGGCAGACCGCATCGAGCCAGTTCATGCCAGCCAGTTTTAGCGCCAATACACAGGCCAGCGTGATCGCCGCATACACCGCCCACAGCAGTTTGGCAGTATCGGCAATGCGCGGGGTGAGCTTGCTATCCTTGATCGGTCCCGGCAGCTCGGCCTTGAGCAGCTGGCGGCCGCCGATCCCCAGCAGCGGCAGGATCGCGACCGCCAGCACGATGATGCCCATGCCGCCCAGCCATTGCAGGAGATGCCGCCAGAGGTTGAGCGAAGGCGGCAGGCTGTCGAGCCCGGTCATCACGGTCGCACCGGTGGTGGAAAGCCCCGAGATCGCCTCGAAGTAGGCATCGGTGAAGCTCATGTCCGGTGCATAGATCAGGAAGGGCAGGGTGGCCACAGCGGGCAGGCCCGTCCACACCAGCAGCACGAGCACGAAACCGTCGCGCACCTTGAGTTCGCGCTGCCAGCGCCGCGCGCCCAGCCAGAGGACGGCGCCGACGCCCAGCGTGATCAGAAACGCTTCGTCGAAGGCATGCTGCGCCGCGTCGTGCGCGAAAAAGGCCGTCGCCAGCGGGACCAGCATGGCGAAGGAAAAGATCAGAATGACCAGGCCGAGGACGTGGACGACGGGTGCAAGGCGCTGCATGGCGGGTGTGTCAGAAGAACCCGAAGCCGACCTGGAAGAGTTTCTCGACCTTGGGAATGATGCGTTTGTTGAGCACGAACAGAATGAGGTGGTCCTCGGCCTCGATCAACGTGTCGTGGTGGGCGATCAGCACCTCGTCGCCGCGAATGATCGCCGCGATGGATGCCCCGTCAGGCAGGGCGACATCGCCGATGCGGCGGCCAACCACCTTGGAGGTCTTGAAATCGCCGTGAATGACGACTTCGAGCACCTCGGCTGCGCCGCGGCGCAGGCTGTGTACCGCGGCCATGTCGCCGCGCCGGATCTTGGAGAGCAGCGGGCCCACGGTGGCCTGCGCCGGCGAAATGGCAATGTCGATCTCGCCGCCCTGCACCAGGTTCACGTAGGCCGAGCGGTTGATCAGCGAAATCACCCGGTGCGCGCCCATGCGCTTGGCAAGCAGCGCGGACATGATGTTGTCCTCGTCGTCGTTGGTGAGCGCGCAGAACACGTCCATCGATTCGATATTCTCCTGCTCCAGCAGGTCTTCGTCGGTGGCGTCGCCGGTGAGCACGAGGGTGCGGTGGAGCTTTTCGGCAAGCAGGTTGGTGACGCCCTTGTTGTGGTCGATGAGCTTGACCTCGTAGTCGCGCTCCAGCTGGGCCGCCAGCCGTCGGCCGATGTTGCCGCCGCCGGCGATCATCACGCGCTTGACCGGGCGGTCCATGCGGCGCAACTCGCGCATCACGGTGGGGATGTCCTTGCGACCGGCGATGAAGAAGACCTCGTCGCCGGGTTCGATGACGGTGATGCCCTGCGGCACGATCCCGCGGTCGCGCCGGTAGATCGCGGCGACCCGGCAGTCGATGTCGGGCATGTGGCGGCGGATGTCCTGGAGCTCGTGGCCGACGAGCGGGCCGCCGTGATAGGCACGCACCGCCACCAGCCGCACCTTGCCGTCGGCGAAGTCGAGCACCTGCAGCGCCTCGGGATGCTCGATCAGGCGGTGCAGGGTGTTGGTCACCTCCTGCTCGGGGCTGATGATGTGATCGACCCCGAAATGCTCGGCAAGAAAGCCGCTCTCGGTTTCGAGAAAGTCGGTCGAGCGGATCCGCGCAATGCGGGTCGGCACGTTGAACAGGGTTGCCGCCAGCCGGCAGGCAACCAGGTTGGTCTCGTCGCTCTGCGTCACCGCCACCAGCATGTCGGCATCCTCCGTACCCGCCATCTTGAGTATGGACGGGTGCGCAGCATGGCCGCGCACGGTGCGCAGGTCGAAGCGGTCCTGCAGCAGGGCGAGCCGCGCGGTATCGAGATCGATGACCGTGATGTCGTTGTTTTCGGCAACCAGGCTTTCGGCGAGGTTGGCGCCGACCTGGCCGGCACCGAGGATGATGATTTTCATGGCGGGGTGAACGGTAAGCGGTGAGCGGTGCGCCGGATTGCCCGGATACCGTCGACGGCCGCGGCGACGGTCATGCGCACCTCGGGCTCAGAGGTCTTCGTCGAAGCGCCGTCCATGGCGGATATTGAGTTGCTTGAGCTTGCGGTAGAGGTGGGTGCGTTCGAGCCCGGATTTGTCGGCCACGCGCGTCATGCTGCCGCCTTCTTTCTGGATCAGGTGCTCGAAGTACATGCGCTCGAAGGCGTCACGCGCCTCGCGCAGCGGAATGTCGAGCGGGATGCCATGGGCGACCGCAGGTGCGGTCTGCTTCATCGGCGCGAGCACGCGGTTGACATCGGCAGCGTCGATCTCGTTCGCCAGTGCCGTCACCGCGAGCGTGCGTACGACATTGTTGAGCTGCGGCAGGTTGCCGGGCCAGTCGAAGTTGCGCAGCTGGTTCATGGCCGGCGTGGTCAGCCGGCGCACCGGGCAGGCGCCTTCCTCGATCATCTGGGTGAGCATCAGGTTGGAAATGTCGGGCACGTCCTCGCGATGTTCCCGCAGCGGCGGCACCTGGATGGTCAGGCTGGACAGGCGGTAGTAGAGGCGGTTGTCGAATTCGCCGGCGGTCACCATGGCGTCGAGGTTCCTGCTGCTGGCGCATACAAGGCGGGCGCCAGTACCCT
Organism: Pseudomonadota bacterium; assembly: GCA_040754275.1. Taxonomy (GTDB): domain Bacteria; phylum Pseudomonadota; class Gammaproteobacteria; order Burkholderiales; family Thiobacillaceae; genus Thiobacillus. The sequence goes on from JBFMCW010000003.1 coordinate 94,443, forward strand.
CGATGCGGTCGAGCAGCAGCGCGAGACCCTTCTGCTCCAGCCGCGCGAGCTCGCACGCTTCGGGCAGATAGAGCGTGCCATTGCCCAGGTTCTCGACAAAACTCAGGGGATCGGACACCAGCCTGGCGCGGTCCTTGATCTCAAGCCAGGTGCTCGACGGCTGATGCAGGAAATGCGCGCACACCTCGAAGCCGCAACCGGGCTCACCCAGGAGCAGCACCGGGGCGGTATTGCCGGCGATCTGGGTAAGGCGCTTTTTCAGTTCGAGCACCTGCGGGCTGCGCCCGAGTGCCGACAGATCCATGCTCGGCGCGCGCCGGGGCAGGGCGACGCCGCGCTTGATCGCCTTGTTCACGGTATCGATCAGCTTGGCCAGCGCAACGGGCTTTTCGAGGAAATCGGTGGCACCGAGCTTGGTTGCCTCCACTGCGGTATCGATGGTGCCGTGACCCGACATCATCACGACCGGCATGGTGAGCTGTCCGCCGCCTGCCCATTCCTTCAGCAGCGTGACACCGTCGGTATCCGGCATCCATATGTCGAGCAGCACGAGGTCGGGCCGGCGCTGCGCCCGGAATGCCCGGGCGGCTTCGGCATTTTCTGCCAGATGAACGTCGTAGCCCTCGTCGGTGAGAATCTCCGACAGCAGCTCCCGAATGCCCACTTCGTCGTCGACGACGAGAATATGCCCGCTCACGTGTTCTCCCTGCCCGCCATGTACACGGGAAGCGCGATGCGGATCGCCGCGCCGCCCGTTTTCAGGTTCTCGATCTGTATTCTGCCCTGATGCTCTTCCACGATCTTCTTGACGATGGCAAGTCCCAGCCCGGTGCCCTTGGCCTTGGTCGTCGCATAGGGCTCGAACAGCCGCGTCATCAGGTGCTCCGGAAATCCCGCTCCATTGTCCGCTATGGTCAGGCACGCCGTATCGTCGTTGCGGGTGGTGGCCACCTCGACGTGCGGCGACGCGTGCTCCGCCAGCGCATCCTGCGCATTTTGCAACAAATTATGGATTACCTGTCGCAATAATGTGGAGTCGCCGGCAACCTGCGGCAAGTCGGGATCGAGATGCAGTTCCAGGCCGAGTGTTTTCGCATCGTAAAGCGTGAGCACCTCGCGCACCAGCGCGTTGAGATCCAGCGCTTCCAGCTTGGCGCGCGGCATGCGTGCGTATCCTGCAAAGGCGTCGACCATGCTCTTCATCGCCGCGACCTGGTTGACGATGGTCTGGGTGGCACGCCCCAGGAAATCGGCATCGGGGCCCTCCAGTTTTCCGCCCAGCTTGCGCGCGATGCGTTCGGCCGACAGCTGGATGGGCGTGAGCGGGTTCTTGATTTCGTGCGCCAGCCGCCGTGCAACTTCGCTCCACGCGGCATTGCGCTCGGCGTCGATGAGCTTGGTGACATCGTCGAACACCAGCACGTAGCCGCGCTCCACGCCCGCCGGCAGGCGGGTCCCGCGCAACAGCAACGCCTGCTTGCCGCCGTGGTCGGTATAGTCGACCTGGTCGCGCCATTCGGTCGCGTGGTCGGCAAAGCGCGCAGCCACCGTTTCGCCGAAGACGCGCAGCGCGCTGTCGCGGCTGCCGAGCGTGATCAGGAGCCGCCCCTCCAGTTCGCCCACGGGCACGCCGAGGATCTGGGCGGCGGCGCTGTTGGCCGTGCGGATGCGCTGGTCCTCGTCGAGCACCACCACGCCGGACGACAGGTTGGCAAGCACACGCTCCAGGAAGGCCTTGGCCTGTTCGGTTTCCTGATGGTTCTGCGCCACCTCCTCGCGGGCTTCCGAAAGCTGGCGCGTCATGCGGTTGAACGACTGGATCAGCACGCCGAGTTCGTCGCGGCTGGTGACCGAGGGCATCTGCGAGAAATCGCCCTTGGCCACTGCACGTGTGCCGCGTGCCAGCGTGCGCAGCGGCGCGCCAAGCCGCTCGGACAGAAGGTAGGCGATGACGAAGGTGAGCAGCAGCGCGAGCATCAGCGTGAGCGTGAGTGCGACTCCATAGATGCGCTTCAGACCCAGTCGCGATACCGAAATCTGCTGGTAGTCGCTGTAGGCCTCCTGCACAGCCTGTGCGTCGCGCGCCAGGGTTTCGGGCACCGGCTGCACCAGTTGCAGCACGCGCGTCTCCCCGGTGAGCGCAGCGGTATAGACCGGCACCAGCACCCGCATGATGAGGCCCCGCGTGGGCACCTCCTCGATATGGCTGTACGGCTGCTGCTGGCGCACCTGCCACAGCACGCTGCGGTCGGGCAGCACCGGCAGCAGTTCGCCGCGCTCGCCGCCGACATGCGCCACGACACCACCGCGTTCGTCGAACAGGGTGAGCTCCTGCACTGCGCTCTGCTCCCGCAGCGTGGAGAGACTGGTGATCACCGAACCCATGCCCTCGTCCGACAGGGTGAGCGCCATGCGCTGGGCTTTCTTGTCGAGTTCGCGCAGCAGGTCGTCAAGCGCAGCCTGGCCGAGGTTGACGCCCGAAGCGAGCGCCTTGTCCACCCGCACGTCGAACCAGGTCTCGATGGAACGGTTGAGGAAGAAGACCGAAGCGCCGTACACCACCAGCCCCGGCAGCATGGCGACGACGCCGAACATCAGCAGCAGTTTCAGCGTGAGCTTGGCGCCGAACACGCCACGCCGGATGCGCTTCTGCAGCCACCAGAGACGCCAGCCGAGCAGGCCGAACAGCACGACACCCAGCACCGTGCCGCCGAGGAACAGGGCGGGCAGATTGTCGGTGAAGCCGGCATCGCCGCCGCTCGCGCGGAACAGCAGCACCAAGAGGACGATGCCCGCGACGAAGGCTGCGAGGATCAGGCCACGCATCAGGGCAGGGACGGCAGGGCAGGGGCCTCGAACGACCAGGCGTGCCAGGGCGTGGCGTATTCCCACTTGTGGCCCGACACGGCACCGATCGAAAGCGGCCTGGGCAAGCGCGCGCTGTCGAGCCGCAGGCGCAGGCGCGCATCGTAGCGCTCGCCGGCCTTGAGAGTGCCGCGTTCCAGCACCTGCCAGTCGTCCACGCGGCCGATCAGCGCGAGTGCCTCTGCGAGACTGTTCACGGTGCGCGTGGCATAGCCGGTCTCGACGACGTAGCGGCGCAGCAGCAGATGGTAGTACAGGTGCGATCTGCGCACGGACTCGGCGATGTCTTCGTCGAACCACCACCAGCCGCGCGGCCGGCTGATCTCGATCTCGTGCAGGAAATACAGGTGCATGCCGCGTTCGAGTGCGCCGGCAAGCGTAGGGTTGAGCACCACGTCGATATCGGCCGTCAGCACATACCCCTGCTGCGTGGCCTCGATCGCGGCCTGCCGCACCGCATTCGCCTCCTGTGCGCGCGCGCTTCCTGCGAACATCAGTGCGCAGCCAAGACAGAGCAAGACCAGCACGCACAACAGATGCGCAACCCGAAGGCGAGCAGGGTTCAGCGCATCAGCGTAGTTTGCGCAAGAGCGCATAGTAGAAACCATCATGCTCGGCATCGGGTAGCAGCGATCCGTCGGTCAAGGGCTCGGGCAGCATTCCTCGTTCGGCATCCCCGGGGTGACGCGCGAGGAATGCTGCCACCTGGCCGTCGTTTTCTTCGCGAAAGATGGAGCAGGTGGCGTAAAGCAATGTACCACCGGGAACAAGCAGTCGCCAGAGCGCATCGAGCAGGGTCGCCTGCTGTGCGGCGAAACGCGGGATGTCTTCGGCCCGGCGCAGCCATTTCACGTCCGGGTTGCGGCGCACGACCCCGGAAGCGGAGCAGGGCACGTCGGCCAGGATGCGATCGAACGGCCGGCCGTCCCACCAGGTTTCGGGGTGCGCAGCGTCGCCCGCGACCAGCTTCGCCGGCAGATGCAGGCGATCGAGGTTCTCACGCACCCGCACCAGCCGGTCGGTATCGACATCGAGCGCGATGAGATCGACGTCCGCGCGCTCCAGGATGTGGCCGGTCTTGCCGCCGGGTGCTGCGCAGGCATCGAGCACACGCTCGCCATCCTGCGCATCGAGCAGACGGGCCGCCCACTGCGCGCCGGCATCCTGCACCGACACGTCGCCGGCGTCGAAACCCGGCAGATCGTGCACCGGTATCGCACGCGCCAGCGTGATGGCGTCCGGTCCGCTCGGATGTGCAGCAAGGCCGGCCGCTTCCAGGCGTTGCAGGTAGGCCGCCACCTCGCCGCGCCGGCAATTGACACGCAGGGTAAAGGGCGGATGCGCGAGGCTGGCTTCCAGGATGGCCTGCCAGCGTTCGGGATAATCGGTCCGCAGCCTGTCGATCCACCAGTCGGGATGCGACCAGCGCGCGGACGGCTGGGCCTCGACCCGCTTGTCCAGTTCGGTGCGGCGCCGCTGGAAATTGCGCAGCACGGCATTGACCAGCCCGCGCCGCCAGCCCGGACCCGCCGCCTCGACTGCGTTGTGCACCACCACGTGCGGCGGCACGCGCGTAAAGGCCAGCTGGTACAGCGCCACGCGCAGGAGCCCGCCGAGCTGCGGATCCGTGAGCGGGCGTTCCAGCAGGACCGACAGCCAGGCCTCCAGCCGGCCGAGCTGGCGCAGGCTGCCGTACACCATGTCCTGCAGCGCCCCCCGGTCCCCCGGTGTTCTCATCTGCTGCAGCAGGGGCGGCAGAACCCGGTGCAGGGCGGCACCGGCACGCACGGTTTCGAGCGCGTCCGCCGCGCGCTGTTGCAACGCGCGCAGCGGCAGGCCGTGCGGCGACGGTGCGGTCATTCGCCCAGCCGGCTGCCCGGCGCCAGCTGCCGGCCCGCCAGATAGGCTGCCGCGGTCATGCGCTTGCTGCCGGCAGGCTGGATGTCCTGCAGGACGAGCGCATCTTCGCCGGCAGCCACGACGAGACCGTCGGCGTCGGCACGGAGCACCGTGCCGGGAGTGCCCGAGCCCGCCGTCGCCTGTGCCGACCAAATCTTCAGCGGCGCGCCATCCAGCAGGGTCCATGCACCCGGCACCGGATTGTAGGCACGCACGGCACGCACAAGGCTTGTTGCCGCCTGTGTCCAGTCGAGCCGCGCTTCTTCCTTGCTGAGTTTGGCGGCGTAGGTGGCAAGGGTGTCGTCCTGCCTGTGCGGCACCAGTTCGTGCAGATGCGCGAGCGCCGCGACGATGGCCCGGGCGCCGGCTGCGGCCAGCGCATCGTGCAGGCTGCCCGCGGTGTCGGTCGCGCCGATCGGCACGGTGGTTTTCGACAGCATCGCGCCAGTATCCAGTCCGGCATCCATCTGCATGATGGTGATACCGGTTTCAGTATCGCCCGCGAGAAGCGCCCGCTGGATCGGGGCCGCTCCGCGCCAGCGCGGCAGGAGCGAAGCATGGATGTTGAGACAGCCCAGCCGCGGGATGTCGAGCACGGCCTGCGGCAGGATGAGTCCATAGGCCGCCACGATCATGACATCTGCCTTGCAGGCCGCGAGTTCGGCCTGTGCCTCGGGCGTTTTCAGGCTGGTCGGCTGGGACACTGGCAGGCCACGCGCCAGCGCCGCCACCTTGACCGCACTGGGGCTGAGTTTCATGCCGCGACCGGCGGGCCGGTCCGGCTGGGTGAGCACCAGGGCGATGTCGTGCCCGGCCTCTGCCAGCGCATCCAGCGCCGTAGCGGCAAACGGCGGAGTACCGGCAAAGATCAGCCGCACGTCAGAGCGACGCGCGGGTAGGCGCAGGATCGGGGCGGTGTTCGCGCGCCTGCTTGGCGAGCTTGGTCTTGATGCGGGTGCGCTTGAGTCCGGACAGGTAATCGACGAAAACCTTGCCCGCGAGGTGGTCCATTTCGTGCTGGATACAAACGGCCAGCAGGCCTTCGGCATCGAGCTCGAAAACATTGCCGTCACGTCCCAGCGCACGCACGGTCACCCGCTCGGCGCGCGTCACCCGGTCGTAGATGCCGGGCACCGACAGGCAGCCCTCCTCGCCTTCCACCTGGCCGCTTTTGGCGACCAGTTCGGGATTGATAAACACGCGCAGTTCGTTGCGTGCCTCCGAAATGTCGATAACGATGACGCGCTCGTGCACGTTGACCTGGGTGGCAGCCAGCCCGATGCCATTGGCGGCGTACATGGTCTCGGCCATATCGTCGATCAGCTTGCGGATGCGCGCATCAACCGCCTGCACCGGCTTGGCGACGGTGTGCAGGCGCGCATCGGGATAATGCAGAATGTCAAGTCTGGCCATAAAAAGCTTTACGAATTAAAAGGCTGGGCGCACACTTTGATGCAAAACCTGCACTGGTGCAGTATTTAACACTAAATATATGGCGACGGATCGCCGTAATCCAAGCGCACAGTATATTTTCAACACCGAATTAGACCAAGTCTAAATGGAGGGTTCCCCCGTGCGTCAACTCGTAGTTTCTCTCGCCCTGATGCTGGCCGCTCCGGCCCTCGCCGATACGCTCCAATTGCAGGAAAACGCACCCGATACATACGTCGTGGTGAAGGGTGACACCCTGTGGGACATCTCAGGCAAATTCCTCAAGGACCCCTGGCGCTGGCCGCAGATCTGGAACCTCAACCGTGACGAGATCAAGGATCCCCACTGGATCTATCCCGGCGACCTGATCGTGCTGGATCGCAGCGGCACGGAACCGCGCCTGTCGCTGGTGAAAGGCGACAAGAGCGGCATGACGACGGTCAAGCTCTCGCCCGGTGTGCGCGCCACCGAAATCGGCGGCGATGCCATTCAGGCCATTCCCATCCGCGTGATCCATCCTTTCCTGTCGCAGCCTCGCGTGGTCGCCAAGGGCGCCATGGACGACGCCCCCTTCATCCTCGGCACCAACGCCGAACGCGTGGTACTGGGTGCCGGTGACGACGCCTTCGCCACCGGCGGCAAGACCGGTGTGACCCGCTGGAACGTCCTGCGCCCCGGCAAGGCCCTGAATGATCCGGAAACCGGCGAGGCGCTCGGCTACGAGGTCGAATACCTGGGTGACGCCCGCACCGTGGTCGAAGGTGCACCGCAGAAGATCCGCATCACCCAGTCCGCGCAGGAAATCCTGCCCAAGGACAAGCTGGTGGAAGCCGACGACACCACAACCTTCGAATACATGCCGCATGCGCCGGAAGCCAAGGTCAATGCCCGCATCATCTCGGCCTACGGCGGCCTGGCGGATAGCGGTCGCTACCAGACCGTGGTGCTCAACCGCGGCAGCAAGGACGGCCTGGAGCCCGGCCACGTGCTCGCGGTGTACCGCGAAGGCCAGGCGGTGAAACTCACCCGCGACGAAAAGGACCGCATGGCCTGGGTCAACGAAAAGGCCGGTGTTCCCGGCGGCGGCGCCTGGCTGTACAACGACGTGCGCTGCCTGAAGGAGGACGGCAAGGTCAGTTATGACCAGGCTGCAGATGTCAGCCACGCCTTCCGCACCACCTGCCTGTCCGCCCGGGACGACCGCAGCGTGAAACTGCCCGATGCGCGCAGCGGCCTCGTGATGGTCTACCGCGTCTACGACCGCGTCGCTTACGCGCTCATCATGGAGTCCGACGGCCCGGTCTACCTGCTCGACACCGCCCGCAATCCTTGAGCGACGTCGATGCCGCCACGGACGCCTGGCTGCGGCTGAGTCTCACGCCAGGCGTCGGCAACGCCAGCCTGCTTCGCCTGCTGACGGCCTTCGGTTCCCCGGAGGCCGTTTTGTCGTCCGGGCGCGGCGCGCTCGCGCCCTATCTCTCCACCGCGCAGATCGACGCCCTGCAGACAGGTCCGGACCGTACCGAGCTCGACGCCGCACACGCCTGGCTCAGGCAACCGGGCAACAGCCTGATGACGCTGGCTGACGCCGACTATCCCCACACCCTGCTGGAAATCGCCGACCCACCCGCCATGCTTTACTGCAAGGGTCGGCGCGAACTGCTCGGACAGCCGGGCTTCGGCATCGTCGGCAGCCGCAACGCCACCCCGCAGGGCGCGCGCGACGCCGAGGCCTTCGCCCAGGCCCTGTCGAATGCCGGGCTCACCATCGTCAGCGGGCTTGCGCTGGGTATCGACGCGGCCGCGCATCATGGCGGGCTGGCCGGGGCCGGCTCCAGCATCGCCATCGTCGGTACCGGGCTCGACCGCATCTATCCGGCCCGCAACAAGCCCCTGGCCCACCAGCTCGCCGAAGCCGGTCTCATCGTGTCGGAATTCCCGCTTGGCACGGCGCCGCTGCCGGGGCATTTCCCGCGCCGCAACCGTATCATCAGCGGCCTGTCCCGCGGCGTGCTGGTGGTCGAGGCCGCACCCGACAGCGGTTCGCTCATCACCGCGCGCGTCGCCGCCGAACAGGGACGCGAAGTGTTCGCCATCCCCGGCTCCATCCATTCGCCACTGTCGCGCGGTTGCCACGCCCTCATCAAGCAGGGCGCGAAGCTGGTCGAGTCGGCCGCCGACATCCTCGACGAGCTGTCCTGGCAGACCCGGCTGGCGCAGCCGCAGTTTGCCGAGGCAGGCAGCCGCGTCTCCGTCGATCCCGTGCTGGAAGCGTTTGATGGCGCCCCGACCACACTCGACACCCTGGCACAAAGGACCGGGTTGACGCTCGATTCGCTTTCGGCGAAGCTGTTGACGCTTGAACTGGAAGGGCACATTGCTTCCTTGCCCGGCGGGCGCTACCAAAAACTCCACTGAAATCATGCTCGACATTCTGGTTTACCTGTACGAAAGCTTCCGCATGGCGGAGCTGGCGCCCGACCGCGATGCGCTGGAAAAGCGCCTGTTCGCCGCCGGGTTCGAGGAAGCCGACATCAACGCCGCGCTGGACTGGTACGCCAACCTGGCTGACAGCGCAACCCACCCCGACCTTGCCCACGCGCACCACCGTCACTACGCACCCGTGGAGACCGAGCGCCTGAACCAGGCCTGTCTCGATGAGCTCGGCTGGCTGGAATCCGCACAGATACTCGATCCCGAATCGCGCGAATGGGTCATTTCCGGCCTGATGGCGCTGGCCGGAGAGGACATCGAACCCGACCATGTGCGCTGGATGACGCTGATCGTGCTGTGGAGCCGCGGGCTGATCGAGCATTTCACCCACCTGGAAGACATGCTGCTGAACCACGAGCCGGGTCGCCTGCACTGATCCGCCACCAGCCGCCATGTCCAAACTCGTCATCGTCGAATCGCCGTCCAAGTCCAAGTCGCTGAAAAAGTATCTCGGCGCCGGCTACGACATTCTCGCCAGCTACGGCCACGTGCGCGACCTCGAGCCGAAGACCGGCGCGGTCGATACCGAAACCTTCGCGATGAAGTACCAGATCATCGAACGCAACGCGAAGCACGTCGACGCCATCGTCAAGGCCGCCCGCAAAGCCGACGAAGTGCTGCTCGCCACCGACCCGGACCGCGAAGGCGAGGCGATTTCCTGGCACATCAGCGAAATCCTCAAGGAAAAGAAGATCAAGACGCCGATGCAGCGCGTGGCCTTCTACGAAATCACCGAATCGGCCATCCAGGATGCCGTGCGCCACCCACGCGAGATCGCGACCGACCTGGTCGACGCGCAGCAGGCGCGCCGCGCGCTGGATTACCTGGTCGGCTTCAACCTGTCGCCGCTGCTGTGGAAGAAGATCAGCCCCGGACTCTCGGCCGGCCGCGTGCAGTCGCCCGCGCTGCGCATGATCGTCGAGCGCGAGGAGGAGATCGAAGCCTTCGTACCGCGCGAATACTGGTCGCTGCACCTCGATACGCACAAGGGCAGCCAGGCCTTTACCGCCAGGCTCACGCACTTCCGCGGCGAGAAGCTGGAACAGTTCACGGTCGAACACGAAGCCCGCAGCAAGGAATGGCTGGCCACCCTCGAAGGCAAGGCCGCCACCGTCATGCGCATCGAGAAGAAGCGCCGTTCGCGCAGCCCGGGCGCACCCTTCACCACCTCGACTCTGCAGCAGGCCGGCGTGCGCCAGCTCGGCATGACGACCGACCGCGTGATGCGCACCGCCCAGCAACTGTACGAAGGCATCGACCTCGGCGAAGGCCCGGTCGGCCTCATCACCTACATGCGGACCGACTCGGTGAACCTGGCGCAGGAAGCCATCACCGACATCCGCAAGTATGTAGGCGCCAACTTCGACAAGGATTTCCTGCCGCCCGCCGCGATCGCCTACAAGGCCAAGACCAAGAACGCGCAGGAAGCGCACGAAGCCGTGCGTCCCACGTCCGTGGCGCGCACGCCGGACGCCGTGAAGGCCTTCCTCACGCACGACCAGGCGCGCCTGTACGAGCTGATCTGGAAGCGTACCGTGGCCTGCCAGATGACGCCGGCGCAGTTCGACACCGTCGCCGCCGACATCACGGTGGGCGAGGGCACCTTCCGCGCCACCGGCCAGACGCTCGCGTTCGCCGGCTTTCTGGCGGTGTACCAGGACGACGAGGACGAGGAGGGCGAGTCCAAATTGCCCGCACTGGTCGAAGGCGAAACCCTGCCGGTCGACAGGCTCTACGGCGAGCAGCACTTCACCCAGCCGCCGCCGCGCTACACCGAGGCGAGCCTGGTGAAGGCGCTGGAGGAATACGGCATCGGCCGCCCCTCCACCTACGCCAGCATCATTTCCACCCTGCAGGACCGCGAATACGTGGTGCTGGAGAAGAAACGCTTCCAGCCCACCGACGTCGGCCGGCTGGTCAACTGCTTCCTCACCCGGCATTTCAACCACTACGTCGACTACGACTTCACCGCCAAACTGGAAGACAAGCTCGACGACGTCTCCAACGGCAAACGCGTGTGGTCGCGCCTGCTCGGCGAATTCTGGAAGGAATTCGACGGCGAGCTGAAAGCCAAGCAGGACGTCGAGCGCGGCTGCCCCATCCTGGAAGCCTGCCCCAAGTGCGGCAAGCCGCTCTTCATGCAGGCGAGCAAGCGCGGCCTCTTCATCGGCTGCTCGGGCTACCCGGCGTGCGACTACACCCGCCCGTTGCACGCCGCCACCGCCGAGGGCGACAACATCCTCGGCAAGGATCCCGCCACCGGGCTCGACGTGAAACTGCTCTCCGGACGCTTCGGCCCCTACGTGCAGATCGGCGACATGCCCGAGGACAAGAAGGCGCCCAAGCCGCGCCGCGCCTCATGGCCCAAGGAGATTCCGCTCGACCAGGCCACGCTGGAACTGGCGCTCAAATTCCTGTCGCTGCCGCGCGAAGTCGGCCACCATCCGGCCACCGGGCTCCCCATCGTCGCCAACAACGGCCGCTTCGGCCCCTATCTGCTGCACGACGGCAAGTTCAAGTCCATCCCCAAGACCGACAGCGTCTACGAAATCGACCTGCCGCGCGCGCTCGAAGTGCTGGCGATGGAGCGCGCCCCGCGCGGCGCCGATTCGGCCGCCTCCGTGCTCAAGACCCTGGGCCCGCACCCGGACGACGGCAAGGACATCACGGTACGCAGCGGCCGCTACGGCCCGTACGTGAAGCACGGCAGCACCAACGCCACCCTGCCCAAGGACATCACGCCCGAGGAAATCACCCTCGACGAAGCGCTGGGCCTCATCGCCGCGCGCGTCGCCAAGGGCCCGGCCAAGAAGCCAACGAAGAAGGCCGCGGCCAAGCCCGCCGCCGAGAAAAAGGCGCCGAAGAAAGCCGCGGCAAAAAAGCCGGCGACGAAGAAGGCGACCGCCACCAAAAAGGCCGCCAGCCCCAAGGCCACGACCAAAAAGCCCGCCGCCAAGAAAACCGCGGAATGAGCGCGCCCGCGCTGCTCATGGTCAATGCCTTCATCGGCACGGCCAACTTCAAGAAGCTGTATCAGGAACTCGGCTACGCCGTCGTCACCGAATGGTCCGAGCGCAAGGCCATTGCCTTCGTCCGCAAGACGCCGCCCGCCGTCATCGTCGCCGACTTCTTTCACCAGACCGACTTCCGCGACCGCCTCTCCAACCTGGAATCCCTGCTCGCCGCCGCGCAGGCCGCGCCCACCACGAAAATCCTCGTCTTCTACGAACCCGCCCACCAGGCCGCGCTCGACAAGGTCGCCGAGCGGCTGCGCATCGACGTGGCGCTGACCATGCCGGTGGACGAGGGAAAATTGCGCAGCACGCTTAAAGGCTGGCGACCCACCACGCCGAACTGAGTTTCGTCCGGGCGGCGCGCGTCACGGCATGCAGTAAACGTGTCCGAACGGACCGACATGCAGCGGCAGCCCCTGCGATTCGCACCAGCCCGCCAACTGGTTCCGGATCGATGCCCAATAGGGCCTCGCCCAGGCCGGCGCCTCGCGCTGCCAGGTCTCTTCGGTCGGAAAATCCACCGATGGAACGCCCATCGGCATGCCAAGGACGAAGCTTCCCTGCTCGCAGGTGCAGACCAGCTCTTCCTTCCACCGTGGCTGAAACCGCAGTCCTGGCTCGTGCATGGCGCCATCGTCCACGTTCTACTGCATCGCAACGGATAAGGCGCACAAGGGCACGACCCGTACCTTGCCGTCCAGGTGCTTGACCAGCAACTTGTAGGTATCGCGGTCGAACACCGGCGCGCCGGGCCTTTCCAGGATCGCCGCCAGCTGCGCCTCGTCGTGCGCCGTGCCGAGGTAGCACCAGTTGTGCACCACGTGCACCTCCTCGCGTTCGCTCACTTCGTCGCGCTCGACGATGCCGATCGCGCCGGCGTAGGGCCAGGTCCTGAGTTTCAGTCGAGCCAGCGCCGCCATCAGGCGCGCGCTGTGCACGCCGATGGCTTCCTTGCCCACGCACGCGCCCCAGCACTGGTGCAGCTGGAAGCCGAAGCACGGCCGGCCCTTGCCGGTGGTCTTTTCCAGCCCCAGCGTGGCGAGGCAGAGCTGGTGGGCCTCGGCGATTTTCTTCAGCACCTGCGTGGCTTCGCGCTTGCTGGCAAAGAGGCCGAAGCAGTCGCGGCTCTGCGTCAGGTCCAGCTCATCGCCGCACGCCAGCCGGGGGCGGAAATCGCCGGCCGCGTGTTCCACCAGTTGCCAGGTACACAGATCGTCGTTGCGGCGCAGCATGCGGTTGTGCACCGGCTGGCGCGACTTGATCAGCCACGATTCCAGCAGCAGCGCGCCCAGCTCGCCCACCGTCTCGCGCCATTCGATGCGGCGGATCTGCTGGCTGATGCGCAGCTCGCGAAAAGCGCGCGTGTCGGCCTGAAAATGCGACAGCACGCGCTGCCGCAGATTCACGCTCTTGCCCACGTAGAGCAGCACGTCGTCCTCGCCGTAGAACAGATACACGCCCGGCAGATCGGGCAGGTCGTCGAGCACGCCCGCGTCGAGATGCGGCGGTAGCGACGGCCGCACGAACTGCTGGCGCACCGCCTCGGCGAGCGCCGCCGGCCCCGGCTCCACCTGCACCTTTTGCCAGAACTGCCAGATCAGCTCGGCGTCGGCCAGCGCGCGATGGCGATCGTCCGCAGCAAGGCCGTGGCGTTCGATCAGGCTGTCCAGACTGTGCTTGTGAAACTGCGGAAATAGCCGCCGCGACAGCTTCACCGTACACACCACGTCGGCCTGGAAACGCCGCCCCATGCGCTTGAACTCGTTCTTGAGAAACCCGTAATCGAAGCGCGCGTTATGCGCCACGAACAGACAGCCCGCCAGCCGCGACTGGATTTCGTCCGCCAGCGCCTCGAAGCGCGGCGCGTCCGCCACCATTTCCGGCGTGATCCCGGTCAGTGTCTGGATGAAAGGCGGAATGCGGCAGCCCGGATCGACCAGCGTGCTCCAGCGGGAAACCTCGCCGTCTTCGACCAGCACGATGCCGATTTCGGTGATGCGGTCGTGGACCGGATTGGCGCCTGTCGTTTCGAGGTCGACGAAGGCCAGGCGTTGGGGCTTCGTACCCAATGCGAAGGGCTCGGTCAACTTACTGTTTCAGGCATTCATGGCCATTGCAGCGCCTGTAGCCACAGGCGCTTACACATCCAGATTCCGCACCCCCAGCGCATTCGTCTCGATGAAGTTGCGGCGCGGTTCGACTTCATCGCCCATCAGCGTGGTGAAGATCTGGTCGGAGGCGATGGCGTCTTCGATCTGAACTTTCATGAGCCGGCGCACTTTGGGGTCCATGGTGGTTTCCCAGAGCTGCTCGGGGTTCATTTCGCCCAGGCCCTTGTAGCGCTGGATGCTCATGCCGCGCTTCACTTCGCCGAGGAACCAGTCCATGGCTTCGCGGAAGCTCGCCACCGGGGCCTCTTTTTCGCCGCGCTTGGCGCGCGCGCCCAGGCCGATCAGATCGCGCAGGAGGTCGCCCACCTTGACGAGCTGGGTGTAATCGCCGGAATCGAGGAGGTCGGCGTCGAGGAAGCTGACATGGGCGTTGCCGTGGGCGTGGCGCACGATGCGCAGGCGGTGGCTGTCGGTCTCACTCAGGTATTCGGCGGTGACTTCGAACTTGTTCGCGTCCAGCGCGGCGCCCAGGCTGGCTTCGCTCATCATGGCGGCACCGCTGTCGGCCAGGCTCAGGCGCGGGATCTTCATCAGGGCCTGCAGCACGTCGTCGGGCAGCAGGCGGGCGAGGCGGTCGCACACGGCTTCGGCCAGGAAGTATTCGCGCGCCAGCGCTTCGAGCGCTTCGCCGGCGATGGGCAGGGCACCTTCCATCGGGGTCAGCTCGGCGTCCTTCATGGCCTCGGCCATGAGGTGTTCCTTCAGCGCGTGTTCGTCCTTGATGTAGCGTTCGCTGCGGCCATGCTTGACCTTGTACAGCGGCGGCTGGGCAATGTAGACGTGGCCGCGCTCGACCAGCTCGGGCATCTGCCGGTAGAAGAAGGTAAGGAGCAGGGTGCGGATGTGGGCGCCGTCGACGTCGGCGTCGGTCATGATGATGATGCGGTGGTAGCGCAGCTTTTCGGGATTGTAGTCGTCCTTGCCGATGCTGGTGCCGAGCGCGGTGATCAGCGTGGCGATTTCCTGGCTGCCGATGACCTTGTCGAAGCGCGCACGCTCGACGTTGAGGATCTTGCCCTTGAGCGGGAGGATCGCCTGGAACTTGCGGTCGCGGCCCTGCTTGGCGGAGCCGCCGGCGGAGTCGCCCTCCACCAGATACAGTTCGGAGAGCGCGGGGTCCTTTTCCTGGCAGTCGGCAAGCTTGCCGGGCAGGCCCAGGCCATCCATCACGCCCTTGCGGCGGGTGATTTCGCGGGCCTTGCGCGCGGCTTCGCGGGCGCGGGCAGCCTCGATGATCTTGCCGCACAGCAGCTTGGCGTCGCTGGGGTTTTCCAGCAAAAAGTCGGCGAGCTTCTGGCCGACGACTTCCTGCACCACGGGCTGCACTTCGCTGGAGACGAGCTTGTCCTTGGTCTGCGACGAGAACTTGGGCTCGGGCACTTTCACCGACAGCACGCAGGTGAGGCCTTCGCGCATGTCGTCGCCGGTGGTCTCAACCTTGGCTTTCTTCGCCAGCTCGTTTTCCTCGATGTACTTGTTCAGCACGCGCGTCATCGCCATGCGCAGGCCGGTCAGGTGAGTACCGCCGTCGCGCTGGGGAATGTTGTTGGTGAAGCACTGCACCGATTCGGAGTAGCTGTCGTTCCACTGCATGGCGACTTCGATCGTCATGCCGTCCTTCTCGCCGACGGCGTGGAAGATCTTGGGATGCAGCACCGACTTCACGCGGTTCATGTACTCGACGAAGCCTTTCACGCCGCCGGAATGGGCGAAGTTCTCAGTCTTGCCGTCGCGCTGGTCGATGAGCTCGATCTTGACGCCGTTGTTGAGGAAGGAAAGTTCGCGGATGCGCTTGGCGAGGATGTCGAAGTGGTATTCGACGGTGCCGAAGATTTCGTCGTCGGCGAGGAAGTGCACTTCGGTGCCGCGGTTCTGCGTGTCGCCGACGACCTGCATGGGCGAGACTTCGACGCCGTTCTGCATTTCGATGACGCGGTCGACGACCTTGCCCTGATTGAAGGTCATCGCGTATTTCTTGCCGTCGCGGCGCACGATGAGCTTGAGCCACTTCGACAGGCCGTTCACGCAGGACACGCCCACGCCGTGCAGGCCGCCCGAGACCTTGTAGCTGTTCTGGTTGAACTTGCCGCCTGCGTGCAGCACGGTCATCACGATCTCGGCGGCGCTGCGCTTGGGTTCGTGCTTGTCGTCGAACTTGATGCCGACCGGTATGCCGCGGCCATTGTCGGAAATCGAAATCGAGTTGTCCGGGTGGATGACGACCTTGATGTCGTCGCACCAGCCCGCGAGCGCCTCGTCGATGGCGTTGTCCAGCACCTCGAACACCATGTGGTGCAGGCCCGTGCCGTCGGAGGTGTCGCCAATGTACATGCCCGGACGCTTGCGCACGGCCTCCAGGCCTTCCAGCTGCTGGATGCTGTCTTCGTCGTAACCGCCGTTGGCGTCCTTGTTTTCGGGCTTGTCGCTCATGGTCTTCCTGAAATGTGTTACGGGTCGCGGCGCGGATCGATTGCGCCCGGATGCGTATGCGGTCAGATGCGCATGGGCATCACGACGTACTTGAAGCCGGGTTCGCCTTCGCTGGTGAGCAGCATGCTGCTGTTGGCATCGCCCAGCGAGAGCGTGATCTCGCTGGCACCGACCGCCCCCAGACCGTCCAGCAGATAGGTGACGTTGAAGCCGACGTCGAGCGGATCCCCCTTGTACTCGACCTCGATTTCATCCGCCGCTTCTTCCTGCTCGTTGTTGTTGCAGACGATGCCGAGGGTATTGTCGCTCATCACCAGGCGCACGCCCCGGAATTTCTCGTTCGACAGGATCGATGCACGCTGCAGTGCCTGCATCACGTTCTGCCGGCTGGCCTTGAGCTGGCGCGGCTGGTTGACGGGAATGACGCGCTGGTAGTCTGGGAACTTGCCATCGACCACCTTCGTGACGAGTTCGGTACCGGGCAGGGTGATGGTGACCTGGTTCGTTCCGATGCGCAGTTCGACCACATCGTCGCTGTCGTCTAGCAGCTTCGCAAGTTCGAGCACGGTCTTGCGCGGAATGATGACCTCGCGCGTTTCGCTGCCGTTTTCGAGCGCGGTCTCGGCATAGCTCAGGCGGTGGCCGTCAGTGGCGACGACGCGCAGGGTGGTTCCGTCGAGTACCAGCAGCATGCCGTTGAGGTAGTAGCGGATGTCCTGGCTGGCCATGGCGAACTGCACCAGCTGAAGCAGGCGCTTCAGGGTCTTTTGCGGCAGGCGGATCGCTTCGCCCAGGCCTGCGCCCGTCTCGACGCGCGGAAAGTCGGCTGCAGGCAGAGTCTGCAGGGTGAAGCGCGATTTGCCTGCGCTGACCACGACCTGGCTGTCCTTGCTGTCGAGCTTGACGCTGGCGGCATCCGGCAGGGCACGCACGATGTCGAAAAGCTTGCGTGCGGCGATGGTGATGGCGAAGTCCTCGCCGCCATTCGCATCCAGCCGGGTACTGATCTGTAGTTCCAGATCGGTTGCCAGCAGCGTCAGCTTGCCGTCCTTCTTCTCCAGCAGCAGATTCGACAGGATGGGCAGGGTATGTCGTCGTTCCACCACGCCAACGACAGCAGACAGGGCACCGAGAAGGGCGTTGCGTTCGCTTTGTATCAGTAGCATTTAAATATTCCTGGAATTCGTAATTAGAAGAGCCGAAAACTGGGGGTAAGTCCATAAAGCCAGACAATATGCGGAGTTGAGCGGGATTTCACCCTGTGGACAAGCCCTGTATGCACCGGGAGGGATGTGGACGATTGGGTGTCGATTTCCGTGACGGGATGTTTTATGCACATTTCATCCTCAGCCTGTCAGCGTCTGTAGCAACACCAGATAGTCGCGCCCGATGTCAGCCTCGGTCTCGCGCAGTTCGGCAACCTTGCGGCAGGCATGGATGACCGTGGTGTGATCGCGCCCGCCGAAGGATTCGCCGATTTCCGGCAGGCTCTGGTTGGTAAGTTCCTTCGCCAGGGCCATGGCCACCTGGCGGGGGCGTGCCAGGTTGCGGGTGCGCTTCTTGGAAAACATGTCGGCGACCTTGATCTTGTAGTAGTCGGCGACGGTCTTCTGGATGTTCTCGATGGAGACGATGCGCGAGGTGGAGGCGATATGGTCGCGCAGCGCTTCCTTGGCCAGGTCGAGCGTGATCGGCTTTTCGTGAAAACGCGAGAAGGCGAGTACGCGCTTGAGCGAGCCTTCGAGTTCGCGCACGTTGGAACGCACCTGCTTGGCGATGAAGAAGGCGACTGTTTCGTCGACGCGTACGTTGTCGGCGCGTGCCTTGGCCAGCAGGATCGCAACGCGCATTTCCAGTTCGGGCGGCTCGACCGCCACTGTCAGGCCCCAGGCGAAACGCGATTTGAGGCGGTCGTCCAGGTCGGCAATTTCCTTGGGGAAGGTATCGCAGGTGATGACGATCTGCTTCTTGTTCTCAATCAGCGAGTTGAAGATGTAGAAGAACTCCTCCTGTGTGCGGTCCTTCTTGCCAAGGAACTGGATGTCGTCGATGAGCAGCAGGTCGAGCGACATATAGCGGCGCTTGAGGTCGTCGAACTGCTTGTTGAGATAGGCCTTGACCACTTCGTCGACATAGTCGTTGGCATGGATGTAGTTGATACGTGCATCCGGATTGTTCAGCCGGACGGTATTGCCGATCGCCTGCAGCAGGTGGGTCTTGCCCAGCCCGACCCCCCCGTAGACGAAGAGCGGGTTGTAGGCGATGCCGGGGTTTTCGGCGATTTGGAGGGCAGCGGCCCGGGCCAGCTGGTTGGCACGCCCGGAGACGAAATTGTCGAAAGTGAAGGCGGGATTGAGCCGCATGCCGGAACCCGACGGGGCTGCCGGCGCACCCGGTGCAGCGCTTGCCGCTGCAGTGGGTGCTGCCTGCGGGCGCGGGGCACTCGGCTTGCGGGTCAGTGCATAGTGGATGGTGACCGGCCGGGAAAAGAATTCCTGCGCCCAGGTGGCGATGTGCTCGGCGAACTTGTCCCGAACCCAGTCCATGACGAAGTGGTTGGGCGCAAGAATGCGCACCTCGCCTTCGGCGTCCTCGAACACCAGGGGTTTGATCCATGTGCTGAATTGCTGCTGGGTCAGGCTGGCGCGGAAGCGCTCTTGGCAAAGGTCCCAGAAGGAATCCATGGTGAGGTGGCGGGGGGCGGGAAGCGGCATCGAAGTGGGTGCATCTTACTCCCCTTCGGCAAGGTTATCCACAGGCGGGGACAGCCGCGAAATGGCGCTGGATGCGCGCAAAAGCTTGACAGCGGGGCGGGCGGGCGAGTCTAATACGCGGTTTTTCAACGGATTTTTTGTTGCCGTTCGCCTGCCGGGCGGGCGGCGTCTGTCAGAGAGGATCAAACATGAAACGCACCTACCAGCCGTCCACCGTTCGCCGCAAGCGTACCCACGGTTTCCGTGCCCGCATGAAAACCAAGGCCGGCCGTGCCGTGATCAACGCCCGCCGCGCCAAGGGCCGCGCGCGTCTGGCGGTCTGATCGTCGCGCAGCCCGCGCGGACGACCGGCGTCCGCTTCCGGGATGCTCGCCTGGTCCGGGCGGCCGATTTCGACCGGGTATTCGCGGACAACCAGCGCGCGCGTTCCGATGCTTTCCTGGTCATGGTGCGTCCCAACGAGGCTGGTCATGCCCGTCTCGGGCTGGTGGTCGGCAAACGCCTGTTGCCGCGCGCGGTGGATCGCAATCGCGTCAAGCGATGCGCCCGCGAGAGCTTCAGGCTGGCATTTCCGGATTTGCCGGCGTGCGACTTTGTCGTACGGCTGCTCGCCAGGCCAGCAGCGGGCTCCGAAGTACGCGAACTGGGCGCGGCATTGCGCCGGGCAGCGCAACGCGCACGAGACCATTGGCCGGCAGAGCCGGCTTCACCCCAACCCACGCGACCGTCCCATGGATAACCAGCGGCTGATTCTCTTCATCGTCTTTTCCTTCTCGCTGATCCTGTTGTGGGAGGCCTGGCAGGAAAAGAATGCCTCGCCGCCTGTCCCCGTCGCGGCACAGGGCGCGCCGGCCGCGACGGGCGCGCCCTCGCCGAGCCAGGCGCTCAATTCATCGTCCCCCACGACCACGCCGGCCCAGACCGGCCTGGCCAAGGGCGCCCGCGCCATCGTCGAAACGGACGTGCTGCGCGCAACCATCGATGCCAATGGCGGCGACCTGCGCCGGCTCGAATTGCTCGCCTATCGCGAAACCGAGGACAAGACACGCATCTTCACCTTGTTCGAGGACGATCCGGCGCGGCCCTACATCGCACAGAGCGGTCTCATCGGCAAGAATCTCCCGACCCATCGCAGTGTCTTCCAGCTCAATCCCGGCACCTATCGCCTCACCGGCGGCGCGGCGCAACTCGAGGTCCCGCTGGTGTGGACCGATGCGGCGACCGGCGTGCGCGTTGAGAAGACCTATCTTTTCAAGCGCGGAAGCTACGAGGTCGCGCTGCGCACGCGGGTCGTCAACACGGGCGCGCAGCCGGTCGAACTGACGCCCTATTATCAGCTCACCCGGCATGGCCAGCCGCCGCGTGGGGAATCCTTCTTCCTTTATACCTATACCGGCCCGACCTTCTATACCGATGCGAAGAAATTCCAGAAGGTCTCGTTCGACGACATCCGGGCCGGCAAGGGGGAATACGAGAAATCCGCCAACAACGGCTGGGTCGGGCTCGTCCAGCATCATTTCGTGTCGGCCTGGCTGCCGGAGGATACGGTCAAGCGGGAGTTCTTTACCCGAAGCCTGGGCAATGACCTCTTTTCTGCAGGGGTTATTCTGGGCGAGGGTACGCTCGCCCCGGGTCAGGAAAAGACCTTCACCGTGCCGCTTTATGCCGGCCCGCAGACCCAGACGGTTCTGGAGAAGACGGCGCCAGGACTGGATCTCGCACGGGACTACGGCTGGCTGACGCCGCTGGCTTTCCCCATCTTCTGGGCGCTGGAAAAGATCGAGCGCTTCGTCGGCAACTGGGGCTGGGCGATCATCATCCTCACCATCCTCATCAAGATGGCGCTGTATCCGCTGTCGGCAGCCGGCTACAAGTCGATGGCCAAGATGAAGAAGCTGACGCCGCGCCTGCAGCAATTGAAAGAAACCTACGGTGACGACCGCGCCAAGCTGCATCAGGCGATGGCCGAGATGTACAAGACCGAGAAGATCAATCCGCTAGGCGGCTGCCTGCCCATTCTGATCCAGATTCCGGTGTTCATCGCGCTCTACTGGGTACTACTCGCCGCGGTGGAAATGCGCGGCGCGCCCTGGCTCGGCTGGATCACCGACCTCACCGCGCCGGATCCCTGGTTCATCCTACCGATCGTGATGGGCATCACCTCCATCCTGCAGGTCAAGCTGAATCCGCAGCCGATGGACCCAATGCAGGCAAAGATCATGATGATCATGCCGGTGGCGTTCACCGTGATGTTCGTGTTCTTCCCTGCGGGCCTGGTGCTCTACTGGGTGGTGAACAACATTCTATCGATCGCCCAGCAGTGGCTGATCAACAAACAGGTGGAAGGCGGTGGCAAGCCGGCCGCCGGCAAAGCCTGACCTGATCGCCGCGATCGCCACCGCGCCTGGGCGCGGTGGCGTCGGCGTGATCCGTGTATCGGGCGCCGACGTGGCGCCGCTCGCGACGGCCATCCTCGGCCGCCTCCCCGAAGCGCGACAGGCGACCTACACGACATTCCGCGACGCCGACGACAGCGTGCTTGACGCGGGCATCGCGCTTTATTTCCCTGCCCCCCATTCATTTACCGGCGAGCACGTGCTCGAACTCCAGGGCCATGGCGGGCCGGTGGTGCTGAAGCTGCTGCTCGACCGTTGCCTGGCACTGGGTGCTCGCCTGGCGGCGCCGGGCGAATTCTCGCAGCGCGCCTTTCTCAACGGCAAGATGGACCTGGCGCAGGCGGAGGCCGTGGCCGATCTCATCGATGCGGCCTCGGACGCGGCGGCGCGTTCCGCCATGCGCTCGCTCAGCGGAGCCTTTTCGGCGCGCGTGCGCGCGCTGGTCGACGGGCTTACCCATCTGCGCACGCTGGTCGAGGCGACGCTGGATTTTCCCGAGGAAGAGATCGATTTCCTGCGTCGGGCCGATGCCTTCGGCCAGCTCGATGCGCTCGACGCCACGCTGGGCGAGATCCGCGCCACGGCGCGCCAAGGGGCCCTGTTGCGCGAAGGCCTGACGGCGGTGCTGATCGGCCAGCCCAATGTCGGCAAGTCGAGTCTCATGAACCAGCTGGCCGGCTTCGAAGCGGCGATCGTGACCGAGATGGCCGGCACCACGCGCGACACCGTGCGCGAGGCGATCCAGATCGAGGGGGTGCCCCTGCACGTCGTCGATACTGCGGGCCTGCGCGAGACCGACGACGCGGTAGAAAGGATCGGTATCGAACGCACCTGGGCGGCGGTCGAGAAGGCCGACGTGGCATTGTTGCTGGTGGACGCGGCGCATGGCGTGGGTGCGGAGGAAGCGGCGATTCTTGCCCGCCTGCCCGCCATTCCGCGCCTGACCGTGCACAACAAGATCGACGCCACGGGCGAGATGCCGCGTGTACAGGGCGACGAAATCTGGCTTTCGGCCCGCACCGGAGCCGGCCTGGACGGCCTGCGCGCGCGCCTGCTGGAGGTCGCAGGCTGGCAGGCGGCCGGCGAGGGCGCATTCATGGCGCGCGCCCGGCATCTCGACGCACTGGCGCGCACGGCATCGCATCTGGTCGCGGCACGCGGTGCGGCGCAGCAGCTTGAGCTACTGGCCGAGGAGCTGCGTCTGGCGCAGGCCGCGCTGTCGGAAATCACCGGCGTGTTCACGGCCGACGATCTGCTGGGCGAAATTTTCGGGTCCTTCTGCATCGGGAAGTAGGGTTTGCCTGTATGCTGGATGCAACACATTCTCATTTGCTGGCACTCCCACATGCTGACCTGGCAGGCGATCTACGCTGAAATCCGCACGCATCGCATGCGTCTGATGCAGGCGAATGTCGTCGCGCTGCTGGCCGTGCTGGCGGCGGTGCCGGTGCCGCTCCTGCTGCCCCTGATGGTCGACGAGGTGCTGCTGAACCATCCTGCGCAGTTCGTCGCCACCATCGCGGCGTGGATGCCGGCCGCGTGGCATGGCCCGGTGCTGTTCATCGGCGTGGCGCTGCTGCTCACGCTGCTGTTGCGGCTGACCGCGATCGTGCTCAACGTGTGGCAGGGCCGCAGCTTCTCGCTGCTGGCGAAGGAAGTGACCTACCGCATCCGCGTGCGCATGATCGACCGGCTGTCGAAGATCGCGCTGTCGGCTTTCGAGACGGTGGGGGCGGGACGCGTGACCTCGCACTTCGTCACCGATCTGAATGCGCTGGATACCTTTCTCGGCGCGTCGATCTCCGGCTTTGTCGTGTCGGTACTGACCCTGGTCGGGGTGGCCGCGGTGCTGTTCTGGATGCACTGGCAGCTTGCATTGCTGATCCTGCTGCTGAATCCGCCGGTGATCCTGTTCTCCACCAAGCTGGGCAAGCGGGTGAAGGACCTGAAAAAGCACGAGAACCGCGCGTTCGAAATCTTCCAGGATGCGCTGGCCGAGACGCTCGACGCGCTGACGCAGATCCGCGCGATGAACCGCGAGAAGCACTACCTCGCGCGCATCGCCGACCGTGCCGACGACATCCGCAAGCACGCCGCCGCCTTTGCCTGGAAATCGGACGCGCTAGGCAAGATCGCCTTCTTTGTGTTCCTGGCGGGCTTCGACATCTTCCGCGCGGTGGCGATGCTGATGGTGGTGTTCTCCGATCTCACCATCGGCGAGATGCTGGCGGTGTTCGGCTACCTCTGGTTCATGATGACGCCGGTCCAGGAACTGGTGAACATGCAGTACGCCTGGTTCGCCGCGCAGGGCGCGCTCGGGCGCATCAACGCGCTCCTTGGGATGAAGGACGCGCCGGCACATCCGGCGCTCGCCGATCCCTTTGCCGGCAGGGCGACGGTGGGCATCGCGCTGGAGCACGTCAGCTTTGCCTACGACGAGGAAGGCGAGACGGTGCTGGACGACGTGAGCCTTGTCATCCAGCCGGGCGAGAAGGTGGCGCTGGTGGGCGCTTCGGGCGGCGGCAAGTCGACGCTGGTGCAGGCGCTTCTGGGGCTGTATCCGGTGAAGTCGGGTCACATTCTCTACGGTGGGGTCCCGGTTACCGAGATCGGCTGGGAGACGGTTCGCGAGCATGTGGGCGCGGTGCTGCAGCACCCGGTGCTGTTCAACGACGACGTGCGCGCCAACCTGACGCTGGGCCGAGACGTGAGCGATGCGGCTTTATGGCAGGCGCTGGAGATCGCGCAGCTGAAGGACATCGTTGCGGCGCTGCCGCATGGGCTGGATACGGTGGTGGGCCGGCAGGGCGTGCGCCTGTCCGGCGGGCAGCGGCAAAGACTGGCCATTGCGCGCATGATCGTGGCCAACCCGAGCGTGGTGATCTTCGACGAGGCGACCTCTGCGCTGGATACGGACACGGAGCGGCGCCTGCACGAGGCGATGCGGACTTTCCTCGCCGGCCGCACCACACTGATCATCGCGCACAGGCTGTCGGCGGTGCGCCAGGCGGACCGCATCCTGGTGTTCGAGAACGGCCGCGTGGTGGAGGAGGGCGCGCACGAGACCCTGATCGAACGCGGCGGCCTCTATCACAAGCTCTACCATCACCCTGCCTGAAGGGGTCCGAAAAAATGCTCGGGACAATCAGCGTTTTCTGATAGAGTACGTGGCGTTGTGTTCACAGCAGCAGACAGGCAGGGCCCGGTTCATTCAAGCGGCCGCCGTGTCTCGGGACTGTACTCACAGCCCCATCGTCCTCGACCTCTCTTTTGTGCAGGCGCCCGCCTGCGACAAGTCTTGCGGTTGGCGCCGATGTGATCGACGCGACCCGTTATCGATATTGCGGCGTACATCACGCCGACCGTTTCCGGTTCGTATTTGTGGCCTGCCGGGCTGGTTGCCGGGCGCTGGCCGGGTTTGCGCCTGTGCGCGCACTGAAAAAAGGTAAGACATGAGCTTTTCCGAACTGGGGTTGGATCCCCTCATCCTGCAATCCGTGCTCGAGGCCGGTTACGAGACCGCTACCCCGGTCCAGGTCCAGGCGATTCCCGCTGCGCTGACCGGGCGCGACCTCCTGGTGTCTTCGCACACCGGCAGCGGCAAGACGGCCGCCTTCCTGATGCCCTCGATCCAGCGCCTGCTGGCCGAGCCGGCGGTGAAGAGCATCGGCCCGCGCGTGCTGGTGCTGACGCCCACCCGGGAACTGGCCCTGCAGGTGGAAAAATCCGCGATGAAATACGGCAAGGCGCTGCGCCGCTTCCGCACCGCCTGCCTGGTCGGCGGCGCGCCTTACGGCCTGCAGCTCAAGCGCCTGTCCACGCCGGTGGATGTGGTGGTAGCAACGCCCGGTCGCCTGATCGACCACCTGGAGCGCGGCAAGATTGACTTCTCGCGCCTGGAAGTGCTGGTGCTCGACGAGGCCGACCGCATGCTCGACATGGGCTTCGTCGACGACATTCACGCCATCGCCGCGCGTTGCCCCGAGTCGCGCCAGACCCTGCTGTTCTCCGCCACGCTCGACGGCGTGGTCGGCAATCTCGCGCGCGAGCTGACGAAGGACGCCCAGCGCATCGAGATCGAGGCGGCGCCCAGGCAGGAAGCCAAGATCGAACAGCGCCTGCTTTACGCCGACAACATGGATCACAAGATGCGCCTGCTCGACAGCCTGCTGCGCGATATCGAGCTGACCCAGGCCATCGTCTTCGCCGCGACCAAGAAGAGCGCGGAGGAGATTTCCGACCTGCTGTCCGACAGCGGCTTCGCATCCGATTCCCTGCACGGCGACATGCAGCAGGGCCAGCGCAACCGCGCCCTGCAGCGCTTGCGCGACAACCGCACCAAGGTGCTGGTCGCGACCGACGTGGCCGCACGCGGCATCGACGTGGCCGGCATCAGCCACGTGATCAACTTCGATCTGCCGCGCCAGGCCGAGGACTATGTGCATCGCATCGGCCGTACGGGCCGGGCGGGCCGTGCCGGCGTCGCCTGGAGCCTCGTCGGCATGCGCGAGGGCGGGCTGGTGCGTGCCATCGAACGCTACACCGGCAACCGTATCGACGTGCACACGCTTCCGGGCCTGGAGCCGACGCAGAAACCGGCGGCGGGCCGTCCCGCGGGCAAGCGCCCGCAGGGCAACGGTGGCGCGCGCGGCTTCGGCGACAAGCGCGCGTTGAACAACAAGGAGCCGCGCAGCTACGGTGACCGGCCGGCACGCGGCGACAGCCGCGACAGCCGCGACAACCGCGACCGCGGGTATCGTACCGATGCGGTGCGCGGCAGCCAGTATGAGGACGAGACGGCGCGAATCGCCCGCGCCCAGCGTACCTGGGGCAACCGCACGCCGCGTGAAGAAGCCCCGCCGCCCGAAGTGGACGGCAACAGTGTCGAATACTGGGCCCGGCGCGAGCGCGAGGCCAAGGCACAGGCCAAGGCCAAGCCCGTCGCTCGTTCTTATGGCGATCGTGCGGCGCCGCGCAGCGGCCGGAGTGGCTTCAGCAGCGAGAACCGGAACGGCGGTCGCAGCGGCGTGCGCGGCCGCTTCAAGGGCTGAGCGCGCGCAGGAAAGAAGGGGGCCTCCGGTCCCCTTTTCTATTGTTCGGGTGCGGAAAGGCGCACGCTGGCAAGCAGGGCCTCGAAGGCCGGCAGGCCGCGCTCGAAGTAGACGATGGCGGGCGCTTCATACAACAGCGAGAGCCGCCCGCGCGTATCCACCATCGCGACCATCACGCGCTCGATCGGCAGGCCGCGCTCGTTGCGGTAGCGGACGTGTACCCGCGCGGCGGGATGGCCGCCGAGTGTGGCGGGTGTGTTGGCAAGGATTTCGAGATTGGCTGTGGCATTGCTGCTTCTCCACTCGGCCAGCGTCAGTTCGGCGAGTTCGAAGGGCAGCATGCGGGCACGGGTTTCGCGCTTGGTGCGCGGGAGCTTGCGGTCGTGCGGCTGGCGTGTGACGACGATGTAGTTGAGGGCCGGTCCGTCGCGTGTGATGAAGACGTCGTTGACGTCGGCGGTGCGCCTGACCCAGCCGGTGGGCAGGTCGAGGCTGTAGTCGTTGCGCTTGTCGAAGCCGCGGTTGTCGGGCTCGACGCGGCTCCAGGGGGCGCAGGCAGACAGCGTGACGGCAAGCAGGCCGGCCACGGCGAAACGATTCATGGGGTTGGGATGTCCTTGAGTGCGGCCTCTACGTAACCGCGATCCGAGGCGTCGGGGGCGAGTTCGAGATAGCGACGGAAGAGCGGCGCTGCCCCCGCCCTGTCGCCACGCTTGTAGAGCAGGAAACCGAGCGCACGATGTGTGGGGGCGAAATGCGGTGCGGTTTCGATGGCGCGGCGGAACTGCTGTTCGGCCTTTTCGCCGTCGCCGGTTTCGTTGCGCAGTCGATAAGCCTCGCCCAGATAATAGGCGGCTTCCGGCGGGTACTCATGGCGCGCCTCGGGTGCTTCGAGGATGAGAAGGATCTGCTTGTAGCGATAGGCAGCGAGATCGGCTTCGAGCGACGCGAGCCTGAGCGAAGCGGTATGTTCGACGAAACGTTCATGGGCAATTTCCCCGCCGTTTGCATCTTTCGTCAGCTCGGTGAAATTGTCGATGCGCTCCTGCAGCTTGGGGTGGCTGGCGAAGAAGAAGGGTTCCTGGATGTCGGCCGTCTTGATCTCTGCCTGCAGGTGTTCGAAGGTCCGGATGCTTTCGCGCGGGGCATAGCCTGCAGCGACCAGGCGTGCGTAGCCGATGGCGTCGGCCTCGCGTTCGTGTTCGCGCGAGTAGCCGTAGATCGACGAGCGGGCGAGCAGGTTGCCCGCGAGCGGCACGCCCAGCATGTTGACGACCAGCGCGAAGGCGGCGGCATTGCGCACGCGCTCGGCCTGTTGCAGGGAATGGCGATGGACGAAATGCGCCCCTTCGTGAGCAAGCACGGTGGCGAGCTGGGCTTCGTTCTGGAAGCGGGCGACAAGTCCGGCATTCACGTAAATGCTGCCGTTGGGCAGGGCGAAGGCGTTGATGTGCTGGGCCTTGAGCAGGCGCACGGTGAGCTGGCCCCTGAATTCGGGGTACAGGCGATTCAGGATGCCCTGCAGGTAGGCAGTAAGCGCAGGATCCGTGCTCACTCTGCCGGCCCGGGCCAGGGCACGGTCGAATTCGTCGGCTTCCTGCCACAGGCTTTTCTCGGAGGGGTCGAGCGCCTGCGCGGCGACCGCGCCTGTCCACGGCGCCACCTCCCCGGCATGCGACGGTGCTGGCGGCAGGGCGGCCAGCGCGAGGATGAGGCTGCGCGCAATGCCCGGATTCACCGTGCCCCCGGCCAGGTCTGGTAGAAGGCGCGCATCAGGTCCTTGACGTCGTCCGGGTCGCGCGTGTCCAGGCTGCTGCTGGATTCGAAGCTCATCCACTGCACGTCGCCGGTATCGAGATCGACCAAGCCGGCAGCCACGAAAGACTGCCCGAGCGGCATGATGACGCCCAGAGCGAGTCCGGCGACGAAGGCGAGCTTGCGGCTGCTGGAAGAAATGAGATCCGCGCCCAGCACGATGAGCGCGGCATCGGCGCCGGTGCGGGCACGCAGGAAGGCAAGCCCCGGGCCGACGGTGTAGTCGAATTCGTTCTTCTTGTGTGCCCATGCCGACTGCTCGCCGCGGCCGTAGACAAAGACCGATTGTGCGACGCGGTCGTAGAGTCCGATGTGGGCATCGAGCGTTTCCTGGTCGGCGGCGTCGAAGGCCGGGGCATCGAGGAGTTCGAAAACGCCGGTTTCATGGGCGGCCTGCCGGGCGGCATCGTTTGCATTGCTGCGCGCGCGGGCTTCCCATTCGCCCATGCGCGTGGGCACGCCGCCGGCGGAAAGTTCGTACACGAAAATCTGCGGTGGCAGCAGCACGACTTTTTTCGGCCGGCTGTCGAGGTTTGCGGCAAGGGCGGGATTGACGGCGCTCATCGCGGCGCACGCCGGGTTTGCCGTTACACTGATCAATGCGAACAGGATCGTCGCGCACGCTGTTTTGAACATGGTCGCCCGCAACCGTATGGCAAACCCGAGTCCCGGTCAATCGCTGCTGCCCCAGCCCTGGCGCTGGGTGGGCGAGCGCGGCCTGCGGCTGGAAACTGGGGGGGCGACACTGGCACGCTATGTACAGCTCGTTTCTGGAAATTTCGAGGAAATCGAAGACATCCTGCCAGCCGATGGCAGCATTTTGCTGATCCTGCGCCGGGGGGCGGCGGTCTCGGCGCCATTGCGCGCAGCTTTGGCCGCGCCCGTCGAGGCAGCACAAGCGGCTGCAGGTGCGAGCCACACCCTGCGTGTGGCATTTGGCGGGGAATGGGGGCTGGATCTCGAGTGGTGCGCGGCACGCTCTGGCCGGTCGCCTGCGGCGTTCGTACAGTCGCTGTTGGGCACCGAATTCACGGTCGCTTTTCTGGGCTTCCAGCCGGGTTTTCCCTATCTTTCTGGGCTGCCTGCTGAACTGGCCATACCACGGCGCGCGACGCCGCGCACGCGGGTCGCGGCCGGCAGCGTGGCCCTGGGCGGCGTCTATGCCGGGATTTATCCGGCTGCGGGGCCGGGCGGCTGGAATGTGGTTGGCCGGACGGAGGTGCGTCTGTTCGACCCGGCGCGGACTTCGCCGGCGCTGCTGGCGCCCGGCGACCGGGTGCGGTTCGTGGAGGCGGACGCATGATCGTAGAAGTGCTGCGTCCGGGGCTGGGCGACCTGGTCATGGATGCGGGGCGGCCCGGCTGGCGACGGCTCGGCGTGCCCGCAGGCGGGGCGGCAGACCGGGGCGCGCTGGCCGCGGCGAACCGCCTGGTGGGCAACCCCCCCGAGGCGGCCGGACTGGAGATCGTGGGCCGCGGGCCGTACCTGCATTTTCCGCGTGGCGGTGTGATCGCGCTGACCGGCGCCCCGTTCCGCACGGTGCGCGCGGCGGGCCTTGCGGCAGGCTGGAACCAGACCCTGGTGCTGGCGGCCGAAGAAATCCTGCGCATGGGCGAACCGGAGGCAGGCTATCGCTGCTGGCTTGCGGTTCGCGGCGGGCTTGCGGTGGTGCCTGTGCTGGGCAGCGCCAGCACCCTGCCGCAGGCGGGGTGGGGCGGGCACCATGGGCGGCCGCTGCGGACCGGCGATGTCCTGCATACCGGCAAGACGAATGTCGGGGTGCATCTGATGCGTGCCCACCCGGCTGTCCTGCCGCACGATGCACCCGTTCGGGTTGTCGCCGGCCCGCAGTCGGCAGCGTTCACGGACGAGGGGTTGGCAGCATTCGTTGGCGGGGCGTTTCGTGTCGATCCCGCGTCCGACCGGCGAGGTATCCGGCTTGCGGGGCCGCGCGTGGCCAGCCGCAAAACCGACTGGCCGACGCAGGGCGTGCTGCCCGGCGCCATCCAGGTGCCCCCCGACGGGCAGCCGATAATCCTGGGCTGGGACGGGCCGGTGACGGGGGGCTACCCGGTCATTGCCACCGTGATCGACGCCGACCTGCCGCGTCTGGCCCAGTTGCGGCCGGGGGCTACGCTGCGTTTCGAGACGGTATCGGTGGAAGCGGCCCGGGCCGTTGCACCCGCCGCATGGGAGCTGAGCGAATGGGGCTGATCGAACTGAACGCCGATATCGGTGAGGGTTGCGACGATGCCGGCCTGATGCCCTATGTAGATCGTGTATCGATCGCCTGCGGCGGCCATGCGGGGGACGCGGCGAGCATGACAGCGGCATTGCGGCTGGCGCGCGCGCATGGCGTTGCGGTGGGCGCGCATCCGAGTTATCCGGATCGGGCCGGATTCGGTCGCCGCATCGTCCCGGGGGCGCCGGCTGCCATCCGGGACTG
Source organism: Pseudomonadota bacterium (assembly GCA_040754275.1). Lineage (GTDB taxonomy): Bacteria > Pseudomonadota > Gammaproteobacteria > Burkholderiales > Thiobacillaceae > Thiobacillus. The sequence continues at coordinate 125,168 of JBFMCW010000003.1, forward strand.
GGTGACCCGGCAGACAGCCGCGCTCGCGGAACAGGCGGATCGCTTGGGCATGCGGCTGGCGCATGTCAAACCACACGGCGCCCTTTACAATGTCGCCGCCATGGACGCGACGGTCGCCCGCGCGATCGCCGAAGCAGTGGCGGCCTTCGATCCGGCACTCGTGCTGCTGGGTTTGTCCGGTTCGCGCCTGATCGAGGCGGGGCGGGACGCAGGGCTGGGGGTGCTGAACGAGGCCTTTGCTGACCGGCGTTACGCCTCCGCAACGACGCTGGTTTCACGTGAAACAGCGGGAGCGGTCATCGAGGACCCCGAGGCGGCGGCGGCACAGGCCTGGGCGCTGGCACAGGGCGGCGGCGTAGTGACGCCTGTTGGCGTCCGGATTGCGATCGTGGCCGACACCTTCTGCCTGCACAGCGATACCCCCAACGCTGTGCGCATCGCCCGCGCCGTACACGCCGCCCTCGGCCGCGCATAATCCTGCACCACTCACCACTCACCACTCACCACTCACCACTCACCACTCACCACTCACCACTCACCACTCACCACTCACCACTCACCACTCACCACTCACCACTCACCACTCATGCCGCTCCTCACCTTTGACCGCCTTGAACTCGCCTACGGTCACCATCCCCTGCTTGACGGGGCGTCGCTGGTCGTCGAGGCCGGCGAGCGCATCGGCCTGATCGGCCGCAACGGCACGGGCAAATCCAGCCTGCTCAAGATCGTGGCCGGTCTGAGCCAACCCGATGCGGGGGCGGTTTGGCGGCAACCCGGATTGCGCCTGGCCTATGTCCCGCAGGAGCCGGTGTTCCGGCCTCGACATACCGTGTTCGAGGCGGTGGCCGAGGGGGTGGGGGCGTCGCAGGCTTTGCTGGCGGCCTATCATGCGGCCGCCCACGCAGCGGCCGAGGGCGACGCATTCGCGCTCGGCGAGCTGGAGCGGCTGTCCCATGATCTGGAGGCGAACGACGCCTGGCGCCTGAACAGCCGGGTCGAGGAAACCCTGCAACGCCTTGGACTGGAGGCCGACCGGATCGTGGACGATCTCTCGGGTGGCCTGAAAAAGCGAGTGGCTCTGGCGCGCGCATTGGTGAGCGACCCGGAACTGTTGCTGCTCGACGAGCCGACCAACCATCTGGATTTTGCCGCCATCGAGTGGCTGGAGGATTTGTTGCGGGCGTTTCGCGGCGCCTTGCTCTTCATCACCCACGACCGGCGTTTCCTGGATAATGTGGCCAACCGCATCGTCGAGCTGGATCGCGGCCAGTTACGCGAATATCAAGGCAATTTCAGCGCATATCAGGCCAAAAAAGCCGAACAGCTGGAAGTCGAGGCGGTGCACAACCGCAAGTTCGACAAGTTCTGGAAGCAGGAAGAAGCCTGGATCCGCAAGGGCGTGGAAGCACGCCGCACGCGCAACGAAGGACGCGTGCGGCGGCTTGAGCAGCTGCGGCGCACGCGCGAGGCGCGCATTGCGCACCAGGGGCAGGTGGGGTTTCGGCTCGATGCCGGCGAGCGTTCGGGCAAGGTGGTGGCCGAGCTGGATCACGTGTCTTACGGCTACGGCGACCGGTTGTTGGCGCGGGACTTCTCCGCCACCATCCTGCGTGGCGACAAGCTCGGACTGCTGGGCCCCAACGGCGCCGGCAAGACCACGCTGATTCGGCTGATCCTGGGCGACCTGAAGCCGCAAACCGGCTGGATCAAGCAGGGCACGAAGCTGGAGGTCGCGTATTTCGATCAGTTCCGCAATCAGCTGAACGACGAGGCAACCCTGATCGACACCATTTCGCCCGGTTCGGACCATGTCGAAATTGCCGGGCAGCGCAAGCATGTCATCAGCTACCTGGAGGAGTTCCTGTTCCCGGCCGAGCGCGCGCGGGCCAAGGTGTCGGCGCTGTCGGGCGGCGAGCGCAACCGTTTGCTGCTGGCGCGGCTGTTCGCGCGGCCGGCCAATCTGCTGGTACTGGACGAACCGACCAACGATCTGGACATCGACACGCTGGAGCTGTTGGAGCAGCTGCTGCAGGATTACGCCGGCACAGTCATCATCGTTTCGCACGACCGTGCCTTTCTGGATAACGTCGTCACCCAGTCCATCGTGTTCGAGGGGGAAGGGCGACTGACCGAGATCGTGGGCGGCTATGCCGACTGGCGCGCCTGGCGAGAGCGGCAGGCCGCCGACCCTGCACCCGCGTCGGTCCGCCCGGCCTCCCTCAGGCCAACGTCAGCCGCCAAACCGGCTACGCAGAAGGTCAAGCTCAGCTACAAGGAAGCGCGCGAACTGGAGGCGCTGCCGGGAATCATCGAGGCGCTGGAGGCCGAGCAGGCCGGAATTGCTGCCCGCCTGGCCGACCCGATGCTGTACCAGTCCGACCCGCAGGCTGCCGGCGGATTGCACGACCGCACCGAGGCCATCGAGCTGGAATTGCTGGACGCACTGGCGCGCTGGGAGGCGCTGGAGGCGAAGCAGGCCGGCATGGGCTGACGGTTGTTCCACGTGAAACGCCCGGCAACAGGTAAAATGCGCGCACCATGAAATTCCCCGAATCCTTCGATGTGATTGTCGTCGGTGGTGGCCACGCCGGCACCGAGGCCGCGCTCGCCAGCGCGCGTGCCGGCGCGAAGACGCTGCTGCTCACGCACAACATCGAAACACTGGGCGCGATGTCGTGCAATCCGTCCATCGGCGGCATCGGCAAGGGCCATCTGGTGAAGGAGGTGGACGCGCTCGGCGGGGCGATGGCGATCGCCACCGACGAGGCGGGCATCCAGTTCCGCACGCTCAACTCGTCCAAGGGGCCGGCGGTGCGCGCCACCCGTGCGCAGGCCGACCGCGTGTTGTACAAGGCCGCGATCCGAAGAAGGCTGGAAAACCAGCCGAACCTTACGCTGTTCCAGCAGGCGGTCGACGACCTGCTGCTCGAGGGCGACCGTGTCGCCGGGGTGCGAACCCAGCTCGGTATCGTCTTCGAGGCCAGGGCGGTGGTGCTGACGGCGGGGACCTTCCTCGCCGGTCTCATCCACGTGGGGCTGGAAAACTACCAGGCCGGGCGCATGGGCGATCCGCCCTCGGTGTCGCTGGCCGCGCACCTGCGCGAACTGCAGCTGCCCGCGGGTCGGCTCAAGACCGGCACCCCGCCGCGCATCGACGGCCGCAGCATTGATTACAGCCAGACCCAGGTCCAGCCGGGCGATGACCCGGCGCCGGTGTTTTCCTTCATGGGCAGCCGGGCGCTGCATCCCGAGCAGCGGCCGTGCTGGATCACCTACACTACCGAACGCACGCACGACATCATCCGCGGCGGGCTCGACCGCTCGCCCATGTATACCGGTGTCATCGAGGGGGTGGGGCCGCGCTACTGCCCGTCCATCGAGGACAAGATCACCCGCTTCGCCGACAAGGCCAGCCACCAGATCTTCCTCGAACCAGAAGGTCTGACGACGCACGAGATCTACCCCAACGGCATCTCGACCTCGCTGCCGTTCGACGTGCAGCTCGCCATCGTGCGCTCGATTCCCGGCATGGAAAGCGCGCACATCCTGCGCCCCGGCTACGCCATCGAATACGACTACTACGACCCGCGCAACCTCAGGGCCTCGCTGGAAACAAAGTCCATTGCCGGCCTCTTCTTCGCCGGCCAGATCAACGGCACCACCGGGTATGAGGAGGCCGCCGCACAGGGCCTGCTGGCGGGCCTCAATGCCGCCCTGCAGACGCAGGGGCGCGAGGCCTGGAGCCCGGGCCGCCACGAAGCCTATCTAGGGGTGCTGGTCGACGACCTCATCACGCGCGGCGTGTCCGAGCCTTACCGCATGTTTACCAGCCGTGCCGAGTACCGGTTGCAACTGCGCGAGGACAACGCCGACATGCGGCTGACCGAGACCGGCCGCACGCTCGGCGTGGTGGACGACGCGCGCTGGGACGCCTTCAACCGCAAGCGCGACGCCGTCGCCCGCGAAACCGAGCGCCTGAAGGCAAGCTGGGTCAACCCCGCAATCCTGTCGGCAGCGGAGGCGACGCAACGCATCGGCCAGCCCATCGAGCGTGAATACAGCCTGTTCGACCTGCTGCGCCGGCCGAACCTGAGCTACGCGCAGATTCTGGCGCTGCCGGGCGGCGGTGACGGCGTGGTAGATGACGCGGTTGCCGAACAGGTCGAAATCGCCGCCAAGTACCAGGGCTACATCGACCGCCAGAACGAGGAAGTCGACCGGCAGCGCGAACAGGAAACCCTGCGCCTGCCGGCCGACCTTGACTACACGCAGCTCACCGCGCTGTCGATGGAAGTGCGCCAGCGCCTGCAGAAGGCGCGCCCCGAAACGCTCGGCCAGGCCGCCCGCATGCAGGGCATCACCCCGGCGGCGATCTCGGTGCTGCTGATCTACGCCAAGCGCGGGTTCAAACCCGAAGCGGAAAAGAAAAGCGCATGAGCATCGAACATCAACTTGCGGCGGGGATCGCCGCCTTGGGCCTGGATTTGCCGCCGGACGGCGAAGCCCGGCTACTGGCCTATCTGGCCCTGCTCGACAAATGGAATCGCGTCTACAACCTGACGGCGGTGCGCGAGCCGGAACGCATGGTGAGCCACCACCTCCTCGATTCGCTGGCGGCGGTGCCGTGCTTCACCGGGCCGACCGTGCTCGACGTCGGCAGCGGCGGCGGCCTGCCGGGCATTCCGCTGGCGATTGCGCGGCCGGATCTGCAGGTGACGCTGATCGACAGCATCGCCAAGAAGACGGCATTTCTGCTGCAGGCCAAGTCCGAACTCAAACTTGCCAATCTTGCGGTGACGACTGGCCGGGTGGAGGATTTCCGCCCGGCAGACGGCTTCGATGACATCACCTCGCGTGCGTTTTCTGACCTCAAGGAATTCGTCACGCTGACGCGCCACCTGCTGAAGCCCGGTGGCCGCTGGCTGGCGATGAAAGGCCTGTATCCGAACGAGGAACTTGCCGTGCTGCCGCCTGATGTGAAAGTAAGCGCTGACCATGCGTTGGTTGTCCCGGGGCTGGAAGCCAGCCGCCATCTGATTGTTCTGGAGCCTGCCTGATGACAAAAATACTCGCAATTGCCAACCAGAAGGGCGGGGTGGGGAAAACCACCACGGCGGTGAATCTGGCCGCCACGCTGGCCGAGCTGGGCCAGCGCGTGCTGCTCGCCGACCTCGACCCGCAGGGCAACGCGACCATGGGGTCGGGCATCGAAAAGCGCACGGCCCTGCCGACGGTTTACCAGATTCTGCTCAATCAGGTGTCCGTGCGCGACGCGCGCTTGCGCTCCGAGCCGGGGCATTTCGACGTCATCCCCGCCAACCGCGAACTCGCGGGCGCGGAGATCGATCTCGTCAACCTGGAGCAGCGCGATCTGCGGCTGAAAGTGGCGCTGGCGCAGGTAGTCGACGACTATGACTTCATCCTGATGGACTGCCCGCCGACGCTCAACCTGCTGACGGTCAACGCCTTCGCCGCTGCCGAGTCCGTGCTGATCCCCATGCAGTGCGAGTATTACGCGCTGGAGGGGCTCACCGACCTGGTCGCCACCATCAAGAAGGTGAAGCAGCGCCTGAACCCGGCGATCCAGATCGAAGGCCTGCTGCGCGTGATGTTCGATCCGCGCAGCACGCTCGCGCAGCAGGTGTCGGACCAGATCAAGCAGCATTTCGGCGACAAGGTCTACGACACCGTGATTCCGCGCAACGTGCGGCTCGCGGAGGCGCCCAGCCATGGCCTGCCGGTGCTGGCCTACGACCGGCAGTGCAAGGGCGCGAAAGCCTACATGGACCTGGCCGACGAGACGCTCGCGCGCGCCGGCCTTTCAGCAAGGGGGACACAACATGGCCAAGCCTAAAGGACTGGGGCGTGGACTCGACGCGCTCCTGGGCGGCGAGGACAGCGCCGCGCCGCCGCAGGGTGACCTGCGCATGATGAAGCTGTCGCAGCTCGCGCCCGGCAAGTACCAGCCACGCACGCAGATGGACAGCGAATCGCTGCAGGAACTCGCCGACTCGATCCGTGCGCAGGGGCTGATGCAGCCCATCCTGGTGCGCGAAGCCGGCAGCGGCTACGAGATCATCGCGGGCGAACGCCGCTGGCGCGCGGCGCAACTGGCGGGCTTGGCCGAGGTACCGGTGCTGCTGCGCGAAGTCGCCGACAACGCAGTGGCGGCGATGGCGCTGATCGAGAACATCCAGCGCGAAGACCTCAACGCCATTGACGAAGCCCAGGGCTTGCACCGACTCATCCAGGAATTTGGCATGACGCACGATGCCGTCGCGCAGGCCGTCGGCAAGTCGCGCGCGGCGGTGTCGAATCTCCTGCGGCTTTTGAATCTGTCGCGTCCGGTGCAGGACATGCTCACGGCCGGCCTCATCGAAATGGGCCATGCCCGCGCACTGTTGCCACTCAACGCGGCCCAGCAGCGGGAACTGGCGCACGAGATCGAGACGAAAGGCCTGTCGGTGCGCGAAGTGGAGCGCCGCGTTGCCCGCCTGAAGGACCCGGTTGTTGCGCAGGCGAAAAACAAAAGTGTTTCGCGCGACCTCCTGCGGCTGGAGGAGGCCCTGTCGGATGCGCTGGGCATGACGGCGCACGTCCGGACAGGCAGCAGGGGCAGCGGCAAGCTGACTCTGCATTTCGGCAGTGCGGACGAACTGGATGGCTTGCTGCAGAGACTGGGTATCCGGCTGTGACTGGCCGGGGGGGCCGGCAAAATCACTACGTACTGAAATTCATCATCAGGCCACCTGATGATTGCATAGACCATGCTAATTCAGTATCATCCGCGGCCAATGTTCACCGACATGCGTCGCACCGGCAACACAGGCATACGGCAGGTTGTCTGGACGCAAGCAGCAATGCTGCCTGCAGGCGTGTTGACCGGCGGTTTGGCGGCGGACATCGAGACGGGCATTGCGGTCGGATACGGCATGCTGGTCGCGCTGGGCGTCAGTCTGGTGCTGCTGCGTCGTGAACGGCAGGCGATGCGTCATCCCGAATGGGACCAGCACCGTTTGTTCAGGCTTTTCATCGTCACCGGTATGGAGCGTTTGGCGGTACTGGTTGCATTGCTGGCAGTTGGCATGGCGATATTGAGGCTCTCGCCCTTGCCGCAACTGCTCGGGCTGTTGGGAGCACAGCTCGCGTGGTTTGCCGTCGCAAGACGGCGTGGCAGCACATGACGGTCGCCGACAGGCGGCACAACAACAAACAAGCAAGGTTGGTTCTGCATGGGAGCGCTATGCGCCCCCATCCAAAACTCACTTTGAAAATTCGACCACCATGGCTTCGGAATACGCATCCTCCGGCGAGTACATCAAGCATCACCTGCAGAACCTCACCTACGGCCAGCTCCCGGCTGGCTACGAACGCATCGATCATCACGGCCATGTCGTCGAGGTGCTCTCGGCCCCGACCTGGACGGTGGCGCACAACGCGCAGGAAGCCAAGGACATGGGCTTCATGGCGTTCCACGTGGACAGCCTGGGCGTGTCCATCCTGCTTGGCGCCCTGTTCACGTTCTTCTTCTGGCTCGCTGCACGTCGTGCGACCACGGGGGTGCCTGCAGGGCTGCAGAACTTCGTCGAGTGGGTCGTCGAATTCATCGACGACTCGGTGCGCGGCTCCTTCTCCCATGTGAACAAGCTGGTTGCGCCCTTGGCTCTGACCGTCTTCACGTGGGTATTCCTGATGAACTTCATGGACCTGCTGCCGGTGGACTGGCTGCCGTGGCTGGCGACGCTCGCAGGCGTGCCGTATCTGAAGGTCGTGCCATCGACCGACCCCAATGTGACCTTTGCGCTGGCCCTGTCGGTCTTCTTCCTCGTGCTCTATTACAGCGTCAAGATGAAGGGTCCCGGCGGCTTTTTTGCCGAGCTGGCCTTCCAGCCCTTCCCCAAATTCCTGTTTCCTGTGAACCTGCTGCTCGAAGGCGTGGGCCTCATCGCCAAGCCGATCTCGCTGGCCCTGCGTCTGTTCGGCAACATGTATGCAGGCGAGATGATCTTCATCCTGATTGCACTGATGTTCGGCGGCAATCTGGTGCTCGGCCTGTTTGGTGGCGTGCTGCAGTGGGCCTGGGCGGTGTTCCACATCCTGATCATCACGCTGCAGGCCTTCATCTTCATGACCCTGACCATCGTGTACCTCGACATGGCGCACAGCGAGCATCACTGATCACGCAAGGATTTCTGGTTTCTTTTTCAACTTCAATTTTCTAATCAGGAGTATCAAAAAATGGAAATGACTCAAGCCGTTCTGTACATCGCTGGCGCTCTGATGATGGGCCTGGGCGCACTCGGCGCTGCCGTCGGCATTGGCATCCTGGGCGGCCGCTTCCTCGAAGGCGCGGCCCGTCAGCCCGAGCTGATCCCCATGCTGCGTACCCAGTTCTTCATCGTGATGGGCCTGGTCGACGCCGTGCCAATGATCGCCGTCGGTCTGGCCATGTACGTCCTGTTCGCGGTTGCCGGCTAATTCGGGGTCGATCGTCTTTTGATCCACCCCCGTCATTGATAAAGGTGCGGACATGAATTTCAACGCAACTTTGATCGGCCAATCCATCACGTTCATCTTCTTCGTGTGGTTCTGCATGAAGTTCGTGTGGCCGCCGATCATGAACGCGCTCGATACGCGCAAGAAACAGATCGCCGACGGCCTCGCCGCCGCCGATCGCGGCAAGCACGAGCTGGAACTGGCTGCAAGGAAAGCGGGCGACAGCCTGCGCGACGCCAAGGCGCAAGCCGCCGACGTGATTGCCCAGGCCGAAAAGCGCGCAGCGCAGATCGTCGAGGAAGCGAAGACCGCGGCCAAGCAGGAAGGCGAACGTCAGCTCGCCGCCGCGCAGGCCAGCATCGACCAGGAGGCCAACCGCGCACGCGAAGCGCTGCGCGAGCAGGTTGCTCTGCTTGCCGTGGCCGGTGCGGAAAAGATCCTGCGTCGCGAAGTCAACGCGCAAACCCACGCCGACCTGCTCGCCCAGCTGAAAGCCGAGCTGTAATCATGAGCGAACTGTCTACCCTGGCCCGTCCCTACGCCGAAGCGGTCTTCCGCATGGCGCAGGGCGGCAACGACCTGGCTGGCTGGTCTTCGCGCATCGCCTCGCTGGCGACGATCGTTTCCGACGAGCAGATGTCCCGTCTGATTGCGGATCCCGCGGTGCCCACGGATCGCGTGGCAGGGCTGATCATCGAGATCGCCGGCGATGGCCTCGGCACGCATGGCGGCAATTTCGTCAAGGTGCTGGCGGACAACGACCGTCTGGCGCTGTTGCCGGAAATCAGTGCGCAGTTCGAAACGCTGAAGGCCGGTGCCGAAGGCACGCTCGAAGCGACGATCACCAGCGCCCAGCTCCTGTCGCAGGCGCAGATCGACGATCTGGTGGCCGGTCTCAAGGCCAAGTTCAACCGCGCGGTGAACGTGCAGGTCGCGGTGGACGAAAGTCTCATCGGCGGCGCGATCGTCGCGATCGGCGACCAGGTGATCGACGGTTCGGTCAAGGGACGGCTGGAAAAAATGGCGTTTGCCTTGCACGGCTAACCAAACTCATTCATTCGGAACCTCTTCGGTTCGGAGAACAGACATGCAATTGAATCCAAGCGAAATCAGCGAACTGATCAAAGCCAAGATCGAAAACCTGGGCGCTTCCAGCGAACTGCGCACCCAGGGCACGATCGTGTCCGTGACGGACGGCATCGTCCGCATCCATGGTCTGTCGGACGTGATGTCGGGCGAAATGATCGAGATGCCGGGCAACACCTTCGGCGTGGCGCTCAACCTCGAGCGCGACTCGGTCGGCGCTGTGATCCTGGGCGACTACGAGCACATCAAGGAAGGCGACGTCGCCAAGTGCACCGGCCGCATTCTCGAAGTCCCCGTCGGTCGCGGCCTGCTCGGCCGCGTCGTCAACTCGCTGGGCCAGCCAATAGACGGCAAGGGCCCGATCGTTGCAGACAAGACCATGCCGATCGAGCGCATCGCCCCGGGCGTGATCGACCGCAAATCGGTCGACCAGCCGGTGCAGACCGGCCTCAAGTCCATCGACGCGATGGTTCCGGTCGGCCGTGGCCAGCGCGAACTGATCATCGGAGACCGCCAGACCGGCAAGACCGCCGTGGCGATCGACGCGATCATCAACCAGAAGGGCACCGGCGTGAAGTGCATCTACGTCGCCGTCGGCCAGAAGGCCTCTTCGGTCGCCAACGTCGTGCGCAAGCTCGAAGAGCACGGCGCGATGGACCACACCATCGTCGTCGCCGCGACGGCTGCCGACGCTGCCGCGATGCAATACATCGCGCCGTACTCCGGCTGCACCATGGGCGAATTCTTCCGCGACAACGGCGAAGATGCGCTGATCGTGTACGACGATCTGACCAAGCAGGCCTGGGCCTACCGTCAGGTCTCCCTGCTGCTGCGCCGCCCGCCGGGCCGTGAAGCTTATCCGGGTGACGTGTTCTACCTGCACAGCCGCCTGCTTGAGCGCGCCGCCCGCGTCAACGCCGATTTCGTCGCCCGCGAAACCAACGGCGCCGTCACCGGCAAGACCGGAAGTCTTACCGCGCTGCCGATCATCGAAACGCAGGCCGGCGACGTGTCCGCCTTCGTTCCGACCAACGTGATTTCGATTACCGACGGCCAGATCTTCCTCGAAACCGACCTCTTCAACGCCGGTATCCGTCCCGCGATCAACGCCGGTCTGTCGGTGTCGCGCGTCGGCGGCTCGGCGCAGACCAAGGTCATCAAGAAGCTGGGCGGCGGTGTTCGCCTCGCGCTCGCGCAGTACCGCGAACTCGCGGCCTTCGCCCAGTTCGCGTCGGATCTGGACGAAGCGACCCGCAAGCAGCTCGAACGTGGCCGTCGCGTCACCGAGCTGATGAAGCAGGCGCAGTACTCGCCGATGTCGGTCTCGGAAATGGCGCTGACCCTGTTCGCGGTCAACAAGGGCTACATGGACGACGTGGAAGTCGGCAAGATTCTGGCGTTCGAAGCCGGCATCACCGCTTTCGTCAAGTCCAAGGCCGCTGCCGCGATGGAAGCCGTCGAAGCTTCGGGCAACATGGACGACGCCAGCGAGAAGGCGATCACCGCCGCCTGCGACGAGTTCAAGAAAACCGGCGTCTACTGAGCTGGCTGGATAGGAGCCTCAAATGGCAGCCGGAAAAGAGATTCGGACGAAGATCAAGAGCGTGGAAAACACGCGCAAGATCACCAAGGCCATGGAAATGGTCGCGGCGTCCAAGATGCGCAAGGCGCAGGACCGCATGAGGGCAGCGCGCCCGTACGCCGAGAAGATCGCCCGCGTGGCGACCCATCTCGCATACGCGCATCCCGAGTACAAGCATCCTTTCGCGATCCCGCGCGACAGCGTGAGGCGGGTCGGCATCATCGTCGTCAGCTCGGACAAGGGGCTGTGCGGCGGTCTCAACACCAACGCCTTCCGCGTGGTGCTGAACCAGCTCAAGCAGTGGAAGGCCGCGGGTACCGAAGTCGATGTCACCGCCATCGGCAACAAGGGCTTGGGTTTCATGCAGCGTCTGGGTTCCAATGTGGTGTCCCAGCTCACCGGCATCGGCGATACGCCGCACATGGACAAGCTGATCGGCCCGGTCAAGATCATGCTGGACGCATACCTCGAAGGCCGCATCGACGCGCTGTATCTGGTGTACAACCGCTTCATCAACACCATGAAGCAGGAGCCCACGCTCACACAACTCCTGCCCCTGGCGAAGATGGAGGATACGTCAGAGGCGAGCCTCAAGACGCACTGGGACTACATTTACGAGCCCGATGCGAAACCCGTGGTCGATGCCATGCTGATGCGCTACATCGAGTCGCTGGTTTACCAGGGCGTGGCCGAGAACATCGCGTGCGAGCAATCGGCACGGATGGTGGCGATGAAGGCCGCATCCGATAACGCCAAGAACGTGATCGGCGAACTCAAGCTGGTCTACAACAAGACCCGCCAGGCCGCGATCACCAAGGAACTGTCCGAGATCGTGGCCGGTGCAGCAGCAGTTTGATGCAGCGGCTGGCGATCGGGCGAAGCTAGACATGAACGAAGCGAATGTTATGACGAGACCAGATCGCTATACCCGTAGCCGCCGTTCAAGGCCCAACAGAATTCAATTGATTAGGAAATCGACATGAGCAACGGAAAAATTGTTCAGATCATCGGCGCGGTGGTGGACGTGGAATTCCCGCGCGATGCCATGCCCAAGGTCATGGAAGCGCTGAAGATGCAGTCCCCCGAACTGACTTTCGAAGTCCAGCAGCAGCTGGGCGACGGTGTGGTCCGCACCATCGCCATGGGGTCGACCGACGGCCTCAAGCGCGGCATGGACGTGCTCGCCACCGGCAACCCCATCATGGTGCCGGTCGGCCAGAAGTGCCTCGGCCGCATCATGAACGTGCTGGGCGAGCCGGTCGACGAAGCAGGTCCGATCGGTGCGGAGACCACCATGCCCATCCACCGCAAGGCCCCGGCCTATGCCGACCAGGCTGCCACGGTGGAAATCCTGGAAACCGGCATCAAGGTCATCGACCTCATCATGCCGATCGCCAAGGGCGGCAAGGTCGGCCTGTTCGGCGGCGCCGGCGTGGGCAAGACCGTGACCCTGATGGAACTCATCCGCAACATCGCCGTGCAGCACAGCGGCTTCTCGGTGTTCGCCGGCGTCGGCGAGCGTACCCGCGAAGGCAACGACTTCTATCACGAGATGAAGGAAGGCGGCGTGCTGGACAAGGTCGCGCTGGTCTACGGCCAGATGAACGAGCCCCCGGGCAACCGTCTGCGCGTCGCGCTGACCGGCCTCACGATGGCCGAGTACTTCCGTGACGAAGGCCGCGACGTGCTGCTCTTCGTCGACAACATCTACCGCTATACCCTGGCGGGCACCGAAGTCTCGGCGCTGCTGGGCCGGATGCCGTCCGCGGTGGGCTACCAGCCGACGCTGGCCGAGGAAATGGGCCGCCTGCAGGAGCGCATCACCTCGACCAAGACGGGCTCGATCACCTCGTTCCAGGCCGTGTACGTGCCGGCGGACGACCTGACCGACCCGTCGCCCGCGACGACCTTCGCCCACCTCGACGCCACCCTGGTGCTGTCGCGCCAGGTCGCCGAACTGGGCATCTACCCCGCGGTGGACCCGCTCGACTCGACCTCGCGCATTCTCGATCCGCAGGTCGTCGGCGACGAACACTACTCGGTCGCCCGCAAGGTGCAGGGCACGCTGCAGAAGTACAAGGAACTGCGCGACATCATCGCAATTCTGGGCATGGACGAACTCTCGCCCGAGGACAAACTGGCCGTGGCCCGTGCCCGGAAACTGCAGCGTTTCCTGTCGCAGCCATTCTTCGTCGCGGAGGTGTTCACCGGCGCCCCCGGCAAGTACGTCTCGCTGAAGGACACCATCGCCGGCTTCAAGGCGATCGTCGAAGGCGAATACGACCACCTGCCCGAGCAGGCCTTCTACATGGTCGGCGCAATCGAGGAAGCGGTCGAGAAGGCGAAGACGATTCAGTAATTTAGGGATCAGGATCTGGGGGCTAGGAACTAGGGGTTGTTGAGGCGCGGCGAAGCCGCACCGCCCTGAACCCAAATCCCTAAATCCTAGCTCCTAACCCCTAACGAGGTTTAAAAATGGCCATGACCCTACGCGTCGATATCGTCAGCGCTGAAAAATCGCTCTACTCCGGCGAAGCCGAAGTGGTGATCGCCCCCGGCATGCGCGGCGAGCTCGGTATCTATCCGCGCCACACGCCCCTGCTCACCACGCTGAAACCCGGCTCGGTGCGCATCAAGGTACCCAACCAGGCGGAGGAAGAACTGGTGTACGTGTCCGGGGGCATTCTCGAAGTGCAGCCGCATGTCGTCACCATCCTGTCCGACACTGCCATTCGCGGGGCCGACCTCGACGAAGCCAAGGCGCTCGAAGCCATGCGCGCCGCCGAGGAAGCCATGAAGGACAAGGCCGCCAGCATCGACTACGCCCAGGCGCAGGCCGAACTCGCGCAGGCGGTGGCCCAGCTCGCTGCCATCAAGAAGCTGCGCAAGCTGACCTGATCCCGGTGACGGCGATAAAAAGGCAACCTTCGGGTTGCCTTTTTCATTTGGGCGCCCGGGTCGGGGGGCTATACTTGGCGCGCGTTTTGCACTGCACATTCCGAATCCGTCGGCTTCCCATTGACCACGCGCATGGCATCTTCTCCCCTCGAAATTCTCGTACTCGCGGCCGGCAAGGGCACGCGGATGCGTTCCAACCTGCCCAAGGTACTGCATAAGCTTGCCGGCAAACCCCTGCTGGGCCATGTCGTCGATACCGCGCACAGCCTGGGGGCCGCACAAACCTGCGTCGTCTATGGTTTCGGTGGGGATGCCGTGCCTGCGGCGATGGCTGACGACAAGCTGACGTTCGTGTTGCAGGCTGAACAGAAAGGCACGGGCCATGCGGTGCAGCAGGCGCTTCCCCAGCTGGCCAAGGATGGCGTCACCCTGGTGCTCTACGGCGATGTACCGCTGACGCGTGCGGCGAGCCTGCAGCCCCTGGTATCCGCGGCACGGGCCGGCAAGCTCGGGCTGCTCACGGTCAGCCTGGGCGACCCCACGGGCTACGGACGCATCGTCCGCGTCGAGGGGAAGGTCACCCGCATCGTCGAGCACAAGGATGCGGACGACGCCGAACGCGCGATCCGCGAGGTCAATACCGGCATCCTCGCCGTACCGACCGCGCGCCTCCACGCCTGGATCGGCCGGCTGGACAACAACAACGCGCAAGGTGAGTACTACCTGACCGACATCATCGCCATGGCGGTGGCCGACGGAGTCCCGGTCGAGACCCATCAGCCCGCACACGAATGGGAAGTGCTTGGCGTCAACAGCAAGGCCCAGCTGGCCGAACTGGAACGCATCCATCAGGGCGAAGTCGCCCGCGCGCTGCTGGAAGCGGGTGTGACGCTGGCCGACCCGGCCCGTCTCGACGTACGTGGCACACTCGCATGCGGGCGAGACGTCAGTATCGACGTCAACTGTGTATTCGAAGGACGCGTCGAACTCGGCGATGGCGTGCAAATAGGCGCCAACTGCGTGCTGCGCAACGCCACCATAGCGGCGGGGACAAAACTGGACGCCTTCACGCTTGTAGACGAGGCGGCCATCGGCGAAGCCAACCGGATCGGACCGTTCTCGCGCATCCGCCCGGGCACCACGCTCGCGCGCGACGTGCACGTCGGCAACTTCGTCGAGATCAAGAACAGCCAGATCGACGACGGTTCCAAGATCAACCACCTGTCCTACGTGGGCGACACCACCATGGGCAAGAAGGTCAACATCGGCGCCGGCACCATTACCTGCAACTACGATGGTGCGAACAAGCACCGCACCGTGATCGAGGACGAGGTCTTCGTCGGTTCGGATACGCAGCTGGTCGCCCCCGTCACGGTGGGCAAGGGCGCAACGCTCGGTGCCGGCACGACGCTCACGAAGGATGCCCCGGCGGGGGAATTGACCCTGTCCCGGCCCAAACAATTGACCGTTACAGGCTGGAAGCGGCCGGTCAAACAGAAGAAGGAAGCCTGATCATGTGCGGTATCGTCGGCGCGGTCGCGCAACGCAATGTCGTTCCCATCCTGCTCGAAGGCCTGCGGCGGCTCGAATACCGTGGCTACGACTCGGCGGGCCTCGTCACCATCAACGGCGGACTCAAGCGCGTGCGCAGCGTCGGCCGCGTTGCCGCGCTGGCGGAAGATTGCGCGCGGCAGCAGGTGCATGGGCACCTCGGCATCGCGCATACCCGTTGGGCCACCCACGGCGCGCCCAGCGAAGCGAACGCTCACCCTCATGTCAGCAACGGGCTGGCTGTGGTACACAACGGCATCATCGAAAACCACGAAGCCCTGCGCACACAACTGAAAGCCGACGGTTTCGCCTTCACCTCGGAAACCGATACCG
This sequence comes from Pseudomonadota bacterium, assembly GCA_040754275.1. GTDB lineage: Bacteria > Pseudomonadota > Gammaproteobacteria > Burkholderiales > Thiobacillaceae > Thiobacillus. The sequence goes on from JBFMCW010000003.1 coordinate 141,117, forward strand.
AAGTGATCGCCCACCTTGTCGAACGCTATTACCGGCAGGGCAAAGACCTGCTCGCGGCCACCCGTGCGGCCGTGGCCGAACTGGAAGGCGCCTACGCCATCGGTGTGGTGAGCGAAGACTCACCCAACCGCCTCATCTGTGCCCGCAAAGGTTCCCCGCTGCTCATCGGGCTGGGCATCGAGGAAAACTTCATCGCCTCGGACGTCTCCGCCCTGCTGCCGGTCACCCAGCGCGTCATGTACCTGGAAGAAGGCGACGTCGCGGACATCGGCCTGCTCGAAGTCACGGTCTTCGATGCGGACGGCCGGCAGACCGACCGCAGTGTTCACATTTCCGAACTCTCAGCCGACATGGCCGAGCTCGGCAATTACCGGCACTTCATGCAGAAGGAAATCCATGAGCAGCCGCGTGCACTCACCGACACCCTGCTGACCGCTGTGGCGCAGGATCATATCCAGCCGGAGTGGTTCGGTTTCGATGCGGCCGACGTGCTGAAACAGGTAAATGCCGTCACCTTCCTCGCCTGCGGTACCAGCTACCATGCGGCGAAAGTGGCCACTTACTGGCTGGAGGAGATTGCCGGCATCCCTGCGCATGCCGAAATCGCCAGCGAGTACCGCTATCGCACCTCGGTCCCCAACCCGGATGCGCTCGTCGTCACCATTTCGCAGTCCGGCGAAACGGCCGACACGCTGGCGGCGCTGAACCACGCGAAGGCCCTTGGCCAGGACAAGACGCTGACCATCTGCAACGTACCGGAGTCGGCGCTCACCCGCGCCTCCCGCCTGAAATTCCTTACCCGCGCCGGCCCCGAGATCGGCGTCGCCTCGACCAAGGCCTTCACCACCCAGCTCGCCGGCTTGTTTTTGCTCACGCTGGTGCTGGCCAAACTGCGCGGTCGCCTCACCCCGGCGCAGGAAACCGAACACCTCGCCGCCCTGCGCAGCCTGCCGAACAAGGTGCAGCAGGTGCTGGGGCTGGAAGCGCAGGTCGAAGCCTGGTCGCAGCGCTTCGCCAACAAGCATCACGCGCTCTTCCTCGGGCGCGGCGTGCATTACCCGATCGCACTGGAAGGCGCGCTGAAGCTCAAGGAAATTTCCTATATCCATGCCGAGGCCTACCCGGCCGGCGAACTCAAGCACGGTCCGCTGGCGCTGGTGGACGAGGACATGCCGGTCATCACCATCGCGCCCAACGACCCGCTGGTCGAAAAGCTCAAGTCCAACCTGCAGGAAGTGCGCGCCCGCGGCGGCGAACTCTACGTCTTCGCCGATGGCGACGTGCACATCGAGGAATCCGAGTTCGTCCACGTCATCAAGCTGCCGGGCGGACACAACGGCCCGCTGTCGCCCATCCTGCACACCGTGCCGCTGCAACTGCTGTCGTATCACGCCGCACTACAAAAGGGCACGGACGTGGATAAACCACGCAACCTGGCCAAGTCCGTGACCGTCGAATAGGGTCGGGATTTTTTACATGCGGCGCCGCATTGTGCTTGAGCCATTCCTCACAGCGCCTTGACTGGAAAGAGAAAATCCATGGTAGGCATGGACGTTGCTCGCCCTGCGACTGGCCACGTTTCATCACCCATCCTGAATCGCGCGCCCTCCGCCTAACAGCAATTCTCTTCTGGGAAAAAAATGCATGTGATTCGAACCCTGCAAAATGCGGTGCTGGCTGTCTTGTGTGCGTTTGGAGTGCTGCCTGCGCAGGCAGCGACAGTGGTCGCCGACTTCAATGAAATTCCCATGTACGCCAGCGCCACCACCAGCTTGGGACCGAACGGCAATACGGTCAACCTGATCCCGTGCTGTACCTACGTGGAAAACGGCTTCCAGTTCTCTACCGACTGGGGCTGCCCAATATGTACGCGATGCCGATCGGCGCCATTACCAGCAGCAACCCGTATTGGTGGACTGGCTCGCAGGGGCTTTTCCATTCCTGGGGCCCCTCGGCGCAGTACAGCAACACCTTCATCGTCACGCGCGTGGGTGGCGGCGCATTCGATTTCATCAGCATGGATGTCGCGGCCTTCAGCAATAGCTCGCGTTACTTCGCGGTCAATGGCTATCGAGGCAATAGCCTGGTGCCTGTCGCTCAGAAGTATGTTCCCTTGCTGGATGACTCCTACAGCACGCTGGAAACCCTGACCTTTGGCGATGATTTCAAGGATCTGACCATGGTGACCTTCTCGGCCAGGGGCCAGCAGATCGACAACGTCACCTTTGGCGTGGCTGCGGTTCCCGAACCCGAAACCTATGCCCTGATGCTGGCTGGGCTGGGCTTGGTCGGCTTCGCCGGCCGTCGTCGCACCCGCTGATCCGCTTGAACCCATGAAAAACGGCAGCCTGTGAGCTGCCGTTTTTCATGGCAATTGCAGCCGACGCTGTGTGGCCACAACGGCCCGTTGTCGCCCGACCCCCCACACTGTGCCGCTGCAACTGCTGTCGTGTCACGGGGCCCCGCAAAATGGTACGGACGAGGACAAGCCGCGCGACCTGGCGAAATTGGTGGGTGACGGTGGATTGAACAATCGGATTTGTCGAAAATTTTGACATGCTGTCCGATCAGGCCAGGGCGTGGATTTGCAACCCATTGAAAAATAAACATAATGAAATGCGGGAATGAGACTTGCTTGGCCATTTGGACGTGAGACCAACGCAGGAGGCCGTATGAAACGCTGGATCAATTGTGCGGGCATTTTCTGTGCTGCCCTTCTGAGCGCGCAGGCACACGCGTTTGCGGTATTTCCCCTGGACGCAAACAGCTCGCTCAAGTGGGGCGACAACACGAACGGCACGCCGGGTGGGGTAATCACGTGGAGCTTCATCCCGGTTGGAACCAGCGGAAGTGCTTATTGCGGCAGCGCGTGTCCTGGTTTGAGCGTCGGCAATCTCAATATTGAAAACAGCCCCGGGATGGGTTACACATCCACTGCGCTGACTAGCCTCGAAAGCTATATTGAGGCCGCTTTTGCCAAATGGTCGGCAGTGGCTGACATCAGCTTCGTCAAGCTGGGCAGCGACAGCGGCGTGGCGATCAACGACCCGGCGGCGGTGCCCAATGCAACGGGGCATATCCGCATCGGCGTATTCAGTTTTGCCAGCGGTGGCGGTGCCGTGGGCTTTGCGCCGCCGCCCAATGGAGGCACTGGGGCGGGCGACATTCTGTTCGATGCGAACTCCTTCTATGCCTTCCAGCCCGGCAACGATGGCGATGCCTTCCCGGTGGCCTCCACCGCGCCCAACGATTTCGAAAGCCTGTTGCTGCACGAAATGGGGCATGTGATCGGACTTGCGCATCCGGCATTCAATGGAACGTGCGCGGTCATGAATGTCGATGCGCCCTGCTTGTTCAAAATCAATCGCCAGCTCGATGCGGACGACATCGCGGGTGCGCAATTTTTATATGGCGCGCCAGTGCCGGAGCCCGAAACCTGGGCGATGCTGTTCGCCGGTCTGGGCCTGGTGGGCATAGCTGCCCACCGTCGTATGCGGTGCTGAGCGTCTCGGCTTGATCGTAAAAAGGGTCGTCGGAGTCGTCGTTTTCGCGAACGATTACGGCGGAACGGCGGTTTCTAGATGCACCCAATCGAACAAGTAGAGGCGACTTATATTGCCATGGAAGAAACGTAGATTTGAAGTCGAAGAAACAGGAGGCGGGATATGACATACATTAAACCATTGCTCATGTTTTTAATCGCCGCTACGGTGGTCCCTGGCGTGCAAGCCGCTTCGATCGATACACAGGTGTCGGCCGATGTCGATTTTCTGGGCGATGTGACGTATCTGAGCGATGCCCGGACCACCCCCGGCGGCATCAGCGCGTGCACGGAACTGCCCGCAGCGGGATTTTGTGGCGATCTGCTCGACTTCAGTGCTTCCTTCGCTTCTTCTCACGCCAATACCGATTACGGCGTGAATCGCGCGCGCGTGTATGCGCGCAGCATGGGCTTCGATCTGGTATCGACCGCCCAGGCCATGAGTTTCTGGACCGACGAATTGACCTTCAGTGGCGTTACACCGGGCGATGTCGTGGTCCTGCACTTTCACCTTGACGGGAGTTGGGACGACACCTCTGTCGATTTTCAGCTGGGCGTGTTCGATCCCACCCTGCCTTTCGATCTGCCCTCGGATGAATCTGCGCCGTTTTGGGAATATGGCCATCCGATCGAGATGGCAACGGTGGCATCAGCGGGTTTCAACAACCAGGACATGGCGGGAATCGCGTTCGATTACGTTACGGGTTTTCAGCCAATCGTTCCATCGGGCACGATGGAAAACGGCACAATCAGTTGGGATTTCGAGTTGCGGCTAAGTCCGGTGGACGGCAGAACCTACACGCTGGCGTCTGTTCTTGGGCTGGTCGCTTCGATTGCCGACATCGAGGATATTGACCCGCTGACAGACCCGACGCCTTTCGGATCCAACGCCGATGCCGACTTCGATTCGACCGCGGCGTTGACCCAAATCGTCCTGCCGGCGGGGGTGAGCGTTGCCTCGGCGGCCGGCGCTGCGTACAACGTCACCGCCGTGCCGGAAGCTGACACTTGGGCGATGCTTCTGGCCGGGCTGGGTTTCGTAGGCTGGGCTGCGCGCCGGCGGCCGGGTTGAACGGGCAAGGCGGCAACGAAAACGGCGGCCTGAATGCCGCCGTTTTCGTTTGAGTTTCATGTGTTCAGTGCCCCGCTGCATGGGGTGAAGCGGCTCAATGCCGCTTGCGATCTTCCTTCAGCGCCAGCGTAGCGACCTGCACGCGGTTCCTTAGCCCCAGCTTTTCCATGATGTTGCGCAGGTGGTTGCGCACAGTGTTTTCCGACAGGCTCATCTTGTAGGCAATGGCCTTGTTGGAATGGCCTTCCTTCACGTGGTCGACGATTTCCATCTCGCGTGTAGTCAATGCGGAGAGCGCATTGTTGTTGAGTTCGCCGCGTGCCATTTTCTGCATGATGCTGAGCGGGAAGCTGCTCTGGCCGTCGCACACGCTGCGAATGGCGGCAAGCACCTGATCGGGGTCGCTGGACTTGACGACGTAGCCGTCGACGCCGGAAGAGATGGCCTCGGAGATTTCCTCGTCGGAATCGGCGATGGTGAGCATGATGACCTTGATGCCGAGGTCGCGCAGGTCGGAGACGAGGTCGAGGCCATCGGCATCGGGCAGCGAACGGTCGAGCAGAGCGGCGTCGGCGCGGTTGCCGGCGGTCAGCCAAGAGCGCAGTTCCGCGGCGTTGGCAAGCTGCGCGGTGAGTTTCAGGTCGGGTTCCTGTTGGATGTATCCGGCCACACCCATGCGCAGCAGGGGGTGGTCGTCGATGAGGATGATGTTCAAGGGGGCCGGCATGCACTACTCCGCGGTAAGTTCGGGTGTTGTTATGTGGGCAGGCCGCGCGGCTTGCGCGGCGCCTTCTCGAATACCGCATCATAGACCGGAATCGGCAGCCATTTCAGCATGCCTGCGATCCACGCCATCTGCCAGGGGATGACGGTGCGGGGTTTGCGCCGGGCGATGGCACGGGCGATCTTGGCGGCGGCGACCTCCGGGGCCATCCTGAACGGCATGGTATAGGGATTCACGCGGGTCATTGGCGTGTCGATGTAGCCGGGCGCGATGTCCACCACGGCGATGCCGCGGCCCTTCAATTCCAGACGCAAGGCCTCGAGATAGACCGCTGCGGCGGCCTTCGATGCCGAGTACGCGCCGCCACCGGGCAGGCCGCGCACGCCGGCTACGCTGGAAATGCCGCACAGCACGCCGCCTCCCGCCGACATGGGCGCGATGAAGGGGGAAAAGGTGTGCGCCATGCCGAGCACGTTGGCGTCCATCACGGCGCGGAACACCTCCAGATCGCCAGCCTCCTCGGTGAGCGTGCCCACGCTGATGCCGGCTGCGGCGATCACGATGTCGGGCGTGCCGACGTCGCGCTGGAAAGCCGTGGCCGCATCGTGCATGGCTGCGGCATCGCGCACATCGGCAAGGTAGGTACGGGCATCGTGGCCGGCCGCGACGGCGGAAAGCGCCTTGGCCTTGCGCCCGGCAAGTCCGAGGCGTGCGCCCTGCCGGGCGTAATGCCTGGCTAGTGCCGCACCGAGGCCGGAACTGGCGCCGGTGATGAAGACTTTCAGCGCAGCGCGCAATTCGGGCGGCTTACCTGGGTTTCTTGCCGGCGCGTTCGGCACGTGCTTTGGCGATCAGCTGGTCAAGCACCTCGAAAAGGCGGGCCTCGCTGCCGGTCATCGAGACCGAGGTGGCGTACTTGCCGTCGATGATGAAGGCAGGGACACCGCTGATGGCGTAGGCGGTGGCGAGCTGTGCGCCCTGCATGGACTTGGACTGGGTGGAAAAGGAATTGTATATACCCTCGAACTTCTTGCGATCGACACCCTGTTTGGCGATCCAGTCGCCGAGCACGGCCGGGTTGTTCAAGTCGAGGTTCTCGATGTGATAGGCGTTGAAGACCTTATTGTGCAGACGGCCGAGCAGTCCCATCTGTTCCAGTGCGTAATAGAGCTTGGCACCCGGCATCCAGTCCGGGCGGAACACCGCGGGCACACGGCGGATCTGCGCGTCCTTGGGCAGTTTCTTCAGCCATTTCTCCAGCCCGGGTTCGAGCTGGAAACAGTGCGGGCAGCGGTACCAGAAGAACTCCAGCACTTCGATCTTCTTGCCGGTGGCCACCGAGTGAGGTGGCTTGACGACGGTGTAGTCGTGGCCTTCGAAGGCCGCATCCGGCGCCGCGAGGGCAGTCAGGGAAAAAAGGGTGGCGGCCACGAAGGCCAGGGCGCGACTCAACATCAAGGCGTCTCCTGTTTGATGGGTTCTTCTCTGACCAGCGTGGCGGGAATATTGTTCTGGGCCAGCAGGCTGCGGGTGCGGTTCACCTCGTCCATGGCGCGGAACGGTCCCACGCGTACGCGATGGAACACGCCTTTGTCTGCGACTTCGCCGGTCTGGATCACCGCTTCTACGCCCAGCAGCGCGAGCTGCGCTTTCAGATTGTCGGCATCGGCAGGATTCTGGAATGCACCCGTCTGCAGGTAGTACTGCGGCGTCTGCGCGGCTGGTTCGGGCGTGCTCGGCAGGTCGCCCGGCGCGTCGCCGGGCAGCACCTTGTAGAAATCGAAGCTTGGCGCGACATCCGGCGTGACCGGCGGCGCAGGCGGGCTGACCGGCGCCGGTGTCGGGCGTGGGCTGTCGGCCTTGAAAGGGTTGTTGCCGGTGACCAGCAGGGCCACGACAACAGCCAGCACGGCGCCAAAGGTGAGTCCGATCAGCACGCCGGTGAAAATGGAACTGCCGCCGCGCTTGGCGGAGCGGGATGCGGATTTGGCCATTGCTACATTTTCTCCGGTGCGGATACGCCGAGCAAGGCGAGACCGTTAACAATCGTGATGCGGCATGCATCGGCCAGTGCCAGGCGCGCCTGTCGCGTCGCCTCGTCATCGACCAGGAATTTCTCGGCGTTGTACCACGCGTGGAAATCGCCAGCCAGGCTTGCAAGGTAATGCACCAGCAGATGAGGCGCCAGATCCTTCGCCGCACAGGCAACGACCTCGGGGTATTCGGCCAGACGCTGCATCAGCGCCAGTTCATGCGACGCGGCGAGCGGCGCGAGGTCGGTATTCGCCAGCGCGGCCGGGTCGCCGCCCCATTCCTCGAATACCCGGCAGATGCGCGCATGCGCATACTGCACGTAGTACACGGGGTTGTCGTTGTTCTTGGCCAGCGCAAGGTCGATGTCGAAAATGTACTCGGTGTCGGCTTTGCGCGAGAGCAGGAAGAAACGCACGGCATCCTTGCTCGTCCACTCGATGAGGTCGCGCAGGGTGACGTAGCTGCCTGCTCGCTTGGAAATCTTCACTTCCTCGCCGCCGCGCATCACGCGCACCATCGTGTGCAACAGATAGTCCGGATAGCCCGCGGCGATCCCCAGTCCGACTGCCTGCAGTCCTGCGCGTACCCGCGCGATCGTGCCGTGGTGATCGGTCCCCTGGATGTTGATCGCACGCGTGTAGCCGCGTTCCCACTTGGCAATGTGATAGGCCACGTCCGGCACGAAGTAGGTGTAGGTGCCGTCGGACTTGCGCATCACGCGGTCCTTGTCGTCGCCATACTCCGTCGTGCGCAGCCACAGTGCACCGTCCTGCTCGTAGGTCTTGCCGGCATCGACGAGTTTCTGCACCGTCGCCGCCACACGGCCGTCGGTGTAGAGGCTGGATTCGAGATAGTAGTTGTCGAAGCGGACGGCGAAGGCCTTGAGGTCGAGATCCTGTTCGTGGCGCAGGTAGGCCACTGCAAACTGGCGGATCGATTCGATGTCCCCGACGTCGCCGGACGCGGTGAAGCTGCGGTCGTCGGATTGCACGGTTTTCTTCGCCAGGAAATCCGCGGCGATCTCGGCGATGTACTCGCCGTTGTAGGCGGCTTCCGGCCACTCCGCGTCGCCCGGCTTCAGGCCGCTTGCGCGCGCCTGCACGCTGGCGGCGAGCGTGGCGATCTGCACGCCGGCGTCGTTGTAGTAGAACTCGCGATAAACGTCCCAGCCTTGCGCCGCGTAGAGGTTGCAGATCGCGTCGCCGAGCGCGGCCTGCCGGCCGTGGCCCACGTGGAGCGGCCCGGTCGGGTTGGCCGACACGAACTCGACCAGCACGTGCTGGCCATTGCCGGCATCGCCGCGGCCGTATTCGGGGCCTTCGCTGCGGATGCGCTGCACGATGCCGTGCCAGGCCGCGGGCGCGAGATGGAAATTGATGAAGCCGGCGCCGGCGATCTCGGCTTTTGCAATCAGCGGCGAAGCGGCCAGTTCGTTCAGGATGGCCTGCGCCAGTTCGCGCGGGTTCTTCTTCAGCGGGCGCGCGAGCTGCATTGCCGCGTTGCTGGAAAAATCGCCGTGCGCAGTGTTCTTCGGACGTTCGATTTCCAGGCTCACCGGCGTGCCGGGCGCCACGGTTTCGAGCGCCTCGCCGATCAGCAGGGCGAGCTGGTCTTTGATGGGGTGTGTGCTGGACATGCTGCTGCGGGGCGCTGCGCGCCCGGCGTCGGAAAGTCAGACGGACGATTATAAGCGCCGCGCGCAGTCGATCCAAACCGCGCAGCGCTTCAGAACACCAGTGGGTCGATGTCCAGAGACCAGCGTGCGACCCGTGGCCTGATCGTCTCCAGCCGGGGGTGCCAGTCGCGCACGAAGGCCTGCAGAGCCTGGCGCGACGCGGACTGGATCAGCACCTGCGCACGCTCGAGATTGGCGACGCGGGCCATGGGCGCGGGGGTGGGCGAGAACAGTGCAATGCCGGGCGTGACGGGAGCAGCCTGCGCCGCGTGCTGTAGGAAGGCGAGCGCGGTGGCCATGGAGGGAGCCTCGGCGCGCAGCAGGACCTGCCGCGAGTACGGCGGCAGCTCGAGCTGCCTGCGCTCGGTCAGTAGCAGGCGCGCGTAGCCGGCGTAATCATGGCGCTGCAGGTAGCGGAAGAGGGGATGGTCGGGAAACGCGGTCTGGATCAGCACGCGCCCGGGCTTGTCGGCACGCCCGGCGCGTCCGGCGACCTGCATCAGCTGGGCGAACAGGCGCTCGGTGGCGCGGAAGTCGGGGCTGTAGAGTGCGCCGTCCGTGTCGAGGATGAGCGCGAGCGTCATGTCGGGAAAATCGTGCCCCTTGGCCAGCATCTGCGTGCCCACGAGGATGTCGACTTCACGGGCGCGCACCGCCTCGCCGAGTTCAGCCCAGGCGCGCGGGCGCATGGTATCGCGGTCGATGCGGCGGATGCGCGCGGCGGGCAGGAAGGCGGCCAGCGTTTCTTCCAGCCGCTGCGTGCCCTGGCCGAGCGGCTTGAGATCGGGGTTGCCGCAACCGGGGCATTCATGTGGGATGCGCGTTTCGTAACCGCAGTGGTGGCAGCGCAGGCGGTGTGCCTGCCGGTGCAGCACCAGCCTTGCCGAGCAGCGCGGGCAGGGCGACACCCAGGCGCAGCTCGGGCAGTACAGCGCCGGCGCATAGCCCCGCCGGTTGAGGAACACCAGGCTCTGCTCTCCGCGTGCCAGCGTCTCGTTCAGCGCGGCGAGCACGGGGCGCGTCAGACCGTTGTCTAGCGGAACGTGTTTCAGGTCGACGAGCTCGATTTCGGGCAGGCGCGCCTGGTGGATGGCGCGCTGCTTCAGTTCGATCAGTCGGTAGCGCCCGGAAAGCGCCTGTGCGTAGCTTTCCAGCGATGGCGTGGCAGAGCCCAGCACGACGGGCGCATCGGCCTGCTTGCCGCGGGCGATGGCGACGTCGCGTGCCGAGTAGCGCAGGCCGTCCTGCTGCTTGAACGAGCCGTCGTGCTCCTCGTCCACGGCGATGAAGCCCAGCCGCGGCAGCGGCGCGAAGACCGAGAGCCGCGTGCCGAGCAGCACGTCGCAGTCCGGCGCGGCAAGCCAGTTTTCCGCCCGTGCATTCTCCGCCAGCCCGCTGTGCAACGCGACGATGCGACGACCGGGGAAGCGCGCGCGGAAATGCTGTTCGAGCTGCGGCGTGAGGGCGATTTCGGGCACCAGCACCAGCGCCTGCCGGCCTTCTCTGAGCACGGCGGCGATCAGACGCAGATAGAGTTCGGTCTTGCCGCTGCCGGTCACGCCGTGCACGAGATGGACGCCGAAGCGGCCGAGTGCGGGCAGGAGCGTGTCGAGCGCCGCCTGTTGTTCGGGGGTGGCGGGCGGCGCGGGGGCGTCCGCGGCAAGGCGCGCATCGGCGGGCGGAACGCGCGACCAGATTGCCCAGCCGGCAGCCACGAGCATCGTGGCGTGGCGCATCCGGCGGGTTGTGCGTAATGTGTCGCGCGCCTGCGGCGCGGCTTTCAGGGCATCCAGCAGGGTGCGTTGCGCATGGGCGCGCGGCGCAAGCTCGGCGCGATGGCCCGCCTCGGTAATGACCAGCCAGGGGGTTTCGGCGGCAAACGGGGTGGCGTTGCGCAGCCGCGGCGGGAGCGCAGCGAGCAGAATCGCGCCAAGCGGGTAGTGGTAATACTCCGCGCAGAATCGCGCAAGTTGCAATACCTCGGGCGAAACTGCGGGACGGTCGTCCAGCACCCGCAGGATGTCGCGCAGTTTCCCGGGTTCGACGGGACGCCCGGCCGGAGGCCCGAGGGCCACGCCCACCTGTTGGGTCCGGCCGAAGGGCACTTCAACCAGCGTCCCTTCGGCGAGCGCATCCCTGTCCTGCGGCAGGCGGTAGTCGAACAGCCTGGGAAGCGGCGTGTCGAGTGCGACCTGGACGAGGGATGGCATCAATTAGCGACGATTCTTGGAAAGGAGTCGGGGAAAGTCTTGCAAGTATATGGATAGGAAGGTTTATTCGGCCTTTTCCACGCAAGCTGTGGATAATTATGTGGGCGATTTGTGCCGACCTGCCCAGAACGCCCGTATTTTCTGGGGTCGCCCGTCACGGTCAAAAAGCGGGCAACCTGATTAATTTTTGTTTTTCAATGACTTACAAAGTGCGCGCTGCTGTCAAGGCTTTTGGGCAAAAAAATGCGATTCGCGCCAAAAATGTGCATAAGTCATTGCTTCTATAGCATTTGATACGGGCCCAAGCGCGCCTTATGGCTGCACAAGGGCCTGATTTTGCAAAGGATTATCCCTGCTGGATGCCGGCGATGACCCAGCCGCCAGGCCCGGAAGCGGGTTTGATCATATGCCAGATCTCATCGAAGGCCGCCGGGGCGGCATCGCCCTCGCGCACCTGGCCGGTAAACCGCACGCTCACGATCAGGCGCGTGCCTTCCTCAACCGCGTCCAGCACTTCCGCTGTCACAGACAGCACATCGGTGGGCGCATGGGTGGCGCCACGTTCGGCGAGCTGCATGGCCAGTTCCGCGAATACCTCGGGTGTGGTGAACGCACGCAGATCGTCCTGATTGCCGGCGTCGAACGCGGCCTGCAGACGGATGAAATTGAGCTTGGCTTCGCGCGCGAAGGCTTCGGCATCGAATTCCGGGGGAAAACTGCGGGCAGCCATGCCAGAGGATGCCGGCGTGGCATCGAAGTGCGCGGGCGCCTGGTGCTCCGGGGCACCGGCATACTGCATGGCGGGCGTCTGCGGCATGCTCCTGCGCATGAACCAGCGAACGAGCATGATCGTGGCGAAGGCCAGCAGCGCCAGCATCAGGAAGTTGGCCATCTCCTCGCCGAGTCCCAGGTGGGAGAACAGGGCGGCAAGACCCAGGCCGGCGGCAAGGCCTGCGATCGGCCCCATCCAGCTGCGCTTCTGCGGGGCGGCCTGTGCGGGGGTGCCGGCCTGCTGCTGGCGCTGCGGTGCTGGCGCGGCATCCTGCTTGGCGGGCGCGCTGCGCTGCATGCCGAAGGATTTGCCGCCGCCCATGCGCTTGGCTTCGGCATCGTGCGCGACCAGACCGAAACTAAGGAAAACGGCGAAGAGGCTGATCAGTAGGTGTTTCAAGGGGAGACTCCTTCGGGATAATGACGTGGATATGGTGGCGCATACCCGGGCGAATTGAACAGTCGAATTTTGTATGCGGACCGTTCGATATTCTCGAACCGGAACACGCAAAGCTCAGTTCCCGCTTGATGCACGAATGGCACGGCTGTGGCTGTGCACGGTTTCGACCAGCACGCCGACCTTGTCCGGGTCCGTGAATTGCGAGATGCCGTGGCCCAGGTTGAAAATGTGGCCGGGATGGTTGCCGTAGCTGTCGAGAATGCGTTTCGCCTCGGCGCGGATCGCGTCGGGCGTACCGTGCAACGCGCAGGGGTCGAGGTTGCCTTGCAGGGCAACGCTGCCACCCACGCGCCGGCGAGCCTCGCCAATGTCGACGTGCCAGTCCAGCCCCAGTGCGTCGGCGCCGATGCCGGCCATGGCCTCGAGCCAGTTGCCGCCACCCTTGGTGAAGACGATGCTCGGCACGCGGCGACCGTCGCGTTCCTGGATGAGCCCGGCGACGATGCGCTGCATGTAGGCGAGCGAGAATTCCCGGTACGCGTGCGGCGTGAGGCTGCCGCCCCAGGAATCGAAGATCATTACAGCCTGCGCGCCGGCATCGATCTGCGCGTTGAGGTAGTCGGTCACCGCGGTTGCGGTTACGTCGAGGATGCGGTGTAGCAGGTCGGGCCGACTATAGAGCATGGTCTTGATGTGGCGGTAGTCGTCCGAACTGCCGCCTTCGATCATGTAGCAGGCCAGCGTGTAGGGGCTGCCGGAAAAACCGATCAGCGGTACGCTGCCGTCGAGGGCATGGCGGATGCTGCGCACGGCGTCCATCACGTAGCCCAGCTTGTCGTTGGGATCGGGGGCGGAGAGATCGCGGATTTCCCATTCGTTGCGTAGCGGACGCTCGAAGCGCGGGCCCTCGCCGGCGGCGAAATAGAGGCCGAGGCCCATGGCATCGGGCACGGTGAGGATGTCGGAAAACAGGATTGCGGCATCGAGCGGATAGCGCGCTAGGGGCTGCAGCGTGACCTCGGTGGCAAGGTCGGGCGTCTTGCACAGGGTGAGGAAGTCGCCGGCGCGTGCGCGCGTGGCATTGTATTCGGGCAGATAGCGGCCGGCCTGCCGCATCAACCACAGCGGCGTGTAGTCGGTGGGTTCGCGCAGCAGCGCACGCAGGAAGGTATCGTTCTTGAGAGCGGACATGAGGCGGGCAGTGATGCAAAGCCCGCATTCTAGCAGGCCGCGATGGCGCGGCCCGCAGGGCTTACATGCGGCGGAAGGTCCATTCCCCGCGTCCGGCCGGGCAGGCGAGTACCTCGCGCGGCTTCCTGCCGTCGACGATGAGGGTGGCGTGTCGGCAGCCGTTGCGCGCATCGCCGCGCGGCGTGAAATGGTAATGATGGCTGCCATGGCGCCAAACCACCGGCACGCCGGGACGACCGAGCTCCAGCGCATGGCCCATGCAGGCGCGATCGCGGTCATCCATGCTGTCTCCGATAGCATGTCCCAGCACGGCGCCCAGCACGCCTCCGACCACCATACCTACCACGCGGTCGTCGCGGTCGGCGACCTGGCTGCCGATCACGGCACCCGTCACGCCACCGATCACTGCACCGATCTCGTCACGGTTGCAGCGGCCGGAGGAGATCCCGTAGTCGCGGCCGTACACGACCCCGCTCTTGCCTTTGTAGTGCCTGTCATCGCGATCGTGCTTGTAACGCTTGCGGTCGTCGTCGCGGTCGCGATCATGCTTGTAATGGCCATGGGCTGGTGCGTGCGGGGGCGGATCGGCGAGGACCGGTCCGGCAAGCAGCAGGCCGGCAAGCGCAAGGGCGAAAGGGGCGTTCATAGCATTCTCCTGAAGGGATGATGGGGATATTACGGCGGCTGTCCATCCGGCTGTAGCCCTGGCGCGCGGGCGCGCGCCAGGGCTACAGGTTCAGCAGGCTTCAGTTATACCAAGGATGGTATGCGTAGCCACCGCGCGCCTGGCGATCCTGCTTCTCCTCCATGATGTTGCGGCTGGCGATATCGAGCGCACGGTCGAGTTTCTGGTACTCGCGCAGGTCGATGCGACCGTCGTCGGCCCGGAAATGGCGTTCCATTTCGCGGATGTGGCGCTGCTCCTGCACCAGTTCGCGATATTCGCGCTGCGTCAGCTTGCCGTTGCGGAAACCGGCCTGGATGCGTTCCATCTGCTGTTCCTGGCGCTGGTTGATTTTTTCGCCGAACATGCGGCTCATCTGGGGGTTGGGGCCATGGTGGTAGCCATGGTCGTCGCCCCAGCCCGCCTGCGCGCTGCCGGCAGCCAGGCCCATGATGCCCAGGGTCAGGATGGAAAGTGATTTCTTGAAGGGGGTGCTGTTCATGATGTCGCTCCTGTTTGGTTGGGGGTGTCGCTGCCGCTTCGTGTTCGCAGCGGACGATTGCACTCTAGGCGCGCTGTGTAAGCGGCGTGTGTGGCACAGGTAACGACGTGTAACGCCGTGTTACGGCCAAGGCTGTCCGGACGAAAAAAGGGGCCGAACAGGGTTCGGCCCCAATCGCCCGCGGGGCGGAGACCCCCGCGGACGCCCGACTAATCTTGCGGAAGGGAGATGCCGTCGGCCCCCTTGTAGAGTGGGCCGGAATGCGGGCTGGCGCCCTCCAGGACAGGTGCGGGCGCCCCGCCAGCCTGATCGGTCGGGCCGGGCTTACCGCAACCGGTCAGGACCAGCAGCGGGGCCAGTACTGCGGGCACGCCTCCCGGAGCAAGCCAGTAACGCGGACGCGACGCGTCCGCCGGCGGGCTGCAGGGCGCAATGCCGCCACTCCATTCGTAAAGGCTCATGTGTTCGTCCGCGAGGTGCGGCAAGGGCTTATTCATCGCATGCCTCCTCACGAAACGCGCGTTTCAGTGCGGCAACCTTGCGCATCGCCTCGCTGCCCGGGTGCCGGTCGCGTACATCGCGGGTGGACGCGCCGGGCACGGCGAGGGGGGTTCGTGAATGCTGGAATGCATGGGGGTCTCCTGTGCGCCGCAGCCTGCGGCTGAGTTGAAAGCAGGCTCAGCTGTTGCCCTCGATCTGCAGGTCGTTGCGCACCGCACGCACGCCTCCGACACCGGCAGCGATGCGTTCGGCCGTGGCGGCAGGCGCGGGCGTCGCGACCGTACCGCTCAGCCGCACTGCACCCTGATTTGTGTGCACACCGATATCGAGTCCCTGCAGCCGGGCCTCCTTCAGCAGCTGGGCCTTCACCTTGGCAGTAATCCAGGCATCGTCGAAATAGCGCCCGGCTTTCGCACGGTCGTTGCTGGCCTGGGCCTTGATGAACTCGTCCGGGTCCAGGATGCCATCCTTGTTCGTGTCGCCTGCGCGGAAGGCCTGCTCGTGGCGCCCGCGCGCACTGAATTCCTCCAGGGTCACGACACCGTCCCTGTTGGCGTCGCAGTGCGCGAAATCCGGCCTTGCGTCCGCAGCCCGCGCGGCGTGTCCGGCGAAAGCCACGAGGAGGGCTGCCTGGCTGAACTTCAGAATGCGTGAGAAATGCGGTTTCATGTCTGGCTCCTGTTGGATGAACATGCGAGTACAAACGCACTCGACAGGGTCCATGGCCAGCCTTGTGCCAGTCGGAGATTTCCCTGTCCGATCAATGCTTTGTGTTTTTGCTGATTGTGTGCGTACAGAACCGGGTTAAGACCCCCTCATTCTGTCGCCGCAAAACGACATGGAGCGCATTGTTTGGGCAAGCGCTTGATCTAGCAGTGGAAATTTGTCTCGCATTGGCGACGGGACAACCATCGCCGTATATGGACATGAAAAAAGGGCCTTCACCCCTCTTGCATCAGCGCAGTCGGATCAGGTTGTTGGAGGTCGCCGACCGACGACAAGCATGGCTAGAAAGACCACTATTCCGATCACAAAGAGAATTCTGGCGACAGCGCTTGCCGTACCCGCGACGCCCGCAAACCCGAAAATCCCGGCAACAATGGCGACGAGCAGAAACGTGATGGCCCATCCAAACATGGCAGCTCCCTGAAAGTTGACGATGCCGCTTGGCATCGACAGCCATGCAGAAGCCGTGCCACGCGCAAGCGTTCACGGACTCACTGCGTGGATTCGCTGCTGGTCTTGAAGAGAGCCGGATTCAGCTGGTGACGCTGCAGGAGGCGATAGACTTCGGTGCGGTTGCGCCCGGCGAGGCGCGCAACCTCGCTGACCTGGCCGCGGGTGAGCTTCAACAGGGTGACGAGATAATCGCGCTCGAACTCGGCGCGTGCCTCCGCCAGCGGGCGGATCTCGGCGGGGCGGTCGCGCAGCGCGCGCGCCACGAGCGATACCGGAATCGTTGGCGTGGTCGCAAGCGCACAGCACTGCTCCAGCACATTGCGCAATTGCCGGATGTTGCCCGGCCAGTCGGCGCAGACCAGCATCTCCAGCGCATCGGGCGCAATGCCGGAGAGCGTGCGGCGGTACTTGGCGGCCAATTCGCCGAGAAAGTGCTGAGCCAGCAGCGGGATGTCCTCGCGTCGCTCGCGCAGCGGCGGCAGGACGAGATTCACCACGTTCAGACGGTAGTAGAGGTCCTCGCGGAAGCTGCCGGTCGCGATGGCATCCTCTAGATCGCGATGGGTGGCGGACAGGATGCGCACGTCGATCACCCGGGCCTCGGTCGCGCCGACCGGACGGACCTCGTTCTCCTGGAGTACACGCAGCAGCTTCACCTGCAGTGGCAGGGGCATGTCGCCGATCTCGTCGAGGAACACGGTACCACCCTGTGCCGAGATGAACAGGCCTGCATGGTCGCGCGCAGCACCGGTGAATGCGCCTTTCACGTGGCCGAAGAGTTCGGATTCGAGCAGTTCGGCCGGGATGGCGCCGCAGTTGATCGCGACGAAGGGATGGCCGCGGCGTGGGCTGGCGCGGTGCACCGCGCGTGCGAGCACTTCCTTGCCGGTGCCGGATTCGCCCAGGATCAGGAGCGGGGCCTCGCTTTGCGCGGCCAGCCGGGCTTCGGCCAGCAGGCGTTCCATCGATGCGCTTGCGGTGACGACGCTGGCGCGCCAGGCGGCATCGCCGTCGCCGGCGGGCTCGGCGCCGCCCAGACGCGTCGCACGCTTGAGCAGCTCGATCAGGGTCGGCGCATCGTAGGGTTTGCTGAGATAGCCGAACAGGCCCTGCTGCGTCGCGGCCACGGCCTCGGGAATGTTGCCGTGCGCGGTGAGCACGATCACCGGCAGCGCCGGGTCGCGCATGTGGATGGCGCGAAACAGCGCCAGGCCGTCCATGCCCGGCATCTGGATGTCAGTCAGCACGGCATCGGGGCGGGCTTGCGCGAGCTGCGCGAGTGCAGCTTCGCCGCTGTCGGCGGCGACGACATCGAAACCGTTGGCCTCCAGCCTCAACGCGATCAGCGTACGCAGCGAGGCATCGTCGTCGACCAGCAGGATCAGGGGGTTCTTCATCGCGATAGGGGTACGTCGTCGCGCTGCTGCAGGGATTTTTCCAGTGCCTTGATCTGCTCGATGCGCATCTGCAGTTCCTGCGCCCGCGCAGCCTGACGCAGCGCATCCAGCTGCGCCCTGAGCGCGTTGCGGGCAAGGTCGAGCACAGCCTGGGCGCGCGGCCCTTCGGGTTCGATCGCGGCAAGGACCTTGAGTGCGCGCTCCAAGGCCGCAGGATCGTCCTCGCGGCCGAGCAGCAGGGCGAGGCGAAAACGCGCGGCAGGGGTCAGGCTGCGCCCGTCGTCGAGACGGGCACGTTCGGCGCGCTGCTGTTCGGTATTCCATGCGGCGATGCGCGCGACGGCATCGAGCGCGTCGTTCGCATCCAGTTCGGTTGTCGGAGTGGCCGCAGTCGTCCTGAGCGGCGGCTTCGGCGGTACCTGCGGAACTGCGCAGGCAGCGAGGGCAAGGCACAGGGCGCAGGCGGGGAACAGCGGGCGCATCAGGCGGTCGTCGGCAGGCAGGGACAGCTCAGACGGAAGCAGGTGGCCCAAGGTTCACGCGTGACCAGCGCCGCGTCCCCTCCCAGGCTGCGCATCGACTCGCGCACGATCGCCAGCCCCAGCCCGCTGCCCTTCACGGCGGCGGCCGGCTGGCGCGCTCCCTGGTAAAAGGGTTCGAACACGCGCGCGCGTTCCGCTTCCGGGATGCCGGGCCCGGCATCGCAGATGTCGATCACGATCCTGTCCTGCTGTTGTTCCGCGGAGATCAGAATGCGGCCATGGTCGGGGCTGAACCGGATCGCGTTCGACAGCAGGTTGTCGAGTGCGGTCTCCAGGCGGGCCGGATCGGTGCGCAGTTCGATCGTGGGCACTGCGCGTTCGACGACGAGTCCGTGCGTGTCGAGCGGCAGCCGGTGGCGCTCGACAACGGCATGCACCAGCGTGCCGAGCACCACCGGTGCGGACGACGGGTGGGCCGCTTCGCCGGCAAGTCCGCCGAAGCGGATGAGGTCCTCGATGCGCTTCTGCAGCTCACGGCCGCTGCCGTCCATGATCCCGACGATCTCGCGCTGGCGCGGGTTGAGCGGGCCAGCGAGCGTGTCGCCGAGCATGCCCACGCCCTCGCGCAAGGAAGCGAGCGGCGTCTTGAGTTCATGCGATACGTGGCGCAGGAAACGGATTTTCTGTTCTTCCAGCGCCTGCAGGCGCTGCCGCAGCCATTCCATTTCGTGGCCGAGTTCGACGATGTCCTGCGGACCGCCGATGGGCGGCAGCGGCGCATGGTCGCCGCGCCCGAGCTGCTGGATGGAGGCTCGCAACTCGCGGATCGGGCGGTTGATCATCCAGGAGAAGACGGCTGCCAGCAGCAGCGTGAGCGGAATAAGCGCAACGGCCAGCAGCAGCAGGCGCCGCTGGGTCGAACGCACTTCGGCTTCCAGCGTACGGGTGTCGCGCACGACGGCGGCATCGGCCTGCTCCAGCAGGGTACGGGCCTGCGCGTGCAGCGCATCAAAGGCGCCGTCGAGCGCATGAAACTGTACACCGTCCAGGAAGGTGCCGGGCTGGAGCCGGTCGAAGAGCGTGCGGCTTTGTGCCTGCAGGCGGGACAGCGAAGCGCGCGCCTGAGGGTCCGTCAGATGCGGCGCAAGTCCGTCCAGCAGGGTCTTCAGCGCCTCGCGCTGCGTGCGCAGCGGCGCGGCGAAATCGGCATCCTGAAGCAGATGGTACTGGCCCGCCGTGCGTTGCAGCTGGTTTACCGCCTCGACGATGCTGCGCGTGTCGCGCGTGACGACGAGGCTGGCCGTGGCGAATTGCCGCTGCGTTTCCGCCAGTCCCTGCAGCACGTGGATGGCGTTGATCAGGCCGCTGGCGAGCGGCACGGTCAACACGCTCATCGCGACAATGACGAGAACAGTGAAGGAACGGGGGTAGTAGCGACCGGATAGCATGCGGACCCAACGGCGGGGCTGGCGCTACAGCATACCCCGTCCGGCGCAGGCCGGAGGCCTAGGCCAGGCCGAGGTAGCCGAGGATGCCCTTGGCCGCCTCTCGGCCTTCCCATACCGCGGTGACGACGAGATCGGAACCGCGCACCATGTCGCCGCCCGCGAAGACCTTGGGATTCGCGGTCTGGAAGGCATGCTGGCCGCCTCTGGCGACGACGCGGCCGGCTTCGTCGATGCGGATGCCATGCGCCTCGAACCAGGGCTGCGGATTCGGACGGAAGCCGAAGGCGACGATGACGTGGTCGGCTGGCACGATTTCCTCGGAGCCGGTCACCACCACCGGCGTGCGGCGGCCGCGCGCGTCGGGCGCGCCGAGTTCGGTCGTGACGAGCTTCACGCCCTCGACTTTCCCGTTGCCCACGATTTCCACCGGCTGACGGTTCCACAGGAACTGCACGCCTTCTTCCTTGGCGTTGGCCACTTCGCGCTTGGAGCCGGGCATGTTCTTCTCGTCGCGGCGGTAGGCGCAGCTGACTGCCGCCGCACCCTGGCGGATGCTGGTACGGTTGCAGTCCATCGCGGTGTCGCCGCCGCCGAGCACGACGACGCGCTTGCCCTTCATGTCGTGGAAGACCTCGCCGGGCTTCGCCAGGTCGAGGCACTTGCGCACGTTGGAAATCAGGAAGGGCAGGGCTTCGAGCACGCCGGGCAGGTCTTCGCCGGGGAAACCGCCCTTCATGTAGGTGTAGGTGCCCATGCCCATGAACACGGCGTCGTAGTCGTCGAGCAGGGCCTGCATCGAGACGTCCTTGCCGATCTCGGTGTTGAGGCGGAATTCGACGCCCATGCCCTCGAGCACTTCGCGGCGGCGGGTCATCACCCATTTTTCCATCTTGAACTCGGGGATGCCGAAGGTGAGCAGGCCGCCGATCTCGTCGTAGCGGTCGAACACCACCGGCTTCACGCCGGCGCGGGCGAGCACGTCGGCGCAACCCAGGCCAGCGGGGCCGGCGCCGATGACAGCCACCTTTTTGCCGGTGGCGACGACGTTGGACATGTCGGGCCGCCAGCCAGCCTTGAAGGCTTCTTCGGAAATGTATTTCTCGACCTGGCCGATGGTCACCGCGCCGAAGCCGTCGTTGAGTGTGCAGGCGCCTTCGCACAAACGATCCTGCGGACAGACACGGCCGCACACTTCGGGCAACGAGTTGGTCTGGTGCGAGAGTTCGGCGGCTTCAAAGAGCCGGCCTTCGGTCACCAGCTTCAGCCAGTTCGGGATGTAGTTGTGTACCGGGCACTTCCATTCGCAATACGGGTTGCCGCAAGCGAGGCAGCGGTCGGCCTGCTCGACGGCCTGTTCCTGCGGCATCAGCGCATAGATTTCACGGAACTCGTGTTTGCGGACCTCGGCTGGGGTCTTGTCGCCGTCGCGCCGGGCCTGTTTCAGAAACTGGAATACGTCACCCATCTTATGCACCTACTGCAACACGAGCCTGGCCGGGAATATCCTCGACCAGGTCTTCAATCGAAATCCGTTTCGGCTTGACCAGCCACACCTTGGCGAGGGTGGCGTCGAAATCGGTGAGCAGGGCCTTGGCGCGTGCGCTGCCGGTGAGCGCCAAGTGGCGTTCGGCCTGCGCCTTGAAGAACAGGCGGAACGGCTCGGTTTCGTCGCTGGTAATGCGCACGATCTCGACCAGTTCCTTGTTCAGTCTGGCCACGAAGTCGCCGGCTTCGTCGACGACGAAAGCCATGCCGCCGCTCATGCCTGCGCCGAAGTTCAGTCCGGTATCGCCGAGCACCAGCACGGTACCGCCGGTCATGTATTCGCAGCCGTGGTCACCCACGCCTTCCACCACCGCCAGCGCGCCGGAGTTGCGCACGCCGAAGCGCTCGCCGCCCATCCCGGCCGCGTAGAGCTCGCCGCCGGTGGCGCCGTACAGGCAGGTGTTGCCGATCAGCGTGTTGCGGTGTGCCTCGAAGGTGGCGACGCGCGGCGGGTAGATCACCAGACGGCCGCCGCCCATGCCCTTGCCGACGTAGTCGTTGGCGTCGCCTTCGAGCGTGAGGCTGAGGCCCTTGTGGTTCCATACGCCGAAGCTCTGGCCGGCCGAACCGGCGAGATTCACGCGGATGGTGTCGTCGGGCAGGCCTGCGTTGCCGTGCGCCTTGGCGATCTCGCCCGACAGGCGCGCGCCGATGGAGCGGTTGACGTTCCTGACCGTGTAGGCAAGTTCGATCTTCGCGCCGGAGCGGATCGCGTCGATCGCGTCGGCCACCATGCGCTCGGCCAGTTCACCCTTGTCGAACGAGGGGTTGCGCTCCTGCTGCGCGAAGCGCGGCGCGTCGGCCGGAATGTCGCCCTGACTCAGGAGTGCGTCGAGCTTGAGGCGCCCCTGGCGCGGCGTGTCGCCGGCGGACAGATCCAGCAGGTCGGTGCGGCCGATCAGGTCGGTCAGCTTCCTGATGCCCAGCGCCGCCATCAGTTCGCGCGTTTCCTCGGCAACGAACTTGAAGTAGTTCACCACCATGTCGGGCAGGCCGATGAAGTGGTCGCGCCGCAGCTTGTCGTTCTGGGTAGCGACGCCCGTGGCGCAGTTGTTCAGATGGCAGATGCGCAGGTACTTGCAGCCCAGCGCGACCATGGGGCCGGTGCCGAAACCGAAGGATTCCGCGCCGAGGATCGCGGCTTTCACCACGTCCAGCCCGGTTTTCAGGCCGCCGTCGGTCTGCACGCGCACGCGGCCGCGCAGGCCGTTGGCACGCAACACCTGCTGGGCTTCGGTGAGGCCCAGTTCCCAGGGCGTGCCGGCGTACTTCACCGAGGTGAGGGGGGAGGCGCCGGTGCCACCGTCGTAGCCGGAAATCGTGATGAGATCGGCGTAGGCCTTGGCCACGCCGGCGGCGATGGTGCCCACGCCGGGCTCGGCTACCAGCTTCACCGACACCTGCGCATCCGGGTTCACCTGCTTCAGATCGAAGATCAGCTGCGCCAGGTCCTCGATCGAGTAGATGTCGTGGTGCGGCGGCGGCGAGATCAGCGGCGTGCCGGGCTTGCAGTGGCGCAAGGACGCGATCATCGGCGACACCTTGTCGCCGGGCAGCTGGCCGCCCTCGCCGGGTTTGGCGCCCTGCGCGATCTTGATCTGCAGCACCTCGGCGTTGACGAGATAGGTCGCGGTGACGCCGAAGCGGCCGGAGGCGACCTGCTTGATCTTGGAGGTCTTGATGGTGCCGTAGCGCCTGGGGTCTTCGCCGCCTTCGCCCGAATTGGAACGGCCGCCGATGCGGTTCATGCCCTCGGCGAGCGCCTCGTGCGCTTCGGGCGACAGGGCGCCCAAGGACATTCCGGCCGAGTCGAAGCGCTTGAGGATGGCGTCCAGCGGTTCGACCTCGTCGAGCGGGATCGGCGTCGCGCCGGCCTTGAGCTTCATCAGGTCGCGGATCATCGCTACCGGGCGGGTGTTCACCAGCTCGGAATACTTCTTGTATTCGGCGTAGTCGCCAGTCTTCACGGCCTTCTGCAGTTGCTGCACCACGTCCGGGTTGTAGGCGTGGAATTCCTCGCCGAACATGAACTTGAGCAGACCGCCCGCCGACAGCGGCTTCAAGGGATTGAACGCGGTCTTGTGCAGCAGCTTCTGGTCGGATTCGAAGTCGTCGAAGTTGGCGCCCGAGATGCGCGACACCGTGCCCTTGAGGCACAGCTCGATCACGCTTTCGTGCATGCCCACGGCTTCGAACAGCTGCGCGCCCCGGTAGCTGGCGACGAGCGAGATGCCCATCTTGGAGAGCACCTTGTAGATGCCCTTGTCCATGCCCTTGCGGAAGTTCGACAGCGCCTTGTCGAGGCCGGGCTTGATTTCGCCGGTCTTCACGAATTCGCCGATGACCTGGTAGGCGAGGTAGGGGTAGATGGCCGTCGCACCATAGCCGATCAGGCAGGCGTAATGATGCGGATCGCGCACCGTGCCGGTTTCCACCACGATGTTCGCGTTGCAGCGCAGGCCCGCGGCGATGAGTGCATGGTGTACGGCGCCGGTGGCGAACAGCGCGTGGATCGGCAGGCGATCCTTGCCGATGTTGCGGTCGGACAGGACGAGAATGACCTTGCCGGCCTTCACCGCGTCCACTGCGCGCACGGTCAGCGCCTTGAGCGCCGCTTCCAGCGTGGTTGCGGCCGGATCGTAGTGCAGATCGAGCGTGATCGGGGCAAAGGCAGGGTCGTTCAGGTTCAGCAGCCTGTCGAAGGCGTCCTTCGACAGGAGCGGCGTGTGGACCTCGACGCGATGCGCGTGCGCCGGGGTTTCCTCGAACAGGTTGCGCTCGGGGCCGAAGGCCGTGTTGAGCGACATGACGATGGCTTCGCGGATCGGGTCGATCGGCGGGTTGGTCACCTGCGCGAACTGCTGGCGCAGGTAGTCGAATGGCGAGCGGACTTTCTGCGAGAGCACTGCCATGGGCGTGTCGTCGCCCATCGAGCCGATGGCTTCGGCGCCATCCTCGGCGAGCACGCGGATGATCTGGTCGCGTTCCTCGAAGCTCACGTTGAAGAGCTTCTGGTGGGTGAGCAGGCTGGCGGCGTCCATCACCGCCATGTCGGCATCCTGGCTGATCGGCAGGTCGAGCTTCACCGCGTTGTCCTTCAGCCATTCGCGATAGGGCTGGCGGGTCTTGAGCTCGTTGTCGATGTCTTCCGGCATCAAGAGGCGGCCGGTTGCGAGGTCGGCGGCGACCATCTGGCCGGGCTTCACGCGGCCCTTGCGATCGACGTTGGCCGGATCGATCTGCCACACGCCGACTTCCGAGGCGATGGTGAGGATGCGGTCCTTGGTCAGCACCCAGCGCGCCGGGCGCAGGCCGTTGCGGTCCAGCGTGCAGACCGCGTAGCGGCCGTCGGTCAAGACAATTCCTGCTGGCCCGTCCCACGGCTCCATGTGCATGGAGTTGTATTCGTAGAAGGCGCGGATGTCGGCGTCCATCGACTCGACGTTCTGCCATGCCGGCGGAATCACCAGGCGCAGCGCGCGGAACAGGCCCGCACCGCCCATCACCAGACCCTCGACCATATTGTCGAGGCTCATCGAGTCGGAGCCCCGGGTACAGACGATGGGACGGATGTCGTCCATGTCCGGGATCAGGGGCGTTTCGAATTTCTGTTCGCGCGCGCGGCTCCAGTTGCGGTTGCCCTGCACCGTGTTGATTTCGCCGTTGTGCGCGAGATAGCGGAACGGCTGCGCCAGGCGCCACTGCGGCCAGGTATTGGTGGAAAAGCGCTGGTGGAAAACGATCAGGCTCGATGCGAAGCGCGCGTCGTTGAGGTCGGGGTAGAACACCGGCAGGTTCTCCGGCATCACCAGGCCCTTGTAGCTGATCACGCGGCACGACAGCGTGGGCAGGTAGAAAACCGGGTCGGTCGGCTCCAGCGCCTTTTCGGTGCGGCGACGCGCGATGTAGAGCTTGCGTTCGAAATCGTCCTCGCTCATGCCGTGAGCGGCGTTCACGAACACCTGCTCGATGTGCGGCAGCGACTCCAGCGCGGACGCGCCGCACACCTTCGGGTCGGTCGGCACCAGACGGAAGCCGGCGACGACGAGCCCCTGGCCTTCGAGTTCGGCCTTCAGCGTGGTGCGGGCGTGCGCCTGCGGACCGGCTTCGCGCGACAGGAACACCAGGCCGGCGGCGTACAGTGCGCCCAGCGCAAAGCCGGCTTCGCCCGCCACGGCGCGCAGGAAGGCGTCGGGCTTCTTGAACAGCAGGCCGCAACCGTCGCCCGACAGGCCGTCGGCGGCAATCGCGCCGCGGTGCGTCATGCAGGCCAGCGAGCCGATCGCGTTCTGCACCAGCATGTGGCTGGACTGATCGTCGATCTGCGCGATCAGGCCGAAGCCGCAGCTATCCTGTTCAAAATCGGGCGAATAGAGCGTCCCGTCGAGCCAGCGTTGTCTTTCCATTGTTTCCGTATGCCCAGATAACAGCGGCCTGCCAAACCGGCAAGCCGCCCTGTGTTCCCAACCAAGAAGCAAAATTCAAGCGAAAAGTGCGGCATTTTAATCCCGTGGCGCCCCTGCGGCAATGCATTCCGCTGGCAAGGCCTTGTTCGGGCAAGGGTTTCGTGCGCGCCCATGGAGGGCGTGCCACCTGCTCGCGGGAAAATTCCGCCAGACCGAGGCTATGCTGAAAACGTGATCGAGGGGCGCATATGAAACTCCTGAGCTGGAACATCCAATGGGCGCGCGGCATGGACGGCCGCGTCGATCTCGCGCGCATCGCAACCGGCATCCGCGCGCTGGGGGACTTCGACGCGATCTGCCTGCAGGAAGTCGCCGTCAACTTTCCCGGTCTGCCCGGCAACCATGGCGAGGATCAGGTCGCCGCCCTCGCCGCCCTGTTTTCGGGCTACACGCCAATCTACGGTGCAGCTACCGACGTGCCCAACCGGCGCGGCGGCCGCAGCCAGTTCGGCAACCTCATTCTCACCCGCCTGCCCGTCGGGCAGGTGTGGCGGCACCTGCTGCCCTGGCCGGCCGAACCGGGCGTACCCAGCATGCAGCGCGTGCTCGTCGAGGCCGTGGTCGAATCCGGCGCCGGTCCCTTGCGCGTGATGACCACGCATCTGGAGTACTACTCGCGACCGCAGCGCGAAGCACAGATCGACGCCATCCGCCGTCTGCACGCCGAAGCCTGCGCCATGTCCGGACGTGCCTTGCTGCCGGAGGAGACGGGCGGCAGTTTCGAAGTTTTTCCGCGCCCGTTCGATGCCATCCTCTGCGGCGACATGAACTTTCCCGCCTGGGCGCCCGAGCGTGCGCGCGTCCTTGCCCCGTTCCTCGCCGGCGAACCCGTCTTCCGCGACGCCTGGGAAATCCTGCATCCCGGCGAACCGCACGCCTACACGGTAGGCGTCCATCCGGTCGATTTCGTCGAGCGGCCCGAATGTTTCGACTTCGTTTTCCTGACCGAAGCGCTGGCCACACGACTCGTGGCGTACGGCATCGATGCCGCGACCGCTGCGTCGGATCATCAGCCGGTGTGGGTGGAATTGGGGTGAGGGGCCAGAAAAAAGCGCTTCCTCGGGACGGAAGCGCTTCATTGGATTTGGTGGAGCGGAGGAGGATCGAACTCCCGACCTTCGCATTGCGAACGCGACGCTCTCCCAGCTGAGCTACCGCCCCAAGTCGAGGCGGATTATAGCCGCAAGCGCTGCAGGGCGGGAAGCGCGGCAAGCTGCGCGGGCAGGTTGGGCACGAGGCGGGCGGCGAGCCAGCCGAGCAGGACGCCGCTGGTGTTGGCCAGTGCGTCGGCGGCGTCCGCCTGCCGGTCGGGCGTCAGGCCCTGCAGGCCTTCGATAAGGAGGCCGTACAGGATGACGGCGAGTGCAAGGCGCCAGCGTCGCTGCATGACAAGCTGCGACCACCAGAACATGAGTACGCTGTAGCCGGCCAGGTGGACGAACTTGTCGGCGTGGCCGCTGCCTTCGTCGAGCGCGGGCGGGCCGAGCGAGATGGCGAGGGTGAGCGCGACGCCGACCCAGCCGAGCAGCTGCCAGCCGCGGCGGATCATACGCGGCCCGATCCGTGCTGGCGCTGTGCCCAGCGCAGCATCAGGACGCCGGCGACGATCATCGGCAGCGACAGCCACTGGCCCATCGACAGGCCCAGGCCCAGCAGGCCGAGGAAGGCGTCGGGCTCGCGGGCGAATTCGGCGAGGAAGCGGAAGGCGCCGTAGCCGACGAGGAAGACGCCGGATACGGCGCCGACCGGACGCGGTTTGCTCGAATACAGCCACAGGATGAGGAAGAGCGCGAGGCCTTCCCCGGCAAACTGGTAAAGCTGCGAGGGATGGCGCGCGATGCCGTCCGCCGCCTGCGGAAAGACCATGGCCCAGGGCAGGGCGGGATCGGCGGCGCGGCCCCACAGCTCTCCGTTGATGAAGTTGCCGAGCCGCCCGGCGGCGAGCCCCAGCGGCACCAGCGGCGCGATGAAGTCGGTGACGGCGAGCCAGCGCACATCATGCTTGCGCGCGAACAGCATCATGGCGACGAGCACTCCGAGGAAGCCGCCGTGAAAGCTCATGCCGCCTTCCCATACCTTGAGGATGTCGAGCGGGTTCGCCAGGTATTCGGCGGGTTTGTAGAAGAGCACGTAGCCAAGCCGGCCGCCGAGGATGACCCCGAGCACGCCATAGAACAGCACGTCGTCGAGCATTTTCGCGTTCCAGCCGCTCCAGGGCCGGTGCGCGATGCACCAGCGTCCGAGCAGGATCACCTGCACGAAGGCGACGAGGTACATGAGCCCGTACCAGTGGATGGCGACGGGCCCCAGCTGCAGGGCGACGGGATCGAATTGCGGATGGACGAGCATGGAGGGCAGGGGCCGGGATTCAGGGGGACGCAAAGCGCGGGTAAAATGCCTGGCTGATTATAGATTGCCGGAGTGACCCCCCATGCCTGCCTACCGTTCCTGGACCACCACCCGCGGCCGCAACATGGCCGGCGCCCGCGCCCTGTGGCGCGCCACCGGCATGAAGGATGGCGACTTTTCCAAGCCCATCATCGCCATCGCCAATTCGTTCACTCAGTTCGTGCCGGGCCATGTGCATCTCAAGGACATGGGGCAGCTCGTCGCACGCGAGATTGAGGCCATGGGCGGCGTGGCGAAGGAGTTCAACACCATCGCTGTGGATGACGGCATCGCCATGGGTCACGACGGCATGCTGTATTCGCTGCCCAGCCGCGACCTCATCGCCGATTCGGTCGAATACATGGTCAACGCCCACTGCGCCGATGCGCTGGTGTGCATTTCCAACTGCGACAAGATCACGCCCGGCATGCTGAATGCCGCACTGCGCCTCAACATCCCGACCGTATTCGTCTCCGGCGGCCCGATGGAAGCCGGCAAGGTGGTGTGGGACAAGCAGACGATCAAGCTCGACCTGGTCGACGCCATGGTTTCGGCGGCCGACAGTGCCGTCACCGACGAGAAGGTGCAGCAGCTCGAACGCTCGGCCTGCCCCACCTGCGGTTCGTGCTCGGGCATGTTCACCGCCAATTCGATGAACTGCCTGACCGAGGCGCTGGGCCTGGCGCTGCCGGGCAACGGCTCGATGCTGGCGACGCATGCCGACCGCGAAAAGCTGTTCCGCGCCGCCGCGCGCCTGATCGTGAAGAACACGCGCCGCTATTACGAGCATGGCGACCATTCCGTGCTGCCGCGCGCCGTCGCCAGCTTCGACGCCTTCGAGAACGCGATCGCGCTTGATATCGCCATGGGCGGCTCGACCAACACCGTGCTGCATCTGCTGGCGGCCGCACACGAGGCCTGCGTCGATTTCACGATGAAGGACATCGACCGCATGAGCCGCCGCGTGCCGCACCTGTCCAAGGTTGCACCGTCGATCCAGACCTACCATATGGAAGACGTGCACCGCGCCGGTGGCGTGATGGCGATCCTCGGCGAACTGGAACGTGGCGGTCTGATTCACCGCGACGTGCCGACAGTGCTGTACAGGACGCTGGGCGAGCAGATCGAAGCCTTCGACATCCGCCGCACCGCCAGCCGCGACGTGAAGGATTACTACCGCGCCGCTCCCGGCGGCGTGCCGACCCAGGTCGCATTCTCGCAGGACCGCCGGTTCCCGAAACTGGACGACGACCGCGCGGGCGGCTGTATCCGCGATATCGAGCACGCCTACTCGAAGGACGGCGGCCTCGCCGTGCTCTACGGCAATCTCGCCGAAGACGGCTGCATCGTGAAAACCGCCGGGGTGGACGAACACATCCTCAGGTTTTCCGGTCCGGCGCGCGTGTTCGAGTCGCAGGACGCGGCGGTGGACGCCATCCTCGGCGACCACATCCAGGCCGGCGACGTGGTGGTGATCCGCTACGAAGGCCCGCGCGGCGGCCCCGGCATGCAGGAAATGCTCTACCCGACCTCCTACCTGAAATCGAAAGGCCTGGGCCGCGCCTGCGCGCTCGTCACCGACGGCCGCTTCTCCGGCGGCACCTCAGGCCTCTCCATCGGTCACGCCTCGCCCGAGGCCGCCGAGGGCGGCACCATCGGCCTGGTGGAAGAGGGCGACGCGATCGACATCGACATTCCCGGGCGCACGATCAATCTGCGTGTGCCGGCCGCCGAGCTGGCGCGCCGCCGCGCCGCGATGGATGCCCGGGGCGCGGCCGCCTGGAAGCCTGCCGCGCCGCGCGCGCGCAGCGTCTCGGCTGCGCTGCGCGCCTACGCCGCGATGACGACTTCGGCCGCCTTTGGCGCCGTGCGCGACGTGAGCCAGGTCGAGCATCCCACCGCCGCGCAGGAGCACGCCGATCCGCTGGCGCATTTCGCCATTCCTGGCCAGCTTGCCTTCCGTACCGGCGCGGGCGGCCTGCAGTACGCCGACATCGACAACCACGGCGGGCGCGCGACGGTGTGCCTGCAGGGCGCGCATCTCGTCAGCTTCCGGCCCAAGTCGCAGCGTGAGCCCGTCGTCTGGGTGTCCGACGCAGCCAAATTTGCGGCGGGCAAATCCATCCGCGGCGGCGTGCCCGTGTGCTGGCCGTGGTTCGGTCCGCACGATAAGGAACCCGGCTTCCCGGCGCACGGTTTTGCGCGCACCGTGGCCTGGCAGGTCATCGGCAGCAAGAAGCGCAGCGATTTCCGTACCGAACTTACGCTGCAGCTCGAAGCGGACGAGCAGGCGCGCGCGCAGTGGCCGCATGCCTGCACGCTGACGCTCACGCTCATCGTCGGCGAAAAACTGGAGGCGCAGCTTGCCACCACCAACACGGGCATTGCGCCCTTCGTCATCGGCGAGGCGCTGCATACCTATTTCCACATTAGCGACATCGGCGCGGTCAGCGTCGAGGGGCTGGACGGCTGCGCTTACCACGACAAGGCCGAGAATTTTGCCCGCAAGCAGCAGAAAGGCGCGATCGGCTTTGCGGGTGAAGTCGATCGCGTGTACGTGAACACCACGTCTGACTGCGTGATCGTCGACCCGGCCCTGGGTCGCCGCATCCGCGTCGCCAAGACCGGTTCGCAGTCCACCGTGGTGTGGACGCCGTGGACGGAAAAAGCCGAGAAGATGGGCGACATGGGCCGCGGTAGCTCAGGCGAGGGCTGGCGCAACATGGTCTGCGTCGAATCCGGCAACGCGATGGACAACGTCGTTACCGTCGCACCGGGCGAGACGCATGTACTTGGCGTGGTCTACAGCGCCGAGCCGCTGTGAAGATGGGAGGAAACGAGATGCGCGTCATTCTGGTTGCCAATCCCAAGGGGGGCAGCGGCAAGACCACGCTGTCGATCAACCTGGCGGGCTGGCTTGCCTCGCAGGGCCGGCGTGTGGCGATGCTCGATCTCGACCGCCAGAAGTCGGCGACGCACTGGCTGGCGGCGCGCGATATGGCACTGCCCGATATCGAACTGCTGCAGGACGGACAGAAGGGCGACGCCGACTGGCTGGTGATCGATTCGCCGGCCGGGCTGCACGGCAAGAATCTGGAACGTGCCCTGAAGCTTGCGCACAAGGTGGCGGTGCCGATCGCCCCTTCGCTGTTCGATATCCGTGCCAGTCAAGATTTTCTCGCCGCGCTGCATGCCGAAAAGGCGGTGCGCAAGGGGCACGCCTTCGTCGGTGTGGTTGGCATGCGCGTCGATCCTCGTACCCGCGCCGGTGTCACTCTGGAGCAGTTCATGGCGCAGCAGGATTTGCCGGTGCTCGCCTACCTGCGCAACACGCAGAACTATGTTAACGCCGCGTTCGAGGGAAAAAGCCTGTTCGACCTGCCGCACCACATCGCCGAGCGCGACATCGAACAGTGGTCCGGGCTGACCGACTGGCTGGAAACCTGAACGTTTGATCTTCCTCTAGCGCAAGCGGGAAAGTGCGCAATGGCCACGCTCAAACCGATCAGTGCGTGGTCGGCTTCATCAGGTTGACCACCTGCGGCTTGACCACGCTCCTGGTCGACGAACAGGTGCCTTCCTCCGTCACGCCGAGCTGGCGCTCGGCTTCCGTCAGGAGATTGATCACGTCCACGTAGAAGCGGTCGTTCGCCATCATGCGCGCAGTGCGGCCGCCCTCGTTGGCGGCGAGCACGTCGGCGCCGTTGTTGATCAGCCATTCCACCACCGAGGCATCGCCACCGCCGGCCGCCAGCATGAGCGGGGTGATGCCGAAGAAAATGCGCGCATCGAGGTTGGCGCCGGCCTGGTGCAGCGCCTCGACGACTTCGACGTAGCCCTGCTCGGTTTCGCCGTTGTAGGCAGCCTTGGCGAGGGCCGTCCAGCCCTGCGGCGAGGCGGCGTTGGCGTCTGCGCCGGCGGCGAGCAGGACCTGCACGGCCGCGAGATGGCCTTGGTGCGCTGCCAGCATCAGCGCGGTTTCGCCGGCCTCGTCGGCGCTGGCGGGGTCGGCGCCGGCTTCGAGCAGCGCCTTGAGCTTGACGGCGTCGCCCGTGCGGGCGGCATCGAACCATTCCTGGGACATGGGCATTCTCCTGATGATGCGTCGTTGCCGGGAGCGTACAATTGTTGACAGATTTAATCAACTATTGCCGCCGCCATGCCGAACCGACTCGCCCGCGAGACCAGCCCCTATCTGCTGCAGCACGCCGACAACCCGGTGGACTGGTATCCGTGGGGGCCGGAGGCGCTGGACAAGGCGCGCCGCGAGGACAGGCCAATCCTGCTGTCGATCGGCTACTCGGCCTGCCACTGGTGCCACGTGATGGCGCACGAATGCTTCGAAGACGCCGGGGTCGCGGCGGTGATGAACCGGCTCTTCGTGAACATAAAAGTGGATCGCGAGGAGCGGCCCGACCTCGACCAGATCTACCAGACCGCGCACCAGCTGCTGGCCCAGCGCGGCGGAGGATGGCCGCTCACCGTCTTTCTTGCCCCTGACCAGACACCCTTCTTCACCGGCACCTACTTTCCCAGAACGCCGCGCTACCGTCTGCCCGGTTTCGTGGAACTGATGGAAAACGTCGCGCACGCCTGGCAAAGCCGGCGCGACGAGGTCCTCGCGCAGAACGCCGCCGTACGGGAGGCGCTCGCGCGCGAGCAGCCGGCGGCCACGCGCCACGGCGAATTGAACGCCGCGCCGTTCGCAGCGGCCATGCGCGACCTCGAAGCGGCCTTCGACCCGGAGTGGGGCGGCTTCTCGCGCGCACCCAAGTTTCCGCGTCCGGGCGAACTGGCCTTCCTGTTGCGGCAGGCGCAGCAGGGCAACGCACGGGCGCGCGAACTGGCCCTGTTCACGTTGACGAAGATGGCCTCGGGTGGCGTGCGCGACCAGCTGGGCGGCGGCTTCTGCCGCTATTCGGTGGACGAGCGCTGGGCGATTCCGCACTTCGAGAAAATGCTCTACGACAACGGGCCGCTGCTGCAGCTGTATGCCGACGCCTGGGCCTTGTCCGGTGAGGCGCTGTATCGCGAAACCGCAGAGGGCATTGTCGAATGGCTGTTGCGCGAGATGCGCGGCCAGGACGGCGGTTTCTGCTCGGCGCTCGATGCGGATTCCGAAGGCGAGGAGGGCAAGTTCTACGTGTGGACGCGGGAAGAAGTGCGCACCCTGCTGTCGGCCGAGGAGTATGCGGTGGCTGCACCGGTGTATGGGTTCGACGCGCCGCCCAATTTCGAGGATGCGCACTGGAATCCCATTCTCGCCCGTCCGCTGGCTGACGTCGCCGCGGGCCTGGGCGTGGCGCCGGACGAAGCTGCCGCGCGCCTTGCCTCCGCCCGCGCCAAACTGTTCGCGCACGCGCAATCCGCGTGCGGCCTGGCCGCGACGACAAGCAGCTCGCGAGCTGGAACGCACTGATGATCGCCGGACTGGCCCATGCGGGCCGCGTGATGGGCCGCCCGGACTGGGTGGCGGAAGCGCAGGCCGCGCTCGATTTCCTGCGTACCCGGCTCTGGCGCGACGGGCGTCTGCTGGCCAGCTACAAGAACGGCGAAGCGTGGCTCAATGCCTACCTCGACGACTACGCCTTTCTGCTCGATGCCTTGCTGGAATCGCTGCAGGCCGCGTATCGTCCGGCCGATCTCGACTGGGCGCGCGAACTTGCCGATGCCCTGCTGACGCATTTCGAGGACGCCGAAGCCGGCGGCTTTTTCTTCACCAGCCACGACCACGAGGTGCTGATCGCGCGCCAGAAGCCGGGTTACGACCAGGCCACGCCCTCGGGCAACGGGATGGCGGCCTACGCCCTGCAGCGACTCGGCCATCTGTTCGGCGAGACGCGCTACCTGGAAGCGACCGAACGCTGTCTGCGCCTGTTCTATCCGCAATTGGGGCAGCAGCCGATCGCCTTTCCAACCCTGCTGGCGGTGCTCGATGAGACGCTCGATCCGCCCCGCATCATAGTGCTGCGCGGGCCCGGAGCAACGCTCAGCCATGCAGCGGCCCGGCTGTCTGCGCGGCCTGGCACGCGCGATTTCCTGCTCGCCGTGCCCAACGGCACCGGCGTGCCCGAGGCGCTTGCGAAACCCGAGACGGTGGAGCCGACCGCCTGGGCCTGCAAGGGCACGGCCTGCCAGCCACCGACCACCGATCTCGATGCACTGTAGGCAGTATCAGTGTTTGCTGGTAGGAACCCATCTCAAGGACTGCTATCAAACAGGGCAGATTGTCTGTCCGTACGACTCCCAGGAGGATTGAATGAATACGCATACCGAACACGCCGTTATCCATCCCCAGGCCGCACGCATGAATCTGCCGGGCATCCGCACCGTGAGCCTCGATCAACCCTGGCAGTGGCTCAAGGCAGGCGCCCATGACTTTCGCCTTGCATGGCGATCCAGCCTCTTTTACGGCATTGCGTTCGCGTTGCTGGGCTACGGACTGGTGCATGGCGCCTGGGACAAGCCACATCTGGCCATGGCGCTGACCTCCGGCTTTCTCTTTGTAGCCCCCGTGCTGGCCACGGTGTTCTACTGCGTAAGCCACCGCATCGAGCACCACCACAAGCTGCCGCATCTCTTCACGCCTTTGCTGGCCTGGCGGGCCAACCCATCCTCGCTGGGGCTGTATGCGCTGATGCTGGTATTCGTGCTGTCGGTCTGGGAACGCATCTCCGCGATCCTGGTAGGGCTGTTCCTGAACGGCTCGGGGATCGGCAGCCTCGCCGATCTGCTGACGCTGGATACCGTCCTGCAACATACCGAGTTCTTCGTGGCGTACCTGGCCTTTGGTGGCGCGCTCGCGCTGATGGTGTTCAGCCTTTCGGTGGTGTCCCTGCCCATGCTGCTGCATCGCAAGGTCGATTTCGCCACGGCCCTGGTCACGAGCTTCATGGCCACCCGGCTCAATTTCACCGCGATGCTGCTGTGGGCGGCGATGATCGCAGTGCTGATCGCGGTCGGATTTGCCACCGATTTCATCGCCATGGCCGTGATCTTCCCCCTGCTCGGCCACGCCAGCTGGCATGCCTATCGCGAGCTGATCGAGCGGGAATAACAATGTTTTACGGGCCTTGGTAGCAAATGACCAAGGTGCCGTATTGCGTGCGGAATAAATATGCTTAATATTGCAAACGCGCTGAAGTCTGCGCAGACCTAACAGACCGATTTTTTACGGAGACCGCCCACCATGAAAACCCTGATCCTGACCGCCGTGTCTGCCGCCCTGTTGAGCATGGCGGGTGTTGCCTCCGCCGACCAGGCGCTGGCCCAGAAGAATGCCTGCATGTCCTGCCACGGCGTCGACAAGAAAATCGTTGGCCCGGCATTCAAGGATGTTGCCAAGAAATATGCTGGCGATTCCGCCGCTGCCGCCGATCTGCTCGCCAAGGTCAAGAAGGGCAGCAAGGGTGTCTGGGGTGCGGTCCCGATGCCGCCCAATCCGCAGCTCAAGGACGAAGACGGCAAGAAGATCATCGCCTGGGTGCTGGGCCTGAAGTAAGTTTTCCGGGCATTCCAGCGAAAGCCGACGCAACGCGCGTCGGCTTTTTTATTGGCTGACGCCAGCGCGACAAGTTTGTTATCGTTGCGGCAACAAGCAGATACAAGGGAGCGCTCGTGACACTACGCAGTCTTTTGCTGTTGGCACTGGGCCTGGTGTTGCCGCTTGGCGCCCAGGCAGCAGAACCCGGTGCGATCGATGCCTTTTTCGGGGTGATCAACGGCCATCTGGCCAGCGTCATTTTCTACGACGTGTTTCCCGGCGAGCCTGCGATGCCTTTCATCGTGGCCTGGCTCATCGTCGGCGCGCTGTATCTGACGCTGCGTTTTTCCTTCGTCAACCTGCGCATGATGCGCCACGCTTTCCGGGTGATGCGGGGCAGATACCGTACGCACGACGACAAAGGCGAGGTCAGTCCCTTTCAGGCGCTGACGAC
Organism: Pseudomonadota bacterium; assembly: GCA_040754275.1. GTDB lineage: Bacteria > Pseudomonadota > Gammaproteobacteria > Burkholderiales > Thiobacillaceae > Thiobacillus. The sequence goes on from JBFMCW010000003.1 coordinate 177,244, forward strand.
CGCCCTGTCCGCCACCGTGGGCCTGGGCAACATCGCGGGTGTGGCGATCGCGATCTCGATAGGCGGGCCGGGGGCAACGTTCTGGATGATCGTGGCCGGGTTTCTCGGCATGACGACCAAGTTCACCGAAGCCACGCTGGCGCAGCGCTATCGCGAGATACGTCCGGACGGGCGCATCATGGGCGGTCCGATGGAGTACCTGTCGAAGGGGCTGGCCGAATTCAACTGGCCGCGCACCGGCAAGTTCCTCGCCGGCATGTTCGCCGTGTTCACGGTGCTGGGCTCTTTCGGGGCAGGCAGCGCCTTCCAGGTCAGCCAGTCACTCGGCGCGGTGCAGGCGCAACTGCCGTATTTCAACGATGTGCCCATCGCTTACGGCCTCATCATGGGAGTGGCGGTCGGGGTAGTGATCATCGGGGGGTTGCGCCGCATCGCCCATACCGCCGAAGCGGTGGTGCCGAGCATGATCCTGATCTACCTGGCGGCCTGTCTCTGGATCGTGGTAACGAATGCGGATCAGGTGCCGGCGGCCCTGGCCAAGATCGTCACCGAAGCCTTCGCGCCCATCGCTGTGGCAGGCGGCATGGTCGGCGTGCTGGTGCAGGGCTTCAAGCGCGCAGTCTTCTCGAGCGAGGCCGGCCTGGGGTCGGCCGCCATCGTGCATTCGACCGCTTCCGTGAAATATCCGATCCGCCAGGGCATGGTGGCATTGTACGAACCCTTCATCGACACCATCGTGATCTGCACCATGACTGCGCTGGTGATCGTGATCACGGGCGTCTACAATGACCCGGCCACCCTGGAACTGCGCGAGGCGTCCAAGGGTGCGGCGCTGACTTCGGCGGCCTTCGCCACGGTATCCGACTGGTTTCCGGTGATCCTGACCCTGTCGGTGGTCCTGTTTGCCTACAGCACGATGATTTCCTGGTCTTACTATGGTGAGCGCTGCTGGGCCTATCTGTTCGGGGAGCGGACCTCCATCGTTTACCGTACGCTGTTCCTCGTGTTCATCGTCGTCGCTTCGGTTGCCAGCGCGGCCAACATGGTCGACTTCACCGATCTGCTCGTGCTGGCCATGGCTTTCCCCAACTTCATCGGTCTGTACGTGCTGAGTGGCAAGGTGCGTGCAATGCTGACCGACTATCAGGTCCGGCTGCGGCGCGGGGACTTCGAGCGCGAAGACTGACGTCTGCCCGCCTCGCCCAGGCCCCCGGTCGGGGGTCTTTTCGTTTGTGGGGAGGTGACAACGCTTTGTCTAGTACATTCCGACTGCTGGTAGCTTTATGCTTATTTACAATAAACAGAATATGCTAATATTCTCCTCGCTCATACGAGTTGCTTATCTTTAAATGCAATACCCGCAGTCACTTATCAACGTTTCCATTTACCCATCAGGAGTCATCATGACCATCTCCAAACTGACCGCTGCGCTGATCGCCGCTGCCGTTTCCTCCGCCGCTTTTGCCAATGGCACCGCCCCGGCTGCCGCCGCGACCCCCACCACCTCCGAAGCCTGGGTCGCCAAGATGGTTGATCCGACCCAGAACGCCTCCGCATTCAAGGATCCCAAGACCTTCGTGCCCTGGATGATGGCCGTGACCGATCCCGCCACCGCGATGGCCATGACCAACGCGATGATGAACCCGCAGACTTCGCTGAACATGATGACCGGCATGATGAACCCGGCCACCATGACCAACTACATGCAATTCATGGATCCCGCCGTTTCCATGAAGTGGATGGGCGCGATGATGGACCCCAACTTCTACACTGCCGCCATGGCGCCCTTCATGAACCCCAACCTGTACATGAAGTGGATGATGGCCCCGATGGATCCCCGCGCCATGCAACTGATGATGGCCCCGATGAACCCCGGCATGTACGCCAACTGGATGATGGCTCCCATGAGCCCGCAGGCCATGAACGCCATGATGGCCCCGATGAATCCCGCTACCTATACTAACTGGATGAACACCGCCGCTAACCCCGCCACCTACGGCACTTGGGGCGCGTTCGTGAACCCGGCCACCTATACCAACGCCACCCAGGCCTTCAACCCGCTGATGTTCATGGCCCCGATGACCGGTACCTATGGTGCTGCGCCCGCTGCGCCCGCTGCCCAGAAGTAATTCTCCCGGCCGATGAAAAAACCCCCGGCTTTCGCCGGGGGTTTTTGTGCTTTCGGACGCCGACACGGCGTGCCTGACGAAGCTGGAGCATTGACGATGCTGCGTACGATACTGATATTCCTCCTGGTCCTGCCCGGCGCCGCCTGGGCCGACCCGGTCACACCCGACACTGCCGCCACGCGGTTCGAACGCATGCTCGACATGCGCGGCAATCTCGGCATGGTGCGCGATCCGCAGCAGGCGCTGGACATGGCGGACACCATGACCGAGCCCGAGTTTCTGGTGGCGGCCATGGCCATGAGCGCCAGCCCGGAGGTGTGGCTGAAGGCGATGGAACATGCCGGTTCGTCGGCCGTGCCCGGAAATCTGGCGCAGATGGCAGACCCTGCCATGCTGTCGGACTGGTTCTATTCATCCATCGACCCGCAGTATCAGCAAGCCATCGTGAGCCGCATGCTCGATCCGAAAAAACCCCAGCGCTGGATGCAGGCCATGGCCAACCCGCGTTTCTACATGCACGCGCTGGCATCGATGAGCCAGACCCCGGTGCAGTGGATGAAAGTCACGGCTGACGGCCGCATGATCGCCCCCATGCAGGTCTGGCTCGACCCCAAGACCTATCTCAACTGGATGCGTCTGCCGGTGCCGGCAGCCACGACCGGCAGGAAAGGCGACAAGGCAGCGGTTCCGGCATATTCTCTCAAGCCGCCGCAACGCTACTGAGCGTCGCGGTCGAAACGATACAGACACTTTTCCGTCAACACCGCGTCGAGCGGCATGTCCCAGGGATCGTGCGGCAACGCATCTACCCGCTGACACTCGAACGCGACCCCCACCAGGCGCGGCTTGCGCCAGTGACGACGATGCCGCATGAATGCGAGCGTCGCGTCGTAATAGCCCCCGCCCATTCCCAGCCTGTGTCCTGCAGTGTCGAAGCCGACCAGCGGCATCAGGAGCAGGTCGAGCTGGCGTGCACGCAAGGGCTGCAGGTCCTGTGGCTCAGGAATGCCATAGCGATTCGGCAGCATGCGGCTGCCGGCCCGCACACGGCCGAATCGCATCGTCCGGCCGCGCCTGGGCAGCACCGGCAGGCTGCATTCGCGGCCCATCCACAGCGCCTGGTTCATCAAGGGGCGTATGTCGAATTCCCCGTGCTGGGGCAGATAGAAGCCGATGCGCCGCGCGCGCAACAACACGCCTGCGCGTAGCGCCAGGCGCATCGCCGCGCGCGCAGCAAGCGCGCGTGCCTGAGGCGCGATCGCGTTGCGCGCGGCCTTGAGCTGGCGTCGGAGACTGGATTTATTCATGGAAGGAGGAGGGCTCCCCGCCTGTGCCGTGACCGGCCGCGGACTCTTGAACCTGGGTTCAAGATGGCCGCGCTCAAAGATGCTTCGGGCACATGAGACGTGTCACGCGCACACCCGCACCGGAATAGACCGCAGCCTTGCACGTATGCATTGGTTCAGAGAAATTGCAGCCGGCCTCGAACACCGCAGGGAGCGAGACAAAGTTTAGAAGAGTTTGTCCTGATCTTCCAGCACCGCGTCGAGCAGCGTGTTGCAGTGCGCCACCCGCGAACGCGCTTCTTCGATCAGTCCGCCGCCGCCTTTCGTCAGCAGGTCATGGGCGAGATTGAGGCCGGCCATGATGGCGATGCGCTCCGCGCCGATCACCTTGCCGTTGTCGCGAATCTCGCGCATCTTGTCGTCGAGGTAGTCTGCTGCAGCGATCAGAGCGGACTCCTCCTCGCGTTTGCACGCGACCTTGTAGGCGCGGCCCAGGATGTGGATCTCGATCGAGCGCGGCGCGGCCATCAGGCCTCCTCCGGCAGGGTTTGCAGCAGGTTCTGCAGGCGAACCTTTGCCGTATCCAGTCGCGTCGTCAACTGCTTGTTGTCCTGCTGCGCGGCCAATAGCTGCTGGCGCAGGGCGATGTTCTCGCGGCGCAGGGCATGGCATAACTCGGCCACCTGGCGGATTCGGGCTTCAAGCGTATCGAGTTCGGCATACATGGCGGGAGACTATAGGGGGCGATGCGCGCAGGGTCAATCGCGGCATATAATGCGCGCCTTCAGGTGCCGAAGGCGACGTTCCGTCGCCGAGGATAAACGGGAAACAGGTGCGCGATACGTCGCCAGGCCTGTGCTGCCCCCGCAACGGTAAGCGCTAAACGGTTCATCCTCCACGCCACTGGGCTTTGCCCGGGAAGGCGATGAACTTCAGGCGCGAGCCCGGATACCGGCCTGAGCCCTGCCTCGATGAAGATCGAGCAGCGGTTCGTGCAACGCGCCTGCGGGGAACCAGGCGCTCCAACAGGAAATCATCATGCGTCAATCTACTCTCGCCCTTGCGCTGGCCGCAGGCTTTGTTGCGCCCGTGTGTGCCGACGCCCTGCCGGTCTTTGTCGGTGACACGATCGTGGTCACCCCCACCGGCACAGCCCAGCCACTAGCTTCGTCCCTGCAGCACACCAGTGTCATCACGCGCGCCGATATCGAATCGTCGGCTGCACTCGATCTGGCCACACTGCTGCGCCAGGAATCGGGCGTGGAAATCGCCCAGACCGGCGGACTGGGGGCGCAGGCTGCCATTCGCATACGCGGCTCGGAATCCGATCATGTGCTGGTGCTGATCGACGGCGTGCGCGTGAATTCCGCCAGCACCGGCGCGACCGCTCTCGATCAGGTGATGCTCGACGAGGTCGAGCGCATCGAGATCGTGCGCGGCAATGTGTCGAGTGTGTATGGCTCCGAGGCCATCGGTGGGGTGGTGCAGATATTCACGCGACGCGGCGCGGGCGCGATCAGGCCTGCCGTCACCGTCGGGTTCGGCACAGACGACACGCGCAAGTTGGCCGCCTCCATCGGCGGTGCGCTGGGCGATACACGTGTGCATCTCGGCGTGGCGCGCACGCAGAGAGACGGTTTTTCCAGCGCACGGCCGGCGTTCGTGCCGGCCCCCTTTGTCTTTGCGGCGGCCGATGTCGACGACGATGCCTACAGGAATACCACGCTCAATCTGGCGCTGTCGCATCGCCTTTCGCCGGGGCACACAATGGGCCTGACCGGCTTTCGCAGCGAGGGCGACACCGAGTTCGATGGCACTTCGCGCAATCACAGCGAACAGACCCTGACGGCGCTCTCCGTCTACAGCGAGAATCGCTGGATGCCCGGCTGGGCCAGCCGCGTGCAGGCATCGCAGGGGGTCGATGATCTGGTGTCGGATCTCAATGGCACGCCTGGCGACCGTTTCCGTACCCGCAACCGCCAGCTGGTCTGGCACAACACGGTCGATGCCGGGCCGGGCACGTTGCGTCTCGGCGTCGAAGGGTTGTGGCAGCACTTCGAATCGAACCAGGCCTATGCCGACGATGCGCGCCGGGTCGGGAGCGTGCTGGCAGGCTACACCGCGACGCTGGGCGCGCACGAACTGCAATTCAACCTGCGCCGCGATGACTATAGCGATGTGGGTGGCGCGACCACGGGCCTGATCGGCTACGGCTATCGCCTGACGCCGGCGCTGCGCGTATCGGGCAGCTACTCGACTGCGTTCCGCGCGCCCACCTTCAACGAACTCTACGGCCCCTTCGGTAGCAACCCCGCGCTCGACCCCGAACGCGCGCACAGCGTCGAGCTCGGTCTCACCTATAGCGGTGCGCTGGGGCTGGCGCGCGCGACGGCCTTTGCCACCCGCACGCGCAAGCTCATCAACTTCGTGCCGCCGACATTTACTGCCACCAACGTCGACCGGGCGGAAAATCGCGGCGTCGAATTGTCGTGGCAGGGCCGGCTGGCGGGGCTCGACGCACGCGCCGCCTACACCGCGCAGAATCCCGAGGATGCCGTCACCGGGCTCGGCCTGCTGCGCCGCGCCGACAGCTTTGGCAGCGTGTCGCTCGGCGGCGGTCTGGACGACGCCCTCGACTGGCGTGCCGAAGTGCTGGCCTCGGGTGCTCGGCCGGACATTCACGCCACGACCTTCGCGCGCACCATGGTGCCGGGTTACGCCGTGCTCAATCTCAGTCTGGGCTGGCGGCCCGCGCCCGACTGGACGCTGACCGGCAAGCTGCTGAACGCGTTCGACAAGGATTATTCGCTCGTCCACGGTTACAACACTCAGGGCCGTGCGCTCTTCGTCGAACTGGCGTACCAGCCGGAATGAATGTCGTTCCGGCACGCTTGCCCGTATGCTCCCGGCTCAAGCTGTCTCCCATATGAAACCGCCATGAATCCGAACGAAACCGAACGCAATGCCCGCCACGCCGCCCGCATGGCAAGAAAGAAGGCCGTCGTCGACGCTGCCATTGCCGCCGCCACCGACGAACGCGGCCTGTTGCTCGTCGTGACCGGCAACGGCAAGGGCAAAAGCACGGCGGCCTTTGGCATGGCGGCGCGCGCGCTCGGCCACGGCATGAAGGTTGGCGTGGTGCAGTTCATCAAGAGCCGCACCGACACCGGCGAGGAGGCCTTCCTCGGCAAGCACGCCGAATGGCACGTGACCGGCGACGGCTTCACCTGGGATACGCAGAACCGCGAACAGGACATCGCCACCGCACAGCGCGGCTGGGCGATCGCGGCGCGCATGCTGGCCGATCCGTCCTATCAGCTGGTGGTGCTGGACGAGCTCACCTACCTGCTCAACTACGGCTATCTCGACAGTGACCTCGTGCTCGATGCGCTGGCGCACCGGCCGGCCATGCAGCATGTCGTCGTCACCGGGCGCGCCGCTCCGGCGGCGCTCGTCGAGCTGGCGGATACCGTTTCGGACATCGCCGACGTGAAGCATGCCTTCCGCGCCGGCGTGAAGGCGCAGCCCGGCATCGACCTGTAATCACCCTGTAACCGCATTGCCATACAAACGCAGGCTTCGATCCTCCCGGAGTCTGCCGTGCGTATCCTGATGGTGTCCGACGTGTACTTCCCGCGCGTCAACGGCGTATCCACATCGATCCAGACCCTGCGGCAGGCGCTGGCGGAGGCGGGGCATACCAGCCTGCTGGTCACGCCCGATTATCCAGGCGCCGCGCCCGAATCTGACATCGTGCGCGTGCCCGGCTGGCAGGTTCCGCGCGACCCGGAAGACCGGCTGATGCACCTGCGCGCACTGGCTGCCGCGCTGGACGGCCTGAACCCGTCCGACTTCGAACTCGTCCACATCCATACGCCCTTCCTCGCGCACCGCGCGGGCGTGCGCTGGGCGCGCAGGCACAGGCTCCCCATTGTTGAGACCTACCACACGCTATTCGAGGAATACTTCCATCACTATCTGCCCTTCCTGCCCAAGGCCTGGCTGGCGGCGGCGGCGCGCATGATCTCGCGCAAGGAATGCGACGGCGTCACGGCAGTCATCGCACCTTCTTCGGCCATGAAGAACGCCTTGCAGGCCTACGGCGTGACGAGCCCCATCCACATCATTCCCACCGGCATCCGCACGGCCGATTTCGCCGATTGCGACGGTGCGGCCTTCCGCGCCCGCCACGGCATCGCGCCCGAGCGGCCGGTGATGGCCTACGTCGGCCGCGTGGCCTTCGAGAAGAACATCGATTTCCTGCTGCGCGTGACCGAGAGCGTGCGCCGCGAGCGCTCCGACGTGCTCCTCGTGATCGCCGGCGAAGGTCCGGCGCGGCCACGGCTCGAACGTGCCGTGGCGAAGCGCGGCCTCGCGGACAACGTGCGCTTCGTCGGCTACCTCGAACGCAAGACCGAACTGCCGGCCTGCTATTGTGCGGCGGATGTGTTCGTGTTCGCCTCGAAGACCGAGACGCAGGGCCTGGTGCTGCTGGAGGCGATGGCGCTGGGCGTGCCCGTCGTCGCGCTCGCCGAGATGGGCACCCGGGACGTGCTGAAGGAAGGCGCCGGCTGCCATATCGCGCCCGACGATGTGGCCGGTTTCGCGCGCACCGTACTGCCGCTCCTGGCGGATCGCGACGCGGCGCGCGCGCTGGGCGCCACCGGCCGGCCCTACGCGGCGGACTGGAGTGAAACGAAAATGCAGTGTGAAATCCTGCACCTCTACAAGTCGCTGGCCTCGCCAAAGACCGGGGCGCGGGATTATGCTGTCGCGGCAGTTTCGTGACCGACAGCCACCCCGGGAGCCCGACATGGAAAAGACTTTCAGAAATACGCCGACATCGTTGCCGCCTATGCTACCGAGGCCGGCCTGAAGATACTCGCCGCTATCGTCTTCTGGATCGTCGGTCGCTGGCTGATCGGCCTGGCCGGCCGCATGCTGCAGCGCGTGCTGGAAAAGCAGAAGGTCGATCCCACGCTGATGCGCTACATCGGCAGCTTTGTCGCCGTCACGCTCAACATCGTGCTGGTCGTCGCCATCCTCGGCTACTTCGGCGTGCAGACCACGACCTTCGCCGCCCTGGTCGCCGGCATCGGCATCGCCATCGGTGCAGCCTGGGGCGGGCTCTTGTCCAACTTCGCCGCGGGCGCCTTCCTCATCGTGCTGAAGCCCTTCAAGGTCGGCGATTTCATCACCGCCGGCGGACTGACCGGCACGGTCAAGGAAATCGGCCTCTTCGCCACCGCGATCAACACGCCTGACAACGTGCTCTCCATCGTCGGCAACAGCAAGATCTTCGGCGACACCATCCAGAATTTCAGCGCCAACCCCTTCCGCCGCGTGGAACTGAAATGCCAGCTCGCCGGCAATGCGGACCACGTCGCCGCGATGCAGCTGCTGCGCGATAAACTGCAGACCATCCCCAACGTCGTCGCCGAGCCCGCGGTCGAGGTCGAGATTCTCGAATTCAATCTCGTCGGCCCGGTGCTCGCCGTGCGGCCCTTCTGCCACACTGATCACTACTGGCAGGTGTACTTCGACGGCAACCGCCTCATCCGCGAGGCGCTCGCCGAGGCGGGCTTCCCCGCCCCAATGCCCGCACAGCTCATGCTCACCCGCGCCGCTTGAGCGTTGCACCCGCCTGCGTCGGCCGCTTCGCGCCGTCGCCCACCGGCCCGCTGCATTTCGGTTCTCTGGTTGCCGCCGTGGCGAGCTGGCTGGACGCGCGTGCCGCCGGCGGGCGCTGGCTGGTACGCATGGAAGACCTCGACCGGCCGCGCTGCGTGCCCGGGGCCGCCGATATCATCCTGCGCCAGCTCGAAGCCTATGGCCTCGCATGGGACGGCGAGGTGCGCTATCAATCGCAACGCGACGACGCCTACGCCGCCGCGCTCGATCAAATGAAATCGACCGGCCATGCCTACCCCTGCGCCTGCACCCGCCGCCAGCTCGCCGCCGCCCCGAGAAATACCGAGGGCGAAACCCTCTATCCGGGCACCTGCCGTGCCGGACTGCCGGCTGGGGCGACGCCGCGCGCGTGGCGGGTGCGGGTCAATGATGTGAGCGCCTGCTTTCACGACAGGGTCCATGGCCGCCTGTGCCAGAACCTGGAAACCGAGATCGGCGACTTCATCGTCCGGCGTGCCGACGGCCTCTTCGCCTACCAGCTTGCGGTCGTGGTCGACGACGCTTTCCAGGGCATCACCGACGTCGTGCGCGGTGCCGACCTGCTGTGGAACACCCCGCGCCAGGTCCATCTGCAAAGCCTGCTTGGTCTGCCGACGCCGCGCTACGCGCACGTGCCGCTCGTCGTCAACGCCGCCGGCCAGAAGCTCTCCAAGCAGACCCTCGCGCCCGCGCTGCCCGAATCCGGGCGCGGCGCGGTGCTGGCCGAGGCGCTCGCCGCGCTCGGCCACGCGCCGCCTGTCGAATTGCAAGGCGCAGGCCCGGCCGAGCTTCTCAAGTGGACTGGCACATACTGGAATATCGAGCGCGTCCCAACGCGTCCAGTGCTTGCGAACCTGGATCAAGCCACCGACAATTTGCCTAGCCCCTAGCCCCTAGCCCCTAGCCCCTAGCCCCTAGCCCCTAGCCCCTAGCCCCTAGCCCCT